>VGMG01000005.1 GCA_016866495.1 Chlamydiota bacterium | reverse complement strand
AACAACCTAAAGGTTCAACTGCCGAATTTTCAGTAATAAAATTGCAAAACGTCTCTGGAAAATACGTTTTGGATCAGCTCCAACAGATGATTTCTCAACTCCCCGAATCGTCTGAAAACATGCCTTTTATAAATGCGGTCAAAGACATTCAGTGGAATAAAACGAATAATACCCTCACAATTCATGGAAATCCGCAGGTGATCCAACAACTTACAGATATTATTGCTAAACTGGATGTTCACACTGTCTCCTCGACCCAGTACATTATCTATAAACCCAATCATATGACCGCTGCCGAATTACAGAAAACTCTGGTAGGGATTGCCAACGATTTAGAGAGTGCGGGGACAGCAGATCCGAGTTTGATCCAATCCATTAAAGGAATCAAACTCATTAAAAATTCGAACTCCCTTATTGTTAGCGGTAGTGAAGCGAATATTGGAAAAATCAAAGAGATGATTGCAGCAGTCGATTCACAGACACAACCCTCATCAAAAATTTCTCAAGTGGGTACTGCGACCTTTCTTAGTTACGTACCAAAAACAAAATCGGCTAAGGATTTGTTAGCTCAGCTGAAATCGACTACAAAAAATATTGCTAATGAGAACCCTGAACTCTTAAAAACTGTCAATGACGCTAAGATTTCAGAAGGCACAATTGTATTTATCGGCACACCGGAAAATCTCGATAGGATTCAAAAGCTTTTAGAATCTTTTGATCAAAAAATTCCTGGAACATCTGCACCTAGGGAAGTAGACAATTATCAAAACTACAAACCTGTTTACAAAACAGGACCCGAATTGATCAAAGAGGTGCAAGGCTATGTTGAACATATTTCCGACAACGGGGTGAACAATCAGGGGCTTACAAAATCTGTCGAAAATTTACGTTTTCTCAACGGGCGAATTGTTATTGTAGGGGCTCAAGAAAACGTCACACAAATACTCAAGCTCCTTCAAGAATTCGACACTCCCTCAGCTGATCTTACCAAACCTTCGACATCGATAGAGTCGTATGAGAACATCGGCTTTTTGAACTATAAGCTCAACTTTCACGCAGGTTCCGATATTCAAATGGCATTGAAACAAATCGGTGAAGAGCTCCAACTTACAAAAAATACCAAAAATGAATCTTTAGTGAATGCGATTGCTTCTTTACAGTGGATTCGTGTCACGAATTCTTTAGTTGCAACAGGGGATCCACAAACCTTGCAAAAGCTCAAAGAGATTATTGCCTCGGTGGATATCCCCCTCAAACAGGTATTTATTGAGGTTCTTGTTATTGAAACCGATACAACAAACACGCTTGATGTGGGTCTGAGATGGGGTGGATATTCTAATTTTAAAGGAAAATTTGCTGGAGTAGGATCCAACTATCCAAGAGTAGATTCTACTGACGGAATCACTCTTCAAGATGTTGTCAAGGGGACCTCGACCAGTGCAGGTTCCTCCTCCACAGGAGTCAACGCAACCAGTGGCCCTTCCCCTAACCTTTTTAATTCTCTTTCCAGCGGTCAACTAGGAATCATAGGAGATATCATTTTCCATGGAGGAAAATCCTACCTTACCTTGAGCTCTCTTTTGACAGCTCTACAAGAAGAAGCACGTATCACAACTGTACTAAACCAGAAAATTATGGCCCAAGATAACCGCATGTCGCAAATTTTCGTCGGACAAAACATACCATTTACAGGCTCAATTATCACAACGTCTGGAATTTCACAATCTACAAATGCCAACTTGGAATATCGTAACATCGGGGTGTCACTTAATATTACCCCAAATATTGGAGACAATGGCATAATCACTTTAGAGATCGATGAGGAGATTACCGAGGAGGCTAACCCCGGAACGGAAACAAGTGGAGTCAATACTCAAGCTGTAGCAGGTATTAGAACCAAGAAAAGTAGTATGCAAACGAGAGTCCACGTTCCTGACAAAGCATTTGTTGTGCTTTCAGGACAGATCCGTAATACGCAGACTAAAGCAAAATCTGGCCTCCCCTGCCTAGGTGGTCTTCCTGTTATTGGAGCTGCCTTCAGCCAGTCCTCTAAAAACGATTCGCTGTCCGATATCATCATCTTCATACGACCCGAAATAATTCAAACAAGCGATCAATGGAAAGAATTGAGTGAACAACAAGAAGATATCGTACGTGAACAAACCAACCCCGAGCAATTCGATCGAGCAATCGATCTTGTTAAAAGGGATTAAGCGTTTTTCATTTATCCTTTTGATTTTTTCTATAGGCTGTACCTCTGTAAGCGACGATATCAACCCTAGCATACACTACAGTGTTCATGAAAAAATGATCCAATCCCTCCCGCAAGCTTTCGAACCTCTTGGGCAAAATGAGCTGGAAAAAGTCTGGGCTACCGAATATCGTATGGGCCTTTTTTTTGCAAAAAAGCTTGATCTTTATCGAGCAGTGACTGCGTTCCAGCGCGCTGAATTTCTTTTAAGTGAAGAACCCAATCCGGTTCTATCTATGGAAAGAAAGCATGAGGTGGAATACTTCACCCTTCTTTGTTACGCACTTGGCAAAAGACATGACGATCTAGTCACAACTTTTGAATCCTCATCTCTGGCTTTCGTAAATCCCGACTTTAAAACCTACCGGGATCTTTTGTTGATTCTAGGTGAGGCCTACGACCTGACGAAACAAAAACATAAAGCTTTGAGCGTCCATCAGGCTCTTGCGCAAAATTATCCTAAAACAGCCCATGCTGTTTTAGTCGGAAACGCCCTGAAAACAGCCGATACGAAAACCGCTTTTGCAATCTTAAATGAGGAAAAAACACCCCCTATCAATCCAGACGTCTCGATTCAAAAAGCTTTATCAATGGCTATGAAACCCCACCACTTTCTTTCCTACGATCAGCTAGACGCCAATAAATCCACAAAACTCAAGTCGACAGTTGAAAAGACACAAAAAACCTATCTCGATCAAAAAAAATCCCCGTTTACTGCTCAAATGCTCAGTATCATGCCGGGCGCCGGATATGCTTACTTAGGGCAATACCAATCAGCAATTACCGCTTTTTCGGTGAACGCATTGTTCATAGGAACCGCAGCCTATTTTTTTCTTAACGGAAACGTCCCAGCCGGTGTGCTCACAACAAGCTTCGAAGCAGGCTGGTATTTTGGAAGTATTTATGGAGCAGGACAGGCGGCCAAAACCTATAACGAGCGCTTGTACGAAGCTCTTGTCCATCCTATGATGGAAGAAAAAAAACTCTACCCTTTACTACAGTTGGAATATGGTTTCTAGCCTTCTCATTTTTTTTGCGGTCAAGGGATATATTGATCCATGGGGAAAAGATAGCGCTCTTGCCAAACAGAGTTCTCAAAAAGTTGTCTTAACAGAAAGCGAGGGTTTTTTTGGAAAGACTCTTGAAAAAATTATTTTGTTTCACCAAGAGGTTCTCTCGCCAGTTGACGGCCCACGTAGCCATTTTAGACCCACTAGCTCACGCTATACACTTCTAAGTATCCGTCGCTTTGGCCCACTAAAGGGTTGGATTAAGGGGATGGATCGATTGATGCGCGAGAATAGCGACCCCTGGGTTTATAGAACAATTGTGATAGACGATATTGAGTATAAATGGGATCCCAGCTACGAGTCGTTGCCTTGAGCGGGATGCCGAAAAAAGCCTAACAGAACATTTAAAGATCTACCATAGAGCAAAAAAGAGCCTCTTTAGAAACTCTCACAACCTCTGTCCGGTCATCATTTACCCCCATACTCACAAAGAGTTCTTCGCCTTTGTCCAAGACTCCAACCGGATAAAGGATTTTCTTTGGATTTTTTATTAGATGATAGGCCCCCTTGTAGGAAAGAGGCTTAATTGTCATCCTTTTCAACAGAAACGGAGGCTTCGAATCAAAAGCATATGCACCGACAAAATAGACATATCGATTCCATGAGATGTAAGAGCGTGTGATTCCTGATCGGATATGAAAAAAACCTACATATTCCCCGTTACAATTTATTGCCGGGCTTCCGCCTGATAATTTTGGAGTCTCTCCAGGGATCAAAAGCTCTTTTTTTGTAAAAATTGTGCAATGGCCATCCTCATGATGCTCCAGAACGGTCCAGGGGTTTGTCTCATAGAGGAAAAAGAGCTTGTCATCATGGACAAAAGGGACCCAGTTTTTTTCGGTATTTTTTTGCACCTCTTCCTTTGTAAGAGATTGAATTTTTTCAACCTGGTAGCTATTTCCCTCTTTTTTCAAAAATGCTAAATGCATTCTGCGTTGACCCATTTTCAGGTCATTATACACGCAAACAAGCTGACCTTTGTACACGATCAATCGAGGGTCCTCAGCATGCTCAGATCTCAAAAACAGTCTTTTTAGATTTGAAACAATCTCATTACTGTAATTCCCCAAATAAATGTACGATCTATCTTTATCTATTTTTCTTAAAGCCATCCATTGTTCGCCTTGAAAATCGATAAAGGCACCATTAGTGAAAATTCCTGCCTCAAATAGCCTTATGGTTTTGGGATCTTTTAAAAGGTTATCAAATGACGAAAAAGAGGAGATACGTCCAAACAAAACAAGAAAAAGATAACAAAATGTCCCAAGTCCCAAGGCAAAATAGAAAAAGAACCACTTCCATGGTGAATCGATATATTTTAAGTAAGTGGCTGTCATCGACGTAGAAATAGTAAACCTCAAACTAGATTATTTCTCATTTTATTCTTTTGCACCCTTTCTTTTCCAACTTTTCAAGAGAGAAAGATTTGATTTTACTGTAAAGATAGCCCCTAAAGGTGTTTTACTGTTTTGATCTACAGAGTAGATACTTCATATCTCTTTAAAGAATGGTCAAAAGATTTGACCATCTGAAAAAAATTGAGAAATTGGAGTGAAAACCCAAACAAAATAAATGCATAAATCCCTTTAAATACTATCGGAAAATCACATCTGGAAAAAATTTTTGCAAGTATCAATCCAAAAAAAGTGGGTATAATCAAGTCGTATATATCCCTAGCCTCATTCTCCACATATTTTGTAAACTGTTTAGGGCCTTGTTCAGTCAGAATTTCTTTTTGTATTCTACCGGTTGCAATACCACCTAATGTCATTCTCAAGATCGACATATTCTCTCCATAGACCAAACTGGGATTCACTTACCTTTTAAAAGGTTTTGTAAAGAAACTAGGGAAAAATCAGATTATTTACAAGTAAGCATTTATTAAAATAGAAAAGGTGAAAGATTGATTTTGATTGAGACCAGTCTAGGTATTTAAAAAAAAGAGGGGATTTTTTATCCCTCTCTTCTTTCAATCCAAGTGGCACGCTTTTTCGTGCGCATTCTGATCGGAGTTCCCACAAAACCCATCTCCGAGCGAAAACGGTTTTCAAGGTATCTGAGATAACTTGGGACAACCTCTTCCTGATTGCAAAAAATCACAAAGCTTGGAGGAGCTGTCGAAACTTGCGTGAGGTAAGAAATTCGTGTTGGTCGACCCCTTACACTGGGCGGAGATTGATGGGTTAAAAGATTTTTAAGCCATTTATTCAGCTCAGCAGTGGAAATACGCCGCTTTCTTGATTCGTAGCTTTTTAGGCACGCCTCCTTCAACTGATCCGTGTTGCGCCCCGTTTTTGCTGAACCGATTACAGGTAAAAAGCAGTTCAATGAGGGATCTTGCTTGATAGCTTGCATCACATGTTCCATGCGAATCGCTTTGACTAAATCCCATTTATTCAAGAAAACAACAGCCCCTTTACCTGCCTGAATTACCATGTCGGCAATTCTGCGGTCATGATCTGTAACCCCTTGCTGAACGTCTAAACAAACGATACAGACATCTGCCGAATCGATCGCATCTTGCGTACGCATAGCCGCAAATTTCTCAATCACAGTGGTCTCTCGCTGTTTTTTTCGTACACCTGCAGTATCGATCCAAATGCAATCCTCTTCTTCCACATAGATCGCATCCCTTGTTGTTCCGATTAAGTCAGAAACAAGGACGCGCTCTTGACCGATCAGTGCGTTAAGAAGTGTCGATTTTCCAACATTTGGTCTTCCGATAACAGCGATTCTGGGTTTTTTTATTGCAGCGCTTTGTGGTTCTATAACGGGCTCAAACGGATCAAATCCCTCCTCGTCATCCACTAAAAGCTCCGGATCAAACGGGGTGATCCCTTTCGAAAGAAGAGCTGCATCCATCAAAGGCTCAATTCCCCTGTTGTGCGCAGCAGAAATAGCAAACACATCGGCTCCACCCATTTTTTTATAGGGATAGGTATCTACGAGCTCGTAGGACTCACACTTATTTACGACCGTGAATACAGGTTTGTCTAAATTTAATTTGAATATCCAGTCGCGCACCTGAAGATCCAGAGGTTGCACCCCTACTTGGCCGTCTACCACTACAAAAATTACATCCGCTTGGCGGGCCTCTTTTTCAGCGCCTTTCAGAATATGCGCATCATAGGATGATCCCTGAAAAACCCCTCCGGTATCTACAACGCGTATGTCTGTTAACGGATCCCAAGAGGCATTCGCGTGGATACAGTCACGAGTTACCCCCGGTTCGTCATGCACAATCGCAACACGTTTTTTCGCTAAGCGGTTGAATAGGCTCGACTTCCCAACGTTGGGGCGTCCTACTATCACTATATTCAAAATATTTTTTTCTGTTGCGGTTAACACGGTGAAAAATTTTCCTCTCAAGAGACGTCAGATTATAGAAGAATTCTTGATAAAACAAAAGCCAAAAGGGTGAACAATAGCCTTAGTAGATAATATTTTATCGGCTTCAGCAAAAAGGGTGGTAATTCAATTTTTTATAAATTTTTCATAGACTGATCGAGTCTATGCATGAGTTCCATGAGTTCGTCATGGCTGAGCTGTTTGTCTTCATCTGCACTGTCGTAGGTTAGAATCTGTTCCGCCAGCTGCTTTTTCTTCTCGATGATCCAGTCGATATCCTCCTCGATCGAGTCTTTGGATAGAAATTTGAAAACCTGCACCCCACGCGTCTGTCCAATACGGTGCACCCGATCGGTTGCCTGGTTCTCTTTTGCAAAATTCCACCAGCGATCATAGTGGATTACTACTGAAGCGCGTGTTAAATCGATACCCACCCCAGCCGCCTGAATTGTACCAATAAAAACCTCGCACTCCGGATCATTTTGGAACCTTTCTACCTCCCCTTTGCGATCTTGGGTGGCTCCATGCAGTTTGGCATACCCGATCCCTTGTGATTCCAGATAATGCTCAAAAATCGCAACCATATCCAAAAATTGGGTAAATACTACCACTTTTTGTCCACTTAAACGTGCTTCATTGAGCAGTTCCACAAAGAGGTCCCACTTTCCTGACTGGTGAGACATATAATTAGGAACATCTTTTAAAAGAAGCGCCGGGTGATTGCAGATCTGCTTAAGCTTCGTGAGAAGTGCAAAGATATGGATAGTAACTTGTCTGTGCGGATCTTTCTCAATCTCTTGATCTATCACCTCTTTAGAGACACGGTACATATTCTTGTAGAGCTCTTTTTGCTCATCAGAAAGATCGACGGTGATCACCTCTTCCATTTTATCCGGCAGATCTAAAAGCACCTCTTTTTTATTCCGTCGCAAGATGAATGGGCGAATTAGCCGCATCAGAACTTGTGCTCGCTCTTGCGATTGCCCCTTTTCGATCGGATTGACAAACATCTCTTTGAACATCGCATCTGAAGGGAGAAATTTCGGTAAAACAATATCAATAAGTGATTTTAGTTCAAGCAGCCTGTTTTCAATGGGCGTACCGCTAAGACCAATCCTCATCTTAGAATTTAACGTGAGTAACACTTTATGAATTTGTGAACTCTGGTTTTTAGCAACTTGCATTTCGTCAAAAATAGCTAAATCGAATTCCAAACCTCTAAAATCGGATTTATCACTTCTCAAAACACCGTAAGAAGTTACCAAAATATCCTGCTCAAGCGTGGGTTTTTTTCTGATTGGACCGTGGTGCAATCTCACAGTCAAATGGGGTAAAAATTGACTTAAAAGCTTTTCCCAGTGGTACATCACCGATGTTGGAGCAATGATAATACAATAAGGCTTATCCTCTTTTTGCACGTTATGGACCGCCGCAATAATTGACATCGCTTGGTGAGTCTTACCCAGTCCCATGTCATCGCACAAAAGCCCACTCAATCCAAAACGGTAGAGAGCAAATAACCATCTAGCTCCCACCTGCTGATAGGGCCTCAAAGTACTTTTCAAACCCTCCAAAGGGGGCTCTTCTTGCCTAGCCGCATCAAACGATTCAAAAAAGTTGACCCATTCCAATGAGGCTTTTTCATCCACTTCGATGTTTTCAAAAACTTTTAGCTTGAGCCAATCAAGGGGGTTCATATCCATCCACTCCCCTTTTTTTGGCCCTTTTTGCATCCATTGAAAACGGGGGTCTTTAAGGTGAATAGCGCCTGCAGAGGATAACAGCATCCCCTTCAATCCTCGAAGAGCTTGGTCCACCTCTTTGATTGAAACCTCCCCGAATTCGGAACGGAAAACAAGTCGCATTTTCCAACGCCCTTTTTCACACTTGGCGTCTGTTAAAACCAGTTTGAGATTCTGCGGGATTTTAAAATGAGCATCCAGATTTTCTGTAAAGGGCAAAAGGCGCACAAGCTCTTGAGAGATGAAATAGGGCACCTCATCAGCTAAAATTAGTTGGGGTTCGGTATATCTTTCGGGAAGTCTTTGCTCAATGGGAACCTCGTAAAAACCCTCATTTTCAAAGTATAAAAATTCTCCAAAAGCGCTTATTTTTCCTGTTCCCTCCTGTACATAAACGGGATTCACTAAAATTTGCTGAAACTTGTTTAGACTTACCTCCAGATAGCAGCGTTTGAGGATCGGTCTATGGATGAAAAAAGAGCGTATCGTCTCACATTCTTCGCGATTTTCCCTGATAAAATTCGCAATTTCTTCTTTCGGGATTGTTTTTTTAATTGCAGATTTTGAGCTTGTACCACGAACTTTTGGGAAAAAACCGCTGCCCTCTACATAAAGTATAAAACCAAAATCTATTAGCCCCTTAGCTGACTGCCCCTCTTCTTTCTCCGGCTCAATAACAATCGCATAGGGAAGCATTTTATAACTAAGACTTGCCTCAACGGCCGAAGCGTGGATTTGAAAACCGCTCTTGTCTTGCAACCAAGTGCGGTGTTTTTCCACAAAAGAATAGACCTCCTGCCTCTTAATTAGCCTTGAAACATCATTAAACGGGGTAGGTAGTATTCTAAAAAATCCCTTTTTTTCGATATAAGCCCAGCCTTGATAAAGATGGGAATTCACCCTTTCAAGATCCCCCTTTTCAAATAGGTAGGCTTTGATATTTAATGACTGCTCTTTGTCAAAATAGAGCTCATGCCTTAAAGCCACAGGTTTTTTCTGAATCGACTCTTTCAGAAATTTTTGAGCCAAATCAAGATTCCGGCTTAAGAAAAAACCCACCTCATTTTTTTGTATTATGAGGCTCAATATCATTGGGTCAATTGTCTTTCTTAAAAATCCAAATCCCTCAATCCACTCGTAGTCTCCCACATCCCCCCTTTTACTCTCCTGGGGAATAACCATTGGAATTTTTTTGGTGTGAATCTCTAGAGTTCCCCCGCCCTGATTGTAGCGAAATGTCTCGATTTGCCTGTCTCTATAAGGGAAAACTTTGATATTGGTATCTATGCCGTGCAATAGCTCAATAAAAGGTCTCCAGCTAGTCAAAGCCATGGGTATTCTGACTTTCACCCCTTTACGCCGATATTCTAGGCTTGCTGGCATTCCGTCAGAGGTACTATCGACCTCAAGAAACGGCTTTTCCTCCATCGTAAAAAGGGTTTTGAAAAGATCCTGAAAAGGGCTGAGCTCAAAACTTAATCGATCGGAGGGGCGCCGTCTTCTAAACAATTCCAACTCTTTCATCGGCAAATTAGAAAACTTAATCGAATTAGCCTCATTTTCTTCCACACGATTAGTGAGAAGATCAAAAAGGGTTTTTTCCCACTCGGGATTTTCACATTCTAAAGTGAAACAGTTTTTATCCTGGACCCGGATGTGGATTTGGTTCCCTTCTGTTACAAAAACGGGATTCATCCCGTGGCGCCTGTAAAGTAAGAAGGCTATTTGCTCCTCTAAAGAGGAGCCATACCTTTTATGCAGGGGTAAAGGGGTGTTCCCATATATACGGTCAATTGCAAGTCCAATATGCTCACAAAATCCCTCAGTCGAAGCCTTCTCGCAATTGCAAAAGCGGTCGACAGCTTCTCTCCCCTCGCCAAGCTGCAAGAAAACCCATATCCCATCAATTTCGACTTGGTATGTTTTATCACTAAAAATGATGTTCATGGTAGTTTCCCGCAAAAAACTTGCCTCACAGGACCCTCTAACCAGGTGATATTTTCTTTTAATTCCACTTTTAATTGCTCACCTGAGGTAAACTCAACAAGAATTTTTGCTCCCAATTTCTTTTTTTCAGAAAGCTCTAAAACAGCAGAAATCGCTCCAGAACCACATGAAGGAGTCTCCCCCACGCCTCTTTCGATAGTTTTCATGAAAACTCGATCAGAGTCTATAACCTTCACATAATTACAGTTTATATCACGAGGAGAATGCACTACCAAATCGGGATTTTCCACTTCTAAAACCGCATGGTATTTTCTTGGATCGGGGTAGGTAACTCTACATCCCCCGTCAAAAAATTCTACCCTGTGCTCACCTAATGCAGTTCTAAGTACTGTTTTTTTTGAGTGAACGGCAGCAACTCTTAAGCCATTGCCACAGCAGAAAGCTCGACTTCCATCTTGATTGAAAAAATGAACAAAGTCCCCTTCAAGCCAAATTAGGCCGTCAGCACCAACTCCTTGTCTACGATCACATACCGTATCGATTGCTTTAGGAAGTTGATCACAAACGATGAAATCGTTTCCAGCGGCCACGTATTTGGCAAATAAAATCATTTTAGATTTCGTCGATGCTTGTAATAATCCTATCAATCAGACCGAATTCGAGAGCCTGTTGTGCTGTCAACCAATAGTCTCTGTCAAGAGCGCGCTCTACCTCCTCCTCGGTCTTTCCTGTCGCCTCTACGTAGAGCTTTACCAATTCTTTTTTTGTTTTGATAATCTCTTCAGCGGTGATCTTAATATCGGAGGCTTGACCTTGTGACGTTCCACCAATTCTTGGCTGATGGATCATGATTCTTGCATGCGGAAAACAAAAACGACGCCCTTTTCCTCCTACTAAAGAGAGCACAGATCCCATAGAAGCAGCAAGACCGTATACAATCGTATTTACAGGGTTTTTAAACGACTTTATGACATCCCAAATAGCAAATCCCTCACTAATGGAACCACCTGGGCTATTGATCATGAAGTGGATGGGGGCACGTGAATCCATAGAGTTCAAATAGAGTAGCTCATCAATTACTCGTTTGGAGCTTTCGGGCATTACCGCATCATGTAACATTACAATACGGTTATTCAAACGCTTTTCATGGATCGTATCAATTAATTTGTATGACATAGTTTCCCTAAACTGATTGCTTTATAAAGAGGGTAACGTGCTTTCAATTGCTGCACATCAGCCCTTATTTTGGCAGGATCTTCCCCTTTTAGGCAACGAACAATAAAATTTGCAACGTCAAGCATCTGATTTTGGCCCATATCTAATGTCGTTATGGCAGGTGTTCCTATCCGAATACCCGAGGTCTGTATTACGCCTCTGGAATCATTCGGTAAGGCGTTTTTGTTCACAATAATTCCTGACCTGTACAAACGCTCCTCTGCCTCTTTGCCTGTCAAACCATAAGAAGAAAAAACATCGAGCACCATTAAATGATTCTCGGTACCACCTGTGATTACCCTTACACCTTCGTCGATAAAATGGCGAGCCAAAGTTTCGGCGTTGTCTACAATACGGCGCGCGTAATTTTGAAAATCTTTTGTGAGCGCCTCTTCAAAAGCAACAGCTTTTGCCGCGATCACATGCTCCAAAGGTCCCCCTTGCGCAAGAGGACAAACTCTTTTCAAACCCTCTTCAAATCTTTTTTTGGATAAAATGATTCCACCCCTCGGGCCTCGTAAGGTTTTGTGCGTTGTACTTGTAACGACATCGGCATAAGGGATCGGATCGTAGACCCCCTCAAAAACCTTCCCGGCAACAAGACCTGAAAAGTGCGCCATATCCACTAAAAGAACCGCCCCTACTTCATCGGCAATCGATCGCATGATAGAAAAATCTACCTTTCGTGAGTACGAGGAGTAGCCCGCTATGAGAATATGAGGTTGGATTTCTTTGGCTTGGGCTCTGATTTCATCGTAATTTAAACGCTCTGTGATCGGATCGACTCCATAGCTGTAGGCATCAAAAAGTTTTCCGGAGAAGTTGTTTCGGAAACCATGCGTAAGGTGCCCACCATCTTTTAAAGACATTCCTAAAATGCGCGCTTTGGTAAACTCTTGTCGGACAACTTCGTACTCTTTGTGCGTCATTTGCATCAAAGATTTCCCCATATCCTTGACTTTAGAATTTTCTATCACCTCGGACAAAATAGCTAAATAAGCCGCTAAATTGGCATCGCAACCAGAGTGGGGTTGCACAGTACAGCTTTCGGCATTGAAAAGTTTTTTTCCAAGCTCTTGGGCGTAACTTTCGACGTCATCAACATTTTGACAACCGGCATAATAGCGCTGGAAGGGAATCCCCTCAGCATATTTATCGGTAAGCCAGTTCCCCATGGTCATCTGGACACGCAGAGAGGAGTAATTTTCGGAGGCGATGAGCTTCAAAGAATTTCTTTGATCTACAAGTTCCTGCTCGATCGCCTTGGCAACGCGCTTTGAACCCTTCTCAATATAGTCTAAAGAAGCGAGCATCGCAATCGTATCTAAATGATCCTCAGGGTTCACCCCAGACTCTAAAAATTCCTTTAACCTCGTCAAAGGTCCTCCTTCGAGATTTTTACTTGATCTATATGAATATAGGATGTATTCTATTTTCAGACCATTTCTTTTAGTCAAACGGAAGCTATGCCCGAGACACTTAGTGATACTCTTAAAAATATCCTCGAGATTCAAACGCTCGATATGCAAATGATCCGGCTTGTCCGCGTTCGTAAAGATCGAGAAAAAGAACTCGAGCAGATCCGCCTTTTGCGCGTAGAGCTCAAAAATCAATTAGGCGAAAGGGAAAAAGAGCTAGATCAACTCCGCTCTGAAACCGCTTTTGTCGAGAAAAAAATTGAAGAAGAGAAGCTCAAAATAAAAAAACTTGAAGCTCAGCAAGCAGTTACCAAAAAGCTTGAGGAGTTTAACTCTTTGACAAAAGAGATCACCTCATCTGAGCGCGAGAAAGCACAGCTGAGCCAAACATTACAACAATTAGAAGAGCGCCGCATCCAAGAGGAAGAATTGTTTGCAAAAACAAAACTAAGCCTTGAAGATTCGACCAACAACTCTAAAGAGTTGGAACAAGAAATTGTGAAGACAATTGTTGAGATCAATCAAGAGGGTTCGCAGCTTAAAGCTGATAGGGCTCGTCTGGCCGCTGAGGCAGATCCGCATGTTCTATCTGTATATGAGCGTCTTCTTTCAAACAAAAAAGACGAAGTTGTTGTGGCCTTGATGAATCGTGTTTGCAGTGGCTGTCATATAAGTCTTACCGCCCAACATGAGAATCTAGTGCGTCGTGCCGACAAGCTTATTTTCTGCGAACATTGTTCAAGAATCCATTACCTCCCTGAAACTGAGGCAGAAGGCGAAGCGGCAACTACAAAACGTAGACGTCGTCGCGCTTTAAAAACTTAACAATCGTCCTTTTTTGAGGGGGCGACCCGTTGCTGACGCGAGATATCGCGTCAGAGGAAAGTCTGGACTTCATAGACGAAAGATGCCAGTGAAAGACTGGGAGCCGCAAGGCTACGGAAAGTGCAACAGAAAGCAAACCGCGTTGATTTAGTAATAAATCGGCGACAGGATGAAACAGTGATTTTAGGAATCACTCCTCACCAAGTAATTGGTGTATGAGGCAAACCCCATCAGAAGCAAGAGAGAAGGGATTCAACGGTTTTCGTCGACCGTCCTTTCGCTAATTCGCTTGAGTTTATTGGCAACAATAATCCCAGAGGAATAACGGGTAGAGGCTTAAAACCTCTTACAGAATCCGGCTTACAGCCCCCTCAAACTTTTTCAAAAAAATAACCCCTAAACCTTTTTAAAAAAATTTCATAGTCACTCATTTTCCTTTATTTGCATTTTTCCCAACGCCAGAGGGTGGCTTTTCTTATAAACCTCCTCCTTTTTCGTTTTGGAAATTTTTGTGTAGATTTGAGTCGTGCCTAGGCTTTCGTGACCTAGTATCTCCTGAATAGACTTTAAATCCATCCCTCTATCGAGCCAATGAGTGGCAATCGAATGGCGTAAAACGTGAGGAGTGATGAGGGGAGAAAGCCCCGCTTTTTTTACGTAATCCTTGACCATTCTATCCACAGAGCGACAGGTGATTCTCTCTAAGAACTTGTTCAAAAAAACAACTCCCTGATTATAAAGCCCATTTTGAGGGTGTTCTTTATACAAATTGAGCCAGTTTTTGACTGTTAGAGTGAACGGAACTATACGGGATTTATTCCCCTTACCTTTTACAAGAACTAACCTGTCGTCAAGTGATATATCATCCCAGTTTAGGGCAACTACCTCGGAAAGACGTAATCCCGAGCTATAAAATAACTCTAAAATACAGCGATCTCTAAGCCCCATAAAGGTAGAGGGATCTACTGCGTTTAAAAGAATTTCTATCTCCTCTTTTGATACAGCGCGAGGGATGCAGGCCTCCTGTTTAATGGGATCGATAAGATCCATAGGGTTTTGTTCCAGATTCTCGTGCAAAACAAGATAACGAAAAAAGCTTCTAAGAGAGGCTGCTTTCCTAGCGACCGTTTTCTTTGAAAGTTTTTCTTGATAAAGTGCCATCAAAAACGACCGAATTTCGTACTTTGAGATGCATTCAATCGGTTTTTCCAAAACAAAAGCGTGGAAAGCGCTTAGATCTGATTCATAGGCTCTAAGCGTATGGGGGCTGACTCTCTTTACCCCTTTTAAAAAGTCCAAAAAACGTGAAATTTGCACCTTGAAAACCCTTCTGTCACCTGTTATAATCTTCTATTAATTATGATTACACTATCTAAGATTACTAAACGCATGGGGACGCGTACCCTTTTTGAAGATGTTACCATTACCTTCAATAAAGGGCACCGTTATGCTATAACGGGACCAAATGGAGCGGGTAAAACTACCCTTTTAAAAATTATCATGGGCTTAGAGGAGGCCACTTCTGGAAGTGTAGCTCTGCCCAAAAAAACGGGCTATCTTAGGCAAAACATCCACGATTATAAAGATTTTTCTTTGAGACAAGTGGTTATGATGGGGAACAAGCGTCTTTGGGAGGCGTTTGAAGAGCGTGATCGTCTTTACGAAATCGAAATGACCGATATGGTGGGTATGCGCCTAGGTTCTTTAGAGGAGATTATCGCTGAAGAAGACGGTTATATGGCCGATAGCGACGCTGAGAAGCTTTTAAGCGGAATGGGTATACCAGAGGAGCTTTTTGACCAACTTATGGGGAACGTCCCTTCCGATTTTCAATTTAGAGCCCTTATTTGCCAGGCCCTTTTTGGTAATCCTGACGCGCTGATGTTAGATGAGCCGACGAACCATTTGGATCTGGATTCTATCACGTGGCTTGAAGAATTTTTGAAGGACTATAAAGGGACTCTGATTGTCATCTCGCACGACCGCTATTTTCTAAATTCTGTGGCGACCGATATTGCGGATATCGATTACGAAACGATTATCCTTTATCCGGGTAACTACGACCAGATGGTGCAAACCAAAATGGATGTGCGTGAAAGATCGCAACAAGATGCCAAATCCAAGGAGAAGAAAATTGCCCAGCTCCAGGACTTTATCCAACGATTTGGAGCGGGTACCCGTTCAAGCCAAGCGACCTCAAGAAAAAAAGAGATCCTGCGTTTGCAGCCTCAGGAGATGAAAAGAACGAACATTACTCGTCCGTTCATTATGTTTGACGAACCTGACCGAGCTGCAAGCAGTATTTTCAACTTGAGTCATCTAAAAAAATCTTATGAAGATAAAACCGTCTTTGAAAAACTCCAATTCAATATTTCACGAGGAGATAAGGTGGGTGTAATCGGGGCAAATGGGATGGGTAAATCGACTCTATTGAAGCTTTTGGCTGGGCTAATTGAGCCAACAGCTGGCACAATTGAGTTGGGTCAGAATGTAAAAATTGGGTATTTCCCTCAAGAGCACCATGACATTGTGAATAATAAAGAGCGCATCTCAATGTTTGAGTGGTTAAGAGCGCGCAATCAAAGTGCCTATGACCAAGAAATTCGGGGTAGCCTTGGAAAACTTCTATTTTCGGGTGACGATGTTTTCAAAGAGACCTACAAACTCTCTGGAGGGGAAACAGCACGTCTTATTCTTTCCTACTTAATTTTGAGTAAGCCAAATGTTCTTGTTCTAGATGAGCCCAACAACCATTTGGACCTAGAGTCTGTATCAGCACTTGGTGATGGGTTAGAAAAGTTTAGCGGAACTGTATTGATAGCATCGCATGACAGAGATTTAATTGATCGCGTAGCAACTTCTATCATTTCAATTGAGCCAGATGGGGTGCACTTTTTCAAAGGAACGCTTGAGGAGTATCTTGAAAAACGATCTAAGGCAACTCGGTAAATACCAATTCCTCGCTCTGCACTCGGGGGCAAAAAAAAGGATTTTGGCAAAACTTGTCCGACGGGTTTATCTGAACGCGTCGGATAGTGATGCAGTAGAGCATTACTTTCGATTGAGTAGTTACGAGAATGGATTCCCTACACTCCCCACCGAGCCTGAGGGGCTATCTCATCTCTATCATTCTTTGATGGAGTCGGTAAAACCGGACGAAGAAACACCACAGCTTCTACCCCAAATTAGACGTCTTGACCATAAAGAAAAACAGACCCCCTTTTTACCCTACTCCATTTACCTAGACCAGATACGCTCAGCATACAACTTAGGGAGCATCATAAGAACTTTAGAAGCGTTTAGACTTGGAACTTTACATTTATCTCCTTATTGCCCTTCAAAAGAGCACAAAGAGATCGCTAAAACAGCTCTTGGAGCACAACACCACATACAAATTTTTGAAAACGCCCGTTTAGAGGACCTCCCACGCCCCTGGATAGCGCTAGAAACGGGGAATAATGCACATAACTACGCCTCGTTCCCTTTTCCCCAATCCGGAGGGACTCTCATTTTTGGTAACGAGGAGTTTGGAATTTCAAATTCTATTCTATCTCAGGCTGACTTTCTGGTGGAGATTCCTCTTCAAGGAATGAAAAATTCCCTCAATGTCGCAAACGCTTTCTCCATCATTGCCAGCAGGGTAAGAGGCTCATTCTAATAAAAATCTGACTGCTGGGTCTAAATTTTTTGAAAGAATCCCGAGATTTTTTAAAAAATGTTTTTTGCCCTATTTTTCGATTCCTTTTAGAGTTGTTTACAAAAAAATGCGTCTTTGGAATAGAACAAAAGGATGGGAAAATATGTCTCTTATGCACTTTTAGTTTTATCTGTGCTCTCGTCTGGACTTTTGGGTAAATCGATTCAAAAAATGGAGTCGAAGTCAAGAACTGCCCTGAAAAAGGGTTTAGAGAAGGTTTTTATAGCTTTAGACCAAAAGATCAATAAACTCGATATTTTGGGCCAAAAAAACTATTTGGGTCAACTCACTATCCAGGGATCGAAATGGCCTATTCTTGTACAATATACTGAAGATCATTGGAAAATCCATCAGCCGGTTCAGCGTGTAGGACTAGACAATAACTATTTCTCTTTAAAAGCATTAAAAATCTCCTCTCCTTCTTGGTGGAGAGAGGTCTCACCCGTGAGAACATCCTATTATCGTATCATCCCCCAACTAGGGGGAGGACATCGAATTTTAGAAATCTCAAATTTTGAAACCCTTTTCTTGGGCTCGCACGAAAATCTAGACTTTAGTTTTTCAAAAAAAGAGCCTTTAGATAATCCGATCCCGTTTTTTAACAACAACGACTGGAGTTTGAAACAAAACGGGTATTTTACATGGAAGGGTTATCGAGCACAGATGGAAAAAACACTCGATGGCATTTCGGATCCTCTTTTGATACAAACAACTCTGCCGTTTAGCCTACAAATTTGGTGCTACTTCACAGTAGCGATTTTGAGCGGATTTTTTCTTTTGATAGAACTTTTCAAAATAGCGAAAAAAGAACAACAAATTCGCTTATGGGTAGGCTTTGTTTTTTCGATTATGGCTCTATTTTTCGCCTTTTCACACTTCCATAAGAGAAGAATAGAGTGCGAAAGTCTTGAAAAGAAACTTGCATTTTATGATACAGTCGCCCTAAATGGCGCTCAAGAGTATTTGCACCATATTGAACAATTGGCGAGATCCCTTCAAAGCATATACCGTGATGATATATTAAAAGCAGACTCTTCTATTTTAAAAAAATGGCCCTATATCGAGCGATTGCAGTGGATTGATCATAATAAAAATCTCCTGCACGAGGTAGAATCTTCCCAATCGAAAAACTCCCCTCTACTTAAAACTCTTTTTTTAAAAAATACAGGTTGGATTCTTCAAAATCCAGATAAAGAATCCCCTATTCTCATTCACTACAATACAGAAAACGATGTCTCTATCTACTTACAGATGGATTATAAACCCCTATCTTTAGGTTTTTTAACTCTTAAAGAAAAAGCGAATACTCACTACAGTTTAGGTTTACTCACTCAAAAAAATCCCACCCGCCGTTTTGAACGGTTAGCAGAGATCCCGTTTGTATTGAATATCGATAGAGAACCCACTCCAACTCTATTACTACATTTTTTACTTATCTGTTTCTTAACATTAAGCTCCTCTTACTTTTTACTAAGGATTTTCTATGTCTCCCTTTATAAAAATAATATCACACGACCTTCACTCCAGACACTTTAGCCCTAAAATCCTATTTTTAAACTTTTATCCCCCCTTCCAATTTTCGATAGATTTCATCTAAATTCTTTTTTTTGAGGTTGGATCTCATCTTTACAAAAAGGGGGGGATCTATTAGTGTCAAAAAAAATAGGGACTTTCTATGCAACAAGATGATCTAAAGCATCAGCTCCAAATACACCTTAGACAATTTATCCGGCTTATTCGGCTTAGAGATGCCGTCATGCAACCCGATATTTTAAAAAAAATAGCTGAAAATATTGTGCATCTAAAAGAGACCGCATCACGCGTACAGCAATCCAAAAACATGACGGATGAAGTACGCACAAATGCGAAAATTGTGGAAAACATGATGCTTCAAGAGCTCGAGGCAGATGGCGTAGAGGCCTCTTACTACCAGGCTGCAAGGCATCTTATCGATTCAAATAATCCTGATGAAATGAAAAAATTGCTGAAAGAGCTTATTGCTTTTTCTAGTTACGAAGAGCGCAGTTCCCTCATCGATCACTTTGCTCACATCGCAGAAAATCCTGACACTACCCTCGATTAAAGCTAAAAAGCTAGAAAGTAAACCTTTTCAAATCCTCGGCTGCATGGGAATTATGAAAGATCCCTCTCGCTTCTTGCTCGAAAAGAGTTTGATCTGAATATCTCGCTGAAAAATGGGTCATTACCATTTTTTCTACCTGAGCCTCCTTTGCGATAGAGGCGGCTTGGGTAGCAGTCATATGTTTGTAACTTTCGGCAAGCTCTTTTTCTTCATCAAGATAGGTCGATTCGATAAGCAAAAGCTTAGCATTTTTCGAGAGCTCCACTGCTTGCGAGCATTTCAAAGTATCAATCACGACAGCAACACTATCGCCGGGTTTAACATAAGAAACGTCATCTATGTCCACTCGACCATACTGGGTCACAATTACCCCCTTCTCAAGAAGCTCTTTGACCATGGGACCATGAACACCCTTCTCTTTAAGTTTCGATTGGACGCACTTTCGCGTATCTTTTTCTTGAATTCTCCAGCCAACGCAATCGATGCCGTGATTTAACATAGCACCATAAATTAAAAAGTCCTCAGTCTCATCTACAAGAGACATCTCTTTTGATACTTTCACCGGGTGCTCAACGATCGTGATTGTTTGTGTATAAATCGAAGAGTAGCGAAGGTTATCGAAATATCTTTTTCCGCTCTCTGGGTAGTAAATGTGAATAGGTTGGGGAACTTTGTCTAAATTCAGTCGCAAAATCATGGCACCTAAGCCTAGGCAGTGATCCCCGTGAAAATGACTAACAAAAATTCTTGTCACAGCAGTTGGGGCAATTTTTGCAAAAATAAACTGCCTTTGCGTTGCTTCACCAGGGTCGAACAGAAACCCTTCCGTTTTCCAACGCAATAAATAAGCATTATGGTTTCTCTCTCTTGTATGTTGCTGCGAACCGCAACCTAAAATCGTTAATTCCCGTAAACTCAAGTTGAACACCTAAACCATCGATTAAAACCTAAAAGTCCCCCAAATAGAGCACCTGTTAAATGTGCCGTATTGGCTATTGGACTTACCACTGTCGTCCCACTCAAATAAACAAATACCTTTCCAAACAACTCCAATAAAGTGAGGAATAAAATATAGATAAACAGTAGCCCGATCCCGGACTTTGAAAGAGGATACCCCTCCCACGGGGCTTTTTTTGTACGAACAAATACAAATCCTGCAAGGGCACAAACCACACCAGATACGCCTAAAAATAGAGGCCCTGTTACAAAAAATTGGGCGCAATTCGCTGCGATTGCGGTGAGAAGTATCAGTACCAGTAATTTTAATCCTCCAGCTCTTTTTTCGATCATTGACCCTAAAGGGACGAACCAAAGAAGATTAAATAGGATGTGAAGTAAATTTGCGTGTAAAAGAGCGGGGGTGAAAATTCGATAAAATTGCCCCTTAAAAATAGAAAGACTCAAAAAAGGGATATCTAATGCCCCCTGCTGCCTCCCTTCAGACAAAATTTTAGTGACTAGAGATTGAGCGATAGGATCTAAAGCTTCAAACGATGTCGCACTTTTTTGTGCCAACAAAAGCTCGTACAGCTGCCTATCTAAAGGAAAGTCCTGGAAAAGCATCAACGTCTTTATGGGTGTAAGAGGAATAATCGACTGCACATAACTGGATGCACCAGAAAAAATTTGAAAAAACTGGTAGGTATCCAACAAAAATACCGCAATCATTAAATAACAAAAGAATCTAACCAATTTCAAGGCCCCAAAGATAAGATTTTTTCTACTATCGATGAGGTGGATAACCCCTCTAGTTTTTGTACTATGAAGAGCGATCCTCCTCCCTCTTTGACTGTACTTGCTTCAATACAGTCTTGCCCATACTCTGATCCATTGACATGTACATCGGGTCGAACTATTTTTAAAAGCTCAATAGGGTTGTCCTGGTCAAACCATGTCACATAATCGACAAAAAGATAGGATGCCATCATTTTCAAACGCCCCTCTAAAGTTATAATAGGGCGACTTTGTGATTTATAACGCTGAATAGAGGCATCCGTATTGAGAGCTACCAAAACAATTCCCTCCTCCCCTTTCAAGTCGTAAGCGTTTGATAGCATCTCTAGATGACCGGCATGAGGAAGATCAAACGACCCGTTGAGGGTGACCAATTTTTTCTTTTGCTCCCTCCAAAAAGCTACCGTCTCGGCAATTTTTTCAGGAGCAATGACTTTACGTCTCAGGGCCGGATGCCAATTGGATACGTTGATTGTTTGGGTAATCGAAGGCAACTTTGAAGACATCCTCATATGTATCCACAAATACTACATGAATTCCCGTTTTTAGATAATCGGGAAGTTCATCAAAGTCCCTCTTGTTCTCTTTTGGAAGAATCAGGTGATCCAATTTGGAACGTCTCAGGGCAATCACTTTCTCTCTGACTCCTCCGATAGGGAGCACTTTTCCAGTAACAGTAATCTCCCCGGTCATACCTAGTCCTTTAAGCACTTTTATATCCATCAATAGAGAAAAAAGGGCTGTGACCATTGTAATACCTGCTGAAGGTCCATCCTTTGGTGTAGCCCCTTCCGGCACGTGAATATGAATTTCGTTCTTTTCAAAAAAACGGTATGCGGGGGCAAATTTATCGATCGAGCTCATGAAGTAGGTCCAGGCAATCTGCGCAGATTCTTTCATAACCTCACCCAGATTCCCTGTAAGCTTCATTACAGTTTTATCCACATTAGGGGTTTTAACCGCCTCTATACTTAAAGTAGCTCCCCCCATGCTAGTCCATGCAAGCCCCACAACAACACCAGGAGGAGGATCCGAGTAGAGGAGATCCTGGGTAAAGACGGGCTGCTTGAGGTAATCAATAAGATTTTGTTCTGTAATTATTACAGACTTTTTCTTCTTTGTAACGATCTCCTTAGCGGCTTTACCCATAACTTTTTGAATCAGCTTCTCTAAATTCCGCACCCCAGCCTCGCGAGCATAGCCGTCGATCATTGCGATGACTGCATCCTCGTGGAGCTTTATCTGCGTCGCTTTGAGTCCCGACTCTTTTCTCGTTTTGGGAATCAAATATTTTTCGGCAATCTTAACTTTTTCTTCTAAAATGTAGCCAGAAAGCCGGATCACATCCATGCGATCCAAAAGCGGAGTGGGTATTGTATCCAGCGTATTAGCCGTAACAATAAACAATACGTTCGAAAGATCTAGTGGGACATCCAGATAATGGTCTAAAAAGTCGGCGTTTTGCTCTGGATCAAGAACCTCCAATAACGCGGCTGAGGGGTCGTAGTGACCGTTACCGATTTTGTCGATCTCATCGATCAAAATCACCGGATTCATTGTTTTGGTTGTCTTCATGGCTTGCACTAACTTACCCGGCATCGCTCCTACATAGGTGCGTCTGTGCCCTTTAATTTCAGCCTCATCACGCATACCGCCTACGGAAAATCGGAAAAATTTACGGCCAAGAGCTTGAGCTATGCATTTACCAATACTTGTCTTTCCAACTCCAGGCGGCCCTACTAGACAAATGATCCTGCCTCGAGTGCTTCGACTTAATTGACTGATGGCTATAATTTCTAAAATACGCTCTTTTACATCCTCAAGACCGTAGTGGTCTTTGTCCAAAATCCCCTTAGCGCGATCAACATCAAAGACATCTTTTGATTTAAGACCCCACGGGATCAAAGTGAGCCAGTCGAGGTAGTTTCTGCAAACTCCATACTCAGCAGATTGGATATCTAAAAAGGCAAGCTTGTCAAGTTCCTCATTGATAGTCTTTAAAATAGTCGCCGGGACATGAAGTTTTTCCAGCCGCTTTTCAAATTTATCAACGTCTAAAGTCTTATCATCTTTTTCTAGGCCCAGCTCTTTTTTTATCGTTTTAAGCTGTTCTTTGAGAAAATATTCTTTTTGAGACTTTGTGATGTTTGCTTCAATTTTTTGAGTAATCGTGTTCTGAAGTTGATTAAGATCTAACTCTTTTTTCAAAAGTAAAAGGGCTTTTTCACTTCGATCTTTTAAATCAAACGCCTCCAAAACCTGCTGCAGCTCTTCCCGAGTTGCAGTTGTGAGGGCAACGGAATAATCGGCAAGTCTGCCCGGATCGGTAAAGTCGGAATGGCCTAAGAAAACCTGGAGCTCCTCTTTGAAAAGCGGATTGAGCTTCAAAAGCTCTTTGGTTGTTGTTAAAATACTAGTAGAGTAGGCCTTGATCAATTCCTCATCTTCACCTTCATGATTATCAAAATGGGGCGTAAATGAAGTTTTTAAAGGCTTTGCGGAGGACTTGGGCTTTTTGAGCTCAATTCTGCACTCTATGCTTAAAAAAACTTGTGCTCCCTGCTCTTGAAGAGGGGCAACCCTGAGAACTTTTGCCAGAACACCTACTGGGTGCAAGTCATCGAAACCCACAGAATAGATGCCTATGTTCTCTTTTCTTGTCATAGAGAGGGCTACGTAGCGGTCTTCAGATTTGGCGATAGATTTTAAAGCTTCATAAAAGGGGCCCGGCTCAATCGTCAAAGAGGCGGCCATCCCGGGAAAAAAGGGCCTTTTGGTCAGGGGTAGCACGTAGATAGGACCTGTTTTTACAGGCCTAGGAGTTGGCTGCTTTTTCGCGGTCTTCTTTTTTGGTTTTTTGTATTCCAAGGTATTTTTTCAACTAAATTGGTGGTTCAATTGAACAATCTTAGCACAGAGAATCGTTTTCGTGTAGACTATCAAACTTTTTATTCCAATTTCCTCACACTGAATTGATTGTAAATAGGTGTGCCCCCCACCCCCTTTTTTGTACCAAATATTACCGATTTTTGCTAACGTAATTCTCTATGTGCATCCTCGTTATAGACTTAAGTTACCAGTCGGGCTCGGTTTTTATTCTTGATGAATCGCAAAAGGTCCTAGGCGAAATAGAGTCACCAGAGTCTTGCAAATTACCATCTCAGATTCAAACTCTTATATCCAAACAAGAAAAAAAAATTCAAGCCGTTGCCATCCCTCAAGGGCCTGGCAACTTCACCCCGCTGAGACTGGGGGCTACAATTGCGATTACATTATGCACAATTCTTGACGTCCCGTTGATCACCTTTTCCCCCTTTTTAAACCAAATTGACGAAAATCAATCTCGAGGGACTGCCCTGCTCGATGCCCGCTCTGGACTTTCTTACTATGCCGAATTTTCCCAGGAGGGGGGCGAAGTCTATTTGACTCCAACAACTCTTAGAGAAAAAAACTGTGAAATACCCTACCAAACATGCAAAAAAAGACTTGGTTTTCATATAATAAATTTATTTAAAAACAAACAGTTTACCGAACCTAAAGAATTAAAAATTGAATATGTCAAAACGCCGCGCTAAACCTCTTAAAACTCTAGAGACAAAGATTTTAACATCTATAAGCCAAAACGGTTGACTTTTCGTAAGACAATCCCCTATAATCTGAGCCAAATCATTAGGAAAAATTCATGATTCAAGTTAAATTACGTCCGGGTGAAACAGTTGATAGATCTCTTCGCCACTTGAAGAAAAAAGTAGATCGCGAAGGAATTATGAAAACTCTTCGTGCAAGAAGATACTACTTGAAACCCTCTGAAAGACGTAAAATCAAACAAAAAGCGGCACTAAGACACCGTCCATAACGCGATTTTTGCATGTCAAAAGATTACTACCAGATTCTAGGCGTAGCTAAAAACGCAACGCAAGAAGAAATCAAAAAAGCATACAGAAAACTTGCCGTCACTTATCACCCTGATAAAAATCAGGGAGACAAGGATGCCGAGAAGAAATTCCAAGAAATTTCCGGTGCTTATGAGGTCCTATCTGACGAAAAGAAAAGGGAGACTTACGACCGTTTTGGAGCTGACGCTGTGAATGGACAGAGTGGCTTTGGAGGACAGTATGGCTCCAGCATGGAAGATGCACTGCATACCTTCATGAATGCGTTTGGACAGGGCCGTGGCGGATCCATCTTCGAAAGTTTTTTTGGCTTTGAATCTCAAGGTGGTGAAGGGGGCAAATACCCTCAGCAGGGCGCAAGTAAACAAATCTCTTTGACCCTCTCATTTGAAGAGGCAGCGAAGGGAGTGGAAAAAACTGCACTCATTCAAGTAGCGCAAAACTGCGAGACTTGTAATGGGACTGGTGCAAGGAGTGCCTCAGATATTCAAACCTGTCCAACCTGTAAGGGAACCGGGCACATTCAGCAATCACGCGGTTTCTTCACGATGTCCGGAACATGTCCAACCTGTAATGGATCGTGCGAAATCATCAAAAATCCCTGTCCAGCTTGCCATGGTCATGGCCAAGTAAAAACTAAAAAGCAGGTACAGCTCAACATTCCAGCCGGTGTAGACAACGGGATGCGCCTGAGAATGCCTGGCCTTGGGGATGCGGGGATACACGGTGGACCAAATGGCGACCTTTACGTTGTGATTAAGGTGGAACCTCACGATGTCTTTATTCGGGAGGGGGACGATCTATACCTCGACCTACCGATTAGTTTTGTAGAAGCTTCACTTGGAACAAAAAAAGAGATCCCTACTCTTTTAAATGGCAGTTATAAACTTGCAATACCGGAAGGGACACAGAATGGAAAAATTCTCAAAATAAAAGGTGAGGGTTTTATGAACGTCCATTCAAAGTCTAAGGGCAGTCTCCTTGTTCGTATAACGGTAGAAGTACCGGTCAATCTGAATGAAGAGCAAAAAGAGCTTCTAAGAAAATTTCAACAAATTGAAAGCCCTGCCAACCTTCCTAAGAAAAAAAGTTTCTTTGAGAAAATCGCCTCATTCTTGAGCTAGATCATAATATGTAACGAATAGAAGGTGGTTGCGTTTTTGAGTAACCTTAAATTTTCCATTCTATAAAGGTCAATAGAACCCAACAGTTTAGCTATAGCGCTTAATTGTATTCACATCAATTGATAAGAAACTCACATATTTTAAAACGGTCTAGAGGGTCTAACCCAAGAGGGAAGGACTCTCTGCTATAGCGGGAGCAATAGAGTGTATTTTTAGAAAAAAAATCATTGAAAAAAAACTCCAGGAGAATGTCCTGGAGTTTTTTATGCGCAGAACAGGAGTCGAACCTGCACGGCCTAAAGGCCAAGGGATTTTAAGTCCCTAGTGTCTACCATTCCACCACCTGCGCATGAGAGGAATTGAATTTCGAGATATTATACGTCTTTTGACGTTTCTAGGGAAGTACTTTCCTCTTGTTGAGAGTTATTTTGACTAAATAAAGAATGAACTTCATCTGTCGGGTTTAGCTGTATCTCTTGCAAAGGCAACTCATTGATCTCTAAGGGAGAGGTGGGTAAAAGAGGTTCTTGATGAACTGTCTCGCTTTTGCGATGGGAGAGGGAACTGATGATGAGTGCTGGTGGTGGTGAGATAAATTTGGGTGCAATACTCGTAGGAGATGAAACAAGAGCTTCATCCTTGGTATCCCCTCCTTTGTCACCTTCAGTAGAGACTTCCTCCTGCGTAACTTCTGTTGGCGTAAAACGCTGCTGTTTTTGTCGGTCACGTTTACGTCTATTACGTTTAGATTTCTTATCCTCACGGGAAGGTACATCAGGTGTTTCTTCGGATATTTCTTCTTTAATATCTTCAGCGATCTCTTCTTCTACAATGGACTCTTCATCAATTGTTTCTTTAGAAGATTTATGCAAATGCTCCTTTGAGCTTTGAATTTTAACCGATTTTTCAAGCGTAGAATTTTTTAAGATGAAGCGAGTCTCTTTGACTTCGCTTACTTCATAGTCTCCTACAGGAAAAAAGAAGGGCTTGGGTTTTTCTTGACACCGAAAAAAGTGGGAGTTGCCAAAAGATACTATTTCTACAGCATCTACAAGAATCTCACGATTCTCTTGCATTTTTGTAGAACGTATCGATAATTTATATCCGTCTCTTGCAGAAATTATCGATTCAATAATGGGTTCTCTTGTAAAGTTCACAGATTATCTATCCATTTTTTCTAAGCTATGCATAACAACGTCACAAACGCGGGATGAGTATCCCCATTCGTTGTCATACCAAGCTATTAATTTATAAAAAGATTCGTTTAATTGAACACACGAGGTGGCATCCACAATACAAGAATGGGAATTGCCCTTGAAGTCGGAAGATACGCCCTCCTCTTTGGATACGGCTAGTATTCCCTTTAATCTTGTGTTTTCCTCATCAAGCAGATGGTTTAGAATTTGCTCTAATGAGGTCTTGCGTTCAAAACGAACAGTTAAATCAACGACCGAAACGGTCGCGACAGGGACTCTTAAAGCGATACCTGTCAATTTGCCTTTTAGCGCTGGATACACCATACCGACCGCTTTAGCAGCACCTGTTGATGAGGGCACTATATTTTGAAATGCAGAGCGGCCGTCGCGCAAATCTTCACGATAGCCGTCTACTAATAATTGACTCTGAGTAGAAGCATGAACAGTTGTCATCAAAGCTTCAGCGATTTGAAACTTCTCATGAACTGATCTTGCAAGCGGTGCTAAGCAATTTGTTGTGCACGAGGCGATAGAAATCTCACGATGATTTTCGCTAAGTACACTATCGTTTACCCCTAGAACTACCATAGGTATATCTTTTGAAGGTCCAGTAACAATGACATTTTGTTTAGCCCGATGGGCTTTAGCCTTTTCAAGCGCAGTGAATCGTCCCGTGGACTCAATTACTATATCAACATCCCAAGGTACATTCTCAGGCGATGTCTCCTTATAGATTGGTATCTTATGGGATCCTATCTGAATGGAGTCGCCAAGAGATACAACCGGATACTTGAAATGACCGTAGTTAGTGTCAAACAAAAGCGAATAACGGATTTGGTTTGGGGTTGCTATGTCGTTGATAAAAAAAAGGACGTCACGATCTTTAAGACGTTCAAAGAGTTGTCTGAATACTATTTTACCGATCCGACCGAAACCGTTGATTCCGATTTTGACTGTCACAACTGATTTCTCCCAGAATAAATTATTCCCCTATCATAGAAATGATAAGGGAATAATTCAAAGAATTTTATGCTTCTAGATATTGAATGACACACATTTGTGCATCATCACCAATTCTATTAGCCGTCTTTATGATGCGTGTATATCCACCATTTCTTTCTTTGAAACGGGGTCCTAACACATTCATCAACTTTTCAATAACGAAACGATCTTCGTTGAAAGAGGTTTTATCACCATTTTTAGCTGCACGGGCCTCTTTTGTTGTAAGCTCGTTGAATCGAACTCTTAGTTTTGCAACTAGAGATCTTCTGCTTGAAAGCGTGTTCTCTTTCGCGAGGGTAATGGCTCTATCGGCGTAACGACGAAGAACCTTAGCCTTTGGAAGTGTTGTTTCGATTGATTCTTTCATAACCAAAGCTTTGGTCATGTTAGCAAGCATGGCTTCCCTATGAGAAGAAGTTTTGCCAAGTCTTTCGCTACGTTTTCTATGCCTCATCTTCGTCCTCTTCTGTCTCAGGTTCTTCTTCTGTTAGAGAATCATCCTCGTAAACTTCGTCTTCGTAGTCTTCTTCTTCAAAATCCGATAGATCTGTACCGCCGAAATACTCCTTCACATGCTCAGGATCAATTCCATATTTGGTAAGATCCATCCCTAAAGAAAGGCCCATTTCCTCGAGCTTAGCTTTGATTTCATTCAAAGACTTTTTACCGAAGTTTCTAAACTTAAGCATCTCCTGTTCCGTCTTAGAAACTAGCTCAGCAATTGTGGAGATATTTGCTCCGTGTAGGCAGTTTGTAGAACGAACGGAAAGCTCTATTTCTGATATTTTTAATGCAAGCTTCGACATTATTGCATCGCGGTCTGAAGAGTCTTCCTTCTCCAAATTATCGAATGTAATTTGTTGCATTTTGAGTGGGTCAAAGACGTTCAGGTGCAAAGATAAAATTTGCACTGCGTGCGTCATCGCCTCGTCAGGTGTGATTCTGCCGTCGGTTGTAATCTCGACAACAAGACGGTCTAGATCTGTCTCACCACCAACACGGCAACCCTCAATAAAGTAGTTTACGTGTCGCACAGGTGAAAAAGCTGCATCAATTACGATTTCACTGAAAGAAGGATCCGCAATTTGAATACGCTCAGATGGACAATAGCCCCTTCCAAGAGCAATCTTGAAATCGATGGTACGCGTCATGGGTTTTGTTACAGTGAACAACTTGTGGTGAGGATTAATCACTTCAAATTCAGACTCGTTAAAAAGGTCTTTCACTTGCACAGTGTAATTACCATTTCCCTCTTGGATCATCTCATTGGTAACATTCAATTGGAATGAGTACCTTTTGATCCCTCTGGGAGAAACTTGACCTTCAACAGGCACTTTACGTAGGAGGACCCCTTTGAAATTGATGATGATTGAGGTCATATCCTCAATCACTCCATCGATAGCAGTGTACTCGTGTGGTACACCCTCTAATCTGAGGGCAACAATTGCATAGGACTCAATCGAAGTGAGCAATACTCTACGAAGAGCGTTTCCTACTGTATGGCCAAAACCTTTTTCAAAAGGTTCTGCGATATAAACAGACTTATTGTGGTCAATGGATTGACTCTTGATCTGCTTGGGAAGTCTAAACTCCGCATAAACTACTTGCATAGATTAAACCCTTCTTCTTTTACGTGCTCTGCACCCGTTGTGTGGAATTGGAGTAATATCAACGATCGAGGTAATCAATACTGGGTAGTTTGCGATAATACGTACCGCTGAATCTCTTCCTGGCCCTGGACCATTAAGACGAACCTCTACCTCTTGAATCGAAAACGGAGAAAGTTTTTCCATCACAATTTGAGTGGCGCAGCTTGCTGCGTATGGTGTAGATTTTTTCGAACCTTTAAAACCCGCTGCTGCAGCTGAGCTCCAAGCAAGGGTGTTACCCTGCAAGTCAGTCGCTGTAACAATGGTGTTGTTAAAGGATGCGTTGATGTGAAGAATAATATTGGGAACAGAACGCTTTTCTTTGCGTGTGCTTGTTCCAGATTTTTTAGCTACAGTAACCAAAGCTCAACCCCTATGCCTTCTTGTTAGCAACAGTTTTGCGTTTTCCCTTTCTTGTGCGAGAATTCGTGCGTGTACGCTGTCCTCGACAAGGGAGATTTAATTTGTGACGTGAACCTCTATACGACTTAATTGTAATATGTCGGCGGATGTCGTTTTGTACCTTACGTTTCAAGTCCCCTTCTACAAGATATTGAGATTGGAGAAGTTGGTTAATACGAGAAAGGTCGTTTTCACCTAATGAGTGAGCACGCACTTGTGGATCCAAGCTTAGTTCTTCACAAATTTTGAGAGCCAATGTGGGTCCAATTCCGTAGATATAACGAAGGCTGATGTGTAAGGGCTTGTTATCGGGAATGTCGACACCTAAAATACGAGGCATACATTTTACCTTTTAGAGTTTCAAAAAAGTTATTACTTTCCTTTTGACATGAAGCCGTCATACCGCTTCATGATCAGGTGGGATTCAATTTGTTTCATAGTGTCCAATACGACACCTACCAAGATTAACAACGAGGTCCCACCAAAAAAGTTGCTAATATTTGCGTCAACGGACAAAAGTTTACTTACCACGGTTGGAAGAATCGCAATTAAGGCCAAGGAAAAAGCGCCAGCCATAACAATTTTATTCATCGATTCTTCAAGATAGTCCTGGGTGGGCTTACCTTGACGAACGCCTGGAATAAAGGCCCCGTTCTTTTTAAGCTCGGAGGCAATTTGTTCTGGGTGGAACTGCGTAGTCGTCCAAAAATAGGTAAAAAATATAATCAATAAGGATAAAACAATCAAGTAGCTTATAGAGCCTGGGGAAAGAAGACCGGCCATCCAGTCGAAAAACCCCTCTTTACCAACGAGTTGCGCTATAAAGGCTATTGACATCAAAAAAGTATTTGCAAAGATAACGGGGACAACACCGGCGTAGTTCAATTTTAAAGGAATGTTGGCAGATCCCCCTTGAACCTCTTGACGTCCGACCATGCGACGGGCGTACTGCACCGGAATGTTCCTTTGACCCTGAACAAGTAAGATAGTTCCTACAAGAACAGCCACAAAAAAAGTGGCAAGCACCGCAACAGAGACGAAAGTTAACTGTCCGGATTCTTGAGAATCTAGGTTTAGCTGTCTTATGATATTACCTAGGACTGACGGAAACGAGGAGAGAATACCTAAGGTGATAATAAGTGATACACCATTACCAATTCCTCTTTCAGAGATCATTTCGCCAAGCCACATCAAAAGGAGTGTACCGGTTGTCATTGTAAGAACAACAAGCAGAATAAACAGCCATGGGTAACCGGCTAGTTCAAAATTCAGTAGTTCTTGAACGATTATTCCAGGGTTTGAGTTGTTAATCTTTACAGCATATAAAGCATATACAGACGATTGCACAACAGCTAGCAACAGGGTAATAAACCGCGTTGCTTTGCCTATTTTACGCTTCCCAGCTTCATGGTTCTCTCGAATTTCTCGTTGTAAGGAAGGAATCAAAGTAACCATGATTTGCATCAAGATTGAGGCAGAGATGTAAGGCATTACACCTAGTGCGATCACTGTCATTTGTGCAAAAGCACCACCCGAAAAAATATCTACCAATTGAAAGAGGTTTTGTCCGCCTCCGGCAGTAAATTTGAATAATCTTACGACCTCCTCAGCATTTACACCGGGAACAGTTATATAGGCACCCACACGGCAAAGAGCTAATAACACAATTGTGAAAATGAGCTTCTCTTTGAGCTGCGGTATGGAGAACATCTTTTTAAAGGCAGATATCATAGGGCTTCGCTTAAATTTTTTGATTAGACGATTTTATACTCTATCCGATTCTTTTCAAGAAATTCTAACGCAGAACGTGAAAATGCGTTCGCTTCTATGCGAATTGCACTCTTAAGTTCTCCTGTTCCTAAAATCTTGATAAGAAAATGTTCGTTAATGGCACGAATTATTCCTCTTTTGCGTAAAAGATCGCGATTGAACACTTTCTCTTCGCCTAAAAGGGTGTCGATATTTCCCAAATTAAAAATAAGGACTTGTTTTGCGTGCTTAGCGTTAGAAAATCCGCGGATTGGGAGCTTTTTAAATAAAGCACCTTGACCACCCTCGGCTCCGTAACGACGAGTATAACCTGAACGTGACCCGGCACCTTTAACTCCACGACCACAGGTCTTACCCTTTCCCGAACCGATTCCTCGGCCCACGCGCATTCTGCGCTTGTGGTTTAAGCCTTCAAATTGTTCGTATAAGTTCATTAGACACCTGCCTTAGCTGCGGATTCCAATTGCTCCAAAGCTGCAATCGTGGCACGCACGATGTTTGCAGGATTACGCCCTTTTAGAACCTTAGCAACAATATTTTTAACACCGAGTTGCTCCAGAAGGATACGAACATACGATCCAGCAATGATACCTGTTCCATCCTCTGTTGGCTTGATCAAAACCTCAGTCCCGTCAGCTGCGCCGTGGACTTCGTGTTCAATCGTAATTTCACCAATAGGATACTGACGAACATTTTTCATTGCTGACTCGGTACCCTTGCGGATTGCATCAGAAACGTCTGATGCCTTACCAAATCCGATCCCGAGACGGCCTTTTCCATCACCTACTGACACAAGAGCGGAGAAGCTAAAGGTGCGACCACCTTTAACAACTTTTGCGCAGCGGTTCACAAAAAGGACCTTGTCTTGTAGATCTGAGGTCTCTTTGTGTTGTCCTTTTTTATCAAATGACATGTTTCTCTCTCTACTCTTTAGAATTTCAAACCATTCTCACGAGCAGAGTCGGCAAATGCCTTAACTCGGCCATGAAATTTGCTGGCACCACGATCGAAAACGACCTCTTCAACTTTCTTCTCAGCAACTTTTGCGGCAAATGCTGCACCAAATTTTGCTGCGACTTCTGTCTTTGTCGCTCCTTCGAAAGAGCTGGATGAGAGACCCACGAGTGTGACTCCTTGGGTGTCATCAATCAATTGAGCGTAGAGATGCTTATTGGATTTGAATACTGATAGACGTGGTCTATTAGATACTGCTTTAATTCCGCTACGCACTCTCATAGCCCGTTTTTCTTTGAGACTATATTTTTTATGTGACATAACTATTCTCTACTTTTTGGATGCAGATTTACCCGCTTTGAGCTTGATGTACTCGCCCTCATAACGGATACCTTTACCTTTGTAAGGTTCAGGTTTCTTAATTTCACGAATTGTTGCAGCGAAGTGACCTACTTTCTGCTTGTCGATGCCGCTGATAGTGATCAACGTCTGCTTCTCGACAGCAACAGAGATACCCTCAGGTATTTCTATCTTTACAGGATGAGAAAAACCTAGAGCGAGGTCAAGTGACTTGCCAGCAACTTGCGCTTTAAAACCGACTCCAACGAGTTGAAGCTTCTTTTCGAAACCTTTATCAACTCCCATAAGAGCATTGCGGATTAAAGCAAATTCTGTACCCAAAAACTTACGCTCGCTTGACTCGTCTTTTGGAAGAACAAATAACTCTTGTCCTTTGATTTCGACTTGTACTTGCGAGTTGACTTCTCTTTTCAAGGTCCCTTTTGCTCCTTGTATTGTGAGAAGACTTCCAGTTTGTGTCACCTTGTGTTTGGATGAGATAATCAAGGGTTTTTTTGCTAACTTAGACATGGACTCCTCGCGTCATGAGACACTACAAATAATTTCGCCGCCAATTCCCCTCTTTCGAGCTTCGCTTCCAGAGATCACGCCCTGTGATGTGGAGATTACAATATCTCCTCTGCGATTCTTAACGTAAGGAATAGATTCGGCTGTTACATATAAACGGCGACCCGGAGAGGAAAGCCGTCTGAGAGATGAAATTCTAGAATGTCTATTCATGCCATAGCGTAAATAAACTCTTACTAGCTTCAACTCCTCATTGATAATAAAATCATTGATGAACCCAAGCTCCTTAAGGACGGATAGAATTGCTACCTTTTGTTTAGAAAGGGGGCAATCAACGTACTTGTGTTCAGCTGCGATCCCGTTCTTTATGCGAACAATAAGATCTGCGATTGGATCTGATACAGTCATGGATTACACCTATTTTTTAAATGGAACTCCGAGAGCCGACAATAATTGAAAGCACTCGTCTTCGTTTTTCGCTGTAGTTACGATTTGAACGTTCAAACCAATAACATGTTTCACTTTGTCAAAATCAATCTCCTGGAAGCATTCGCATCTTGATAATCCGAACGCATAGTTCCCTTTGTGAAACTTTTTAGGTAATCCTTGGAAATCCTGTGTCGCAGGAAGGGACATTGTGTTTAAACGGTCAAGGAAATCCCACATACGATCCCCACGAAGTGTAACCTTCGCACCTAAATCTTGCCCCTCGCGCAATTTAAAGTTAGAAACAGATTTTCTAGCTTTAGTCTTTACCGGCATTTGGCCGCTAATCATACTTAGTGAATATACCGCATCTTGGATAACTGATTTATCTTTCAATGCCTCTTTCAACCCCGTGCTGATAACGATTTTTTCCAATTTCGGTACAAGGTGGGGGTTACTGTATTTGTAACGCTCAGTAAGGTCCCCTCGCACTTTATCAGTGTAAAGAGTTTTAAGTCGGGGCTTAGATAACTTTTGAGTCGACATAACTATTTAGCCTCTACACTCTTTTTAATTGGGCGAATCACTTCGCCAGTTTTACGATTCACAAGAACTTTGCCGTCTTTTTGATGGTGAGTTCTTGAAACTTTAATGGCCTTTCCCTCTTGAGAAGCAAGGGATACCTTGCAACTGTAGATAGGGGCCTCTTTCTTCAAAAGACCACCGTTGGGGTTTTGCTGTGATTTTTTTACATGGTGTGTCTTAAGCTGGACGCCTTCAACAAGCAGCTTTTGCTTAGCTGGATAAACCACGAGAACTTTTCCCTGTTTACCCTTGTCAGCTCCTGAAGTAACGACAACTGTATCACCTTTTTTGATGTTCATTGCTCTACCTTATAAAACTTCGGGTGCGAGGGAGAGGATCTTCATGAAATTCTTTTCACGGAGCTCTCTGGCCACAGGACCAAAGACGCGTGTTCCTACCGGCTCGCCTTTTTCATTTAAAATTACTGCTGCATTGGAATCAAACTCGATCGTGGAACCATCTGTTCTACGAATCGTACGCTTGGTCCTGACAACTACTGCTTTAACGACAGATCCCTTCTTCACTGGGGAATTAGGAATTGCTTCTTGGACCGCCGCAACTACGATATCACCAACATGGGCATAACGTCTATTAGAACCGCCCAAAATGCGAAAACATTTAACTTTTTTTGCACCTGAGTTGTCGGCTACATCTAAAATACTCTCTTCTTGGATCATACTCCGGCCTGGCTCTTAGGGTTGCAAACTTTCCAGCTCTTCAGCTTAGAAATAGGGCGAGTAGCTTCAAAAGAAACCTCGTCCCCATTCTTGTAAGAGTTATGCTCGTCATGAACATAGTACTTACGGGAAACGTTCATTACTTTTTGATATTTCGGATGGCGCTTTCTTGTTGTCACTTTCACGACAATGGTTCTATCCATCTTATCGGATACAACAATACCCATCATTTGTGATTGTTTTTTCATCGTACCCTCTCTGAAAGGACAGTCATCGCACGAGCGTTTGCCTTCCTCTTCTGTTTGAAAATGTGAGGCTTCACAGCTTCAGCTCGAACGCGATAATTGGAACGCAAATTCAAAAGCTCTACTCGATTCTCATGAATCATTTTTTGAAGCTCTTCTGGTGATTTATTGCGAATTTCTTTAATTTTCATAAATTCTCCTAAACCCTCTCAAGTCTTTCTACAAATCGGGTTTTGATCGGCAATTTAGCGGAGGCCAAACGAAGAGCTGTTTGTGCATCTTCTCTTGAAACGCCTGCCACTTCGAAAATGACTCGACCCGGTTTGATTTCAGCCACGTAATGATCTACGTTCCCCTTACCTTTACCCATCCTTGTCTCCAAAGGTTTTGCAGTAACAGGCTTGTGTGGGAAAACGCGAATCCAGACCTGTCCTTTACGGGCAAAGTGTCTGTTGATCGCTACACGGCAAGATTCGATCTGGTTGGTTGTAATTTTACCGCGGTCCAGCGCTTGCATTCCGAATTCACCGAACTCAACAAATTCGCCGCTTTTGGTTAAACCGGCAATAGAGCCCTTGTGAGCTTTGCGAAATTTAGTTTTTCCAGGTTGTTTCATTCAGCACCTCGATCTTCTTCGTCACCCAGATTTACCCAAACCTTGATCCCGCACTTACCATAAGTGTGATGAGATTCAGATGTGGCGTATTGAATTTTTGCTCTGAGAGTATGAAGAGGAATTCTCCCCTCTTTGAACCACTCGCTTCGAGCAATCTCTGCACCGCCCAAGCGGCCAGAAACCATGACCTTGATACCAAGGGCACCGGCATCCATTGCTTGCTGGATAGCACGCTTTACAACACGCTTGTAGGGCATACGCTTTTCGAGCTGCTGGCGTACACTTTCCGCGATTAATTTTGCATCCATTTCAGGACGTTTGATTTCTTCTACTTCGACCCAAACCTCACGTTTGACAAGCTTGCTGAGTTCAGCTTTTAGCTCTTCAACGTCGGCACCTTTTTTTCCAATGATCGCTCCTGGACGGGAAGTAACAATAGTCACTTCAACTTTCTCGCCCATGCGTTGGATTTTAAAGGCGGAAGCACCAATTTGTCCTGCCTTTTTAGAAAGGTGGTCTCTTAATGCTTTGTCTTCTTTCAAAAATTGGGGAAATTCTTTTTTGGCAGAAAACCAATTGCTTCTCCAATTCTTGTTAACAGATAGTCTGAATCCTGTTGGATTTACTTTTTGACCCATAACTTGTCCTTTTTAACCCCTCTTCTCTGACAGCTCAACAGTAATGTGTACTGTCGGTTTGCGAATTGGAGCCGTTCTCCCTTTGTTAGCCGATTTAGCACGACGCAATTTGGTCGCTTCATCGATTAATAGAGTAGAGATGACCAAATTTTCAGGTCTTGACCCTTTCTGTGTTTCAGCATTAGCTATAGCGCTAGTCAATGTCTTTTGAATATGACGAGCAGCTTTTTTGTTCGTATGTGTCAAAAGCACTTTTGCTTCCTGTGCCATTTTACCCCTCACGAGGTCAGCAACAAGCCTAGAGCGCTTCGGGCTGAGACGAACGTATCTTGATACAGCCTTAGATACAATACTCATAGTTTACCTATTTTTTGACCGGGTGAGATTTAAATGTTCTAGTTGGAGAAAACTCTCCTAATTTATGTCCAACCATGTTCTCAGTAACAAAAACGGAAATAAACTTTTTGCCGTTGTGAACATCAAATATCACTCCAATCATGTCGGGTGTGATGGTTGAACGACGAGACCAAGTTTTAACCGGTTTTTTGTTCCCAGCTTGGTTCGATGCGTTCACCTTTTTTTGAAGGTGATGGTCAACGAATGGACCTTTTTTTAACGATCTTGGCATGGAAAAAACCTATTTTTTACGTCTCGAAATAATATACATACTAGAGTGCTTATTCTTCTTACGAGTTTTGTAACCCTTAGTAGGAACAGCCCATGGAGTCTCTAAACGGTAACCGTTGTGACGACCCTCTCCTCCCCCGTGTGGGTGGTCAACAGGGTTCATCGCAGTACCACGAACAGTTGGGCGAATACCCATCCATCGTGAACGACCCGCTTTTCCGACAACTTGAGTGTTGTGAGAAGAATTAGAAACAGTTCCGAATGTTGCTCTGCATGTCTCGTGAATCAATCTCATTTCTGAGGATGGTAAACGAATCACAACAAAGCCGTCGTCTTGTTTAGCAACAAGTTGAGCTGATTGCCCCGCCGAGCGGACCATTTTGCCGCCGCGACCCGCTTCAAGCTCTATGTTGTGTACAACAGAACCTACAGGCATATCTTTCAAGGACATTGAATGACCAGGACGGAAGCTTGCAGTTTTTCCAGAACGGATTACATCACCTGGTTTTACACCATCATAAGCAAGAATATAGCGCTTTTCTCCGTCCTTGTAATTGAGCAAGGAGACGAAAGCTGAACGGCCTGGATCGTATTCAACAGTTGCTACAACGGCATCAATTCCGTCTTTATCTCGTTTAAAGTCGATTGTACGTAGCTTGCGCTTATGTCCACCACCATGATGACGTGTTGTTATGCGACCTGTGTTATTTCTTCCGCCCGTTCTCTTGCGAACGTCCAAAAGAGATTTCTCAGGTGTCGCACCCTTAGTTAAAATTTTTGAGTAGTCTACAGTCTTAAGCTGGCGGGTAGACGGGGTAATGGGACGATAATTTTTTAGTGTCATTGCCGTTCTCCTATTGGTCTACCGAGTAGCCTGGTTTAAGAGTGACATAAGCCTTTTTCTTGGCTTGTGTCTCTCCACTGCGTCCTCTCATGCGGCGTTGTTTTGTGCTGGTAATTGAGGTGTTCACAGACTCAACTTTTACATTGTAGATCTGCTCAACTGCCGACTTGATTTCCGCCTTATTAGCATTGACATCTACGATAAACGCAATAATGTCTTTGTTAAACTTCCGGACAGACTTGTTGTTATTGTTGTTTTTTAACTGTTGGAGGTTTTGCACCTTCTCGCTCATGTAGCGAGTTTTTAAAATAGTCTTCACAAACTCACCTGTGTTAAGCGTTTAAGTAGGTTTCAAGCTCCGACATGTCGGAAACTACAATAAATACATTTTGGTTTCTTAAAAGATCCAACCCGTTCAACTGGCTCAATGTAGAGGTGTAGAGATTTGGGATGTTTCTTAAAGACATTTTTAGGTTAAATAGCTCGAGCTCTTTCTCAACATTTCTGTCACCAAAAAGAACAATGCTATTTTTACCCGATACACCTGAAGCTTTAAAGACTTGGTTAGCAAGGGCTGTTTTAGGACCCTCTTTAAAGTGGTCAACCCACTCCATAGGCACAACAACAACTTTGCCGTTTGCAATCTTCTCATTTAATAAGGAGCGAATGGCAAATCTTTTTTCTTTTTGGTTAATACGGATATGCTGGTCAAATTTAGGTTTAGGACCATGAGCACGTCCCCCTTTTCTCATTTGGGGAGCTGCCCAGTCACCGTGACGGGCGCCACCGGTACCTTTTTGACGACGAGCTTTTTTACCTGTGCGGTTCACCTCACCTCTTCTTAAGGTACAAGCAGACCATTGACGCAGGTTGAAGCGCAAGGCTTCAATATAATTTTTGATTAGCGGCCTGTTAAGATCGAGATCAGCTTCGATTCGGATTGCTTGATCTAGGCACACGTTCTTTTTTAAATCAAAGTGTTTAATCTGTTTCACGTGCTACCTCTATTTCCCTTTAACCGATTTCGTGATCTCAACAATCCCGTTGGTCGCACCTGGAACGGCACCCTTCACTAGGATCACTTCGTTTTCGCGATCGATTTTAACAATTTTGAGGTTTTGAATGGTCACTCTTTCGTTCCCCATATGACCGGCCATTTTACGACCTTTCCATACGCGGCCAATAGATGAGCGCTGTCCGGTAGAACCTCCGTGGCGGTGGATAGGACCCTCACCGTGTGAGTAACCAAATCCTTTAAATCCATGGCGCTTCATAACACCTTGGAATCCCTTCCCTTTTGAAATCGCAGTTACATCAACGCTTTGGACATTTTCAAGAACGGAAAGATCAATTTCTGTTCCTAGCGGGTAGTCCCCTACGTTAGCAATTCTGGATTCAATTAAATATTTTCGTGGCTCTAGTGCGTTCTTCTCAAAGTGGCCGACTTGGGGCTTATTGTGATTTGCCCTTCTCGCTCCTGTTAGCTTATCTGTTGCTAACTGGATTGACTCGTATCCATCTTTTTCGAGAGTTTTCACCTGAGACACTACGTGCGTTTTAAGCTGCAGAACTGTGCAAGGAATCACATTACCTTGATCATCAAAGTGATGTGTCATCCCCTTCTTTCTGCCGATTAGTTTCAATGTCTTCGACATATGTCTTCCTTCGAAACGAGGTGATTTTTTCAATTTTTGTAAGAATAAATCTCTCTAAAGAGTCTCTTGGGGAAGAGAGTACCAAAAGAATCAATTTTTCACAAACTAATTTTAGCCCCTGATTTCCCCTGTTGTCTTGGGGGTAAGAGTTTTTTTAAAGCTAACAATTTTTAAAATTTTAATTCGTTTTTTTTGTAAAAATTTGCGCTGCAATTGATGTAATAATAGACCCTGCCATACACCCTAAAAGAACCGCAGGTCGAGCATTGGACACTAGATTTTTGTTACTAGAAAGTATGCTGGATAGGCTAAATGCGTAAAAAAAAATATGCGATATGTAGTCACAACAGTTAGAGATGGAAATTTTTTCTTGAATTTTTTTAAATGAGAAAATTTGCTCATTCCAACCGTCAACTGCGCCAAGAAAAAGACCCGTTATCCGCGCAGCCTTAATAGCTTGCTGGTTAAATGTAGAAGGAAATTTTCTGCCAATTACGTCTACAAGTCTTAAGCAATCTCCTACCACCTTTCCCGCAATTACGATTTTTCTTTGAGCTGAAAGCACGTCTAATTGTTTTGAAAAATGTTTTTTATCCGTAAATCTGCAAGAGTCTTTTTTTAAAAAATAGAGCCAAAAACAGACATTAAAGACAAACCCTGATTGTTTTGTCAAAAAAGATATACCGGTTGGTGTGTTTTGAATCGGGGTTATCATTAGCACTATGTTACTTTAACAAGTTAAAAATTAACACAATAGATAAAATAACTCAATACTAGCTTTGCTAAATATAAAAATAACTTAATTGTTTTTCCGAGAGGAAATTCAAATTAACGCTTTTTCAAAACTTATTTCAAAAAAGCGTTTTAGGATTTTATTTAGTGCTAATGTAGTGTTGTGCTACGGCTGATGTTAGGGAAACAAGCCCCATAACTGAAGAAATTATTGGAGAAATAGTGCGACCTGTAATTAAAGTTCTTAAGAAAAGTCCGCCACCTAGTACTTCAATTGAATTTGAAATAATATTTAGCGCTTTATAAGAACCCTTTTCCTGGTCTTTCTTTTCTTTAGATTCCACTAGGTCTTTAGAAGCAAAAAAGGCACTTCCAATTGCGCAAAGCCCCTCGAGTGGGAATGTTATCGCTTTGATAACGGGGGCACCAAAGGCGGCCAATGCTTTAAATAAATCTTTTACCACTTTGGCAATCTTCAATGCGCCTTTAGTGAGAGTGCTCACCCCTTTTCCAGCTTTGGTATCTTTTGCTAGCTGATCGACAGAAAAAACAAGCTCTTTTGGCGCAAGACCCCAGTTTGCAGCATTAAAAAAATCTTTTGCTACTCCAATAGCTACTGATTGTTCAGGAAGAACTTTAGTTAGTTGTCCTGCCGATAGTAAAGCTACACCCCACTTGCTAAATAGACGTGTTTTGTTTCCTATAAGGTCAAGTGTTTGATCTTTAAAAGACTCGTTTTGAGTGATTTGCGTAAAGTCATTCATTTGCTCGGTTTGTGTGGCAGTTGTTGCTGGTGAAGCCATAGTATTTTTACCTCTATCAAGAATCGGAGATAATATTATATTATATTATCTAATTATAGATAGAAAAAAGAAGAGCCCCGATGCAATATCGGGACTCTTTACAGAGGTAAATTCAATTATTTACTTTGATGCTAGCTAGCTTTACGACCTAAGACGTAGTCAGCATGTACTCTATGAGCTTCTTCCATCTCAATTTTTCTTGAGATGTAGTGATTTGCAACGGAACAAGCCACAGCAACTGACGCTACACCTAGTTGTAGGCCTCCGCTTGGCTTTCTCCCTTTAAAGGCGCTTAATAAGCCAAAGGATCCCAAAACAAATGTTGCTATATTCTTGATGATTTTAACTAGCGACTGGACACCTTTTGAAGTTTTAGCTACATTTTCACCATACTTACGGATCTCACCTTTAGGTATAGATTCGTAAGCTTTTTTGAGATCCGCAAAGCTACTTGTCATATCCAAAGTTGATTTTATAATTTCAACTTTGCCCATCAATGCAGGGTTTTCAGATTCGGTAAAAAGGCTCACCCCTTTTAAGGTATCTCTAAAACTTGTAAATGTTTTTGAGATATGAGAAACCAGTGATCCATAGGATGTTTTAGCTTTGACTTTATCCATAAGTTCAAGACTATTTTGTACTAAATCGATAGGAGCTAAGCTCTTGTCAATTGCGTCAAAATTTTTTCCAAGATAATTACTTAGAAACCCACCTTCACGAAGAAGATTAAATTGGTTTAAAATAGAGGAGACAATGCTGAAAACCTTAGCTGCTAATCTAGGTTTTTCAGATGGTAATGACCAAACATGTGAACCAAAAGAGCAGTTGATTGGAGGTGCTATTTGGGCATTTTGCGGATCATCAATTGTTACTTTCATTGTTGTTATCAAACTCATAACTTATCCTTTATAGTTGATCGCTTGTTTTTTTTAGTATTTTCTTTTGTGAAAAAATGAAGTAGTTCAAAAATATGGCAGATAGACTCCAGGCCAGCTTTGCAAGGCGATTTTGCAAATGATCTCTTAGAAATATACCTAGAATATTTAGTGAATTAGAAAGGTTTTTTAAGTGATTAATTTGTTTCCATTTCAATATTTTAGGATTAGCTGTTTTTGGACAGCTGTAGGTTAAGTGCAGTCTTCTAATCAAAGAAGTAGACTCGCCCATTAAATCTATAACTTTAGATGTCGTCTCTGATGGACTCCAGCTCATGAGGTCTAGATCATTTGCTAGAACAACAATATTCGAAATTCGCCCCAACATAGAGGCTATTTGTTTTATAACTTTTGTAGAAGTAGGCTGTTTGGAGATCTTTTTAATGTCAGCAAAATTTGACTCTGCTGTTAAAGAAGGGACTGTAATAATTTTTGGATAAAAAAGCTTCATGAAAGCTTTACGAGAACCTTTTAGTGATTCAAACGTACCAATATTACGTGCGCATCGTGAAATTTTATGATCTTGGTCGGGATATTTAAATCCAACTATTGCATCTGCTATGTTGCAGATCGGATCTGAACCGGAGAAAATGTATTTATCAATACCTGTTAATTGAAGCATGTCAAGCACCTTTTATTATAAAAAGGTATAACTGGTTGAAAAAATATTGTAAATACGAAGTCTTTATTTTAATTAATATTTTAATTTATCTTATGTGAATATCCATTTAAAAACTCTTTAATTTGCATTCTTTTCTTTCCTTGTAACTGCACCTCAAGCAGCTCTAAAGATCCATCCTTAGATTTCAAAAAAAGTGCTCCATTTTTTATTTCTAAATTTTTGGAAATTATTTCTGTGGATATCCGAGCTTTAAATACTTTTAATATTTCCGTCGAATTTAAGAGAATTTTACAACCACCATAGGAGGTCAGACCACGAATTTTTAAAAGCATTTTTTCTTTAGTGTCAACACAAAGGTCTAAATCTTCTTTGAGAATTTTTGGAGCATATGTCGCCCGATCATGATCTTGCTGTGTCAATTTAGCAGACTTATTTTGAATTTGTTCTAAAACCTCATTAAGAGCTTCAACCGATAAAAACGCTAATTTATCTTTAAGAGCAGCTGCATCTAAATCGGGGCCAATAGGAATTTTTTTTATTAGGTATACTGGACCTGTGTCCATCCCAACATCCATTCGCATGACACTTATCCCGGTCTCGCTCTCGCCAGCCATGACGGCCCTTTCTATGGGGGCAGCTCCCCTATAAAGGGGTAAAATCGATGTGTGTAGGTTAATAGGCCCTATTTTTGGCATGTCTAGAAGGTTTTTCTTGAGGATGTGGCCGTATGCAAATACGATAAAAAGATCTGCAAGAAGAAGTTGGAGCGCTTGAACAAAATTTTCCTCTTTAGGACTTACCGGATCAAGAACTGTTACGCCAAGTTCAAGAGCTCGCTTTTTCACTGCCGTCATCGTGTTTGCTCCGCCCCGTTCTCTGGGTTTGTCAGGCATCGTGACAACTGCTAGTAGATGATGGTTTTTGTAAAGGTATTCCAAAGTAGGAAGTGCAATTTCTGCAGTAGCAAATAATATAATCTTAAACATGGCCTCTAAGATTAGATTATAGGTAAATATAGGGGCAAGTCAGAATCTTCCCCCCTCAAAAGGGGGCGCTACTTCAGCAAATAGCGGGATCTAGACTGCCCGCCCGCTTGTATCCTGCATAGCCGCGTTTAGTTTGAAAAGAAAAAAACTCGACCCAAAGCCTGACGTCCTCATCCTCTAAAGAAAATTCTTTTAAGATCTCATGGATTGCCATCTCTACAGACAGCTCGGAGCGATAAACCCACTTAAAAAGTTTTCCCAGCTTAACCCTTCTTTCGAGGTTGAATTCTCGACGCCTTAGACCTACAAGGTTGATACCTCCGACTTTAAAGTCGGTCCCTCCACCTATAAGGAAAGGTCCCAAATCCCCGTCTAATCGAGACATCCCCCCGCACATAGCGTGTGGCCCTATTCGGGTAAATTGGTGAACAGGGGTAAATCCCCCCACAATTGCAAAATCTCCTACCTCAACATGCCCTGCTAACGAAACATTGTTCGATAAAATGACATTTCTACCTAGTACGCAATTGTGAGCCACATGGACATATGCCATCAATAAACAGTTATCTCCAATACGCACTGCAGTCCCCTCCCCACAAGAACTGTTGACGGTCACGCACTCTCTGATTTCACAGTTTTTTCCAATGAAAACAAATGTCTTTTCCCCTCTAAATTTGAGATCTTGGGGTTTGGCACCTATGCTAGCAAACTGAAAAATCACAGTCCCCTGGTCAATTGTTGTGTGCCCCTCGACGACCACATGTGATCTCAAAACGACATTCTCTTTTAAAACTACGTTTGGGCCAACAATAGAATATGGGCCTATTTCGACCCCCTCAGCAATTTTAGCATCGGGGTGGACGACGGCTGTTGGATGAATGGTTGCCATTATAGACCTTTTTAAATGTGGTTATCTTTATGGGATTGAGTTCGAAATTCAGGGTGAATGCCGAAGCTTATCCCTGCATCAACAACAACTTCATTGTTCACAAATGCTTTTGCCTCGCATTTTCCCCCTCTTTGAGACAAAAAAGTCGCTTGCACTTCAATGATTAAGACATCTCCGGGGGTGACAGGACGCCGAAATCGTGCATCATACACGCTCATAAGCACCTTGAGACCTTTAATCCCCTTCTTATGCATTAAAATACCACCTACCTGCGCCATAGCCTCTATTATCAATACCCCAGGCATGATTGGTTTACTCGGAAAATGTCCAGTAAAAAATTGCTCGTTTATAGTCACGTTTTTTTGACCTACGATCCGATTATTTTCGAGATCTATGTCCAAAATGCGATCTACGAGCAAAAAAGGATAGGAGTGGGGCAAAATGCGGATAATCTCATCGATGTCTATCGCGTGTGAGCCCACTCCTGTACTAATTGTGGAGTTTGATGTACCCATTCTAAAACTTTTTCTTCTATCAGTTGCGCCAGTTTCGTTGTTTGTGAGTGACCCGATTTGTCCCCCTCATAGTATGCTATCACGTCGTACCCAATAAGACAAAGATCCCCTATCATGTCGAGCACTTTATGGCGAGCCATCTCGTTTGAAAATCTAAGCCCACCTTCATTGATGACCCTACCCTCCTTCACGATGATCCCATTCTCAAGACTTCCTCCCTTGATGAACCCCTTTTCAAGAAGAGGTTGAATCTCTTCATAGCTGCTGAATGTGCGGCACAAAGAGACTTGTCTTGCGTACCTGTCTTGATTGAATTTTATCAAGTAGTCCTGGTGTTCTAAAACACCTTTGGCATCGTAGTGTAGAAAATAGGAAAATATTAAATCCTCAGAGGGAGTTGCACGTACAGTCGTCCCGTTACAAACAACCTCAATCGGCTCGAGAATTTTAAATATTGGTTTTTGCGCTGCCAATGAAACAGTTTTTGCCTCAATGAAGGAGCGCACGAATTGTTGAGCACTTCCATCGAAAATGGGAACCTCAGGTCCGTCTATCTCAACAATTAAATTATCAATTCCTAAACCGTAAATGGCTGAAAGAAGATGTTCTACCAGTTGAACAGTGATTCCGTTTTGACCTATAACCGTGCATCTCGGAGTGGAGACAACAGACGAAGCGCGAGCCTTAATGCAGGGCTTGTCTAGTAAATCGACTCGTCTGAAAATAATGCCCGTATCGGGCAGGGCAGGTAAAAATTTGCACCGGACAATCTTACCCGTAAAAAGGGCAACTCCAGTGAGCTCAAATACGTTTAGAATTGTTGTTTGTGGTCTTAATCCGACCTGTTTTACAATCGAGCTTTGGTCTCGCAAGATGTCACCTTCTTACAACGAAATTCTAAACCCAGCCGAAAATATCGGCTTTTTCAAGAATTTACCTTTCAATCCCTTTTTCTTCAATCTCTTCTTGGGTTCATGATGCAGTTTTTTTGGTCTCTATTTCTAAAAGCCACGATTAAGGCACCAAAAGCCAATAAAAGAAAAAAACGATCTTGCAAATAGGGGTAAATGGTTAAATTTTTAAATATGGGTATTTCAAAGACTATTACACCCTCATCGGGACTGAAAAAGCTGTAATCTCCATTTGGCAAGGTGTATCCACAAAGCCCACCATTACAACTGCGAACTGTAGGCAAGCCTGTTTCTATAGACCTCAATAAGCTTTGTCGAAAGTGGTTGTATTTAAAACAATCATTTTCAATCCAGATATCATTATGCATTGAAACAATCAAATCAGCCCCTTTTTTTGAAAATGCACTAGAGTCCGCTCCAAAATAGTCATCGTAGCAGATGTTCACTCCATAGAGATATTTTCCTTTTAGGAGCTTTTTTTTATCCCCGGGGATAAAATTTCCCGTATCAAATAGAGATTTGATTGAATCGGGTAGAAAATCCCAAGAATTCTCCATGACTGACATGAGTCGCATTTTTTCGTAACGACCCACAATCTCACCTCTATGAACCAGGCTTGCGACGTTTAAAAACTTTCCATCGGTACCCGGATAAATATGCCCGACAATTACATCAATGTTTTTTTCAAACGAGAGATTGACAATTGCAGCTTCTAATTTGTAGCAAGCTAATAACTCTGACATCGTCAATCCCTCCGGGTAACAAAAAAAGTACTTTCCGGGAAAACTTGTTTCACTAAAAACCAGAACATCCAGACCCTTTACCGATTGCAACCAATCCAAGTATCTATCCTGATAGATTTTGTCATTATTGGCCCAGGGGTCCCTTTGGGTACGGACAACACCTACTTTAATCTGTGCTACCTCTTTTTTGAACTGCGGAATACTAGTGATAAATACAATGACAAACATTCCAAGATAGCTCCCCCTTTTTTTAGGAAAAAAAAAGGGGGGAAGAGCTGCTAAAAGCAGAACAAAGGTCGCCCCAAAACTTCCGGTAAATGCGAAAAGTTTATCTACACCAAGTTTTTCCAAAAAAGAGGAGAGCGTATAAAAGTTGTACCCACATAAAAACCAGGACCTATGGTACTCAATTAAAACCCATAAACCCACAAAACCAAAAATTTTTTTCTCCCCTTCTAAAGAAGACGTAGCTCTAATCGCAAGAATAAATTGAATAGCTATCCAAAGAGAAAAAAAAAGTGCTAAAACCAACCCAAATGCATCTAAATAAAGGGATCCTAGAGGAACTTTTAGATCCTTCATCCAAAAATTTTGAAAAAAGGAAAAGCCCCAAAAAAAACCAAAAAAACCCATCGTTTTTTTTTCAGAGGCTAAACTGAGTGAGAGGATATAAAAAAATACTAATAAAGCGATTATCCCCAAAATAAAAGGCTGGGTTTCTGTAGAAAACCAACCTAGTATTCCTCCAAGAACAAAGTGGAGAAAAAAAAGGGAGATCAAATCTTTCATCAAAAAATTCCCCCTTTTTTATCTTTATTCCTAGACCCTGTCATCCATGTGGTGAGTCTCTTCATGATCGTGGCAATTGTTACAATTTGCGCCGGCTGCAAAAACAAAAGCACCACCTAAGAGTGCAAGGTTTTTGAAGAAATCGGCTAACATCGGAAATCTTGCTGTAGCATCTGCGAACCAAAAAGGGTGCATGAAAATGGTTACAGGAAGTAAAAAGAGCACCAAAAGCCATCCAGCAAGTCGCGTTCGGATACCAAAAAGAAGCAAAACTCCACCTAAACCCTCAAAAAGGCAAGCAAGAATTAGAAGAACAAGATCTAATTGCTGCATAACCCCGATGAAAGAACCTAAAAAGCTTCCCTCTACCTCTGTCTTCCACATGGAAAGGGCTTGTCCTAGGCTATCCATCGAGGACTGCCAATTCACAACCTTTAAAACAAAAAATACTATGAAGGGTAAGGCAAAAAGAATTCGCCCCAACTGATATAAAAACTTGCTGCCTCTACACATACATACTCCTATAGAATATAAAAACCTTTTGCCCTAAAATTTAACCGAATCATTCGGGCTAAAGTTTACATAATGAATTTATTTTGCTTGTACCATATAGAACAATTTTTTTTACAACATGATCCTAAAAGATTTAGATTAGATCTTACCCTAAAGAATTATTTTAAAAAAAATTCGGCTCTTGGTTCTAAAGATCGAAAAGTGCTGGGAAACTTTGTTTATAAAGTTTGCCGCTATAACTCTTTGATTGATCATGTGCTTAAATTGAAAAAAATAAATGCCGAGACGATTCAAGAAATTGCAGCTTTTGAGCCCGAAAAGCACCTCGTTGATACCTCTATCCCCTTACACATTCGGTATGGATTTCAAGAAAATTTTTTAAATTTGCTCCAAAAGGATTTGGAGCCAAAAAAATTTTCGGAGTTTTTGGATTCTATCCACCATGAAGCTCCAATTTATGCCCGCTGTAATCCTTTAAAAATATCAAGAGATGCACTTCTCTTAGAACTAAAGAAGCTCTTCAAAGTCGAGGCTACTCAGACCTCCCCTTTCGGTCTTTGTTTCGAAAAACGGGAAAACTTTTCTGCTTTAGAAGCTTTTAAGCATGGCCTTATGGAGATCCAGGATGAGGCAAGCCAGCTTGTTGCCATCCAATTAGATCCTAAACCCAAAGAGAATATCCTAGACTTTTGCGCAGGTTCCGGGGGAAAAGCCCTTTTGATTGCGGCTTTGATGCAAAACCAAGGTCAGATATTTCTTCATGACGCACGAAAAAATGCGCTTATCGAAGCTAAGAAAAGGCTAAAAAGAGCGGGAATTCAAAATTATCAAATCTTCCATCCCTCTATCTGTTCAAAAAAATTTCAACACTACTTTGACCGACTTCTTTTAGATGTCCCTTGCTCTGGTTCTGGTACATTAAGAAGAAACCCCGATATGAAAGAGCGTTTAGGCCTGGAAGATGTTCAAAGACTTGTACAGCTGCAAAGGGAGATATTTTCGCAAGCATTCGCCTATGCAAAACCAAAAGGATATATCCTATACGCTACATGTAGCGTATTAAGACAAGAAAATCAGGATCAAGTGGAATTTTTTTGCCAAAACTACCCTGTGAAAAAAACGGGTCCTGCTTTTCAAACAAACCCCTCAAAAGGGTCCCCGGATGGATTTTTTGGCCAGTTACTTCAAGTCGAAAAATAATCCTGATTTTTTTGTAAAAATAAATCTGTTTTTTGCGAGTAGAGCTAATTGCCCAAAAAATCCTTCGTTTGCTACGATACATTCCTATGCGTATCCAAATAAAATATTTTTTAGCCCTTTTCATTCCCTTAATAGCCCTTAAAGGGATTACCAAAGAGAGCTCGTTTCATAAGTTAAAGACAGTAAAAACCAAAATTGCGGTCAATAACATCCCTTTGGCAAAAGTGAATAGCCGAATTATTTCTCTTGCGGATGTTGTAAAAGAACTGGACATGCGCATGTATCTTCATAGCCCTGAAGAATACAAAAATGTGAACAACCGCATCGGGTTTTATAAAGAAAGTTGGAAAAGACAGCTTGATGAGCTGATCTTGCTTGAATTTCTCAAAAAAGAGGCTGAAGAGAAAAAAATCAAAATTTCTGATGCTGATATCCGCCAAGAGTTGGTAAGCCGTTACGGAAGTGATCTAATTAACAAATTGCATGAAGCCAATTTAACTTACGATGATGTGAAAAACTCGGTCAAGAACGATATTTTGTCACAACAGATGAATTGGTATGGATTTGTGAACAAAATTTTTTATAAAGTTGGACCTCAAACTCTAAAAACGGCCTATGACGAATATATTCAAATGAATCCGGGCAATGAGAGCTGGAAGTACCAATTCCTCACTGTGCGAGTAAAAAATAAAGAAAAGGCCGAGCAGATTGCTTTCAAAATAAAAGCTTTGGACCCGACCGCATTTCCCCATCTGCAAGCTCTTAAAGATTCTCTCACAAGCCTATTCTCAAAAGAAGAAGAATTTAAAATTAGCTTAACGGAGGACTTGAGCGTTGAAGATAAGGACATCGCCCCAGCCCATAAGACTATTCTTTCTCATATGGCTTTGGAGTCAGTGAGCGCCCCCTCATTCATGCACCAAAACAATGAATACTTGATTCGTGTTTTCTTTTTGAAAGACCATATCAAATCTGAACCTATCCCCTTCCAACAAATGACGGAAAAACTGAAACATGATCTTGTAGGACGTATGGCCGAAAAAGAGCGTGGTCTATTTTTTCAAAAACTTAAGGATAAATACGGGTATTCAGATGACCAACTCTATTTACCGCTCCCTGCAGATTTTACCCCTTTTTCACTAAAAGAAGAGTAGAAAAATCCGGTTCCTGTATCTAAAAAAAAGGGGCTTTTTAGCCCCTTTTTTCTTTGAGTTTGGGACTTCTAAAAAGCATCTTCAGCGTAAAAGCTGTCAGTACTAGCAACCCTAATCTTCCCCTCTCTTCCACCCAAAAAGAGAGCCAGGTATGAGACATGTCTGCTACAGCAACAAGAGATTTGCTATCAACAACTTTACCGTTAGCTGACACAATATCCACTCTTCCCAGAATTTGACCCTTTTTTATAGGGAGCGTCGCCTCAAAAAATTGCACTTTAGGCTCGAGATTTTCCACCAAACTGGCAAAAGATTCAATTTTACAATCCTCGATTGTGCTTAGAAAGACCGGGTGATTAGCGTGTTTTGGTAATAGGCTGAAGCAAGGGTCATGGGCGTTATAAAAAACTCGCAAAATTCTCTTTTCTGAAAAAGCGGCGTTAAAAAGATTCGTTGCGTCAATGAACCGATCTTGGGCTGTGGGAGATTGCATTACAGCTACAACAAGAGTTCTTTCCGAATTTTTTGCCGCACCGACAAAGCAATAGCCTGCATGCTCTGTATAACCTGTTTTTCCCCCAATGCAGTATTTATACTGTAATCCGCTCTCTGTACGGAGTAATCGATTGGAGTTATTGAGCTCTCTATCAAGCAGCTCCCCCGATTCAATTTTATAAAAAATAGTACTCACAATTTTCAAAAAATCGGGTTCTTTAATCCCGTATGTAAGCATTTTTGCTAGATCAACTGCTGTTGTGCGATGTGCGGGATATTCTAAACCGCTAGGATTGACATAGGTGGTCTCTTTGCATCCGATGGAATTTATGAACTGATTCAAACCAATCATAAATTGCTCAATAGACTGCTCACCCAGATGGTACGCTAGAACGTTTGCAGCATCATTAGCCGAGACCAGCATCAAAGCATAGTAAAGATCTTCAACGGCATAATAACTACTATGAGCTAAACCTATAGTAGAGGCATCCGGCTCCAAAAGATAGGGGGGTACCGCATAATTGAGATTTATCTTCTGCTCTTTTGGCATCGATTTCAAAAGCTCGGGCAAAACAAGTACTAGTTCTTTAGGATTACGTTTGCATTGAAGTGCATAGAGTAAGGTGGCAATTTTTGTTGTACTAGCTGGATGGATTTTTTGATCCCCTCTTTTAGAAAAGAGAATGATTTCGTTATCGCAATCATAGATAACGGCCACTTGAGAGCGGATTTTAGGGGCTATAATCTGAGAATTTAATGTTGAGAAGTAGATCATGACCCAGAACAAAATCTTTTTCTTTAAAAATAAAAAAACTCGCTCTATTGGAAAGGAAAAAATCTGAAAAGGATGAGGGATGCCAAACCCTGGTAAATTAGAACGCGCATTTGAAGAATTCTTTTCTGATCTTTCGTATTTCAACCACGATGGAATCATTAATGTAGACCTTCCCCTTTTAAGAGATCATAACCTTTTAAACTGTACCGATCAAGATCAAGATCTTCTTCAGCAACATCCCTTTTATTTTCATGTGATTGAAGAGGAGGATAAAGTGACTCTATTCAATCACCAGTTTGCCGTCTGGATTGTTCCCCAGCAGGGAGAAACAGACAAAGAAACACTGACTCTCATATCCTACATAGAAGATGAAACACCACTTCTCGAGTTAGTTTTTAGAACAGAAGGGATATACAATTCTCCAAAATATATTTTGCGTGTACTTAGACATTTTCTCAAAGAGATCACGGATAATGAAGACATGATTCAAAGAATGATCGAAGAATACTAATCCAGGTAATTATTTCTTAGTACTTTTGATAAATCTTAGATGATTTTGATCGTTTCTTCTTTCGTAAATCACATTATCCATTAAATGGCTTACTATGTAAATTCCAAATCCGCCTGGCTCGTCGATGGGTTTTTGACGACGGTACTCAAGGGGATTAAATTCTAGTCCATCGTCAATAAACTCTATTTGAACCTCATCCTCTTTTTTATTAAAGATAATTTCGACCTCACCCTTTGAATCGGGGTAAGCATAAGAACAGATATTAATAAAAATTTCCTCGACACAGAGCTGAATTTGGGAGGAAGATATACCCGTCTCTATCCAGTCAAGGACTTTAGGATATTGAGAAATATCAGCAGGCACTTTCAATCTCATTTCTTGAGACATACCCCTCCTAAATATAGGGCAAGTTGTTTAGCTAGATTCTTTTTAGCTATTAAGCTTGCAACGTCATATGCGCCATACTCAGAGTCAAATTGACCAAGAGAATACTCTACTAAAGGTTGCCCCTCATATTGAGTATCTCTCAGTGTATTTGGGTTAGTAAAATCAAAATCAGCTGATGCAAATAGCCTTCTATTTTCGATCATACTCTTTAAATCATGTTTGTCAATAATCGTGATTTTGGCACCCAGAACTGCCCTACCCTCATTAGGAAAAAGCCGGTCTATAACCTCTCCGGTAATGGGTTGCCGGTCGTGTAAAAACCCTATGGTATCTTTTCTTAGCTGATCGACGCTGATCTCTACAAGATAGCGCCCATTTTTGTTGACTACCTGGTACCCGGTAGACCTTTGAAGCTCGAGCCGCATCTCCTCTTCAAAAGATGCCAAGGTGAAGGGGCCTTTAAAAGATAACTCAATGGTAGGCTGGTTTTTTGGCTGAACAAATTGGTATTGACACCCTGTAAGTAACAGGGTGGAAAAAACGTAATGACTAACGAACCTTCTGATCGGTCTGATCTTGAATAATATCTGGAAGTTCTTCCACAACATCCACGATAATCTCAAGGTCTTCCACAGGATACTTGTCTTTAAGATCGGAATATTTCTCACGAAGGTACTGTACTGTATTCACGGCCTTATGGGCAACTACAGACTTGGGGTAACTTTGTATCACTTGAGTGTAATAAAGAAGTGCAGCATCGTACCGTTTTGTACGTTTATAATAAGCTGCGATTTCAAACATCCCGTCAGCTAGCATTTCCTCGATATTTTTCATCTGCCCTTCAGCAATTCTTAGTCTTGGATCAGACGGAAAATTATCTTTGAAACGCTGATAATTCAGACGTTCTAGGGCTAAAAAACTATCATCGTTTTGTTGAGCTTTTGTATTCACAACATAGATATCCCCAATTTTGATATGGGCATGGGGAGCTAAAGCGTGTTGGCCGAACTTTTTGAGAAAAATCTGAAAAGAGTCTAATGAACCTTTATAGTCCTGAAGATGCAGTTGTAGAGCAGCTTTTGCGTATAGAGCCTCAGCAGCTAAATCGGATCTAGGGACAGCCGCTTGAATCTCGTCATAGATATCCATAGCTTCCTCTTGAGCCGGCATCCACTTGGGTAAAACTCTAAGACCTGCGATATGCTTTTTGAAGCCTTTTGAATAGCGATGTGCTACCTCTAATTTGATTTTGTATGCCTCTTCGTAAAAACGCAGTGTCGCATCTTTTTTAAGATAGAGCTCTACAGCTTCAAACGCTGCTTCGTACTCTCCCTCTTTAAGGTACAATGAGGCAAGTTGGAAATAGACCTCGGGAGACATCGGATGGTCTTGATAAATATCCACGATCACCTCAGCACTTTTTTTCGCAGACTTGAGGTCCTGCATATCTAGAGAATCCTGTAGCTGAGTATAAAGCTGATCAAAGGGCTTGTTAGTCGCTTTCCCCTCGATACTAAAAAATGTAAATACAATACTTGAAAATAGAGCTATAGCTTTCATACAAAAAAAGTATAACAGTTCAAAAGATAACCTCGCAACCCCAATTGGGGGATTACCAATTATTTTGCCAAACAGAAACTCTTTATTTTAAGTAAACAAAAAGAAGGAGTTAAAATCGAAAAGGAGAAAGCTCTAGCTTTTTGCAATGCTGTCCACATACTTCAATTGTTGTAGCGTGGAGAGCAGCTCATCGGAAATCTTCACACCAAAACTCTCATCGATGACTAAAGAGCTCGGACCTATTTGAATGTGTACCGGTGATTTACCCGGATGAGAATTAAATATTTTTTTTAATTGAACCACAGCTTGATGACCCATTTCAGCTTCATTCAAGTAAAGCTTCAGCATAGCCTCTTTTCTCTCCTCTTTGGCTCTCATAGCGCTCCCCTTATTCTCTTGCTGGGCTCTTTTTTGTAAAAAAACTTTTTGAGATGAGCGTAATCTATCCCGGATTTCTAAAACATCTTTTTGATGTACACTATCAAATGAGAAAAGGTCTTTCAGCATTACCTTATGCTCACTACCCCTTTTCTCCAGCTCAATCAAACCGACGAGTAGCGCGTTCTCTTTAAGCTGAGTCCCTTTCGATTCAATCAAATCGCTCCAAGCCAAAAGCTCCACAGTGCCGCTCTGATCCGAAGCTTTCAACACTGCAAACTTTTTTTGCGTTTTTTGTGAAAGTCTATACTCCAAGTCTTCTATCACAAAAGGGACCACTAAAACATCGCTTTGTTCAAGGTGCATCAAATTGTCGATTGAGATCGCATCGAGTGCTTCAATTTCTTTTTGATAGAGCTGCAACGGATGTCCTGTCAGATAAAAACCTAGCAACTCACGTTCCTTAAACAATCGCTCCAAAGGGGGATCATCGTGGACCGCCTCGTTCTCTTCTTTTGGATCTTCCTCCCCAAAAAATGAGATGTAGCCTTTCGTTTTTTCTTTTTGGGAGCGTACGCTTGCGTCAAAAAGATCACCGGTTTGCCCCATTAGCGCACGTCTTGAGTGTGAAAAATCGTCAAAACATCCCGCTTCAATTAAAGTCTCTATTGTCTTTTTGCCTATCCTTTTTACATCAATTTTTTGGACAAAATCGGCCAAACTTTTAAATTTTCCCTCGCTTCTACGAGTCTCGATAATTGCCTGTACGACACCTTCACCTATCCCCTTAATTCCCCCTAAAGCAAAGCGGATTCCATTGTTAGTAGGCGTAAAGTACTGTTCCGATTCATTAATTGAAGGGGGTAGTACGGCAATCGCCATTGTTTTACATTCTGCACTGTGTTTAGCCACTTTAGAAATATCGGCCATATCGCAACTCATTAAAGCCGCCATCCAGTGGGCTGGATAATTTGCCTTTAGATAAGCTGTAACATAACTTAAAAAGCCGTAGGCTGCCGCGTGAGATTTGTTAAAACCGTAGCTTGCAAACTTTTCCACTTTATCGAAAATCGTCATCGACTGATTTTCTTGAATCGAATTATTTTTGGAACCCGACCGAAATTTATCCCTTTGACGAGCCATTTCTTGGGCGTCTTTTTTCCCCATAGCACGGCGTAAAACATCACCTTCACCCAAGCTGTATCCAGCAAGCTTTGAAGCGATTTGCATGACCTGCTCTTGATACACCATGATCCCGTAGGTTTCTTGTAAAATATCTTCCATCCAAGGATGATCAAACTCGATTTTTTCGCGACCGTGTTTTCTTTGAATAAAAGAAGGGATCATCTCCATAGGACCAGGGCGGTACAAAGCTCCTACCGCAATAATCTCCTCAAATTTATCAATGTGTAACTGCCTTGCCAGATCCTGCATCCCTTGAGATTCTAACTGAAATATCCCTGATGTTTTCCCCTGGTTGAGTAGATCAAATGTTGGTTTATCATCGAGTGGAAGATTCACCCAATCGATGTGTACATTATGCGTGTTTTTGACCGAATCACAGGCTTTTTGAATAGATGTCAGTGTTTTGAGCCCCAAAAAGTCGATCTTAAGCATACCCACAGCCTCTACCGGCTTCATTGCATACTGCGTTACAAGCATTTCTGCGTCTTTGGCTGTGCAAACTGGAATCGTCTCGATCAATGGTTTGGCAGAAATAATCAAACCTGCAGCATGAATACCCGTATTGCGGATCGATCCCTCAAGAGCTTTAGCCATTTCCAGAACTTTTGCTACTTCTGGGTCTTTATCTGCCATATCCCGCAAGTCGGGCTCAACATCTAATGCCTTCTGTAGAGTAATTTGTAAATCATCGGGAATCAGTTTTGCTATCAAGTTCACCTTTGATAAAGGTACGCTTAAAACTCTGCCCACATCCTTTACAGCCATTTTAGCTTTCATGGTGCCAAATGTGATGATCTGCGCTACCCGATCTTTACCGTATTTGCGAATCGTATAGTCTATAACCTCTTGACGCCTGTCCATGCATATATCGACGTCAATATCAGGGTAAGAGATCCTTTCAGGGTTAATAAAGCGTTCAAAAAACAAATGAAATCGGAGCGGTTCAATATCGGTGATTCCGATCAAATACAATATAATCGATCCAGCTCCCGATCCACGCCCCGGACCCATCGGAATTCCCTGAGTTTTTGCCCAGTGTATGAAATCGTAAACGATTAAAAGATAGTCGCACATCCCCTTGGTTGTGATGATCGATAACTCATAATCGAGACGCTTGGTGACCACATCCATCGGATTTTGGTCGGGATACACACTTTGCACTGCTGCTAGCCTCTCGGCTGTATACCTGACTTTGATCCCTTCAGAGCAGAGTTGCCGCAAAAAATCCTCTGCAGCCTTGGCTCGTTGTTCATCGGTAAATTCTCTGCCTTCAAGTTCAGGAGGGATAAAGACCGGATAATAGCGCGTGTCAAAGTCCATTGACATATCCACCGAGTCAGCCAGGCGACGCGTAGTTTCAATCGCCTCAGGCAAATCTGCAAAGAGGGACTCCATTTCCATAGGTGTTTTAAAATAATACTGGTCTGAGGGTAAAACACGTCGTTTAGGATTGGGATAGCGACGTCTAAGAACACCTAAGGAATCTTTTTCAATAATTTCTATAGTCTCGGCCGATTGAATGTTCATCAAAATTTCATGCGCTTTATAGTCTTTTTTTTGCATGAACTGCACATTATTTGTGGCCACAAGCCCTATATTTGTTTTTTGATGGACCAGTTTATACTTTTGCACCAAAAGCTCTTGCTTTTCAGCCATCTCGTTGTGTAGCTGTAAAAGCCACTGCTCTTTATCAAAACCCAAAGCAACTAAATCTTTGGAGTCCATTCTATGTCTTTCTACCTGTAAGTACAAATCTTCTTGAAACAGATTTTTCCAGAATTCCAGCTCTTTGTAGAAAGGGGCATCATCCTCTTTAAGTGCAAGATCCGCTAAATAGCTTGCGTGAGATCCCATCAAACAGATCAGTCCCTCATGATATTTTTCGAGGAGTTCTTTATCTATACGCGGCGTGTAGTAAAACCCCTCAATAAAACCTAAAGAGCTCAAAGCGCAAAGATTTTGGTATCCCAATCTGTTTTTTGCAATCAGTGTTAGGGGAGTTGCGAAAATATCGGATCCCCTTCTTTTATCGAGGCGACTGGTGGAAGCAAGCATTACCTCCATACCAATGAGCGGCTTTATCCCTTTTTTCTTACACTCTTTGTAAAAATCGACAGCGCCAAATAAATTACAAGAGTCTGTAAGTGCAAGAGCCTCCATTTTGTGATCGCAAGCAAACTTCACAAGCTCCTCTATTGAAGCCTGGGACGAAAGAATAGAATATCCAGAATGGTTGGTTAATGAAATCCACATACTGTTATTCTACCATGACTAGAAAATTATCACTTAAAAAAAACTGAATCTAAAAAAAACTTTCAGGTAAAACAGAAAAATTTGATTGAAGAATTAGGATTTTTGTGAGCTATTCTCAATTTCCGAATTTTCTTGTAGCTCAACTAAAGCGAGCTTTGGATTGGCTTTTATATTCCAAAAAGGGGTCAAAAAAGCAAACGAAACCAGGCTAAAAAGGGCTAACGCCGGGAAAAAAATCTCCCAGCCGTAGATCTCGGTCAATCTGCCACTCACTAAAGAAGCCGTCGCTGCACCCAAATAAGCAAAGGTACCTGCGAATCCTGTTGAACTTCCAGAGGCTTTCTTGTGAGATAGCTCCGCACAAGCTACACCAATCAACATCTGAGGACCGAAAATAAAAAAACCCGATAGGAACATGAAAATGGTATAAAAAACATAGAGTTCTGAGGGGAAAAAGACCATCAGAGCACAAGCTAAAGCAGCTCCAAGTGAAAAAAGGGCGTTTGCAGGAATTCTTAACCCCTTAAAAAGGGTGTCCGAAATCCAACCAGCTGCCAAACTGCCAAAAAACCCCCCCATTTCAAAAGCGAAGATAAAAGAGCTAGCCACTAACTGAGGGACTCCTTTGTACTCTACAAAATAAAGTAATCCCCAGTCATTGATTGCGGTGCGCACCATGTAGATAAAAAAATAGGTAATAGATAAAACCCATATGTAAGGGTTTTTGATCACATATTCCATTAACAACTCGTAGGCGGAGCTATTTTTTTCCTGGTTTACCTCCTGTTGGGGACTTACAACATGATCGTTTCTAAAATCTTCAATAGGGGGCAATCCTAGGGATTGAGGGGTATCCCGGAGGCGATTCATTAGAAAAAAGCCCATACCTATACACAAAAAACCCGGAATATACATCGCCATCCGCCAGCCGAAAAATTGGGCTGTTGCAGCAACAACTATGGGGATTAATGCACCCCCAAGGTTATGAGAGGTGTTCCACACACCCCACCAACGCCCCCTTTCGGACTGCGAATACCAGTGCGTTAAAAGTTTTGCTATCGGAGGCCAACCCCAACCTTGGAACCAACCATTGAGCCCCCAAAAAAGGGCAAAAAAGAAAATGCTTGAGGAAAGTCCGAATAAAATATTAAAAATGCCCGTCAGTATAAGACCAATAGACATGAAGTAGCGAGGATTTGAGCGATCCCCCATAATTCCGCTCAAAAACTTGCTTGCCCCGTAGGTGACATAGAGTACAGACCCCAAAAAACCCAACTCTGTTTTGGAAATTCCCAAATCCACGATCATAGCGGGCATGGCAAAGTTGAAACTTTTACGCGTCAGATAAAAAAAGGCGTAACCCAAATAAATTGAGCTGAAAATCCTCAGTCGCCAATACTGATATAGGCGAGACTGCGCACCCTGAGCGCCTCTTTCTGTAAGAAACTGAAAGTAATTTAGCCAGTTCAAAAACTTCAAACGATAAAGGTCCCTTTGTCTAGGGAACTATAGCAAATTGATCTCTTACGCAAAAGAATTTTTCATGGTAAAAGAGAAAAAGTCGCCATATATCCTGTTGAGATTAATCATTTAAAAATAAAATTTTTATTTCAAAGTAAAAAATGTTATAGGGGTATTATGAACTCATACGGGCAATCGATTCATGGATTTCACCATATGCATGGAGAGATCCGAGTTGAGCAAGTCAATAAAGATAAGACAGAAAAAGATGTGGAATTAAACCTTCCCCCGGGAGGCTTCAACCTACTTGTCCTTACCTATTTATCTGCTTCCACTCTTGTAGAATCTATCAGATCTACCGAGTCATTAAAAACACCTCAAAAAGTGATTGATGCTTTAAAGGCTTTTCTTGAGACTCTGACAGAACTAAAAGACTCTGACCTAAGTGCAGACTGGAGATACTGTGAGAGACTCTCAAAAAGCTGGTATGAGATGCAAAGAACTCTTGAGGGGGCGACTTTCCCTAGCTCATCTCTTAACGAACTCATCAACCTTGTGAATCATTATCCCGAAAAGGGGGACCACACGTTGGGGTACTATCTCTCGTTGCATGCGGGTGAACAATGGATACCCTTTCCCTTCATGGAAATTCTAAAAAAACTCCATGAAAACAAAAAAGAGATTCCCCAGTTTTTGAGAATAGGCGAAATAGCACTTAGATCCCTTGTCTAAATTAAACCCTCTCGCTCCCCTTTACGCTTATTGAAAAACCGGCTATTATGGATCCTCAGGGTTTACCTAGCTGTCTAAAATAGTCACATTTTAGACATCCTGCAATGAAAATAAGGAGCCAGCGTCATAAAATGTACCGCACACACACACTCGGAGAGCTCACCGCTCGAGATCTTAAAAAAAAGGTAAAACTTTCGGGATGGGTACATAAACGCCGTGATCATGGCGGTCTTATTTTTATTGATTTAAGAGACAAAACAGGCATAACTCAGGTTGTTTTCGATCCAGAAATCTGTATTGAAGCTCATGCTTTGGCAGAACAGGTAAGAAATGAATGGGTCTTACAAGTTCAGGGAACTGTTAGACCACGAGCTACAGGAATGGAGAATCCGGAGCTAAAAACAGGCGCAATAGAAATTGAAGGGGATCTTTTGTGCATCCTTTCAAAAGCAAAAACTCCCCCTTTTCCAATCAATGAAGAGGAGATCCGCGTCAACGAGGAGATGCGTTTAGAGTACCGATATCTCGATATTCGGCGTGGAGGTATTTTGGAAAATTTGCACACCCGCCACAAGGCAATAAAAATCCTTAGAGACCTTCTCGATAGAGAGGGTTTTTGTGAAGTAGAGACCCCTATCCTTGGAAAATCGACTCCTGAGGGAGCTCGAGACTATTTGGTGCCCTCAAGAGTACATCCTAAAAATTTTTATGCTTTGCCACAATCTCCTCAACAATATAAACAGCTTTTGATGATTGCAGGTCTTGATCGTTATTTCCAAATAGCACGCTGCTTTAGAGACGAGGATTTAAGAGCGGATAGACAACCAGAATTTACACAGCTTGACGTCGAAATGAGCTTTGTTGAACAAGAGGATGTGATCAACTTGATTGAAAAGGTCATAAAACAGGTTTTTCACCAAATTCTTGGTCTAGAGTTTACCTCGCCCTTCACCCGGATGAGTTACCACGATGCCATGGAATATTACGGTTGTGATCGGCCCGACATCCGTTTTGACCTCAAATTACATAGAGTGCATAAAGCTTTAGAGAACTCCCTTTTCAATGTTTTCAATCAAGCCATCGAACGTAATGAAATTATTAAAGCGATTGTAGTCTTGCAGGGTGAAAAAATATCCCGCAAGGATCTAGACGATTATACGCAATTTGTTCAGAAGTTCGGCCTGGGCGGGCTCCCGATGGCTAGATTCCAGAATGACAAGCTTGAAACTGGAATCGCAAAATTTTTGACAGAGGACAATCAGCACAAACTAAAAACGCAACTACACTTAGAAGAGGGAAACCTTGTTCTATTTGGTGTTGGACAAGAAGATCGCGTGAATCAAGCAATGGATCACCTACGCCGTGATCTAGCTAAAAAGCTGCAGCTTGTCAGACCAGACGATTATAAATTTCTATGGGTAGTAGATTTTCCTCTTTTTATTGGAGACGGGGAAGGATCGATCACATCGGCACATCACCCTTTTACTGCTCCGTTGGAAGAGGATATTTCTCTTCTTGACGAACACCCTTTAAAGGTTAGAGCAAAAGCTTACGACATCGTATTAAATGGCTATGAATTAGGAGGGGGCTCTATTCGTATCCACGACAAAGACATGCAAAAAAAAATCTTTACCCTTCTTGATCTGGATGATGAGGCTATCGAAAAGAAGTTTGGTTTCTTTATTGATGCCCTCAGCTACGGAACGCCCCCACATGGAGGTTTGGCTATCGGTGTAGATCGTTTAGCGATGTTACTATTAAAAACAGAAAACATCCGCGATGTGATTGCGTTTCCAAAAACCCAAAAAGCCTCGGATCTGATGAATGGCTGCCCCTCCTCAGTCTCTTCAAGCCAGCTCGAAGAGCTACACATTTGTGTTGAGGATAAATCCTATAAAAAATAAAGTACCTTACAGACGAATTGGAGAACATATGAAAAAGTGGTTGGCTACCCTGAGTATCGGCTGCGCCCTACAAATGCTCCCTTTGCATAGTAGCGAAAGCGCAAACCTGCAAAAAGAGGAAACTGTTGACGCCGTTAAAGAAATTGATAACCTACTCATTTCTGAAGCACTTGGTCATCTTATTTCAAAAAATTTGGCAAACCTTGGGCCCGATTTTAATATCGATCGCGTAATTAAAGGCCTTAAAGACGCGATGGCCGGGAAACCAACGCCTTTAAGCGAAGAGACTACTGTCGAAGCTATCCATAAAATCCAAGAAAAATCTTTTCAAAAGCTTGCTACTGATAATCTAAGGGAGGCTCAAGATTTTCTTGATTTGAATTCTAAAAAAGAAAATGTTGTGACGCTTGAATCGGGTAAAATCCAATACGTTACACAACAAAAAGGGGAAGGTCCTGCTGTCGAAGCGAGTTCCAATCCTTTGATCAAGTACCAGGGAAAATTCCTTAATGGACAAGTTTTTGGCGAGTCAGAGGCTGGAGAAACAATCTCTTTATCGGATACTTTTCCGGGCTTCTCTAAAGCTCTTGTGGGAATGAAAGAGGGAGAAAAAAGAACCATCTACATTCACCCAGACTTAGGTTATGGCACAAGTGGAATGTTACCTCCTAATTCCCTTCTAACATTTGAGGTGGAAATTATGAAGTTCCACGTTCCAGAGGAGAAAAACGAAACAGCTCAAGGAATAGCTGATACCGAACTTCTAGAACTCAAAGATGCTAAAGAAACCATAAAATAACACTCCACCTACTTAAAAAAAGAAAAACCCTCTATTGCTAGACAATAGAGGGTTTTTTATTGCATCACGAAAAAATATAAAAAACTTTTATTTCATTTTGTCAGTAATAGTAGATTTTGTATGAACACCCACAAGAGTATCTGCCACTTCCCCGTTTTTGAAAAAAACAAGTGTTGGGATGCTTCGAATACCATAACGGGCTGCTAAGTCTTGTGCGTGATCCACATTCACCTTAAAAACTTGACCTGGGCGCTCCACCGCAAGCTCTTCAATTAAGGGGGCTAACTGCCTACAAGGACCACACCATGGTGCCCAAAAATCTACCAGCACAGTCCCCTTTGCTTTGAGAACTTTTGCATCAAAATTTTCCTGTGTTAACTCATGTTCTACACTCATATGTATCCTTAAAATGTTTTTCTAAATTTTTGAGTCTTCCCCTTAGTTGGTCAGTCAGAAAAGCTCTATTGTTTTTGGTCTCTACCTCCTCATGCCCTGAAACTTGAATCGGTTTTGAGACTAAAACAGTAATTTTCTTAAAAAAAGAGGGAAGCAATTTGCCTTTCGGCCAGATAGTATAAACCCCCCCGATGTAAATGGGAAGAACCTCTTTTACTTTACAATGGACAATAATTGAGGATATCCCCTCTTTAAAAGGGGAAATAACGCCCTCTGTAGATCGTGCTCCCTCAGGAAATATCACAATTGGGCAACCGCGGTGGATCGCTCTATTGCATGAACGGAAAAAATCGCGCGGCATTTTTTTTTCATCCACCAAAATTAAGGGGAACAATGAGGTAATAAGGCGTATAAGAAAATTTTTATTCATCACTTTCTGGCTAGCAATAAATACCGTGTTTGGGCCTAAAAGAGTTAAGAGTAACAATCCATCGTAAAAAGAGGTGTGATTTGCGTAGACTAGTCCCCCTAAAAATTTACGGGAATACTCCTCTCCAAAAACTTGGAATCGATAGAAAAGCGAAAAATAGCCCTTCAAAAAAATACAGATAAAGGTGCGAAAAAAGCTAGGTTGGACAGAGAACTTTTTTTTTATCTCAAAGAGCATCTGGTCGCAAACCTCTTCAGATGTAAAAGAGGTCGTATCAATAAAAAAGGCGTCCTCTGGTTTCACAAGAGGGTCGATTTTTCTTTTTGAATCCTGCTCATCTCTAAGTTTTAGCTGCTCTAAAACTTTTTCAAAGCTTGTTTCAATTCCCATGGTTTTTTGCTCAAGCTCTCGTCTTTTTGCTCTCGATTCAAGAGTTGCTGTTAAAAAAAATTTGACATCAGCAAAAGGAAATACTTTTGAACCCAAATCTCTGCCGTCCGCAATAAAATCTCCCTTTTTAGAGATTTCTTGCAGATTTTTATTCACAAAATTTCGTACGGCTTTTTGTTTAGCTATAAAAGAGGCCTTCATCGCTACGGGCTCTTTTCTCAAAAAGGGGGTAACCTCAAGATCATTAAAATAGTAGCGGGCAAAGCTCCCCTCATACTTTAGTTTTAACTGAGCTCCTTCTAAAAATGTGCTTAAAAAAGATTCCTCTTCCGATGGGACATCTTTTTCAATCAGATAAGCTGCAATCGAACGGTAAAAAGCTCCAGAATCTAGGTAATTAATCCCTAGTCTTTGGGCAATTTTTTTTGCCAAAGTCGATTTTCCGGAGGCGCTTGGGCCATCGATTGTTATTATAAAATGTGACATTAGAATCTAAAATAGGCAAAAAGTATGGGAGTTGTAAACAATAACGAATCGATCAGATCCAAAACCCCTCCAAGGCCCGGTATTTGATTGCTATCTTTGACATGTGCATCCCTTTTCAAAACCGATTCTGCCAAGTCACCCAATTCAGCAGCAACCCCTAAAATCAAACCAAGAAATAACGCCTCTTGATTAGAGATGTTTACATAACATGCCAAAAGAAGGCTGACTAGAACTGAGCTTATAAGGCCAAAAACAGCCCCCACAATAGTTTTTGATGGGCTTATGTTTGGCGCAAGTTTTGTTTTACCGAAAAGTCGCCCCATAAAATATCCCCCCACATCTGCAACTTTTGTAACAGCGACAAGGTAAATCACTAGGGCCATATCCCCTTTTGAACCGATTCCCTGCGGGTACAAAATAGAAAGAATCATGCCGATAGGAACTAAAATATATAACATCGCAAACGAGCCCGTTGCTACCCTGTATAGAGCTCCATCGATAAAATAGAAGTTATATACAAAAAAGCCTAAAAAAATAAGTATTAACCAAATCCAAGATGGGAATAGAAAAAAGGCAACAGGCCAAAAAACTCCAATTCCAGCCAAAAGGTATTTTGAAGGGGGGTCCCCCTTATGTTTAACTAAAGCTACGTACTCTATCATGGCAGCCATCGTAATCGTTGCAACAAAAAGGACAGTCAGAAATTGTACAGGCCAGTAATCAGCGCCAAAAAAACTGATCACGAGCATCAAAATAATTCCCGAAGACATCGATAAACGTTTAGACAAGTCGTGAAATACACCGGGCATCGCCGCCTCTCCTTCGACTTCTTTGTTGATAATCTAAAAGGGCCTCGTCGAAGTCTTCCACTGTAAAATCGGGCCACAATTTTTTTGAAAAAAATAGTTCTGAATAAGCAATTTGCCATATCAAAAAATTGCTTATCCTCATCTCCCCGCCAGTCCGAATCACAAGGTCAGGATCGGGCATACCTGGCAGATCTAAAAAGTTAGAGAAATGCTCTTCATTTAAAAGCTCAAAATCTCCGTTATGATGTTTTGTTGCTTTTGATACAGCTCTCAAGATTTCATCTCTTCCACCATAGTCTAAAGCTATATTGAGCTCTAGCCCTCCACCCCTAGCCGTTTTCTCTATCGCGTCTTCAATGGATTTTTTTAAAAAAAAGGGTAATCTATCGAGCCTTCCCAGGGCTGAGATACGCACTCCTTGATCGATGAGAAGGGACAGGTTATCACTCAAAAATTCACTCATAAAAGAGAAAAGCGCCCCCACCTCGTTAGGATCTCTAATCCAGTTTTCCGTCGAAAAAAAGTACATCGTAAGCATCGGAAGCCGCTTTTGAAAGGACAAAGAAATGATCTCTTTCACCCTTTGAGCGCCTAGCTTATACCCCTCAATAACAGGAAGTCCACGAGCTGTTGCCCACCTTCTATTACCATCTAAAATGAGAGCAACGTGGTTTAAAACTGTCAATTTTTGACCTCTTAAAAGGCTCAATTGTAGCAAAACCAAAAGAAAAAATTCAACTTCAATTCACCTAAAAAAGATTCACGAGATGATTTGCTGATCAAAATAGGCTTTTTTGAAATTCTCTGTGAAGAAGTTTGGGCACATTTAAGGGTAGACAGAATCTAGTTTGAGATGTATTCTAAGCTTTAAATTTCATGAAATGGTCTTGTTTTCTATGGAGAAACAGAAACGTTGGCACTCTTGGTTGATCGCAACCGTTAGTCTTTTGACAGTCTATAATATTTTACCGACTATCCTCTTTTACTCAAAACCGCTTACCGAAAAAATCGGTGCTAGTAGAGCGATCGATATCCAAAATTCTATTTCGGACCGTGTGAATAGGCTTGAAAAAGACTCCATCGATTGGATCTACTCTTTTGGACAGTTAATTGGAGTGAAGATCAAGTCGGTAGAGCTCGACCCGATCTTCAGCGACAAGATTGAAGTCACTTTCAACCAATCGGAAGAGGCGAAAAAATTTCAACAACTCCTACCACGAGCCGGGGGCTTGATCCCCTTCTACCCCTCTCAGCTTACGATCGCCGGGGACAGTTTTGATCCTCTCAAAGTGGAGATTCAAAGAAAAATTCCCGTGCACTTTGGACAAGATCAACGTCAGGAGATGTTCCGGTTTGTCGATAAATTTGATGAAAACAAACATCCGACAGCAGAGTGGCAGCAAGTTGCCCTAGATCGAGTGTACCAATTAGCAAACTCACTTGGTGGTGTATCGGAAGCTGCAGAGCTTGTAACAGTATCGACAGCAAATCTTCAGGATCCCCGATCTGAAGAGCCGCTACTGCAATACGCACAGACTCTTTTGGATTACAAGGCAGCTTTTGGTGAAAAATCCCCGGCAACAAAACGCTTTATCTCCTCTTTGACCCAAGCCCACCTTCAAGACAAAAATTCTCTAGGTTATGCTCTGATGGAGTCCCTCTCGGCCCTCAAAGATAAGTACCAAAAAGAGAGAGTCGCAATCGAAGATTTGATCACTGCAAATTCTGTTGCTTCCACTCCAATTGATCAAGCCCAAAAAGATAAAAACCACCAGCTGCTTATTAAAGAGCACAAAGTGCGGGATGCTCTGTACATCGTTAAAAATCACTTAAGAGATTTCAGCCAAGGCACCACCCCTTTATCCTATGACGCTGTTGAAACCTGCTTTGCAAAACACGGTCAGATTCTTTTGAACAAAAATAATCCTCTTTTTGCTTTTATCCAGCTTGATCTTGCAAAAGAACAGATTATTTTAGTGCTCCACCCCGATGTTGAAGAGAGCCTAAATACCGCAAGTGCTGCGAAAAAAGAGGTAATCCGATCGATTATCTACAAAGAGCTAGCCAGAGTCTCGTTAGAGACCCAAGAGGATTTTAAACCCCAGGGGCAACACTTCGCCTCAGCACTCTCTAATCTACAGTCCACAAAGTCTCTTTTAGTTTTGAATTGCAAACCTGTACTTCAAAAAGCTTTGGATAGGGCTATATCCCGTTTGAACTCTTTTGAGCCCCAAACAGTCGACCTGACAAGGGAAAACTACCCGGTAGTGTCATTCCACGATTTTAATCTTCAGTCTGCCTCACAAAAAACATTCCAGATCGTTGCTTACGCGCCTGGACTCGAAGGGAAATTTCCTTTAGGTGGATTCAAGGGAGATTCCTGCTACCTTATCTTCAAAGATTTCTATAAAATTTATAACAAGTACGTTTCTCTTAAAAATGAGACGGCACGAGCATTTAACGAAGATCTGAAGCAATTGATGTCCCTAATGCAAAAGCAAGGATTCCATGCTTATCCCGGTGCTGCTTTGCATTTGAGTAAAGAATTCCAAAGTGATCTAATATTTGAATTACCCCAAGTGATAGAGCCAGTAATAGCTGCAACACGCGAGACATTCCAGCTAAAAGGTTCGAAAACTTTTGCCCATCTCGAATTTTCTGATGTAAGACAGCGTATTTTGACCCAAAATCAGATTGAATCTAAAGAGCAAGAAGAGCTCCTTCGCTCGAATGATTTATATAATTCTGCGCAAATAGACCCTTCTCAACGCACCTACTTTGATGCTCCTAAACCTACCCGTTCAGCGTTATGGAATAACCTGGTCATCTCCTTGAAAAAATATTTCCGCGGTGATGATAGAAAGGTACTAAAGTGGGGGCTTGACCTCTCTGGGGGTAAAACCGTTGAGATTCAACTCAAAGACCCTGCAGGAAAAACTGTAAATAACGAATTTGATCTCAAACAAGGGGTAAACGAGCTTTTCAATCGCGTGAACAAAATGGGTGTCTCGGAGGTTTCTATACGCATTGAGGGCTCAAATATCATTCTCGATTTTCCTGGCTCCCAAGATATTTCAGCTAGTGACCTCATACGCTCATCGTCAATGACGTTCCATATTGTCAACGAAAAATTCTCTTTGATGAACCCTTCCTTAAAAGATGTTTCTAATCGTTTTCTCCAAGATGTGTGGAGTGAAGCGGTTGTCAAAGGAAAAAAAGAGGCTGATGAGATCCACTCCATTGCATTCAACCATCTTTATGGCGAAAATGGGGATGTAGCAAATCCTCTCCCTAAAACCGATTCTGCAAGAGCGCTACTAGAAGCTGGTCTAAAACTTGCTCCCCCTGAAAACGGAAGCTATAATGATTTTGACAACGCTCTTAGTAAAATAGCTATCTTTAAGGGCGAAACCACTACCACCTGGGGTGGCCAAACACATCCTTTGTTGATTGTTTTCAACAACTACGCACTCGAAGGCTCTTCTCTTGAGGGCGTCCGAGCTTCATACGATCCTAAAAATGGAAACTTTTTATCCTTCGAGGTGAAAAATTCCAAGAAAAGCTTCAACGGAAACGTGGAGTCTCCTCAATCTCTTCTCTCCAATTGGACAAAAGTCTTTAGTCAAGACAAGGTCCTTGGTACAGAGTTAGAGCAGTATTCACATGCAAGGGGCTGGAGAATGGCTGTCATCTTGAATGGAAACGTGATCTCTTCGCCGACTCTGAATGCTGAAATTAAAGACAAAGCCATGATCACTGGAAACTTTACCCAAAGAGAGGTGAGCAAGCTGGAGTCTGATTTAAGAGCGGGATCATTAACCTATACACCTCATATCCTCTCCGAAAATAACGTTAGTCCCGAGCTTGGAATCAAAGAGCGCACTCAGGGTATAGTAGCTGCTGTAGCAGCGCTTGTCCTCGTAGTGGCTGTAATGTGCTCCTACTATCGCTTTTTTGGCGTTGTAGCCTCCTTTGCAGTGCTCTTCAATCTTTTGATTCTTTGGGCTGTTCTACAGAATATCGGCGCGTCGCTAACTCTTGCAGGAATTGCGGCAATAGTTTTGACAATTGGTATGTCTGTCGATGCAAACGTTCTTGTTTTTGAAAGAATTCGCGAGGAGTTCAAAATTCACAAAAACCTTGCCGTATCTGTTCACAACGGTTTTGCAAGAGCATTTTCTGCAATCGTAGACTCTAATGTCACCACGGTCATAGCAGCGCTCATCTTACTCAATTTTGACGCTGGACCTGTCAAAGGTTTTGCTCTCACATTGATTATCGGTGTTGTCTCTTCTATGTTTACAGCCTACTTTACCACAAGAGCGTTTTTGTACCGTTGGGTGAACAAAAACTCTCTAGCCGAACTCAAGATAGGTAAATGGATTGAGAGTCCAAACATTCCATTTTTGAACCTTTCCCTTCCAATTGCAGTTTTAAGCTTGTTGATCACAGTATTTGGGGGCTACAGTCTTTATAAAAATCAATCTCACATCTATGGGATGGATTTTACAGGTGGCTACTCGATGATGATTGAGGTTTCTTCTCATCGAAATGAGGATGCAAAACATGCTGTGGAGCAAGCTTTGAAAAAAGCCTCCATCCATCAACAAGAGATGCAAGTTCGTGAGCTCTCCCACCCCTATAATTTGAGGATCTTTTTTGCTAAATCCTTAGATGAACAAGGAAGACCTTTTTATGGAATGCCTCTAACTCAAGAGGTGGAAAATCTGGATTTCAACTACCAGACCAATCCAAGATTAAATTTCATTATCGATTCCCTCCAAAACGCAGGTATTGAAATTGCCGACTCCAGCCTGAAAGAGGTCCATTTTACTTTTAAAAGTGTTAGCGGACAAATGTCAGATGCAATGCGTAAAAATGCAACATTAGGGCTTATGATTGCCCTGTTGGCAATCTTGATCTACATCACTGTGAGATTTGAATTTAAATATGCGATTAGCGCAACGCTTGGTCTTCTTTATGATTTAATCGTGACACTTTCGATTCTGCTAGTGCTTCATCAATTAGGCTTACCTATTCAAATTGATCTCAACGCAGTAGCAGCTCTCATGACGATAGCAGGTTATTCGCTAAACGATACCATTATTGTCTTTGACAGAATTCGTGAAGATCAAAGATTGCAAGGTCGCATGAAATTTAAAGAGCTTGTCAATCGCTCCTTAAATGTGACCCTTTCGCGAACTCTACTCACCTCCTCCACAACTTTAGTTGTTCTTTTGTGCATGGTAATTTTTGGCGGAAGTAGTATTTTTGGTTTCTCCCTTTTAATGTCTATAGGAGTGATCGTGGGGACGCTCTCCTCGTTTTTCATCTCAAGCCTGCTTTTAGTTCTCTTTGATGGGTACGAGAGCAGAAAAGAAAAGGCCTTAGAGGAGCAAAACTCTTGATACCTCCTATTCCAAAAAAGCAGGAAATTGCGTGGGTTTTTCCTAAAGAGAACCCACTACTTGTCCAAAGAATCAACCGTGAGTTCAATATCAATCCGGTAACGGCACAGATACTTGTGAGTCGCGGTTTTACTTCAATGGTAGAGATTCACCACTATTTATACGCTAAGCTTCCAGATCTCTATTCCCCCTCATTGATGCCACAAATCGATCAAGCTGTCGATCGACTCTATAGGGCGATACAGGATAAAGAATCGATTCTAGTTTTTGGTGACAACGATGTCGATGGGATTACTGGTACTGTTCTTTTGACAGATTTTTTTAGGCGTCTTGGAGTTCATGTTTTCTATAGTGTTCCCAATAGAAACCAGATCAAAGAGAGCTTGATGAGCGATGCAATCGAGACTGCTCTTGAAAAAGGCTGTAAGCTTATAATTACTGTCGATTGTGGCCTTACATCTACAGATGAAGTGGAAAGAGCTGATCGTTATGAAATAGACGTAATTGTAACAGACCATCACGAACCTGGAACGCAAAACCTTCGTTGCATAGCCACACTCAATCCAAAACTGCACCATAGCACTTACCCGAATAGAGATCTTACCGGGGTAGGAGTCGCTTTTAAGCTTGCGCACGCTCTTTTAAGTTTTTTATCCTTGAAAGGGACTATTGATCCCGAAGAGATAGATCTAAAGGACATGCTTGATATTGTAGCTATTGGAACAGTCGCTGACATGGGATCGCTAAGGGGAGAAAATCGTATTTTGGTCAGATATGGTCTGAATCAAATTCCCAAAACTGGAAGGATTGGATTACTCAAATTACTCAATCTCTCAGATCTAAATGCAGAAACCATAACAACCGGAGATATCGCCTCAAAACTTGCACCAAGGCTTAATAGCTTAGGCCGGATCTCTGATCCGATGAAAGGGGTCGAACTTCTTTTAACACGCGATTTTACTGTAGCGACTCAACTCGTGGATTTTATCGATAAGAAAAACCAAGAGAGACAAAAAATCGAGCGTCGTGACTCTCTAGAAATAGAAAAAATGATTGAACAGCATCCCGATCTTTTAGAGGGAAAAGCCATCGTTTTATTTTCGAAAACTTGCCATCCCGGTATCATAGCCATTATTGCAGCCAGAATGTCCAAACTCTACAACCGTCCCACTGCTGTGATCACCGAGGATAAAGGCGTTTTGAAGGCCAGTGTACGCACTATTCCCGAATTTCCTATCTTACCTGTACTAAGAGATAATGAATCTATCCTAATGAATTATGGGGGCCATGACTACGCAGCAGGCTTCACTATCTCCCCTGAAAAATTTCCCCTGTTCAAAGAGCGCTTCATTCAAGCAGCAGAGCGATCGCTGTCTGATAAGGACCTTTTCCCTAAACTGCTCATCGATGCAAAGGTCTCTTTCAAGGATCTTACATTTGATTTTTTAGAGTCCTTATCTCTTTTAGAGCCATTTGGAGTAGATAATCCTGCCCCTACCCTTTTCTGCGAGGCGGATCAGGTGTTTCCACCAAAAGTGATTGGAAAAGTACATTTGAAGTTTTACCTAGAAGAAAACGGACGTCAATTAGAAGGAATAGGTTTTAATCTTGCCTCTAGACGAAACGAATTGATAAAAAAGAAAGGCTCGCGGTTGATCGTGGCTTTTACACCTACAATCAATTCGTACCAGGAAAAAACCAGCATTCAATTGCAGATCAAAGATTTCCAGGTACTTCCGCGAGCCTAAATCCTCTATTTTGACTTAGAGGTTATCCTGTTAGCCAACAAGAGCTTCAGATGAAACTGTTGCCAAGTATTTTTCTTTGTAAAGATTTACGTCTTCTACACTGATAACCCAAGCAGCACCTTTTCTGTGCGCCTTAAGCATCCCAACGCGTGTAGCGTAGTAAATTTTTTGAGCTGGCACATTCAGCATTTTGGCCACTTGACCTACTGAGAAGTAACCCTTGTTATTGTCAAAAAGAAGCTCACCATTGAAAGTAGATTTCAATCTAGAGTATTTTTGATTTCTATACTCTTCCAGATCCTTGAGGCTGATTGTCCAACGTGTAGAATGCTTGTAGGCCTTAAGTTTCTTTTGCTTAATTGCCACATAAATAGCTTGTCTTGTTACATTGTTAATACGAGCCGCCTCAGTAATAGAAACAAAACCTGGCGGTGTATCAGTTGCAACATCTTGCATTGTTTGTTGATGGAAATTATCCATTTTTTTGTTTCTCCATTAAAAAAAATTTTTTAAAAAGACCTCGGTCGTCGTCGAGAAATAGCCTATTTGATTTATCGGAATTCGTAACTCTTTTGGTCTTTTAGGTTGTTAATTCTTCCATAAAAAAGAATTGAATTCAATAGAATTTGATAAATTTTCTAGAGCGAATATTCCAATCTTTTAACTTTCTTAATTTAATTATTGAAAATTAATTAGTTATGACAATAGGTGGTTGCTCGAGTTTAAAATTTTAAAGGTTGGCAATTTTTAGTCACAGCTCGCTTCGAGCTAGTCTATAAAACTTATTATTAACCTTTTAGATGCCTTAAACATTTTTTGATCCGAAAAATGGGGTTTTTCAGTATTTATGGGCTTTCACAAATAACCCTCTTGCCCAATTACCCCCAATCCACCCCTCTAGAAGTTCCCCTTCAACTTTTTTTACTTATTTTAACGTTCTGGGAATGAGCACAATGCTCTTTTTTTAAATTGCTGGAAATTATCTAGATCAATTTTTCCTAAAGCGTTAAGTGGGAAGACAATGATCCGTTTTCTTTTCACAGCCCTTGTTATCTTTTCTTTAGGGGCTAAAGAGCCCCCAAGGCTCAAAGTACACGATGTCTCCCACAGAATGGAGGAGATGCTCCGCGCTCATGCCCAAGTCCACGAGGTCAATAACGAAATTCTCGATAGGACGCTCTATCATTTTATCGAGGAGATGGACCGGACCAAAAGCTATTTTCTTGATCACGAGGTATCACCCCTAATCAAATTAGACGAAAACGGCCTCAATACATTAAAAAATGCGATCCGTAGAGGTGATTTTCAGTATTTTTCCCATCTCGTCCAGCTTTTCAAAAAAGCGGTAAAAAGGCACAACACTCTTTTACTAGATTCTAAACTGAGCAGTTTGACCCCCAAGAAGCTGGAGTCTAAAGAAGAGCTATTTGCTCAATCAGAAGAGAGCCTTCTAGAAAAGCTTTGTCAACTGAAAGCTCACACGCTCTTCATGGCAGACCAAATCGGGCCCAACATGCAAGAAAAAATCTTAAGTTGGAGTGACAAAAAGCGACTGAAGTTTGAAGAGGAATGGGTCAGCCTATCAAAAGAGAACGAAGAGAGGCTTATTTATAGTACTTTCCTAAAATCTTTTGCCCGTTCCCTTGACGCCCACACCTCCTATTTTACCCCTGACGAGGCGGCTGACTTTATGATCCACGTCCAACAACGACTCTATGGAATCGGAGCGATGCTACGAGATGATTTTGACGGTCTTATTGTCCTCAAACTCATAGAAGGAGGCCCTGCCGCCAGAAGCGGAAAAGTTCAAGTGGATGACAAGATCATCGCAGTCAATGGCGAGCCGGTGATGGGGTTGTCCATTCAAGACGCCGTCTCACTCATAAGGGGTGAAAAGGGGACAGCTGTTACCCTGACTTTACTGAGAAAAGACGAACATTTCACAGTCCCTGTAATTCGCGAAGAGGTGATAGTTGAAGAGAGCCGCTACTCATACGATGTGATCGATTCCCCAGATGGAGCCATACTCCATTTTGCTCTGCACTCCTTTTACGAGGATGAAAACACCTCCTCAAGCAAAGATTTCAAGAAAGTTTATGAATCGGTGAAAAAGCAAAAGCCCGTTTTTGGCGTGATCTTAGACCTTAGAGAAAATTCGGGCGGGCTCATGTCTCAAGCTGTGGAAATCGCCGGTCATTTCATCCATAGAGGGGTAGTTGCCTCTGTTTGTGATCGTGTTCACGGTGTTTACCACATGCGCAACTTTCAATCTCCCCCAACCTTTAGAGGTCCTTTGGTCGTCATGATTGACAAAGCCAGCGCCTCGTCGAGTGAAATTGTTGCTCAATGCCTTAAAGATTACGGCAGAGCTGTTCTTGTAGGAGACAGCTCCTCATTCGGCAAAGGCTCTTACCAAGTTCTTTCCATCGACAATCAGGGGTCGATCGATCCCAAAGGAGAGTATCGCATCACACGTGGACTTTACTATACTGTTTCGGGCAACTCACCCCAGCTCACAGGGGTGACTCCCCATGTCGAAATACCCGGGCCTTTAAACAAAATGGAAATTGGAGAAAAGCACCACAAGTTTGCACTCCCCTCTAACTCCATTCCGGCAAGCTACGTGGATCAAATGCTGGATCTTAACCCTATTTCACGTATGCGCGCTAAAAGGGGGCAACAGCAACAACGTCTATTTATCCCGGATAAAATTCTAGGTTTCCTCAATAAGGCATCTAATGAGCGTCAGTTTAAGTGGAAAAAAGGGGAAAATATCAGCTATGAGGATGAGAAAAAACTCGTTCTTGGTGAAGCCGTAGAAGTTCTTAAACACTGGGGAAAGTTTAAGGAATCAAGTCTGGTCTATTAGGGTGAAGCTGTTAAAGAAAAAATATTTTTAGACTCCCCTTATTACAAAAATGTTTATCTCTAGAATCAGGGTTTCGGACACTTGAAGTTTTTTAAGTTATCGAGGTATACTCCTCTAGTACTTTTTTAGGATTTGTTTATGTCTTCAACCGCACCCGTACGGGTCCGTATTGCCCCCTCACCAACCGGATACCCTCACGTTGGCACCGCCTATATAGCACTCATGAACCTTGCTTTTGCCAGACACCACGGCGGGCAATTTATTCTCCGAATTGAGGACACAGACCAATCGCGCAGTAGACCCGTTTACGAAGAAAACATCTACAAAGCCTTGCACTGGGCCGGTATTGAATGGGATGAGGGGCCTGATAAAGGGGGAGATTACGGACCTTATCGTCAGTCGGAAAGGACAGCTATATACCAGGAATACGCCCAAAAGCTTTTAGATCGAGGCATGGCCTATAAGTGTTTTGCCACTGCTCAAGAGTTGGAGCAAATGCGACTCACCTCAAAAAGTGGCTATAACAGACTTTATAGAAATCTCACTGATGAGGAGATCGAACAAAGAATTTCTCGTGGAGAGAAGTATACTGTTCGGCTTAAAGTGCCCCTAACGGGTGAGCTCCATTTCGAAGATGGGATTATGGGAAAAATTGTGGTCAAGTACGAAGAGATCGACGATCAAATCCTTTTGAAAGCAGACGGCTTCCCCACCTACCACCTTGCGAACGTTGTTGATGACCATTTGATGAAAATCACGCATGTTTTACGAGGTAGCGAATGGCTAACCTCGACGCCCAAACATATAGTCCTCTATAACGCGTTTGGATGGACACCCCCTACATTTTACCATCTGCCCCTCTTATTGGGTGCCGACGGAAAAAAGCTCTCAAAAAGAAAAAACCCCTGCTCTATATTCTTTTTTAAAGATAGCGGCTACATCCCTGAGGCATTTTTAAATTTTCTCTCGTTGATGGGATATAGCATGCCCAACGATGAAGAGATCTACACTCTATCCCACTTCTACAAAACTTTTGATATAAAACGTATCGGCTCATCCGGGGCATTTTTTGATTTCCAAAAGCTGGATTGGATTAACCAACAATACCTGATGCGCACCACAGAACCAAAAGAGCTATGGAATAAGATCTCGTCGTGGGCCTTTGATGAATCAAAAATGCTCCAACTTATGGAAATGGGGCGCACAAGAATACGCACCTATTCCGAATTTTTTGACCTTTTCCACTTCTTTTTTACAAATCACCTCGACCTCACATTGGAAAACATGGTTCCCAAAGCCTTATCTCAAGAGGGAGCAGCGATGCTAATGCAGGCCGTTCTATGGAGATTGGATGAAAGGGAAAGCTGGTCGAAAGAGAGCATTGAAGCGGTTTGTAAGGAGTTTGTCGAACTTTTTGGTCTCAACTTGAAAAAAGAGATCATGCCTGTTCTCTATACAGCTCTCACAGGGAAAACACAGGGGCCTCCTCTCTACGCCTCTTTTGAGCTTTTAGGAATCGACAGGACTCGGGCCCGCCTTCTGCAGGGAATCTCATTCCTTGGGGGTCTTAGCTCAAAAAAGGTCGATCTTTTGAAAAACTCGATGCAAAAAAAAGAGTGTTTGGGTCTTTTGCATAAGGTTCAGCCCCAAAAACCTGTTACAGCCTAGCGCAGCGGATCATGGTTTAAAGGGGTATTCCCATTCTTGTCGGGTTTAGCCTCCTCCCTGAGAGGCTGATCCGTTATGATGTAAGAGGGCTTGTAACCTGCAGCCGTGCAAGAAGCCAGAAAAATCAAAAGTAAGGTTTTTTTGTATTTTACACGCATAGGGCCCGTAATCTATACCTATATAACATTGGCGATTTATGTCAAAACACACAGCTGAACTTTCCCACCGCTCTTTTCTAACTCCTTCAGATGCAGAAAAAAAGACCCTACATTTAGAAATCACTTTTGATGAACCTGTTGCCTATTTGCCGGGGGATTCTATTGCTATTGATGTGGAAAACTCTGAGGCCCATGTGGAAAAATGGCTAAAGAAGTTTGATAGAAACCCTCATGAAACCGTATTGAATAAACGGTCAAAGGAGGAGCTCCCCCTATTTTCTTACTTAAAAAAGCATGTCAATTTACAATCCATTCAAGAGGGCGATCTCTCTAGAGCGCGTCCACTTATGCCCCGTTTTTATTCTATTGCTTCCTCAAATTCTGTTTATCCTAATCAGATGCATCTTCTCGTGACTTTAGACGAATTTGTCAATGATGAGGGGGAAAAGCTGATGGGTGTTGGAAGCCATTATCTCTATAAAGAGATCGGATTAGGGGATAAAATCGGGCTAAAAATTTATCCAAACGAACATTTTAGACTCCCCGACCCTCATCTTCCCTTAATTATGATCGGACCGGGAACCGGTCTTGCCCCATTTAAAGCTTTTTTGGAAGAAAGAATCTACCAAAATGCCTCAGGGAAAAGTTGGCTTTTATTTGGAGAGCGCAGCAGAAAATCCCATTTTTACTACGAAGAGTTCCTCACAAACCTTGAAAAAACTGGTCAGTTAGACCTCTCTTTAGCTTTTTCGCGGGACGGAGATCAAAAAGTCTACGTTCAGGATAGACTTAAAGAAAACAAACAAAAACTTTTCCATTATCTTGAAGAAGGGGCTATCATCTACATTTGCGGAGATGCAAAAATGATGGCTAGAGGAGTAAATGAAACTCTAGAGAAGCTCTATGGCGAGAAAAATGGTGTTGGAGCTGATGAGGCTCAAGACTGGCTTCGTCGATTAAAAGCAGAGGGGCGTCTAAAACTCGACGTCTACTAGAGGCTTTTCATAAAACTGATGAGAGCGCGACATGTCACCCCTCTCCCTTCACCGGCGTGACAGAGAAAATTTCCGGTAGTAAATAGGATACCCACTTGATCTATCTCTAGATCCAAAATCTTAGCTACATTTGAGCGCATTTGTTTTTCGTGTGGTTGAAGGCGAGGCTTTAAGGCAGTTATGGAGATGACACAATGGACAATTTTTATGTCTTTGAGCGTTTTTTTTGCTTCTTCAAGAAAAACACTGCTGTCTTTCACCCCTTTTTTTCTACAAAGTTCGATCGCCAACCCACCTAAAATCGGAACATGTGTTACCGAAGTGATCGCCTGGCAAAGCGCGTGAAAGACCACATCCCCGTCTGAATCTGCAATGAGAGCAGGTGCGTCTGGAAAATCTAGACCTGCAATCACACATCCATTCAAATCGTTGCGAAATTGATGACTATCTTCTCCAAATCCGGTAATATAGGCGTACTTTGGGGGCTTTTGTTCCATGGCATTCCAATTTTTAAAGAAGTTTTGACACTATAACACATGCACTTTCACTACTGCAATACCTGGTTTTAGGAGACCCTTTTGGCTCCAAAAGAGACCCTCAGACATATGCACTACCTTTTTCAATACCTACCTATCTTGTATGCACCAAAAGGATCTCAAATCCTTGTAGATGCTTTCCCTCTTTCAAGTTTTAAGGACTACGAAATTATCCCTTATGATCATGAAAAAAGAAAAGAGTGGGATAAAAATGGCTCCGTAGAATTTTGGGTAAATGAGGACCCTTTAACCACAAAACTTCTTTCAAAAGAGTTCCTTTTCCACCATACAACGAGACCAAAAGGTTCAAAAATTATCCATGATGTACAGGAGGCAAAAGCTTTTGAGAGTACCCTCGATGGACGCTGCGTATTTAAGCAATTCCTGAGTTTTTCTGGAATGGGTCATGCTAGAAAAGCGGAAGATATCGTCCGTTTTCCTTGTCTTGGCGAGCCTTGGTTTGAGCGAATTTTGGATTTTAGCACTCAATGGATCGTCCACGAAAGTGGTATCGAATATCTTGGAGATACACATTTACTGGTAGCCTCCGGAGGAGGCTATAGGGGCACTGAAATCGGAGTTATTACAATTGAAAAAAAATATCTGGATATACACCTCAACGAATCTCTTGATCTTCTTAAAACAATCCAAGCACTTGGGTTTAGAGGTAATGTGGGTATGGACTCTTTTATTCATAAGAAGGGTTTTGTCCCTATTTGCGAAATGAATCCCAGAAAAACTATGGGGTATGTCGCCCTGATGTACGCGCGTAAAGAAAATTTAAAACAAATGAGACTACAGATAAAAAAAACCTCCCTCGGTGCTCTTCTTCCGCAAGTCCTCGTAGATAAACATTCACAAGAACTTCGATTCCCAAAAAATCTTTTCCTAGATAAGCTCTAGCAATGCAGATGGCTCAACAAACTCTTACCAAAACAGGTTATAAAATACTCGGTAAAAATCCTCTCAAAGGGACGATTGAAACCTTGGGCGCAAAAAATAGCGTCACAAAATGTTTGGTAGCCTCTTTGCTAACGGATGAGATTTGCGTTCTCACAAACGTCCCCAATATTCAAGAGGTTGAAGTTACAGTTGAGATGCTAGAATCTATTGGAAGTAAGATCCATTGGGATAGAAAAGCTCACAGCATATCCATTCACACCCCTCAAATCACCTCTACAACCGTTGCAAACCGATTCAGTGGAGCTAATAGAATTCCCATCCTTCTTTTGGGAGCTCTTATAGGTCGCACAAATCAACCCATCAAAATCCCTTCAGTAGGTGGTTGTCAGATTGGTGCTCGCCCTGTCAATTTTCACTTTGATGCTTTAAAAACTCTGGGGGTAGAACTGTCTGTTCAAAAAGAAGAACAGACCGACCTTTATATAGCCCAGGCAGTAAAGGGGCTTCAGGGTGGTGTCATCCGTTTAGATTATCCCTCACTAGGGGCAAGTGAAAATGCCCTCCTTGCTGCCTCCTGGGCGCAAGGAACAACCTACATACATAACATAAGCCTTGAACCAGAATTTTTAGACCTTATCCACTTCGTACAAAAAATTGGTGTGATTGTCTCTTTCGTCGACGATCGAACTTTGAAAGTCCAAAAAGGGGTTCATAGAGGAGTTGAGCACAAACTTGTATCTGATCGTGCCTATGCAGCCTCATTTGCCATGCTAGCCTATGCAACCGAAGGGGAGATTTTTGTAAAAGGGGCTCGTCAAGAGCACTTGGGAAATTTTTTAAGTATTTTACAACAAATCAAAGCCCCCTTTTGGGTAGAAAATGACGGCATCTTATTCCGCTATACACGCCCCTTAGAGGGGTCGGTCAGTGTGGAAACAGGACCCTACCCGAATTTTCTTACCGATATGCAGCAACCGCTGGTGACACTTTTAACCCAAACAAAAGGTTGCCACCAAGTACACGAAACTGTGTATGAGCAGAGATTTGGTTATACAAAAACTTTGATAGAAATGGGTGGCCATATCAGCCTGTCTCAAAACTGTTGTGGAGAGTTAACCTGCCGATTCAAAAATCAAGACTACATGCACAGTGCATTTATTAGCGGACCTACGCCCCTTTCCGGTAAAGATATTTTTATTCCCGATCTAAGAGCCGGATTTGCCTATGTGATTGCTGCATTAACTGCAGAAGGGACTTCGACTCTCCAAAATATCCATTACCTTCAAAGAGGATACGGGGATCTTCTTAAACCTTTACAATCGCTTGGTGCAGATATCTCCTATCTGGATTGAATAGAGGCAAAAAAAATCTAGAAAGGGATGTTTTCTTTTTTCTTAAAAAATGCTAGGATCTTGAGCAAAATTTAAAAAAAAATATTTTGGAAAAAAAACCTTTCACAAAGCTTACGCACCTATTGGATTTTCTTGAGTTTTCTCTAGAGAATAGAGGACTTATTTGGGATCGACCCCGTTTTCCCCTTCTAGTGCCACAAAGAATGGCCATGAAAATGGAAAAAAACAACCCCGAATGCCCGATATTTTTACAATTTGTGCCTCTGATTAAAGAAAAAGAGACGATCGAGGGGTTTTCTTGTGAACCTGTCCAGGATCCCATTTTTAGACTAGCACCAAAAATTTTACAAAAATATGAGGGTCGATCCCTTTTACTCACCACAAAAGCGTGCGCTATGCATTGTCGCTATTGCTTTCGTCAAAATTTTTCTTACGAAACAGAAACGATCGGCTTTTCCAAAGAATTAGATTTAATTCGAAACAATCCGCGTTTGCATGAGGTGATCCTGAGTGGAGGAGACCCCTTATCTTTAAAAAACACCTCTCTTATTCCCCTTTTGAAAGAACTAGAAGAGATAAAGCATATCCAATATATCCGTTTTCATACGCGCACACTCATTTCCAATCCCGAGCGTTTAGACGATGAGCTCTACAATTGTTTGTCCCTTTTACAAAAAAAAGTGGTTTTTGTTGTCCATGTGAACCACCCTCGAGAATTAGATGAGGATCTGAAAATTTGCTTTACACAGCTAAAAAAAATTGGCGTGGAGCTTTTGTCTCAGACTGTCCTTTTGAAAGGTGTGAACGATAATATAGCAATCTTGGAAAAATTGTGCTTTTCTCTTTTTAATCACGGGGTGCTTCCCTATTACCTTCATCAATTAGATAAAGTAAAAGGGGCAGCGCACTTTGAGGTGCCGGTTGAACTAGGACTAGAATTAATTGAAGAGCTTCGGGGACGCTTGCCGGGATATTTAGTCCCCCGATACGTTCAAGAGATTCCCCAAAGGCGATCAAAAACTCCCGTCGAAAGCGCCTTTAAAGAGTCCTTACATCCGCTCAAGAGTTTTTAATCCCAGTATACCGAAGCACCACTCAAAAGCCTCTAAAGTCTTTTGCAATAAAGAAATTCTTGAGGGCTCCTCTTCAGCTCCCTCAACTCGACAGTCTCTAAAAAACTCGTTGAATGTTTCAGCCAAGTGATACAAATACTCGGCAATTCTATGGGGCATTAAATCTCTTTGGACAAGATCTATAGCTTCATACAGTTGATAAAGCGCTAAAAGGAGTTTTCTTTCGGTTGGATGGTAGATTAGGATCGGACCTGGAGATTTTTTGCATTTTTTCAAAATGCTTTTGATGCGCACATACGAATAAAGGTTAAATGCTGCTGTGTTCCCTTCGAAACGCAACATCCTCTCAAAACTGAAAATATAGTCCTTTGTACGCACTGAAGAGAGATCCGCATATTTAATTGCGTTCACTCCAAGAATTTTAGCCATTTTTTCAACCTCATCCTCATCCATCTCTTCACCATAACGGCTCACAAGGATTTGTTTGGCCTGTCCCACCGCCTCTTTGATCAAGTCTATAAGGCGGAAAACCTCACCAGAGCGCGTTTTCATTTTCGTTCCATCAGGATTTAAGACAAGTCCAAATGGAGCATGCTCCACAACCGTTTTTTCAGGTTGGTAGAACCCACACTTTTTGGCTGCATCAAATACCATGTGCAAATGTTGGGATTGTCCCGCATCCGTTACGTAGATGATTTTATCAGCTTTATCCTCCTCAATTCTGTACTTCAAAGCCGCTAGATCGGTTGTAGCGTAGTTGAAGCCCCCGTCCGATTTTTGGATAATTAATGGCAGCGGCGCATCATTTTGGTCTTTATAACCCTCCAAAAAGACACATTTCGCGTTGCCCGATATCTCCACTAAACCTTTTTTTTCAAAAAGATCGACTGTAGATTTCAAATACGGTTGATAAAAAGATTCACCCCTTTCCAAAAGATCGACATCCAACACTTGGTAAATCTCTTCAAAACCCAGACGCGATACGTCCAGTATTTTTTTCCAGATTTTTTGAATTTCTTCCTCGTGAGATTGCAATCTAACAACCATCTCTTGGGACCTTTTTTTAAAGGCTGCGTCTTCATCAAAACAGACCTTGCTGGCGCGGTACCATTCCATTAAATCAACAAGATTTGCAAAACTCAAATCCAATTGATTTTCGATTATATAGGTAACAAGCATCCCAAATTGCGTCCCAAAATCGCCAATATGGTTGATCTTCATCACCTTGTAACCAAGAAGCTCAAAAAGCCTGGCCAGAGAGTCCCCTATAATTGTGGATCTTAAGTGCCCGACATGAAGCTCTTTGGCAACATTTGGGGAGGAGTAGTCTATAAGCACCCTATGTTTGTTTTTTTCGAAGGGCTCAAAAAGCTCTTTGGCATGATCCTCTAAATAGGTTTGGCTCAAATAAATATTTATAAATCCGGGCCCTGCTAATTCGACCTTTTCAATCAAAGGGTGGCAAATCTTGGAAAGAATCAGCTGACCCACCTCTCTTGGACTTTTTTTCAAATCCTTAGCCAAGGAGAGGGCAACTGCCGTTTGATAGTCGGCTGTCTGGGGTGGTTTAGATCGCAATATTTCTGGAATTAAAGAAATTTCTAATGCATCATAGACGGCTTTTCTAGAAATTTCTTGCAATAAGTGCTGCAGTTGGCAGTTTCCCAAAGAGATATTTTTCATTAAATTTGTCTGATTTAACTCGTGCTAAAGAGCATAACAGCTACTTGATTATAATCAAAGAATTGGGTAAAGTAACTTATTCCATTTAGAATACCCAAGAGGTTTAGATGACAACCGCGGTCATTTCAACAACACTTATCGAGGAGCTCAAGAGCTTTTTTAAAAAAAACCGCAAACCGGACCTGATCACCTCCTACCTTTTTTACCTTGAAAAAAAGCACCACCTCAACCCGGTCATCTTTCTCAAGGAAAAGCGGATTTATAAGAGCAAAGAAGAGCTCATCCAATTTCTCGAAAAACAGGGTAAACTCTGGCGAGAAACCGAGATTAAAATCCAAATTGGTGAGCCCGAGGTAAACAGCCACACCAAAAAAATTTATATATGCCCTTTTTCAGGGAAGGTATTTGGGGATAACACCCACGCCAACCCCCAGGACGCCATTTATGATTGGGTCTCTAGGTGTAAAGAAAACACTGAGCGCGTCGACGGTCAGCGTGTAAAGCGTTTTTTTGTTTCTGAAGATCCAGAAGTGATAAAAAACTACATAAAACCACAAAAAGTCGCCCTCAAAAAGACTGTTTTCTCCTCTGCTGTAACAGGAAAACTTTTTGCGAACAAAGCCAGCGTAGTGGAAGATTTCGTCCAACACCAGCTGAAATCACTCCCTCTAGCCGAGGTTCCCTCGCAAAACCGCTACGAGATTCAAGAGGATTTTTTAAAGTTTATTGAGGAAAATCTTAAAGAGACGCAAATTTCTAGCTTCGTCGAGGCGATGAGCCAATATCCTGATTTCTCCAAATTCGTTGCTTCTTGGCTTGAGGAAGGGGAGCAAGAGGATGCGGCTGAAGTCTAACTCTTTAGACCAAACTATAGAAATCGCAGCTTTTATAGCGAAACAACTCCCAAAGACTCCATGCCTACTTCTCAGAGGTGGGCTTGGAGCTGGGAAAACTACCCTTTCAAAACATATAATCCATTTTTTGACCGGTACCCCTTTGGACGATATTACAAGTCCAACCTATTCATACGTCCATCTGTATGACAGAAAATTAGCCCACTTTGATCTTTATAGAGTTGCATCTTTAGACTCCCTCGAAGAGCTTGGCCTTCTAGAAATTCTTACAGATCCCCATCTGATTAAAATTATAGAATGGCCAGATATAGCACTTTCGTTATTGCCCGCAAACCGCCTAGAGATTACAATTGACACCCCAGACGAGGAAGAAAGAGGTTTTTCTTTCGCCTTCCCTCTGCTAAATCAGGACTGTGTGGTCTAAATGAAAAAAATTAATTTTAAAAACTCTCGGTTTGTGAACACCTTTGTCTCTTTACCGCTAAAAGGGATCCAAGCCACCCTTCCCCGATTTTGCTTCGTTGGCCGCTCAAATGTGGGAAAATCCTCTCTCATCAACCATCTTTGCGATCAGCAAAGGCTCGCCAAAGTATCAAGTGTTCCCGGAAAAACTCAGGCGATAAATCTTTTTGAGATTGATCAACAACTCTACATGTTTGATTTACCCGGTTACGGATTTTCAGAGACGGGGAAAAACCTGCGGATGAGCTGGGGAGAGCTGATGGAGGGGTTTTTGAAAGATTACCGTCCCCACGTTTTATTGCTCACCGATAGTCGTCACCCGCTCTTCGACTCCGATATGCAAATGATGGAATGGCTTAATCACCACCAGATGCCCTTTACCTTGATTGCAACAAAAGCAGATAAGCTTAACACCTCCTCCAAACATAAGAAAAAAGAAGAGCTTCAAACAAAGTTCCAAACCCCGACACTTTTCTACTCCGTCCACAGTGTCGAGGGGAAAAACTCTTTACTCCAGAATATCCAAAAAATCTGCCAAGAATATTCGGCTTTGAATGAATCTCTACAACCGGCTTTAATATGAAACCTCTTTCGCAAGAAAAATTTATTTGTATCGACGTAGAATCCACCGGTCTTGATCTGGAAAAGGATCGCATCTGCGAAATAGCGGCAGTTCAGTTTTCTTTAGACGAGGAGTTTAATGCATTTGAAAGCCTTATCAACCCCGAAGTGCAAATTCCACAGGAGGTGATTGATATCCACCATATCACTAACGAAATGTGCCAAAATGCTCCAAAAATTGAGACCTTTTTACCACAACTCAAAACGATGATTCATGAGCACGTGATTGTTGGACACGGAATCTCCTTTGACATAGGGATGCTCAGAAGCGCTTTTCAACGTGCAGGCCTAAACCACAATCTTGACCAATCGAAAGTGATTGATACACTGCGTTTAGCCCGCCTTTATGGCGAAAGCCCCTCAAACTCTTTAGAGGTTTTGCGTCGCCATTTCAATGTCGAGGAGGAGGGGGCTCATCGCGCGATGAACGATGTTCGAGTAAATATACAAGTTTTCAAACGTTTGATCCGAAAATTTAAATCTGTTAAAGAGATACTTGAAAGGCTCAAGGCACCAATCCTTTTAAAAAATATGCCCCTTGGTAAATACAAAGGGCGCTCTTTTAATGAGATCCCTATCAATTATTTGATCTGGGCATCTAAACAAGACTACGATCTTGATTTGAGTTTTAGCATTAAAGAAGCCATAAAAAAAAGTAAATCTAAGGGGGGCTTCCTCCGAGCAAATTCGCCATTTAGCGGACTGGATTTTTAAATCATGACACAGCTGAACGAACTTAAAACTCTCTCAAAGATGCCTTGTGAAGATACTGTTCTTTTAAGAGTAGATCTCAATGTTCCTATTAAAAATGGCATCATTTTAGATGATTCCAAAATTCGTGCCTGCCTGCCAACTATCGAGTTTCTTCAAGCTAAGTGCAAGGACACGAAAATTGTTCTAATGAGTCATTTGGGGCGACCCGATGGTAGCGATGACAAACTCAGCCTTAAGCCCGTCCAAGAGCGCTTGAGCGAACTTTTAGCAAAAGAGGTTCTCTTTTGCAAAGAATCGATCGGTCCAGAACCTAAATTTATGATCCGCGAGGCAAAATCGGGCTCTGTTCTTCTTTTAGAAAATTTACGTTACTACCCCGAAGAGAAGAAAGGGGACTATAATTTTGCAAAACAATTGAGTGAGCTTGGCGATGTGTATATCAATGATGCATTTGCTGTGTGTCACCGCAACGATGCCTCTATCGCAGTCTTGCCGGAACTATTCCCTAAACTTTCTTTCGCCGGATTTCTTCTAGATAAAGAGATCCTCCTTTTGACGCGCACATTTAAAAAGCCCGAGCCCCCATTTGTGGCTATCATCGGTGGATCCAAACTCTCCTCAAAACTCCCACTTATCGAATCTCTTTTAGAAAAGGCCGATACAGTCATTATAAGTGGATTAATGGCCTATACTTTCCTCAAAGCACGCGGCGAGGAGGTGGGGCACACGGAAATCGAAGAGGAGTTTTTAGAACAGGCCAGAAAGATTCTTTTGAGTAGGGAAGGTCGAAAAATTGTTTTATCTGTGGACCAAATCTGTAAAACCCAATCAGGATCCATCACCGAGGTGGGCTTTCCTATACCAGACGGGGCTGTTGCCTGCGATATTGGTCCCCAATCGGTGGAACTTTTCAAAAAAATACTGTCCACCTCTAAAACTGTTCTTTGGAATGGACCACTAGGCATTTTTGAAGAGCCCCCCTTTGACGAAGGGAGCCGATCCTTGATTCAATTTCTTGATGGACTTAAAGCCACCAAGATTGCAGGAGGGGGCGATACTTTACATATGGTCGAGGCTTTAGCTGGAAAACATGCTTTTAGCTGGCTTTCCACAGGGGGCGGAGCTATGGTCGAATTCATAACTCACATGGATCTACCATCACTCAGGTGGCTAAGCGAGTAAAGTACTTTATTGACTTTCTAAGTATTTTATAAAAATCTGATAAAAAAAACTCTGTGTGATTGTCAAATATCGGAAAACCTTTATAATGGTGTCCTGTCTTAGCCCTGTGGTAGATAATGACAAACGCTTCTACGGTCCAATTCGGTAGAATAAGGTCAACTTTATGGCCAATTCACGCTCATGAATTAAAAAAATTCATCCCCATGCTAATTATCTACGCGCTTATCGTATTTAATTACAGTATCTTAAAGACAACAAAGGACACCCTGGTAGTTACCGCGAAAGCCTCAGGAGCCGGCACCATCCCTTTCATTAAGGTGTGGGTGCTTATGCCTATGACGCTCTTTGTCACCTACTTATATACAAAAATAGCCAATAAATTCCGTCGTGAACAAATTTTTTATATCATGATGTCGCTATTTGTGGGCTTTTTTGCTCTGTTTGCGTTTGTGTTGTACCCTTTTCAAAATTTTCTTCACCCTCACCAGCTTGCTGATACTTTGCAAGGCTATTTACCAAACGGCATGCAAGGGCTGATTGCAATGCTGCGCAACTGGAGCTTCACCCTCTTTTATGTGATGTCGGAGCTTTGGGGCACAACAATTATGACCGTATTGTTTTGGGGATTCGCCAACGAAGTTACGAGCGTCTCCGATGCAAAACGTTACTATGCCATTTTAGGTGTGGGAGCCAACGTTGCCACTATGCTGGCGGGGGAAGCTATCGGCTATCTTTCGTCAGGTTCGCTATCTCTACCCTTTTACCAGGGCGACAGCTGGGGCCAGTCTCTTTCACTTATATCCCTTGTGATCGTTATCAGTGGTACGGCATCGATGTTTTTGTTTCGCTACATCAACCAATCTTTTTTCTCTTGTGAGATGACGGGCAACTCCACTAAAGCCGAGCCCGAAAAAGTACGTATGGGGATGCGCAAAAATTTTGCCTACCTAGCTAGATCGCGCTATTTAATTTATATTGCGATTATTGTTTTATCCTATAATATTTCTTTGAATATGATCGAGGTCGTCTGGAAGGATCAAGTGCAGCAGCTTTTCCCCAATCCTACAGAGCAAAACGCTTTTTATGGCAAAGTGATCTGGTGGATCGGCGCTATGTCAACGTTTTTGTCCTTAGCTGTTACTGGACCTGTTACACGACGCTTCGGCTGGACCGTTAGCGCTCTGGTGACTCCGGCGATCCTGCTTATTTCTGGAGCTTTATTCTTCTTTTGCCACTACTTCCGCGAAACACCTTTTTTACACCACTTCTCCTATGTCCTCGGTGCTACGCCCCTCATGCTGATTGTATTGATCGGGTCGATACAAAACGTTTTTTCCAGAGCGTGCAAGTTCACCTTCTTTGACACAACTAAAGAGATCGCTTTTATTCCCCTTTCCCCAGAGTCAAAACTTAAAGGAAAGGCTGCAATTGATGGAGTCGGCTCCCGTCTTGGTAAATCGGGTAGCGGTTTTATCCACCAATGCCTTATTATCACGCTGGGTTCCGTTTCGATGAGCACCCCGGTTGTCGGTGTTTTCTTGGGACTCTTTTTTATTAGCTGGATCACCGCAGTGAAGTCACTTGGAAAACAATTCGACGAGCTCTCTCAGTCGCCTAAAGAACCAACGCCCACCTCTACAGATACCGCCGAGCCTGCAGAAACTGACGAATCTCTGGTACGAGCGTAGACAAAATGGTGGAGGCGTTTACAGAAACCTTGCATGACCTCGTCCACAGCTACCCCGAGTTTGCTCCCGTTTTTGTATTTCTTTGTATCGCCATCTCCAGTATTACTTTCGTAATGAGCTTAGATTTGTTGCTCTTTTCGGGGGCAATGATCGCAGTCTACTTCGAATCTTTTACTCCATTTCTTTTAGCCTGTTATTTAGGGACGTTTTTTTGCGGACAAGTCGATTATTGGATCGGCAGATTAGTGGGGCGCCCACTTTTACAGCACAAAAGAATTGCCAAGCTTTTACCGCAGCAGCGTTTAGACCAAGTGCAAGGTTTTTTTCACAAATATGGTGCGATGACATTTATTGTAGGGCGATTTATCCCGTTTGGATTTCGTCTGGCAATGTTTATCGGTGCTGGAATCTTTAAATTCCATTACATCAGGTTTGTCCTGACAGATCTTGTGGCCTCATTTGTGTGGACAACCTGTGTTTTTACCCTTTTTTACCACTTCGGGGCAAACACCGAGCAAATAAAAGAGAAGTGGATTTATTTGCTCCCTGTTATAGCCCTTGCGGGTATAATATATTTATTTATACGGCTCAAACGCAAACGTTATGCAATATCTACCAACGATCATATCGCTAACAAGGATTCCTTTAGCTCTAGCGTTCCTGACGACGAGCCTTGAAATCCGGCTAGCTGCCATATTTCTAGCGGCCCTATCCGATTTTTTTGATGGATGGATTGCCAGACGCTTTGGGCTTGAATCCCGTGTCGGGGCTATTATGGACCCTTTAACAGACAAACTCTTTATTCTTTTCGCCTCTACAGCTCTTCTTTTGGAAAAAGATTTTCACCCGTTTTTTTTCGCACTTTTTTTCTTAAGAGATGCCGTCCTTGTCTCTTTTTTAATTTATTACAAAAAATACCTCAAATCTACAGAGGTAGGATCAAACTTTTACGGAAAATTGATCACTTTTTTACAATTTATCATCCTGACTGCAACTATTTCAGGAATCGAATATTTCCAGTACCTTTCCCTTTTATTTCCCTACCTTTCACTAAAATACTGGGTTCTGATTCGTCAACTTTTACCCCTTCGATCTAAAAACCCCGTTTTTCATTCCTAAAAAAGTGTTTTTTTAGTTAAATTAGGAAAAATCTTTTTTCCTGCTCCTGTCCTGCGGGAGATATACTGGAAAATTAGAACTATCTACTTTATGAGGAGTACATCCATGAATTTTATCCGTGAATCGATCTTTTCTTCCGCATTACGCGCCTTCTCATCCGCGTTTCTCGGAATTTTCGGAGCTCTTTTAGGATTTGGGGTTTTTTTTACCCTCCTCTCCATCTCCATTTTTTCTCCAAAAGACGCGCCACCACCCCGACATGTTTTTCAGAATCAACCACGCGCTGATGGCTCTTTAAGCAATAAAATAGGGGATCCAACAATCCTAAGAATAAATATTGACGGGACCATAGGCTCTGCTACTTGTAATAGTGAAATTTTAGACAGTCTCATATTGCAAATTGACCAGCAATTTTTGCCGGGACAGCTCAAAGGGGTTTTAATCTATTTAAATACGCCCGGCGGTAGTGCAATTGATTCGTATAACATGTACATGACATTCAAGGAGCTTAAAGAGAGACTCAAGATTCCTGTTTACGGTTTTGTCGATGGAATTTGCGCCTCGGGCGGAGTATTTATTTCAGCTTCCTGTGATAAAGTTTTTTCCACACCCCCTTCTATTATAGGATCTGTAGGAGTGCGAATGGGACCATATTTCAACGTCAATACCTTTTTAAAAAACAACGGTGTTGAGGCTTTAAATCTTGGAACTAAAAACAAAATCCATCTAGATCCTTTCACCCCATGGACTCCAGATGATCAGGAATTTTTCAAGCCTATTATTGACGGGTTGTATAATCAATTTGTGGATGCCGTTGTGGATGGCAGGACTCCTGGTGGCATGACAAAGGATCAATATAGAGCCAAGCTTAAAGAGATTGGTGCTAACATCTACATGTCCAAAGACGCTGTGCAGTATGGATTTACAAACGAACCAGATGCAACACTTTATACCTCTATAGATTCGCTTGTTAAAGCGACTGGAATTCAAGATAATAATTACCGAGTTGTCATGGCCCTTTATATTCCCCCCTTCCAACTAAACGGCATCCAGTCGGTTCTTCGCTCAGGTAAAATAGTACATGAGCACAAGCTTTTTGGGTGCGAGACTCCTGAGATCAAAAACGATAAAATCTTGGCGATGTATCCTTAATTAATCCATTAACATAAAGGGGCTTTACTGGCCCCTTTTGAATTCTTAGGGCTCTATTTCATGAAATTCTATATTATCGACGCCTCTTCTTTCCTTTTTAGATCCTATTTCGCCATTCGTAATATGCGAGCGCCCGATGGTTTTGCCACAAATGCACTTTTTGGTTTTGTAAGGGCTCTGCTTAAAATACTAGACGATTTTTCACCAGAGCACATGGCTGTTGTTTACGATGCCCCCTCAAATAAGGCCTCACGACAAGCTATTTATCCCGAGTACAAAGGCAAACGCCACAAAGCGCCCGATGATCTTCCCGACCAGATCGAAGCCTCTAAAGAATTTTGTGACGCATTAGGAATTCAACGTGTAGCTGTTGATAATGTGGAAGCTGATGACACCATAGGTACTTTAACAAAAAAATATGAAAAGCTTGGATACGAGATATTTATTTTCAGTTCCGATAAAGACTTATGCCAGCTGATAAGCTCTCATGTTCATTGTATACACGCACATAAAGACAATCTGCTCATTACAAAAGAGGAGGTTTTCACTACCTACCAGGTCTATCCAGAGGAATTTACAACATACTTGGGACTCATTGGTGATTCCTCTGACAATATCCCCGGTGTGGCCGGCATTGGACCTAAAAAAGGATCCCATCTGATCCGACAGTATAGCACGATTGAAAACATGCCTCTAAGTGAGGAAAATAAACAGATTGCATCTCTTTCTCAAAAACTTGCAACCATCGATACAGCTGTTCATTTACCCAAAAGTTTAGATAGTTGCCTTATAAAGCCTCAAGATTCTCTTCATCTGATAAAACTTTACCGTCGTTATAATTTTAAAAGCCTTTTAGAAAATCTAGAGAGAAAATTAGAAGGCTCTAATGTCTCAAAACAAAAAACCAAAGAGAAGAGTAAAATTATAGAAATCGCTTCAGACATAGATCACAATTGGCCAATTGCAAAAGAGTCCCCTTTAGCAATCTATTTTCTAGAGCATCAAAACAAACAGGGCCTCTACATCCAGTATGAGGGAGAAGATATCCATTTTATTTTGAAAGAGGATTTAAACGAGAAAAAATTTCAGGATCTTTTGAAAAAGAGCAGCTGTTTTTTGACCTATGATTTTAAAGCGCTACTCCATCAAATGGAAGAAAACGGTCCTCTTTTAGATAAACCTTTTTTCGATATAATGGTTGCAGCGTATCTGCTTAATCCCGATTCCTCTTTGAAATTTTCTGATATCTTGCAGCAACACGCCGATGAGATTATCAGCGATGAAGAGGCTGGCTGGTTTGTACAAACATTCTTTTCCCTAAAAGAACTTTTGGAACTGAAAATCCAGGAGGGTGGCTTATCTGAAGTCCTTCACGGAATCGAAGAGCCCCTTTTAAGAATCCTTTTCAAAATGGAGAAGAAAGGGATTTATATTGACGTCAAAGAATTGCAGAAACTCTCTGAAAAGCTTGCACATCAATGTAACTCTTTAAAAGACCACGTGGAAAAAATCCTGGGACACTCCATTAATCTAAATTCTCCAAAACAACTCGCTCAGGCGCTGTTCGAGGAGCTTAAACTCCCCACAAAAGCAAAAGGGAAAACCGGTTTTTCCACAGGGATTGAGGTGCTCGAGGAGCTAAGAAACGAGCACCCTATTATTGAGCTAATCATCGAATATCGTGGGCTTGAAAAAATTCGCTCCACCTATACGACAAATTTGATTGAGTTGGCGGATCCTAAAACGCATCGACTACATACTACATTCAGTCAAACAACCACCCAAACAGGCAGACTTGCCTCTACAAATCCCAACCTGCAAAATATCCCCGTTCGTACTGAACTTGGAACCCAGATACGCCATGCCTTTAAAGCGATGCCCCCCTCTAAAAGCTTCTTATCGTGCGATTACTCCCAAGTTGAGCTCAGACTTTTGGCACATATGTCAGAAGATCCCAATTTAGTTAAAGCTTTCAAAGAACGCCTAGATATCCATCGTTATACCGCATCTATTGTCTTTGGAGTCCCTATGGAAAAGGTCACTGATGAGATGCGCTTCAGAGCTAAAGCCGTGAATTTTGGAATTATTTATGGCTTGGGTCCCCACGGCCTAGGCAGACAATTAAAAATTCCCATGAGAGAGGCCTCCCAATTTATAAAAACCTATTTTGAAAGGTATCCACGGGTCGAAGAATTTCTTGAATCCCTTAAGGAGGAGGCAAGAAAAGATGGTCATTCCACAACTCTGTTTGGACGTAAAAGACCTATTCCCGAAATTCTAAACCGGAACGCCCCCATCCGAGCTCAAGCGGAGCGTTTTGCTGTAAATTCTAAAATTCAGGGAACTCAAGCTGACCTCATTAAAATGGCTATGATTCAGATTGATAAGATCCTTGACCCAAAAAAAATAGTGATGCTTTTGCAAATACACGACGAATTAATCTTTGAATGTGAGGATGACGCTTTAGAGGAGTACGAAAAAAAGATTGTCAAGTTGATGCAACACATTCATCCCCTAAAAGTTCCGCTCGAGGTAAACGCATCAGTTGCTAAAAACTGGGGGGAATGTTAAAATTAAACGTATACTCGTATATGGCCCCATAGGCTCGGGCAAAAGCTCTGTTTTGAAGTTATTTAAAGAATGGGGAGCTTTTACCGTCGATTGCGATCATATTACCCATCAAATCCTTGAACACGATCCAGAGGTAACACCCATTTTGACAGAATATTTCGGCTCTTCTATTTTAGAGAAAGGGAAGATTTCTAGAAAAAGACTTGCCGCCTTAGCTTTTGCCTCGAAAAAAAATCTTATAGCGCTGGAGGAGATCCTTCACCCTAAGATTTTGCAAGAGGTAAAAAGGTTATACAGTAAAAATAAAGATCTAGAGGCAAAAGCGTTTGTCGTTGAGGCCTCTACCTATCCAAAAAATCGTGGAGAGTGGCAACAATTTTTCTCAACAAAAATCCTAGTTAATGCTACCAGGGAAATTCGGTTAAAAAGAGCCAAAGAGAAAGGGTACTCGGACGAGGAATTCTCCATCCGATCCGAGCATCAGCTCCCTATAGATACACTCGTAGCCCATGCGGATATCATTTTGGAAAATAATGAATCAATCAATCAACTTAAACAGCAATTTCTAAACAAAGTAACAACATGAATGATGAACATACCGGACTAAAGGAAAAAAAGGATAAAACAATTCTTCCTCCCCCAGAGATGGTCGAGTCTGACCTGCATCCTGATACTTCTCACACAGCTCCTGAAAAAGCAGCTCCCCTTGAACCACCGGCTGTCATCAAAATTGCCGATCTGCAGCGCATGGGAAGTGAAGCCTTAGCTCAGTACGCTCGTAATCTCAACCTAAGAAATCTTTCCAACCTTACAAAATCTCAAATCGTCTTTGAAATCGTAAAATGGAAATCGGAACATACACACGATCTTCTCGTAGCAGAAGGGGTATTAGAGGTTCTACCGGACGGTTTTGGATTCTTGCGCTCCCCGAACTACAACTACGTCTCCTCTGCAGAGGATATCTACGTATCACCAGCCCAAATTCGAAGATTTGATCTTAAAAAAGGGGATCATATTCAGGGCACAATTCGAGCGCCCAAAGAAAAAGAGAAGTTTTTTGCCCTACAAAAAGTTGATCGTGTCAACGAACGGTCTCCCGACCACCTTAAAGATAGAATCTCTTTTGACCTGCTCACACCCCTACACCCCCAAGAGCGTTTTCTGCTAGAGACAACCTCTGACCAAATGTCCACGAGAATCGTAGATCTTGTGGCCCCCATCGGTAAAGGCCAAAGAGGACTGATTGTTGCGCCTCCAAAATCGGGAAAAACAGTCCTTTTGCAAAATATTGCGAATGCGATCACAGCCAACAATCCTGAAGCTATCTTAATGGTTCTTCTCATCGACGAGCGCCCAGAAGAGGTGACCGACATGCAAAGAAACGTACGTGGCGAGGTGATCTCCTCAACATTCGATGAACCCCCTGAGCGCCACACCCAGGTCGCTGAAATGGTGATTGAACGTGCCAAGCGCCTAGTCGAATATGGTCATGACGTTGTGATTCTTTTAGATTCTTTGACTCGTCTAGCAAGAGCTTATAACGCTACACAACCCCACTCAGGTAAAATCCTAAGTGGTGGTGTTGACGCGAATGCACTCCATAAACCTAAAAGATTTTTTGGTGCCGCAAGAAATATCGAGCATGGTGGTTCTTTGACGATCATAGCTACTGCCCTTATTGACACCGGGTCAAGAATGGATGAGGTGGTTTTTGAAGAGTTCAAAGGTACGGGTAACATGGAACTTGTTCTCGACAGACACCTTGCCGATCGACGTCTATTCCCAGCTATTAACGTTGTAAAGAGCGGAACTCGTAAAGAGCAGGATCTATACCATCCTGATGAATACACCCGCATCTGTAAGTTCCGCCTAGCGGTAGCTGACCTTACAAATATGGATGCTATGAATTTATTTATGGCTAGATTAAAAAAGACAAATAATAATTTTGAATTCTTATTGTCATTGAAAGATTGAGATTAAATTATCCATTTTGCTAAATAAAAAAGAATGAGAGATCCCCAAATTCTTTTGATCACTTCATCAGGGGGAAGTGGTCATCTTATCGCCGCTAAGGCAATTAAAGAGGCCCTCGAGATGGGTGAAAAACCAAAAACCGTAATGGAACAGGATGTCTCTCAGGATTGGCTAGGCGCCCTATTTGGCAAAATTTTTATCTCGATCTGGAATACATCCCAAATCAAAGGTTGGATTTTCATGCAAGAAATCCAATCTTTTATACATCCGTTGTTTTCCATATTTCTTACCCCTTCCATTTTCTTTCACTGTTTTCGTTTATTAATGAACTATAATTTTGAAAGGGTGATAGACAATCAGGTTCTTGGGACGAAAGCGATAATAAATGCAGTAAGACTTTACAATTGGCTTAAGAAAAAAAATCTCATCGTAGAAAAAGTTCTTACCGATTTGCCGACCGATTATACGGCCCATTTTTTTACCGAGATCAAGTCTTTAAATCGATTTGAAAGAACAAGTATTGAGATTTATGCTCAAGCTCCCCTTCTTTATGGGGAGATGGCAGAAATTTTCTGGAAAAGAAAAACCGGCTTGTCCTTGAGCCAAATTCATATCGTTTACCCCCCTTTGAGAAAAGCTTTTTTCACCCCCCCTATTGATCCTAAAGCCCCATTAGAAATTCCTTTAAGTATCGAAAATGAAGTCGCAAAACTTCGTCTCATAAAGGCATCCCAAATTCACATGAATCCCCCCCTATTCGAGGAGGGGCGAGCTAAAGTCTTTATCCACCCTTTGGATCTAGTTTTCACAATTATGTTAGGCTCTCATCCAAGCAAAGGGGCTTTGCATGACTACATTGATGGTTTTTTTAGGCTTGTCAAAAGTAAAGAGGGGCCAATTGTACATGTTTTTATACTTTCACAAACGGGTAAATGGATAGAAAAAAGGCTTGTTGATGATTTGGTTTCCCAGATAATGAGTCATCCTTTAGCCCCTAAAAGGCTCCGTTTTTACCCGATATCTCGACAAGATGACACAGTTGTCTCCAAGTTATTCAATCGATCTAACGCGACAATCACCCGCTCGAGCGGCATTACTACAATGGAACTTATCCAGTCGAGCCTTGGAGATGTCTGGATTCACCAAGAAACTCCACGATCTATCCTAGGTTTGCGCCACCATGGCATGGTTCTTTGGGAGTACGGAAATGCTCTCTATTTAAACCAAAAAAAGGGCGCCAGATTTGTCTCCCCCCAATTTTTTGAACAGGCCTTTAGACACTATTTTGCCCAAAGTAAAGATGTGGTCGTCCCTTTTCAAAATGCGCCCGATTTAAGTATGGGGTATTAGAACCCCACACCAAGTGCTCAAGTGGTCTATTTAGGATTTACGGGAAGCTTAGCGATCGCCTGGTTTTCAAGCTCTACTTCATTTGTGCCAACCTTTACTTGTCGAATCACAGAGCGTAAAAATGATTCCCAATCCTTTTTTTGACCGATTGGAAGAAGCTCATCTTGGGGTATTTTAACCACCTGGCAAAAGGAGACTATCTCCTTATCAAATTCCCCTTTTGAGGCAGCTTCATCAAACCCTTTTGAAATTCCCGATACGAAGGCTCTCCACTTGACCGAGCTTTTTTGAATATTGCGCAAATGCTCAAGTAAAGGTTTTGAAATGACAACAACTTTTAAAAAATCCAATGGGTGCAGATGTTCAATCTTTTTGCCTACTCTGACGAGGTACTTGCGCTTTGAGGCAAGGCTCAAAAGATTGGACTCCGACATTACCGTTACAATTTCACCGACAGCACCTGCCTCTTCAGACGGGATAGATCCCTGGTAGGGCTGAATAAGTAAAAGAGCCATAATCACACTAAACATCTTTCACCTAAATTGTCCCTTTTTTAAAAAAAAGTGCCAACAACTCATTGTAATTATTCATGTCCATAAGATCTTTGATAAGAGCCTTATCTAGGCCAGCTAAATCGACCGCATTCTCTACATCTTCAAAATCGACAGATCGGAAAGAATTATTAAAGACTTCTTGCCATTCTCTTAATAAGTACTGCTGCTTAAAAAAGTTCTGGTTAATTTTTTGGAAATATCGCATCGAGTCTTCATCGTTAAGGATGAAGCAAACTAATTCTACTGGGTGAATCAATTTGGTTTTTTCCACGAGTACGTTCAGCTCGTTAATCCTTAAACCTAGGGTAATCACCCTATGGGTTGCCATAAATTTAAGTAAGCTCTTAATCTCTTTAGATTCTTTTGTACTCAAAGCATTCAGGGGCGTACTTCCAAAAAAACCTAATAAAGAAAAGAAAAGTATCCCTTTACATAAGCTGCTTAACAAATTCTTCCCAATCATGTTGCCTGCACCTTTCATATAAATTGTCATAGTTAATCCTTAAAAAATCGGCAAACTGGGGTAGCTCTTGATACAATAAACCCGATCTTGCCATTTCATCCATTTTTGGGGATAGTCCTTCAATAAATGTTGTCCATTTAAAGTAATTTTCCCTTATCCGACGCATTGAGGATTTTAAAATCGGGTCTGAAAAAACATACCCTAAAAAATAGGTAGGCGGAACATGATCTATCATTTTGCCCAAACGTCTAAGCTCCCTCTGCCTTAAAAGGAGTCCTACAATATTATAATCCCCCATAGACTTGATGATCTGATAAGCCGCTCTTTTTTCTGTTTCAGACATCTTGATTTCAAAAGAGGCATGTAAACCCAAGTTCCAAATGAAAAAACAACTAAGTAAAACAGATCTCCAACTCATCCAGCACTCTCTATTTAAAGCAACATCTCTTAAAACCCTATCCGCTCCTAAAACGCTATTTTTAAAACAAGTAATGAAAACCTTGTCTAATTTAGCTTAAGAACTTCAAAAATCTATTTTCATCGCCCAATGTAATAAATTAAAATTTTAGAGACAAAGAGGTTTTTTTGTTTTTTTTAAAACTTTTTGTTTTATCGATCTAACTAACAACTAGTTTTTATAAAATGTTCTCTTATTAACTTTAGAGAACTTATTCATTAAACTATTTTATAAATTTATGACCGAATTATAGGCGGTTCATCATTTTAAATCTAAGAAGTAAAAAAAAATTATTGAAAAGTAATCTAGAAATGTATTTATAAAAAAGTAAGAGGACTTTAGGGACGCATAACACTTATAAATCCCTACAAAGCCTCTTATTGTGTGCTGAAACACCAGCTGAGATCATAGTGCAAAGGATTCGAAAAAACGGCTTGTTTCGAACCCGAACAATATGATCTCTTTTTTTTAGTTGTCTCATCTTTTTCATGAAAAAATTTCACTAAGATCCTCTTTTTCTGCTATGCTTTTTTTATGGACTCCTTCCAAACAGCTCTAAAGATTATAGAAAAAATCCACCAAAATGGGGGTATCGCCTATATTGCAGGAGGTGCGGTGCGGGATTTTCTCATGGGAGAGGTTCCTAATGATATCGATATCGTTACCTCTTTATCTATGGACTCTCTTCGTCCGCTTTTTCCTAAAACTATCGAAGTGGGTGTGCAGTTTGGGATCTTGGTTGTCATAGAAAACACACATAAATTTGAAATAGCGACCTTTAGAACCGAATCGGAATACAAAGACGGGCGACGCCCAACGATCATTCTTGAGGGTTCCCCTGAAGAGGATGCAAAAAGGAGAGATTTTACAATTAATGGGATGTTTTTAGATCCCATCACAAATGAAACTATCGATTTTGTAGGGGGAAAAGAGGATCTTAAAGAAAAAGTGATCCGAGCTATAGGCAATCCCCACGACCGGTTTCAAGAGGATCGTCTCAGGATGATTCGTGCTATTCGTTATGCGGCCCGCTTCTCTTTTTCTATAGACCCAGTGACTCAAGAAGCTATAAAAGAACATGCTCCGACACTTCTACCTGCTGTTTCGTTTGAGCGGATCTTGCAAGAACTTGAGAAAATGCACAAAGACGGTAATCTACGAACTGCTCTAGTTGAGATGCATCGACTTGGTTTATTATCGGCTCTTTTTCCGCCTCTTTCGGAAATCTCCACTCTATCTTTAGAAAGCTTGCAAAAGCCCGAAAAACTCCCGGTAATTCTTCAACTCAAAGCGCTATTAGGACATCTTACAGACAACGAGCGCTTCGAATGGCTTTCACGCCTAAAATTTTCCCAAAAAGAGCTTAATTTACTCAATTTTAGTGATCGCCTAGCATTAACTCTTGAGAAAGCCAGTCTACAAGAGCGCTTACATCTCTACGCCTCCCCTTTCTTTGAGAGCGCCTCAATTTTATTACCAAGTGGGCTTATCTCTTTTGCGAATGACGAGATAAAGATCTATAAAGAGGAGATCGAGCGGATTGCGGATAAAAAACCTTTGGTGACTGCAAAAGACCTTCTGGAAAAGGGTATAAAAGCGGGACCCGATATGGGTAAGTACCTTAAAAAAGCTGAAAAGATCGCTATCTCTCATAAACTCAACGATAAAAAAGAGATTCTAAAGCGCCTTTTTGAGAATTAGCTACTCTATCTCCATAGCCAAAATAGTGATGTCATCGCTTTGTTCTTTAGACGAAAACTCCTTAATTCGACGATACAAATCCTCAATCAGGTTTTCGGGTGAAGCTACGTCAATATTACGTATAGCAGTGATAAGCCTATCCATCCCGTAAAGCTGCTTGGCGTCATTCATCGCCTCAGTGACTCCGTCTGTATAAGCAATGACAAGATCTTTTGATTTGAGTTGGACTTTTTGCACCTTAATCTCATCCATTTTTAGAATTCCAAAGGGTATTCCCTCTCCTTCAAGAAGCTCCACAGGGAGGTCATGCCGGCGGAGCAAAGCCGGTGGATGTCCACACGAGACATATTCTAAAGTTTTAGATGTTGTGTCCAAAATCCCTATCCATGCAGTCACAAACATACAGTTTTCTGCTGTATCTTTGAGGTATAGATCGTTCACCTGAGAAACTATTTTATCTAAATTTTTTTCAAAAACAGATACGCTTCGGACAAACCCCCTAAAACCCAAAGAATAGAGGCAAGCCTGGATTCCTTTACCTGCCACGTCGGAGCACATCAATAAAACTCGCCCAGGTGATATCTCAAAATAGTCAAAAATATCGCCTGCAACATCTATAGCCGGGAAATACGAGGAGGCTATTTTGATATTTGGGATCTGTATTTTTGTGGGTAAAAGCGATTTTTGGATCTCTAAAGCTAAAAGCATCTGTGTAGCGTAGCGCTCTTTTTCGCTCCTTTCGGTTCTAATCTCCTGGATCATCAACTGGATCTTATCCATCAATCGGTTATAAAGGTATCCAACATAATTGACTTCAAACCCCCACTTGTCGAAATCAAATCGAGTCTCCAAGTGCCCCTCTTCTCCCATTTGCATCACGCCACAAAGAGCTGATAAGGGTTTAGAAATTCTTAATGTCAAAAGATAGGTCGCCCCTCCTCCCAACACTAGGATGAATAAAAATAGCGACCCAACCGTGGTAAAATACCCTTTCAATTTATCCGTGAAAATTTTTTTAGGTACGTCCAGGCCTATCATGATAGGAAGTTGCCCTGCAGGTTTGAGAACAATTAGGCGCGTATCATCGTTTTGTGTGAATTGATAACCAAGCTCTGTAGGTTCCAAATTGATGAGATCGGGACCATAAATCTGGGGGGTAGCTTGATTCAGATTGATGTTTTCTACACTCCGCACCAACAGTGTTTTTTTTCCCCACCCTTTGTGCGTTGAGGCGAGAACATCTCCCCCGCTTGAAAGAATTGTGGTCTCTAGAGAACCTATAGTTCCAAAACCGGTGATCTCTTTAAGTAAAAGAGACATCGAGGTCGATAAAGCTACAGCGCCCTTAATATCCTGAGATTTAAGATCTTTGATTAGGCGAATCAAATACAAAACGTAATTTCCATCCGAATCCCGAGCAATAAAAGATTTCCTGTCCAAAGTATTAATTTTTTTTAGATCTATCTCTCCAGAAAAATTTTTTCCTACAAGAGAGGAGACACTCGAAGCAAAACAAATGAGACCGTTAGGATCAACTTTTAGATACAAAATTGTAGAAATCGCCTCATCGTTCACAAATTTTGATAAAGAAAAATTTAGATTGTCGACTTGTCTATTTGCTACAATTTCATAAAGGGCATCTAGGAAATGGGCCTGTAAATCGGTTATTTCTGTGACAAATTTAAGGTGATCCCCTAAGGAGAGATTTAAAGACTCGTAAACCTGGTTATACGCTCTATCGTACTCGCTTTTATAAGTAAACGCTGTATAGAAAATGAGGGGAATGACCAGGAAGGCGCATGAGGTGATGAATACCCGCATTGCAAGCGAGCCTTTCATCCTAATTCTTGAATCTGTATCATGTTCAACACTCATGATGCACCTTAGTAGCCTTAAAAACCCGATTGTACAAAAAGCTCATCGACTCAGAGTCGATAAAACCTTTCGCAACTCGGAGGGGCTATGTCTGGTCTTCAAAGACCATCTAATTGAGGAAATAGCCCAATCACACCCCATAGAGGTGCTCTTTACCCTTGATCCATACCAAAATCCTGATGCAAAAGAAACGTTTTTTGTAACAAAAGAAATTTTAGAAAAAATTACTGGGGTCTATTCCAACGAAAAACGGGCGGCTATTTTAAAAATTCCCCCTTTGTCGACAAAAAAAGGGGCCAGAATCCTTGTTTTTGATCGACTTCAAGATCCGGGAAATGTGGGTACGCTCATGAGGAGTATGGAGGCTTTTGGATTTGACCAAGCCTTTTTTATCGAACCATCCGTTGACCCTTTCAATGAAAAAACCATCCGATCCTCAATGGGTGCTGTGTTCAGGCTTGATATAAAATTTGGGACCTTAGATCAGCTTTTAGAGGAAAAATTCCCCCTGATTGGGGCCGATATGGAAGGGGTGAGCCTTGAACAATTTGTCCCCCCAAAAGAGTTTGCCCTAGTTTTGGGGCACGAAGGCCAGGGGATTCACCCTCAAATTAAAAATAAATCTACAATTGTAAAAATCCCCATGCTATACCCTACAGAATCATTAAACGTAGCCCAAGCCGGTGCCATTTTGCTCTACTTTTTAGGTAAATCTCGTGGACTTTGAAGACAAATTTAGCCCTAAAAAAAGGCAAATCAAAAAAGAACGTAAACTTAAATCGCTTAAAGACCGCTCTAAATACAAAAAAACAGACCAAAAAAAGGGGGGGGATTTTGTAGCACCCGATCTGCCTAAAGGGAGGGTCATTTCTGTATTGTCAGAGGGAATTTTTGTAGAGCTTGAGGGGGTAGGATTTTTATGTGAATTGAAAGGGGCTCTTAAAAAGGGGCGCTCAAGACAAAAAAATCTTGTTTGCGTTGGAGATTATGTTTTTTTTGATCCACAAAAAAAAATGATCGAATCTATAGCTCCTAGAACACATATCCTTTCAAGAGCTGAACATCTACGCCAACGAAAAGAACAATTGATTGCGGCAAATGTCGATCAAGTTTTGATCTGTGTCTCGGTCGGATTTCCTCACATCAAACCTAATCTTATCGACCGATATATTGTCGCCTGTCTACGGCAAAACATGCGTCCAGTTTTAGTTGTAAATAAAATGGATCTTCCCCATCCCCCCTATTTCCACGAGCTTTTAAAGGTTTACGAGGATTTGAAAATTCCGGTATGCAAAATAAGCACCATGAACGATTACGGAATCGAAGACTTGAAAAATCTGATGAAAGGCTACACAAATGTGCTAACAGGTCAATCCGGTGTTGGTAAGACATCCATAATCAACAAAATTGTTGAGGGAAATTTTCGTGTGAGGGAAGTGATGAGCAAAACTGAAAAAGGGGCTCATACAACCACTACATCAATTTTAATACCCCTAAAATCGGGTGGGTATTGTATCGATACACCCGGCATCAAAAGTTTTGGCCTTTTTGATCTAGATAAAAAAGAGGTAGAACCTTTATTTAAAGAGATACATAAAGCCGGAAAAAAGTGTGCTTTCTCACCTTGTAGTCACACGCATGAGCCTACCTGTAATGTCAAAAGAATGGTCGAGAAAGGAAAAATTGCTTTAACAAGATACCAGTCATACCTAACCTTAATTGAGGGTGTAAGAGAAGATTATGAGTAATAAAATCCAAGCTCTACATGCAAGAGAAATTCTCGATTCTAGGGGTAATCCCACCCTCGAAGTGGATTGTGTTTTGGAAAGCGGACACATGGGGCGATCATCTGTTCCCTCAGGAGCCTCGACGGGCTACCACGAAGCGATTGAACTTAGAGATCAAGATAGTCATCGTTTTTTCGGAAAAGGGGTTTTAAAATGCATCTCCCATGTTTATCATGATATTTTTCCTGCAGTAAAAGGGCACAAAGCTTCAGAACAAACCTCCTTAGATCGTCTTCTAATAGATTTAGATGGAACTGAAAAAAAATACAGAATGGGAGCAAATACCATTTTAGCTGTTTCGCTTGCAGCGGCTCGCGCCAGTGCGCACTACTATAAACTCCCCCTTTTTCGTTATTTAGGAGGATCGGTTCAACATAAACTCCCTTTTCCTTTTTTCAATATCATTAACGGGGGTAAACACGCAGACAATCGACTGGAATTTCAAGAATTTATGATCTCTCCCAGAAAAGAAATCTTTGGTGAGAATCTTAGAGCAGGAGCAGAGGTCTACCACACGCTAAAAAAAATTTTACACCGACATAAACTATCGACGAATGTTGGAGACGAAGGGGGCTTTGCTCCAAACATCCAATCGACAAAAGAGGCTCTTGAGTTTATTGTAGAGGCTATTGAGAGTGCAGGCTATCGCCCGGGGTTAGATGTCATGATTGGGCTGGACGTTGCTGCAAATGAAATAGAAAACACTGATAACCTGATTGATCAATATGTAGAACTTGTTGAAAGATACCCTATTATTATGATCGAAGACGGTTGCAAAGAGGATGATTTTGATAGCTGGCATGAGCTTAATAGTAGGCTAGGCTCACAAATCCAGCTCATAGGAGATGACCTTTTTGTAACAAACAAAAAACGGCTCGAATTTGGAATCAAAAGGGACTTAGCGAATGGGATTTTGATCAAACCCAACCAGGTGGGAACTTTGACAGAAACCATCGAGACAGTAAAAATGGCACAAGAAAATGGGATGAAAGTGATGTTTTCTCACCGCTCAGGAGAAACGGAAGATACCTTCATAGCAGACCTTTGCGTAGCCCTCGGTGTTGACCAAATCAAGTCGGGAGCTCCCGCTAGAGGCGAGCGCATAGCCAAGTATAACCAACTTTTAAGAATAGAAGAGCTTTTGAATTAAGTCTCAAAATCATGAAACTCTTTTTCCAATAGCCACTCCATAGGGTCTTTGTATGTATCCTCTACTGTAACAGAATCTATTTTGATCCAGTCATCCGGGAATACCATTTTTTCAATATTTCTGTACCATGAGGTTGGAGCAACCACTTTTTTATTGTCCGAATTATTTAAATAAGTAGCCCACCAACTAAAAGTAGAATTTCCGATGATGGCATTTGGGCTATATCTTAAAATATTAAAATCTACCCAAAAAGGTTCATTCTCTATAAACAGCATGTTTTTTTTCATCGGCAAAACCTTCTTTGCCATCCATGGGTCATCAGAAACAACTATGAAGAGTGTGTCATCTCCAAAAATGTTCATCGCTTTTTCGTAGTAATCCGTATCTAAGTGGCAAAAAATAGTGGAATGTTTCAAATATTTTGGATTTATTAACTGGTTTTTATCCCTCTTGGGGTCATCCAACGATCGTATATAATGCCTATAGTGGACAGCACAAATCTGTTTGCTTTCAAAAACAACCGGGTATTTTTTTTTTATGTACTCCAAGTCTAAAGAGGGTGTTTCAAAAAGATCTATCAAGTGGTCTCTATGTTTATCAAAGTATTTTAAATTTACAAAGTGCCCCTTCAATCTCAAATTGTAATTTTTAGGTATTGAACAATAAGAAGTAACATCCCCTCTTTGAGTATAGAGTTTTTCCCTCGGGTAAACCCTGATGGACGGGGGGCACTCGGCGAGTACTTTTTGAAAAAAATGGGTTTTATAATCAGAAAATTTGGGGTCTTCTAACCCCTTAAAAAAAGCTACGTCGTACCCCTCTTTTACAAGTGTCTCTGCTGTAGAAATTATAAAAAACCAATTTCCCAATTCTCCTAAAAGATCGGCTGTAACCACAAAATCTGCACGTGGCTGCGGATAAACTGATTGCATACACAAAAAGAATGAAATAAAGAATTTTTTCAAGATTCTCTCCTATAATTCAGCAAAAACATAGAAAAATTTTAATTTTTTTTATTTTAAAAAAAACCAAAAAAATTAATTTTTTAGTGCATTTGAGTGGGCTATTTAGGAAGTATCCCTCTATCCCCTTTGTGCCAATTTGCAGGGCAAACCTCTCCATGGGATTTATGATATTGGATCGCATCTACAAGCCTTAAAACCTCTTCAACGCCTCTGCCTATTCCCAAGTTATTGATAGACATGTGCTGGACTAATCCGTCTGCGTCTATGATGAAAGTGCCTCTTAAAGAGATCCCCTTGTCGATCAAGGTTCCATAATTTAAAGAAATTGTTTTTGTCACGTCACTCACAATCGGAAATGAGACTCTTTTGATCTCATGGTTCCACCAGGCTCTATGAGTATAAACGCTATCCACAGATATTGCTAAGATCTCACAATTTCTTTTACGGAACTCTTCAATTCTCTCTTCGAAGGCGATGAGTTCTGTAGGGCACACAAAGGTAAAATCTAGAGGATAAAAAAGGAGCACCACGAATTTACCTTTGTAATCCTTAAGGTGAACATCAATAATCTCCCCATTCTTTACTGCTTGCGCAACAAAATTTGGCGCTTCGTAACCAATTAAAGTTGTCATAATTCCTCTCTGATTGTTGTTGTTGGACCATGTCCCGGATATACGACCGTAGCCTCAGGGTATTTTTTTAATTTTTTCAAGGAGATCTCCATCTTGTCAGGTTCAGAGGTGGGCAAATCCAGTCTTCCAATCCCCCCTTTAAAAAGAGTGTCTCCACTAATTAAAACACCCTCTTTTTCAAAATAAAAGCAAACCGACCCGAAGGAGTGTCCGGGTGTCTCTATAACTACCCCCTCAATCTCCCCAAAAGTAATTTTATCCCCCTCTTGGAAAAAATGGGGGTCGCTTACCGCATCAATCGTTTTAAAAGATCTTAAGCCGTCAGAGCCTGGGGCAAGTACATTTCTACTATCTAGAGGATGCACAAAAATCGGCACACCCAAGTCTCGAAATTTTGCCATATCCACAATGTGATCATAATGGGAGTGGGTCAAAAGAACTTTTTTTAACTTGTATTGCTTCTCTTGAATGATCGGGGTGAAATAACGAAAGCTAAAAAAGGAGGGATCGATTAACACGGCCTCATGTGTTTTGGGACAAACGAGTAAAAGAGTTCTTGTCTCAATGGGGCCCAGTATTTTATCGATGATAAGCATAAAATGCACTGGTAGGGATTCGAACCCCAGACCTCATGGTTCGTAGCCATGCGCTCTATCCAACTGAGCTACCAGTGCGTAAGGTGAGTAAAGTATTCCACAAAATTGAATTAAAAGCAATTAGGGAAATAGCAAAGAACAACCCTTTATAAACTCTGGATTTTCAAATGAAAAAGATTATTTGAAGTGCCGGCTAAGAGCAGACGCGAGTTTCAACATATGCACAGGCTGCTTCCCTAAAATAGGTTCTAGGACTTTATCCGGTACAATCATTTTTTTATTTTCAGGATCCTGTAGGCCGTGCTCTTTAATATAAGCCCAGATCCGTTTAGTCACCTCTCCCCGAGTCAAATTATCCTCTTTGGTGAGAATAATGAGCTCTTTTGAGAGCTTCTGTTTTCCTCTAGCTCCTCCAGAAGATTTTGGCTGTGCTTTTGTACGGGGATGATCTTTGTAGCTTTCTTGAATCTCCTCGACAGAATTTCCTATCACATCACACTCGGGATAGGTGGAGCAGGAAAAGAAGGGCTTTCCATAGCGAGAAACCCTTTGTTTAAGTTTCCCTTCACAACCTTTGGCAGGGCATTTTGCTCCGGTATCCACCCCTTCTGCTCCCTTTTTGGGGATATTGATAATCGTTTTACAATCTGGATAGCCGCTACAACCCAAAAATATTCCGAATCGTCCCTTACGAATCGACATTTTTTTCCCACAATTAGGACAATCCTGATCCCAGTTAAAAGAGGCCTCATATTCCTCTTTGTGAATCACAAGCTCTTCTAGGGGCGCAGTGTACTTACAATCCGGATAGCCACTACATCCCAAAAAGTATTTGTTTCTGGCCCAAATTTTCTGTAATTGCTTTCCACAATCGGGACAAATTTTATCTGTGAGCTCTTTAGGAACGTGAGCCTCTTTTTCGGCCACCTCAACAATCGGCAAAAAAACATCCCAGAATTCTTTTAAAAATCTTTTATGGTCGAGCTTCCCTTCTGCGATTGCATCCAAATCCTCTTCCATGTGAGCAGTAAACCCGATATCAATAATTTGGGTGAAATTATCGGTTAGCATTCGTGAGATAATGCGACCAAGCTCAGTGGGTCTTAGCGTCCCTTTTTCTTTGGTCGTATAATCACGCGACTGGATCTTATTCATGATGGCAGCGTAGGTGGAGGGGCGACCAATCCCTTGTTTCTCCAGCTCTTTTACAAGAGAAGCTTCAGTAAAACGGGGAAGAGGCTTAGTGAATGCCTGATCTTTTGTAACCTGTATCAGCTTGAGCTTTTGCCCCTCTTCAAGCGGAGGTAAAGTGCGCTCTTCTTCTTTTTCTTCGTCCTCTTTTTCCTCATAAAGAGTCAAAAAGCCAGGAAATTTTATGATGGAACCGGTAGCCTTCAATTCGTATTTTTTATCCGTATCTATATGGGCGGTCACTGTGTCATAGACAGCAGGCTCCATTTGCGAAGCCAGAAATCTTTTATAGATGAGCTGGTAGAGCTTAAATTCATCTATTGATAAAAAGGACTTTAACTCCTCCGGCCGGCGTGCAACGCTCGTGGGGCGTATCCCCTCATGCGCATCTTGAGCTGCTCTTTTACCCTGATACTGGTTAGCAACTTTAGGTAAAAACTCCTCTCCAAACTTCTTTTTAATCCAGTCTCTCGCCTCTTTTATTGCCTCGGGGGAGCTTCTGGGTGAATCGGTTCTCATGTAGGTGATCAAACCAACAGCACCCTCTTTTCCGCAATCCACACCCTCGTAAAGGCTTTGGGCAACTTGCATAGTCCTTGTAGATGAAAATCCGTAATGTCTTGAGGCCTCTTGTTGCAAAGTTGAAGTAGTGAATGGAGGAGCAGGGTTTCGTAAACGCTCTTTTCTATCTACTTTGGAAATATGGTACTTACAGCCCTTCAAATCATTTTCAATTTTTGTGGCCTCTTTTTCATTTGGAATAGAGCGCTCAACTTTCTTTCCATCCATAGTGAAAAGAAAGGCCTTAAACTCTTTTTTTCCTTCCAAAACAGCGCCTAAATTCCAATATTCTTCCGGTTTAAACGCCTCGATTGCCTCTTCTCTTTCGACAATAAGCTTCAGAGCAACAGATTGTACTCGTCCGGCAGACAGGCTTTTTGCCCCCTTAACTTTACGAATCAAAATTGGGGAGATTTTATAACCTACTAGCCGATCAAGAATACGACGAGCTTGCTGAGCACTAACCAGATCCTCATTGATTTTTCTAGGATGCTTGAGGGCCTCTAACACTGCTCCTTTGGTGATTTCGTTGAACGTGACTCGTTTATAGGGAACTTTTGGCAGAATTGAGGCAATATGCCAAGCGATGGCCTCCCCTTCTCGGTCGGGGTCGGTTGCCAATAGCACTTGTTCAACTTTTTTTGCCTCTCTTTTCAGCCGCTCTATCACCTCTTTTTTTGCTGGTAATGGGACATAGTTAGGCTTAAAATCCTTCTCTACATCAATATTTAATCCCTTCTGGGGCAAATCGATAATGTGCCCGACTGAAGAATCCACGACGAATTCTTTCCCGAGAAATTTTTCTAGGGTTTTAACTTTAGTGGGGGATTCTACGATGATTAGAGTTTTCTTCATAAATTTGGTCTATAGTCTTCTGCGTACTCGGGACGCAAATAATTTTTTCTTTTCTCCATAAAGAGTTCTCGTTCGGCTCGCTGAAATTCTGCGATTTGCCAGCCTATAAGCTTTTCCTCTTTAAGAAATTGCAAAGGCTCTTCCGATCCTACCGCTTTACAGAAAAGATCTTTTTCAGATTTTCCAATATGCGACATCACTTCTTTAAATTTTTGGGGATAGAGGGATTTTATTGCACCTATCAGAACCCCCTGAATCTCAAAAGGTTTGTAAGATTTTTTGTCCACCACCTGTATAAGCGAGCCTTGACAATCCAGTTGAGCCATCGACCCTGAAAAGGGTTTAAAGTAAATAGGGACGAATCTTACACCGCTGAGCCCTTGGCTATTAAGATGTTTTGTTAGTTGTTGGGCATCCATCCAGGGCGCTCCCACTAGTTTGAAAGGCAAGGTGTATCCTACACCAATGTTACAAAGGCGTAGCTCTCCTAAAAGACCCGTCGATGCATAAAAAAGGGGCGTATCTGACTCGGGGATGTTCGGGCTTGTCGGAATCCAGTGGAGCCCTGTATCTTTGAAATCCATACCCCGCGACCAGCCTTTCATGGGAATTACCGTCAATTTTGCCCCAATTTTGTATTCCATATTAAAAAATTGAGCGAGCTCCCCCACGGTCATACCGTGGATGTAGGGTACGTTAATATATCCAATAAAAGAGCGCCATTTAGGGTGCAACATAGGGCCATCTACTGTCAATCCATTTATAGGGTTGGGACGATCGAGAACGACTATACCTATGTCTTTTTTTGCTGCCTCCTCCATCATATAAAAAAGTGACGAGGCATAAGTGTAAGAACGGACCCCTATATCTTGTATGTCTATAACAACAACATCTATCCCTTTTAATTGGGCCTCAGTAGGTCGTCGGTTTGAACCGTATAAACTAAAGACAGGTACGTCCCCTCTTTTTGCGTCCTTGATTTTTTCACTTGCGTGCTGCTGTCCATAAAGACCATGCTCTGGGGCAAACAAAGCGACAAGTTTACAGTCTTTTCTTGACTGGAAACGATCCATCGCGGTAACTCCATTGCGATCGACAGCTGTGTGATTGGTCAAAAGCCCTACCCGTTTTCCCTGAATTGAAGGGTGTGCTCCCCCTAAAAAAACTCTATCTAGACCCACCTCAACTTTTGCGCTTATGAATAAGGGCACAAAGAAAAAAATAACCAAACCCTTAAATAATCTCACTAAGCACCGAATTTTTTTCTCTAGATGGGTATCATACTAAGGAAAAGGGGTTTTTTTTTGGTAAATCATTTTCAAAAAAAATCCTTTTTCCCCTTTTTTCATTAACAATCTCTATTAGAGATCTCAATCTAGTCCCTTTAGAACTTTTTTCGTATCTTTGGCTTTTAAACTTCTTAAGACTCTGCTAGTATGCATAGCATATATGCCCGATTTAAACCCTGAACAAAAAATTGCGATAGCCCATAAAGAGGGGCCTCTACTGGTACTTGCCGGAGCCGGTTCGGGAAAGACCAGAGTAGTAGTTGAAAGAATTATAGCTCTTTTACAATCAGGGGTGAATCCAAGTGAAATTCTTGCAGTAACCTTCACCAATAAAGCTGCAGAAGAGATGCGGCAACGAGTCCTCTCCATTTGTACAAGACCTCCCTTAATTACAACATTTCACTCTTTTGGCGCCCGTTTTTTGAGAGAATCTATAGAGCAAATCGGTTTTCATTCGACTTTTACGATATACGATGAAGATGACACCCATTCGTTATTAAAAGAGTGCTTTAAAGAGCTCGATATGAAGCCCGAAAAAGGGCATCTCAAAGATATGCGCCAAGCCATCTCCGATGCTAAAAATGCTCTATTACTTCCTAAAGATTTTCAACACCAAAGGGGAAAAGACCATTTCTATCAGGTGTATAGCCATTACCAAAATCGTTTAAAAGAGTGTAATGCGATCGATTTCGACGATCTTTTACTCCTCCCCGTTTTTCTTCTCAGGGATAAATTAAGCCTTAAAGAGGAGATTCAAAACCGCTTTAAGTACATCCTCATTGATGAATATCAAGATACAAATCATGCGCAATATTCTCTCACTAAGCTTTTAGTAGATAAGCATAAAAATCTTTTCGTGGTTGGGGATCCGGACCAATCTATTTATTCATGGAGAGGGGCAAGCATTCAAAATATTTTAGGTTTTGAAGAGGATTTCCCGAATGCCAAGGTGATAAAACTTGAACAAAATTACCGTTCAACAGGCCATATTCTCAAAGCTGCAAATGCTCTCATCGCCCACAATAGGGGTCGCTATGAAAAAAATCTGTGGAGTGCAGTAGGTGATGGGGAAAAAATTGAGTTGCGCTCATTTTTTGATGAAAGAGAGGAGGCTCAGTTTATTGCAAGAGAGGTAGAAGCTGCGATCGATGCGGGACAAGATCCTGGCACGATTGCTCTTTTGTATAGAACTAACGCTCAGTCACGCAGTCTGGAGGATGCCCTTTTAAGATTACGTATTCCCTACACTATTGTCGGCGGTCTCTCTTTCTATGAAAGAAAAGAGATCAAAGATCTTTTAGCCTACTTAAGACTTACCGTGGCTAAAAATGATCTTGTAGCCTTTCAACGGGTAATTAATGTTCCAAAGAGAGGTATAGGGAACGCAGCTTTAGAAAAAATCAAGGAGGTGCAATTGCAAATGATGCAACCTTTGATGGAGCTGATCCAAAACAGTCAAAACCTTCCTCTGTCTTCAAAGCAAAAACTAGAACTAGAGAAATTTTCCTTTTTAATTCAATCACTGGAAAAAATTCCCTCTATCTCACAGAAAATTACGAAAATATTGCATGAAACGGGCTACTTGGAATTTCTTAAAGAGGATAAAGAAACCTATCAAGACCGCAAAGAAAACGTCGAAGCTCTTATAGCCAAAGCGATTGAATGGGAAAAAGAGAACGAAGGGCTGCACCTTATCGATTTTCTTGAAGAACTTTCTTTGAAGCAAAAGTTTGATGAGGCGCACTCTTTTGACC
>VGMG01000004.1 GCA_016866495.1 Chlamydiota bacterium | reverse complement strand
AAGCTGTCCGTAAAGCCGGAAAAATGGAAACAAAATACGTCAAGCAGTCCGGTGGACGCGGTCAATACGGCCACGTTGTCATCGAGATGGAGCCAAACGAGCGCGGCAAAGGAAACGAAGTCGTCAGCAAAATCGTTGGTGGTGTTATCCCACGTGAGTACATCCCTGCTGTTATCAAAGGGATTGAGGATGGACTTAACACAGGTGTTCTTGCTGGATACCCGTTGGTCGACACCAAAGTTGCTATCGTATTCGGATCTTACCACGACGTCGATTCCAGCGAAATGGCTTTCCGTATCGCAGGATCTATGTGTGCCAAAGATTGCGCTAGAGTTTGCGACCCCATTATCCTTGAACCCATCATGAAAGTTGCGGTATCCACACCAGAAGATTATGTCGGTGACGTAATCGGTGACCTCAACCGTCGTCGTGGACAAGTTCTAGGACAAGAACATACTAAATCAGGACTTCGTGTTGAAGCTCATGTGCCATTATCCGAAATGTTCGGATACTCCACAGCGCTCCGTTCGGCCACTTCAGGTCGCGCAAGCTACGTGATGGAGCCATCGCATTATGATGAACTTCCACAGAAGTTTAAAGAAGAACTTATTAAAAAGAGCTAAGAGTTGCTATGTCTTCAACATCAACAAAATCATCCAAGAAGCTCCGCATCCGACTCAAAGCCTATGACTCTAGAGTGATCGATAGAACCGCTAAAGAGATTGTAGAAGCTGCTAAGTCTACAGGAGCTGTCGTAGCGGGTCCATTCCCACTACCGACAAGAATCGAGCGTTTCACAGTGTTGCGCTCACCACACGTTGACCGTAAATCACGTGACCAATACGAGTCTAGAACCCATTCCAGACTTATTGATATTATCGTTGCTCCTCAAACAGCCGATAGACTCAAAAAATTGGTAATTGCATCCGGTGTAGAGATCACTACTGTAACAGTTTAAGTCTCTCTACTTTTTGTGTTAAAAAACCTTCTCCCAATAAAGAGAAGGTTTTTTTGTGAAAAAGAAAAATCCCCTTAACGGGGATTTTTTCATTTTTAAAAGTCCAATATCGGGTCTGCATTATATGGCTCTGACCATGGGGGCGGATTTTGCACTTTTTGCCCCTTTTTTTTCACTACGCCATCCTTAATAAAAAAGTAGTAGTAGTTCTGCTCGATCACCGCATTTCCTACATAGACCCTTTCTACATATTCATAAACCTCATACCCCTGCTCATCGTGGTATTTATAGAGAGGTTTCCCGTATTTTTTTTCTAATTGAGATTTTGGGGTTTGGAGCTGAACACTATAGAAATTTTCCCGCGTCATGTCCTGGGGGGCGCCGCATCCACTCAAAACTAAGGTGGCCATACAGACGGCAAAAATTTTCCATTTTGTGTTCATTTTCCTTGAATACCCGCTTTTGTGTGCTTCCAAAGTTTACCTCGCATCACCGTTCTAAGATCATCGCTCGTGCTGTATTCTGCTTCCATGATGTAATGCCCATCACCTTGATGCTGGTAGTATTCATAACCATCAAAGCCAATGAGATTTTCTTTAAATTCCCAACCAATCCAATCAGATTTTATTTGGCCGGGACCCATCACTTGGCCGATATTATCACTTTCCAAGATAATGCTAAACCGATGTTTTTCAAAATCTTTCAAAGTAAAGTTATTTGTCATTACTTCACTATGCCCTTTTATCTGGATCTGTTGGATCAACTCTAGGTAGGGATCCTCAGGTTTGTAGGAGGGAACCATCCATTTTACAATAAAAGGGATCTTTTCGGACACATTAGTCAGTTCCATCATCCCTTCGCCTATCCAAAAACCTGGGGTAAAAATAAATAGATCGCGCATTAAAACCTAAACCTTCTTACTGTTATACTTTGTAAAAGCCCAAGACTCATCATCGTTGCTACAACAGATGATCCCCCGTAGGTCATCAAAATCAAAGGCACACCCGTTATAGGTAAACTCCCAGCCATCATCGATATATTCACGATAACATGAACGGCGATATAAGTTGCCGTACATGCTGCATAGAGTTTTCCAAATCGATCTTGTGCCTCTTCGGCTATTTTTAAACTCAAATAGATTAAACTGAAAAAGAGTGCAAATAAAAAGCCCGCCCCAATCAGTCCAAACTCCTCTGTAAATGCCGGGAAAATCGAATCTGTGTGCGCAAAAGGGAGCCACTCCTGTCCGGTAAATTGGCTTTTTCCAAAACCACTTCCCCCAATACCTCCTAAGGCAATAGCAGTTTGCCCCGCTTTTTGGTGATAAGTATTCGGATTCAGTCGCTCAATCTGATATTCCTTTAAAACGTGAGTTAAAGGACTTTTAATTTTTTCAAAGGGGACATAACCTGTAAATATTGATACAACAAATAAAACAAGGACAACGCCCCCTGCAGTCATCCAACGAATGATTCCTCTATGCCCCTGAGCGAATAAGAAAACAGTATAACATAAGGGCAACAATATAAGAGCTGTTCCAAGATCGGGTTGTTTCAAAACAAGAATAAATGGGATTAAAACTATCCCAAGAGCCTTTAAACCAACAGACAATCTCCTACTCGAGTGGTATTTGTCTTCAAAGTACCACGCTAGCATGAGCATCAGGACAACTTTAGCAAATTCACTTGGTTGAAGTGCAAATGGTAAAAAGGGAAAACGAAACCATCGATGCACATTTTGAATCGGATTTGTAAAAAAAAGACCCCCTAATAAAAGCAAAATCAAAATATAAAATATAGGAGCCGATTTTTTTATCTTTCTATAATCACACCAAGCCAAGAAAAAATATCCTATCCATCCGACAGCATAACTCCGTAGCTGCGCCTTTACTGCATGGGAAAAAAATCCAGGAGAATTTTCTTGTTGGATAGTGCTTGAGCTAATAACAGTAAGACTCAAACACATCAAAACAAAGATGATTGTGATCATCTTATAGTCGAGTTGTTTGATAAACTTTACAAATCTCACTTGAGAAGTTCCCTTTGGATTGAGTACTATGTTCCCTTATGACATTTAAACGTAAACTCCTTTTTTTCGATACCATCGAGTCAACTCACGAGTACGCAAAAGAAAACGCCACCTATTTTGATCCAGATTCATTAACATGTATAAGGGCTTACGAACAAACCCATGGAAAAGGGCAAAATGAGCGAGTTTGGATCAGTCTTAAAGGAAACCTACTTGTCTCTTATATAGTGAAGATCCCTCCAAATGTCTACCCTGAATCGGCAAATTTTCTCTCCCTTTGTCTCTATCAAGCGATTGACTTAAAGGGAAAACATGTCCTCTTTAAAGAACCCAATGATCTTTACTATGAAGGAAAAAAATGCGCGGGGTTTCTTTGTCACCAAGCAGCAGATCGTCTCATTCTAAGCTTTGGTTTGAATACAATAAAAGCCCCTGAGGGCTTTAGTGCAATTGGTTTTGATACTGATGAGATATTCAAAGAGATCGATAATAACATTTTTAGCTGGATTCCCACCTTTTTAAAAAAGGGGTTCTCCCCTTTTGAAGAAGAATGGAATAGAGTAAGGCGATTTACAAAAAACTAGCGTCTTTTACCCCAGATGAAGATTCTCTAAATCTGGTACTACTATAAGCTTTGGGTGAATTCTTTCATTCAAAACGTTCTGGATACCCTGCAACGTCCCCCCTATAGCTGAAAAACAGCTTGTGCAGTTCCCTGAGTAGGCAATTTTCACTTGGGTCTTATTTTCTAGCCCCAGAATCTGTACGCCCCCCTCATCCATAGCAAGAAATGGCCGCACATGCTCTTCAAATACGTTCTCTAATATCTGTAATCTTTGAGCGTCAGTTAGTTCATCCCAATCTTCTCGCATGGTCTCTAAGGAATGCATCTCGATTCTTTCAAGTGGAGTAGAATATTCACTCACCTGAATTTCTGGGGCTTTTGCCAATGCTTCCAATACCCCCTCTATGACAAAAAGAAAATAGGGTGTCTGTTTTTCGTTAAGAGCTGCAATCGACTCCTGATCTCTTAAAAAACGGTCTAAAATTTCGGGTGTAATTTTTTTAGCCTGCTTAATATTTTTTCGGACCATGAATCGACTCACAGCCTCCAAAGCAACCAGTAAAATTGTCGGTCCAAAAAATAGAAATTTACTATCTGCTATCACGCCATCAAGAGTATCGACTATTACTTGAATATGAAACCAGTTCCCCTCTTCCTTTGAGCCTGATTCAGCAGTTAAGCAAATCATCCCAGCGGGTTCTTTTCCAAAAGTGCCGATGGATAAAGGTCTTTTTAGAAACTCGTGCATTTTTTTTGTGTAGCGGTTCCAAGAAAAAATCTCCATTTTATGACCTCCCACTTGAACGTTTCGATATTCTCAAGCACTCCTCAATCGCATGAAGAACCTCTTGAAGGTGGCTTTCTTCAAAGTCAGGGGAAAAGCTTACATGGACTGCTGTAAAGGATTGACTATCCTCCCAACCAATAGAACTAAGATAGCGATGCAATGAGGGGCGCCCTCCGCCGCCAATCGATACAAAAATCCCCTTCTGACATAACCAGTAGGCTAAAAGCTCTCCGTGAATTCCTGAAAATCCAAATACAACAGTACCCGGATCTCTTTGAGCAGTTTTAAAAAAAATGTCTCCGCCCATAGATTCTATGGCTCTTTCGAAAAATCTTCTAAAATATAGAAGCTGCATCCCCTCTTCGATTCTTTTCGCTAAGTCCTCTTGAAGCTGAGTGGCAACGGCAAAAATTTTATCCGGGTCTTTAGAGCCTGATATGGAGAAGCTTTTTTGAACAAAAAGAGCGTTGTCAAATTGTATAGCCTCTATTTTCGTAGATAGGGCTGGAATACCAAAAAAACTTTTGGATACTAAATAAACAGGGGTATGTGCACCACATATTTCAAGGATTTCTTCTAACGGCTGCTCCACGCCTGTGATTAAATCAACAGGTTCCATGAGAAAACCCATCGTTGTGGGATAAAAGCTTTTTTTCAACTCCTCAAGGTCGACACACCCCTCTTTGCCCAGGGGTATCATGTCTATATGAAGTCCTAGAAAAGCAAATTTTGATAATAGACCCTTGAGAGGGGCTCTCAAATTGTCTAAAACCAGTAAATGGTTTTTTCCCTCTGATAACGCTTTTTCATGAATCAAACATAAAATAAGCTGCAAAAAAGCCTCTTCCTCGGAAGAAAACACCTCCAATTTAAAAGACTCTAATTTCTCTTTCTCCTTTTTAAAAAGGGTTTCAACGGCTCCTTGGGCTCTATCAATTAAATTTTTAGGGGCCCATGGAGTTTTTAAATGGATAGCTTCAAAGCGATCAAGATGCATCATGATGCTTAAATTTTAGCAAACACCCCATTTTTCATCTCGTAAATCCTGGGCTGCATCAAAGGTATTTCTAAATGGACCACATCCTCATCGCTAATTTGATCCAAAATTTTCACAAGAGCTCTTAAAGAATTGCCATGAGCCACAATTAAAACATCCTCATTTTGAGCAAGTTTGGGCTTCAAAGTTGTATCCAAAAAATCTTTTACGCGCCTCTCCACATCAAAAAGAGATTCACCTCCGGGGGGGCGATCTTTATAGCCTCGCCTCCATTTTAAAAATTGTTCTTTACCGTATTTTTCTTGAGTCTCATGTTTATTCTTACCCTTCAACTCCCCATAGTCCCGTTCATCGATCCTTTTATCTTGAATGATGCGAATATCGATTCCCTCTGCTTGGTGAGTGGAGAAGCTAAAAAGTTTTTTTGACATTGCTAAAAGAAGAGCTGCCGTCATTTTGCATCGAAAAAGAGTTGAGGTATACACAACCGAAAAAGAGGGAACCGAATCGGCAACACTTAGAGCTTGAAAGACACCGGTGAGGCTTAAACCTACGTCAATATCCCCGGTAAAACGGTTCTCTTTGTTCCACAAAGACTCCGCATGACGGATTAAAATTAATTTTGACAAACGAACCTCCTACGATTCTTATCCCCTATTTTTTTCATTCTAAAAAAAGGTGGGCGCTAAGTCACTCTTATTTATTATCTTAACTCTAATCGTTAGACTTAAGGCGATTTTGTTGCAACTTTAGGTTCATCTACTATAAAATAGATCTCTTAACAGAGCATTTAGGACTTAAACCCCATGACACAGCGTCTCAATACCTTTGTAGCCCGTTTTTTGCCCACTTCTCGCCGAAAAGCTGAGGAGCTGATCTTTAATGGTGTTGTGGAAGTAAACGGAATTATACAAAAAGAGCCTTTTTTCCGTGTCGAACCCAAAGACAAGGTTTTAGTGAACAATCAGCTCGTAAAATCTCGCAAACAAACTCTGTACTACGCTCTTAACAAGCCCAGGGGGTTTGTTTGCTCGGAAAGACGCTTTAAACAAGAGCGTCTTGTTACAGATCTTTTTCCTCAAACCGAGGGAAGACTTTTTACAATTGGCCGTTTAGACAAAGATAGCGAAGGTCTTATTCTTGTAACAAATGACGGAGCCTTTGCGAACGAAGTTTCCAGTCCAAAATCGGGTGTGGAAAAAGAGTACGTTGTAAAAACAGTGCAAGAAATCTCCCACGAACATCTTGTTCAACTCTCTAAAGGAGGATTTGTAGAAGGTTGTTACGTACGTCCCAAATCGGTCACCAAAATTCGCAAAGGGACTACTAAAGTGATTCTCAAAGAGGGCCGAAAGAGGGAGATTCGCGTATTGTTTGAAAAGTCTGGTCTAGAGATTGTGGAGCTTAAGCGTGTTCGTATCGGCAATCTGCAACTCGGTTCGCTCCAAACCGGTCAATTTAAAGAATTGCTCGAGTCTGAAAAACTTGCGATTATCTCATAACTCTTCTATCCTTCAAAAATGATCTAGTAGCAGATCTTTTTAGGATAGTCCCTATGCTCAAATTTTCTAAGATTTTTGGTAGCAACCCGTTCAAGCTTTTAATGGCCCATATGCAAATCGTCTCCTCGAGTATGGAGAAATTGCAAGAGGCGGTCCACTGTACTCTTGAGGGGAATTATCATGCTATCGGACCGATCGTATCTGAACTTTCTAAAATAGAATTCAATGCAGATTCTCTAAAGTTAGAAATTCGCAATAGCATCACCAAAGCGTTTTTTCCCATCATTCGAAAAGAGGACGTTTTGGAATTGGTGATCCTCCAAGACATGATTGCCAATAAAGCCCTGGAAGCAGGAAGCATTCTCTCCTACCGTCACCTAGAATTTTCAGACACTTTGAAGCCCCTTTTTATCGATTATAATAAAAAGTGTCTCGACGTTTTTGAAGATACGAAAAAAGTCGTTTTAGAATTAACCTACATTCTTGAGGCAAGCTTTGGTGGACCCGAGTTTGACAAAGTGCGACATATGGTTGAAATTACAGCTCACAAAGAATACGAGTCAGATCTTCTTAGACAGCGCTTGATGAAAGAGCTTTACGCTCTTAGCGCTCACGACCAAAACTTTACCCTTTTTTACCAGACAAATAAATTTATAGAGACCCTTGGACAAATAGCACATGTTTGTGAAGGGCTCGCCTTGAAAATCCTTCTAACACTAGATAAAAATTAATGCCCTTAGAAATTGTTTTTGTAGCCTTTGTCCTTATTGTTGGTTTTTACATGCTCTGGAATATCGGAGCAAATGACGTAGCCAATGCCATCGGCACCTCAGTAGGATCAGGCTCGCTAACTATGAAAAAAGCAATTTTCGTTGCAGCTGTCTTTGAATTTTTAGGAGCCTCTTTTTTTGGTTCGCATGTGTCGAAAACAATTCAGGGCGGCCTGATCGATTCGACCGATTTCATCACCGATCCTAACACCATTGTACTGGGAATGCTGAGTGCTCTTTTAGCTACATCGATTTGCTTACAGGGGGCAAATCTCAAAGGGTGGCCTATATCGACTACACACGCTATCGTAGGTGCAATTGTGGGATTTGGTCTGGTTGCAGGGGGTACGGATGCTGTAAACTGGCAAATTATTGGAAAAATTGCCTTTAGCTGGATCATCTCCCCCTTAATTAGTGCAATCACCGCATTTTTCTTTTTCAAAATTGTCCAAAAATACATCCTTTACGCAAGATACCCCGTTTTGGCAACCAAGCGACTTTTCCCTTTTTTTGTTTTTATTGTCACTTTTACTTTTTTTATCACTATTTTGATGGGGCGATTTGAAGGGGACGAGTCTTATTTATATTCTTTTCTCATCTCTTCAACTTTAGGAGTTTGCTCCTATGTAGGACTAAAGTTTTGGCGCCCCTCATCATTAGATGATCAAGAAGAGCAATCTGTACATCAACAAAAACTTGAAAGCCTGCAAGAAGCGCTAAAAAATCTAAAATTAGCGCAGCTTTTTGCGTTGGAATTTGAGAGTGCCGAATTCCAAAAACTTGTGGATAAAACAAAAAACCTCACTCGTGAGGTCAGAAAAAAATCCAATATCCGTAGTCCGTTGACTCACGATTTTAATGTCGTAGAAAAGCTTGTGAGTTTTTTACAGATCTTGTCTGCATGCTGTGTAGCTTTTGGTCACGGTGCCAATGATGTAGCAAATGCCGTAGGACCAATAGCTGCTATTTTTAAAATACTCTTCACCCCTGAAACGATATCCACTGCAACGCCCATCCCTTTTTGGCTTCTTGTTTTTGGTGGATTAGGTATTGTTGTAGGTCTTGCAACCTTTGGCTGGCGAGTCATAGAAACAATTGGTAAAAAAATTACAGAGCTTACCCCGACAAGGGGATTTTGTGCTGAGTTCGGGGCGGCAGCTACAATCCTAATAGCCTCGAAACTGGGATTGCCCATCTCCACGACTCACTGCCTAGTTGGTGCAGTTCTTGGAGTCGGATTTGCCCGCGGACTTGCTGCTTTAAATCTTTCCCTGATCAAAGATATCGGATTTTCCTGGCTAATCACAGTCCCCTCAAGCGCCTTTTTATCCATGATCATCTTCTTATTTTTTAATCTCTTAGCTCAACAATTTGGTTACTAATTTAATATAGATTTATACAATCGTAGGATTTTAGCATTTAGGTCTTGGTTCAAAAAGGTGCAATCCCTTATAGGAAAAGAATGAGCCCCTCTAAAGAAACGGTTGCCTACCAAGTTCAGCACATCCGCCAAGTTGCCCTTATAGAATTTGGACAACCTTTTGAGGAGTTGAGCATCCGTGAAAAAGCTGAAGTAATAGCTATTGCAGCGCGTGAAGAAGTGCTGGTGCGTCAAGCAGCTACACAAAAAACCTATAACAAAGAAAAGCCTAAAAAACTGTATTATCTATCCTTGGAATATCTTCCTGGTGTTTGGACATTGATGAACATCATCAATATTTTGGCCTTTGATAATCTCAAAGAGGTTTCTAAAATCCTTAACTTTTCGATTTCCGATATTGAAGAGGCTTACGTGGATCCCGCATTAGGCAATGGTGGTCTTGGCCGACTGGCCTCGTGCTTTATGGATTCTTTAGCAACTTTGAGCATGCCTGCTATAGGTTATGGACTGCTGTATGAATACGGTATTTTCAAACAAGAGATCATTTACGGTACTCAAATCGAAACGGCCGAAACCTGGCTAGACAGACGCAACCCTTGGATTCGATTCGATCCCAAAAGTTCCGCTAAAATCCAATATAACGGAGACTTGCGAGAGACTAAAAACAAATCGGGAGAAACAACCTATTCCTTATCAAATTATGATGAAGTGAATGCCCAATGTTTTAGTATTCCGACTGTCGGTTATGGAGAATTTGGTGGGGTAAATCTTCTCAAGCTTTTTTCTACTAAAGCAATCTCTTCAAACTTTAAGATCATCTGTTTTTCTGCTGGTGATTTGGCCTCTGCAACTAAGTTTACCCACATCACCTCAGTATTATACCCCTCTGATGCAGTGGAGCTTGGTAAAGAGTACCGTTTGATGCAAGAGTATCTGCTTGTAAGTGGAGCAATACAAGACATCTTCAGAGATTTTTTTAGCAGTTATACTGACCTTGCATTAATGAAAGATAAAGTTACAATCCAGCTCAACGATACCCATCCGGCAATTGCTTGCGCTGAGCTTATCCGAGTTCTTGTAAGAGAATACCACACCACTATCCCCCTTGCTTGGGAAATCGCGACAAACTGTCTGAACTATACTAACCATACAATTTTACAAGAAGCTCTTGAAAAATGGGATGAGCCCCTTTTTCGCAGGCTTTTGCCCCGACAACTCAAAGCTATAGAGTTAATCAATCAGTTTATTTGCGACCAGGTACGGGAAAAATTCCCCTACAATGAAGATCTTATTCGTCAAATTTCTATTATCCAAGAGGGTAAAATTCATATGGCAAGACTTTGCTGCCATGTGTGTAACAAGATTAACGGTGTGGCTAAGCTCCACTCCAACTTGATCAAAGAGACAATCTTTAAACCTTTCTTCAAACTCTACCCAGAAAAATTTACAAATGTCACAAACGGAGTAACATTTAGACGCTGGGTTCTTAAATGTAATCCCTCCCTCGCTAAATTTTTTGATGACAACATCGGACCGGGTTGGGTCACAGATTATAAGAAGTTTTTCGATCTTAGAAAAGTGGCCAACGATCCGAAATCCAAGTCCCGTTTCGGCGAAATCAAAGAGGAGGCTAAAGAACATCTGATTCAGTATTTAGCAAAACAAAGGCTCAAAAAAGAGGGAAGTGATGATGCTCTTTGGGCAAACGTATTTCACCAAAACAAAGTCCCAGAAAAAGGGGTCTTTTTCGATTTGCAAATCAAACGCTTGCATGAATACAAAAGGCAGATGATGAATGCCTTGCATTTACTTTTATTGTATAAAGAAATCAAAGAAAAATCCTACACACCTCCTGTAAAAAAACTCTCTATATTCGCTGGAAAATCGGCCGCTTCATATACTTTAATGAAAGATCTTATTCGCCTTATTTGCGCTATATCAAGACACGTCAACAGCGATCCCGATGTAAGCCCTCATCTTAAGTGCATTTTTGTCCCAAATTATAACGTAAGTCTTGCAGAAAAACTCATACCGGCAGCCGATACCTCCCAACAAATATCCACTGCTGGATTTGAAGCATCAGGAACCTCTTTATTTAAATTTTGTCTAAACGGGGCCCTCTTAGTGGGAACACTTGATGGGGCCACAATTGAGCTTAAAGAGGAGGTTGGTGATGCCTATTTTCCTTTCATTTTTGGAGCTACAAAAGATGAGATCTTCGAAAAGCTTGCTAACCACAGCTACCATCCCCAATCTTATGTAAATGAGAACCCACGCCTACGATGGCTAATCGAAACCTTACGCTCCGACCTACTTGCCACATATCCAGAGGAGCGGGAGGCCTTTTCTCGTATAGCAAATTACCTTGAAAATACAGACAGTTATTTTACTCTTCTTGACCTTCTTAGCTACCATGAGGTGCAAAAAGAGTGCCTGAAACTCTTTACCGAAAAAGAAAAATGGAATCATCTAGCTCTTATGAATATTGCAGGTGTCGGGAACTTTTCCTCAGACAGAAGTATTGAGGATTATGCTAAAGAGATTTGGGGGATAAAATCGATCCCTATGGATAAAAATATTCTCAACGAGATTCGTAGTATTTTTATGGCAAATGACAAATGCACTATCGATCCTAATATCTTTAAAGATATTAAGGATTAATTTCCCATTTTTCTTTAAGTTGATCGATCGTACCTTCCTTAATCATCGATTTCACCTCTTTAAACACGCGCTGAGCTTTATCATGAGCTCTAAGCGTAATGAATCGAAAATTGCGCTGGGTAATCTCCTGAGGCTGTACATTGTATTCATTCTGAAACACTCGGAAATCGACAACCGGAACTAGAAGTGCTGAACAGCTTGATCTTGAAAGTTGTAAAAACGCCTCTCTGTCATCGTTGTAAAAACCGAAATCAATTTTAGGATAACCTGCAATCAAAACTGTCGCCTCCTCATTGTTTAAAAGCAACACTCGTCTAGATTCTAAGTTCTCCAATCGCCTCTCATCTTGTTTGTTCGTTACAAGGTAGTAACCGTTGTATAAAACAGGGTCTGAAAACACAAACTCTTTTTCAAGAATAATCGATTTAGGAAGATCTGAAAAAATTAAATCGATTCTTTTTTTATCCAAAAGATCCTGAAGAGAGTCTTCCGAAGAGGGCACCAATTCGATGGACTCGCCCATTTTTTTTTGAAGATTTTGTACAAGCTCATCTAAAAAAGCCTTCATTCTGGTTGTCTGCATGTTCTTTGCAAAATAACTGGAATCAAAAGCTACCCTTAATATTGGGCCATTTTTAACTCCTGAACAACTAAAAAAAGAAAAAAAAACAGCAGTAAATAAGAGGTTTCTAATCATGTTCTAAACTATACGACAAATCGATTTATCCTTACACGTCAATCAACTGTTGCATAATAAATCAAAACAGATCAAATGAGAAAAAATCGAGATGGTGTTAAACTGTCCATCGCCATATTCGAGAAAAAGTATTTGGAGATAAGAATGAAGCCGCGCCTTTTTAGATTTTTGAACGTCTTACTCTTCCTTTTTCTTTTAGGTTGTGACAAAAAAACTGAAATCGTTTCTAACCTTGATGAAAGAGAAGCCAATCTAATTGTTGTTTTCTTAGAGAGTAAAGGGATCTCTGCAACAAAAGAGATGATGCCCGTAGCCGCAGGTGCTGAGGGTGGTGGTACAGCAAAGTACAACATAGTTGCCTCGCGCGAAAAGGCAATTGAGGCGATGACACTTCTCAATCAAAACGGATTGCCCAAAAGAGTAGGGCCCAACCTGCTTGAGCTCTTTGCTCCGTCAGGTTTGATGACTTCTGATAAACAAGAAACTATACGCTATCAAGCAGGACTTGCTCAGCAGATTCAAAACACTATAATGATGATTGATGGCGTGATTGATGTTTCTGTGCAAATCTCTTTTCCCCCTGCAGAGGCTGTGGAGGGTACAAACCGTATTACCGCAGCAGTTTTTGTAAAGCACCAGGGAATCGTAGATGACCCCAACAGCCATCTTGAGTCTAAAATCAAACGTCTAGTTTCAGGTAGTGTCAACGGTCTCGAAATCAATGACGTCACAGTTGTTTCCGATCGCTCAAGACTCAATGATATTTCAATAACAAACGATCAGGGAAGATTTGCGCAAGATTTTGTGCAAGTTTGGTCGATAACGATGACAAAAAGATCTTTAGGTATTTTTAGATTTATATTTGGTTTTCTCTTAACGCTTCTTGTAATTTCTTTATCCGTACTAGGCTGGATTCTTTTTAAAGTCTATCCACTTATACGTGATAATGGGGGTTTTAAGGAGCTTTTGATTCCTCTTCCTGTGATGAAAAAGAAAGAGGAGTCCTCAAATCAATAAAGAACTTTTTACCCTAAAGTGGTTGCTAGGGCGAGACGAAAGCCCTTTGAAGTTTCTCGATGAGTCTACAAGACAGGAGCTTAAAAATCTGCCTTTGATGGAACATGCACCTCCTATGCCGTACGATATGATGGAGCTTGAACCACTCCAAAAAGAGTTTTTTATAAAAATGCAGCCCCACCTCCCCTCCCCCTATTTTTTAACTAAAGATCCCCTTAACCGTTTAATTACTTTATCGGATGATCAGCTAAACAACATTTGCCGATTTCTAGGTCTTTTTGATTTATACAATGAGATTAAAAATGTTGTGAGAACCGATATATTTAAATCTCTTAAGGAGGTTTTGTCGACAAAAGAGCTCCAATTTTTGGAAACCTGCCGCACTCAAAATAACCCGGTGCGCCTTCCTAGCATGCACATCGGTGCTTGGGATTTAAAAAAAGAGAGTTTAGACAAAGCGCTTTTCGATAGGGGCAAAACTCGTTTAAGAGGGGCTCTATCGACCGCCTTTGAAACTCTTTTTTCCTTCATACCACCTATTTTTATGCCACCCCCCAAAAAACCCTCCAAAGAAATCACCGATATTTTGTTGAAACAACTCGAAACTGTTCTAAATAGGGCTTTATAAAATGTTACATATCACCAAACAGCGCCCATTTAAAATTCCAGAGGGGCAAAAAATCATCCGCCATCAGGATTGGCAAGAACTCCAAACACTTGATAAGTTGATTCTACAAGCCGAAAAAGAATTAAAAGAGGCTCATGAGCAGCTCGCTCTTGATAGGATCGATGAAGAGAAAAAAGGGTTTTTAGAGGGTTTTGAAAAAGGGGAACACACCTTTTTTAAGCATCTTAAACTCTTTGAAGAGAAAATTCGAGAGATGCGACTTGAGATGCAAAAGTCGATGTTACCTTTAGTCATTAAAGCTACAAAAAAAATTGTAGCAAAAGAGTTAGAAATTTCCCCTGAGACAATTGTCGATATTGTCATGGATGCTATCCAACCCGTCCTTACTTCCAAAATTGTGCGCATATTTGTGCGTAAAGAGGATTTTGCGAACATTGAAAAAGAGAAGCCCCAAATTAAAGCCCTCTTCGAGGCTGCCGAATCTTTTACTATCGGAATGAAAGAGGACTTAGAAATTGGTTCGTGCCTGATCGAGACGGATAAAGGGGTGATCAATTCCTCTATAGATCTCAAAATTAAAGCCCTAGAATCCGCATTTGAACGATTTGGAACTCCCACATGAACTTTTTTTCTTTAGTACTCTATCTCCCGATTTTAGCAACTGACGCGGCTACAGAGCCTATGACAAGCGCCTCTGTTGTCACAAGAATGGTCGTGATTGCAGGCCTCGCCCTTTTGCCTTGGGCAATCATGCTTCTTACATCGTTTACAAAGATGGTAGTCGTTCTTTCCTTACTTAGACAAGCTATTGGAGTTCAGCAAGCACCCCCCAACCAGGTCATCATCGGAATGGCTTTATTGATGTCGATCTACGTAATGTTCCCTACAGGTCTACAGATGTACCAGGAGGCGAGCAGCTTTATCCAAAATCAGCCTAAGACGGAACTTTTTTCAGCAGAGTCGGCCCTTTTTATTGAAAAAGTAGTAGGCGTTGCTAAAGAACCGCTTAGAAAATTCTTACAAAAAAACACGAACAAATCTCATACCACAACATTTTATAAGCTGGCCCTTTCAAAATTTCCCCAAGAGTACAAAAAATCCTTAGCCACCTCTGATTTCATCGTTTTAATTCCTGCTTACATCACTTCGCAGCTCAAAAGCGCCTTTGAGATTGGAGTTTTGATCTACCTCCCTTTTTTTGTGATCGATCTTGTCACCTCAAACATCCTTTTAGCGATGGGTATGATGATGCTTTCCCCATTAACGATCGCTTTACCCCTAAAGCTCCTTTTGCTGGTCATGGTAGATGGCTGGACGTTGATTATTCAAGGGATCGTGCAAACTTATAAGTAGGAGCTCCAAACCATGTTCCAATCAGAAATTTATCAACTTAGCTACCAGGCGCTTCTGCTCATTTTAATTTTATCTGGACCACCTATTTTCATAAGTATGATTTTAGGACTTATCGTTGCAATTTTCCAAGCAGCAACACAAATTCAAGAACAAACTCTCTCTTTCACTATCAAGCTTGTCGCAGTTATGTTTACCTTGATGTTTATGGGAGGAATGTTGAGCGCACAAATAGCGCAGTTCACCTACACCATTTTACAGAATTTTCCCAAATGGAATGGATAGACCCTTTCACCTGGTTACAGATTCTGCAAATGTACCTTTTGGTTCTCTGTAGAATAGGGCCTATTATCGCATTCACCCCATTTTTAGGGGGTAAAATTGTCCCCGCCTCTGGCAGAGCTGGCCTTTTGGTTTTTCTTAGTATTATTTTTCTCCCCTACACAGACTTTAACGCCACCCCAGATGAATCTGTAACTTTCTTCACAGTGTTTTATGCACTAAAAGAGATTCTCATCGGTTTTACAATCAGTTTTTTTGCCTCTATCCCTTTTTTTGTAGCGCAATCAGCTGGAATAATCATAGACTTCGCTAGAGGGTCTTCACAACTCATGGCACAAGACCCGACATTACAAAATCAGGCCTCCACGATCGGGATCATGTTTAACTATGTTCTGATTGCCCTTTTTTTTATGATTAAAGGTCCCGAACATTTTTTTGAGGCTATTGCCCTATCATTTGAAAAATTCCCACTTTATGGGAGTTTTCCGCCTGAATTAACCAATTTAAAATCTCATCTATGGGTATCTATAACAGCGATCATTCAAGTCATTTTCACACTCTCTTTGAAGCTTGCAGCCCCTGCAATCATAGCGATTTTGATGGCGGAGATGTTTCTAGGCATCGCAAATAGGCTTGCTCCTCAAGTGCAAATCGCATTTTTAGGAATGCCCTTAAAATCTTTTCTAGGGCTTTTGCTCCTATTTGTGGGTTGGTTCGCGATTTTAGGTGACATGAAAGAACTTTCAGATCAAATGCTTCAACAAATTAGTACTTTTTTCGCAAAAAAAAATTAAAACAAAAGCACTAAATCTTTTTTTCTTATTCGTTTTAAAAAACCGTTTACACACTCTTTAGAAGCAGATATTTAATAAAATAGTTAGATTAAAAATCAACCTAAAAAACACAAACTAATCTCTAACTATACTTACAGATGATTTTTTTTTAGTTATCCTGTTGACAGTATTTTAACAGCCGTACTAAGCTACACTTACGCATTATTATTTAAGGCTTCAAACATATTTAAAGGGAGAACTTATAATGGAACTCAACTTTCGCAAGTTGTGGACTGTTCTAGGGGTGGCATGTTTAAGTGCTAACCTCGCAGCAGCGCCCGCTTCTAGCAGCGGCTCATCCTCCTCATCCTCTCAGATGAGTAACACCGACCAATCAATGATGGCTTCCGGGCTAATGTACGCCGGACCACAACTCGGTGAAGATGCAACTGGTATTTCACTTGGTGCAGACTATATTCTTTGGCAAGTAGTTCAAGAAGGTCTTGAATCAAACGCCGGCAACTTTTATGCTACAGGCACTAACGCTGGCGCACAAGGCGGAACCAATTTTCCAAAATTCAAGCTCTTGAATGGATTTAAAGTCCATGGACAAGTAACGATCGCAGAGTGTGATGATGTAGATCTATTTCTTCAATACATCTGGCTACAAAGATCTACAGGAACAAACTCAGGAACAGGTGGAAGCCAAGTGTTCCCACTTTACTTCGTAGACCTAGTTGATGACACTATCACTTCAACTGATAACGTAACTTCCTACGCCTCGTCCTACAGAACATCGTACAACGTTCTTGACCTTGAAATGGGTAGATTGTCATCTATCGCTAAAGATTCCTTTAGCATCAGACCTTTCTGGGGTATCAGAGGTGTTTGGAATACACATAGATGGATTGCTTCGTATGTTGGGATTCTGAGCGGGTCACTATCAACAACTAACGTTCTTAACTCCTACCAAAATACAAGTGGTGCAGGTGTAAGAGGTGGATTTGACCTTGCATGGCAATTCTTTGCAAACAGCGAGTATTTCGGTGGATTGAAAATCATCGGTTTGACAGCTGTTTCAGGTGTTTATGGCCGTACATATGTGGATACAACTACAACTCAACAACCAACTCCTACAACTGGAAATAATACTACTGGATCAACATTCTATCTAAACCGCACATCGCTAAATAGACTAGTTCCAATTGTGGATCTTTCTATCGGACTTAGCTGGAATATGAGCTTTGGTGGAGAGAGAGACAATGACTACAATGTGGAAATCCATGCTCTCTGGGATACACAATCCTGGATTGGGTACGGAAGAAACATGACAGCCTATTGGTTCCCACGTGGACCACAAAACCTTACTGTACAAGGTTTCACAATTGGTGCGGAAATCGCATTCTAATTGTTAGGTCTATTCCAACGTAAAAAAACCGAGTCAGAAATGACTCGGTTTTTTTTTCCAATCTCTTTTGATCAAGAATTCATTTGCCTTCCTTTTCCATTATTTTTTATAATACCTAAAAACTTTAAAAATTCTTGATGCAGAACAGCTCTTTTCTTCCACTCCTTTTAGGTCTCTTTTTCTCTTTATGCTATGGCCAAGTTGCCTCAATTAAGGCTTCAGATAGCGACAACTCTTTCAGATGGAAATTTTCGGCTAGTTATCTACTTTGGCAGAATATTGTAGAGGGGCTCGATATGGCTGCTGATAACCTCTATGTCGACTATTTTCCTCCTCCAAATAGAGGTAGAACCTACGGAGTGAGTTTTCCCTTAAAAAGTGGTTTCCAGATTACACTGGGGGCAAATTTACCGAATTACGATGGAGTCAAATTTCAAGCTGTTTATTCTTGGCTTAGTCCCTTATCAAAAGAGAATATCTCCTACGATCCTGTGGTTCAAACGTTCCCATTCTATTCAGTTAAGCCATTTGAAACGGTTCCAAATTCTCACATCTTTGTAATTGAACACCAAGCCACATTTCAATCCTACTACAACCTTTTAGATCTCTTTATCCAAAGAGAGAGCGCGATCGCAACCTCTTTCATGATCTCTCCTTTGATGGGATTAAGAGGGACATGGCAAAAGCAAAAATGGTACACCGATTTATTGATGTTCACTTTAAATCCCGTTGTATCGAACTACCAATACAACTATACCCAAAACTTTGGAGGAGCCGGACCCATTCTAGGGGGCTACTTAAGGTTTTTCCCTTTTAGAAATTTCTCGTTTCTAAAAAGTGTCTCTTTTTTTGGTAAAATGGCTGCTTCAGGTATTTTGGGAAATATTCAAGTCCGTTCTATTTTTAGTGCTTCATCTCCCAATTCTAACTTAACTACCTCATCAAACAAAAAAACCGTTTTTTCAATTGTCCCGGTATGGGATCTGAGTATCGGCCTCTATTTTGAAAAAGAGCTAGAAATACAAAATTCCTTTTATGAGATCTATTTAAAGGCTTTATGGGACACTCAGGCCTGGATAGGTTTCAATAAGATGCAGTCTAGCCTAAAGTTCTTTTCTACCCCCTACTCGATGACTGTTCAAGGGCTAACAATAGAACTCGGGCTTCTCTTTTAAAAATGAATAAACTTTTTTTTCTTTTGATTTTTTACTTTCACTGGGCTCAAGCAGACCTACCACAAATCTATCTAGGTGAAAATCCTGTTAAGGGTAAACTTACTCTTTATCGCTTTCAAAACAATCCTGGATTTGGATCAACACACTTTATTATGGACTCTTTTCCAAATCTTACTATTTTGAGGGATTCTCCAATCGAATCGCGAACCTTTTGGGGACTAGATACTACATTTCAGATCCCGTTATCAAGTACCGGTAATTTTTCCCGATGGAGGTGGTTTTGTTCCAAAAAGAAACATCGTTTCATGCATTACCCCGATTATCTTGACCGAGAGGCCATCTGTTTTTATTACGATATCGATAAAAGCTATTCACCAAAAAACATCCTTTTAACAACCGCCCAGGACGGTTATCTTTTCAATCAAGAGCTCTTACAAAGTGTATTTGGGAGTAAAATCCCTCTATCGAAAACCCTGAATTTAGAACTCACCTTAGGGCTAGATTTCACCCGTTTCAAACAAATATTAACAAAAAAAATCGGCTTTTTAACCCTTGAACATGCTCCAATAGAAGAAATTAGAAATTTCAACACCTCGAACTTTTTTCGAGGGGGTGGACCCGCTTTTGGAAGTCAAATTGAATACACGCCTTTTCCAAAGAACCTTTTTTTAAAAACTCTGCACTTTTTTTCACAAATTGAGAGTGGCTTAGTCTGCGGGTGTTCAGAAATAACGAACAATTTTTTCATCAAAAATGGGACAAAAAAAATCCCGCTATTGCAACAAAATTTTTTTAGATTGAGCCAGATTCCGATGGTGGGTTTTACCCTTGGGGTCGAATTTCGTCCCTATCTTGTATTTTGTGATGGATCGCTTGATTTTTCTATCTTCAATCAAACCTGGTTTAAGGCCGATCGAACCTATGAAGGAACAAAAGACTACAGAGGCGCCGAAAACATCAGTTTAACCGGGTACGCGCTAGGGATAGGTCTGAATTTTTAAAGGGGAATAACAGTTAAAAAATTTGGAGAACTTTTTTGAGTTTATTAAAAAAGGAATCCACCTCATCAAGAGTGTTATAAATACCCAAAGATACTCTTAAAAAACTATTGACTTCAAAAAATTTAAGCGCATTCAAAGCGCATAAAGAACCACTGCGAACCTCTACTCCTTTCTCCCCTAAAAGAAGAGCTAGATCCATCGAATGGACGCCGTTTACAACAAAAGTGATTATCGACTCGCTATCCGGTGCACTCAGAATTTCCACCCCGTTTATAGCTTTTAAACCCTCTCTATAGGCTGATGCTATATGGCCAAAAGTTTCGACTTTTTTTTCAAATATCGCGCTATTTTGAAAATTTAAAGCCTCTTTCCATCCAATTATCTGCGCTATCGCGGGGGTCCCGGCTTCAAATTTTAAAGGGGGCTCTTGAAAATGCATGTCTCTATCCAATTCCAAGATCATATCCCCGCCATAATTTATAGGCTCAAGAAGATCAACAAAGCGATCTGCTATATAGAGTGCTCCCACTCCCGTTGGTCCGTACATTTTATGTGCTGAAAAAGCAAGAAAATCAATTTCGCAATCCACGACGTCTAGCTTCTTATGAGCCAGGCTCTGCGCAGCATCGACAATGAAAACCCAATTCTTTGTCCTACAGATCGCACCCAACTGTTTAAGATCTTGAGTCACTCCAGTGACATTAGAAACATGGGCAATTGTTAGCGCCGAAACATTGGATAGATCCATTTTAAAAAGAGCTTCAAAGTTTACAGCACCACTAGGATGGACCGGTAAATCTCTTATTTTTAAAAGACCTTTTTTTTCTAAAGCTTTGAATGGAAGAAGATTTGCGTGATGCTCCAGAGGAGAGATTAAAATTTCTCCGCCCCCTTCAATGATCTGCATCAGAAATTGTGCCGCCTGGTTTAAACTATCGGTTGCAGCTCGTGTAAAAATAACTCCCTTTACACTAGGCGCTCCAATACGTTTTCTAATCAGCTCCCTAGTCAAATAGAGATCCTTTGTTGCTTCTTGTGCTCTAGGATACAAGGAACGATGCACTGTAGCATACCGACGTCGGTAAAATTCGCACTCCGCTTCAATCACCATTTCTGGCTTTAAAGAGGTAGCAGCAGTATCCAAGTAGAGAATTTTGGAGCCCTTTAGGAGGGTGAACTGCTCTTTAATTACCAAATCAACGTCATGAAGTACTTGCATCAAACAAGCTCCCCGACAATTGTAGACAAACTCCCCTTTATCTCACCTAAGAAAGATTCAATAAGAAGTTCTTTTGCCCTCTGCTGATCAAAACCCCTAGAGAGAAGATAAAACTCATCCTCTTTTGAGGGCTTAGCCACCGTGGCACCGTGCGACGCCTTCACATCATCATGGTACACCTGAATTCCAGGGGAAGTTTTCGCTTGCGCTTGGTCAAACACTACGTTGTTATTCTTCTGAAAACTTTCCGTTTTATGGGCCCCTTTGGCAACATAAATAGATCCCTCAAAACTGGAACGTGCAGATTCCAAAACAACACCTTTAAAAAGCTGGTTGGAGCGCGCATATGGGGATTTATGTTCCACTAAAACATTTACCCCTATCGTTTCCCGTTCACAAAGATGCCAACCTCCCCTTAGATCTACTTCAGCCCCCTCTCCCTCGATAGTCGCAACTATTGTCTCCTGTGTTTTTCCAACGGCTTCCACCCAGCCAATATGCAAGACCCGTGCCGATTTTTTGACTATATAATGAGTTTTAAGCTGAATACTCCCCTTTTGTTCTACGATAGAGGCTCTTTTGATTGAAGCTCCCTCTTCAAGATAAGCTCTTAACTCGAACGCACCCTCCTGAATCGGCTGAACTACCCAACTCAGCTCGGAACCTTTAGATAGATAGATCTCATATTTACTCGGCTCTGAAATTCTCAAGAGTTCCTTTGAAGAAAAATTCTTAGGAACAAATAAAAAACCCTCCGCATCCGATTCACGACCCTCGAAAAAGAGAGGAAACATTTTTTTAGCCACCTCTATCGAAAGAAACTCCAAACCCAGCGGAATCAAATTTGTGTTAAGAAGAGCTTTCATAACCCTCTGCCTCAAGAATTTTAGCCAGGTCTTTATTTCCTGAGCGGACAATCTTTCCATTTTGCATCACGTGCACCACATCCGGTTGAATAAAGTCCAAAAGACGTTGATAATGGGTGATCAAAATGATGCTACGGTCTTTGGCCCGCAATTTTTCTATCGCTTGACCGACAGCTTTTAAAGCGTCTATGTCCAATCCCGAATCCGTTTCGTCCAAAATCGCAAGACTTGGCTCAAAAAGCGCCATTTGCAATATCTCGCTCTTCTTTTTTTCCCCACCCGAAAAATTGGAGTGCAAGTCTCTGTCAATCAAAAGAGGGTTGAACTTCACCATCTCCATTTTTTCACCAAGAACTGCCTCAAAAGCACCTGAAGAAAGGGCATCCAAACCCTTTTGTTTCCTATGAAGATTGTAGGACTCTTTTAAAAACTCTTTGGTGTTAAGACCCGCAATTTCCAATGGGTATTGGAAACTTTTAAAAACACCCTTCAAAGCCCTTTGGTTCGGCTCCATCTCCAAAAGATTTTCCTCTTTGAAAGTCACAGAACCACTTAGAATCTGATAAGAGGGATGTCCGGCGAGTACATTAGATAGACTGGATTTTCCGGCCCCATTTGGTCCCATGATCGCATGCACCTCATTAGCCCCCACCTTTAAGGAAAGGCCGTTAAGGACTTTTTTGTCGTCTACAGAAACCTCTAAATTGTCGATGATTAACATTATCCTACGGATCCTTCTAACTTGATCATTAATAATTTTTTTGCCTCTTGAGCAAATTCTAAAGGCAACTCTTGCATCACCTCTTTGCAAAAACCGTTCACAACCATGCTAATAGCCTCTTCTTTGTCAAAGCCGCGTGATTGTAAATAAAAAAGCATCTCCTCATTCAAACGCGAAGTGCTGGCTTCATGTTCTATCTCAGCTGTTGCGTTTGTAGACTCAATTACCGGAAACGTATGTGCAGAGCAATTTGTATCAATTAACATGGAATCGCACTGGGTATAGTTTCTTGCATTCGAAGCTTTTGGCCCTACCATCACCAAACCGCGGTAAGTATTTGACGAACGATCTGCAGATATCCCTTTTGAAATAATTGTAGACCTCGTGTTTTTTCCAATATGGATCATTTTCGTTCCGGTATCGGCTTGCATTTTTTTATTTGTAAGTGCAACTGAATAGAATTCCCCTACCGAATGGTCACCAATTAAAACGCAGCTTGGATACTTCCATGTAATACTAGAGCCAACTTCTACTTGGGTCCATGAAATTTTCGAGTGATCTCCTAGACATTTGCCCCTTTTTGTAACAAAATTGTAGACGCCCCCTTTCCCCTCTTCGTCCCCTGGATACCAATTTTGGACGGTCGAATACTTGATCTCGGCTCCGCGCATAGCAACAAGCTCAACTACCGCTGCATGCAGCTGTTTTGAATCAAAGGAAGGCGCCGTGCATCCCTCCAAATAGCTTACGTAGGAATCTTCTTCGGCGATGATGAGAGTACGCTCGAACTGCCCTGTGTTTTCTTCGTTTATCCTAAAATAGGTGGAAAGCTCCATAGGGGATCTCACACCTTTTGGAACATAAACAAATGAACCGTCACTAAATACAGCGGAATTTAAAGCTGCAAAATAGTTGTCTGCAATAGGAACAACCGTACCCAGATACTTTTCAACAAGCTCCGGATACTTTTGAACTGCTTCAGATATAGAACATAAAACAACCCCGGCATCTTCAAGTTTTTTCTTGAAAGTCGTGGCTATAGATACAGAGTCAAAAACTAGATCTACCGCAACATTAGCGAGCCTATGCTGCTCATCCAGAGGGATTCCTAAACGCTCGTAGGTTTTACGAATTTCTGGATCTAGATCTTCAATAGAAGCAAGGGAAGGTTTGTTTTTGGGCTCTGCGTAGTAACTAATTTTTTGCAAATCGATCGGATCGAATGAGAGATTTGCCCAATTAGGGGGAGCCATTTCAAGAAATTTTTTATAAGATTTGAGGCGAAATTCCAGCATGAAGGCGGGTTCATTTTTCTTTAATGAGATGCGACGGATCACCTCTTCATTAAGACCTGCCTCAAATACCTCGCTCTCAACAGCTGTTTTAAAACCAAATGGATAGTCGTTCATCAGTCAAATATTTTACCCAATATAAGCTATCCCTGTCAATGAAGCACTTTTAAGGAAAAACCAAAGAAGTAAGAGATTTTTTTAGCATTTTAGAAGATGTATATGCCCCGATTAAACGGGCGCGGCTCTTTGAAAATTTTTTTTTAACTTTTCTAAGTCTTCAGGGATATCCACACCGTACACGGTCTCTTTTGTTTCAAACACCTCTATGGGTATGCCGTAAAATAGGGGCGTCAGCTGCTCCAAGCTCTCAGCTTTATCCAAATAGGAGGGTTCCATCTTGGAGATCTCTAGTAGCGCCGAAGGTGTATAGGCATAAAGCCCGACGTGCTTGAAGTAGAGAATATTCTCTTTTTGATCCCGGTCAAAAGGGATCCTGGATCTTGAAAAATACATCGCACGCCCTTTGGCGTCTGTAACAACTTTTACAACCTGAGGAGCTTCAAGCTCTTCAAGAGTTTTGATCCTTTTTTTGAGGGTCCAGATACGAGATCCCTCGAAGTTTTTACCCGATAAAAGGGTGGAAAATATTCCATTTGTAAGAAGCGGTTCATCGGCTTGAACATTTACGATTTTATTTGCTAATGGAGCCCCATTTTCGAGTGCTTCTATGATTCTTTGGGTTCCATTTTGGGGCCTAGTCGAGGTAAAAATTGTGGGTGCTTTAAAACTTTTTGCAAGTTCAACTGTTATCGGATCATCCGCCAAGATGATCACCTGATCAAACAGATTGGAATTTCTAGCATTTTCATACGCCCACTGTAAAAGGGGCTTTCCTAGAAAATCCTGAAGAATTTTGTGCTTAAATCGAGTTGAATTCAGCCTTGCAGGAATGTACGCTACTGTTTGCAAATAAAAAAACCTTAAGATTACCACTGATTTCCAGGCTCAGGGCTATTTTGCCCACCAGGTGCATAATATGGTCTTTCCGATGGGTCGTTTTTTCCCCGATTATTTTCATCGGTTTCATCCTCATCTGACGAACCTTGTCCAGAATAACCATCTGAAGCCCTGCTGGAGATTCTACCCTGGGAAGTGGAATTAGATCCAGAGGGAGTATTTTGCGATTGTTCAAGATCGTAGCCCTCTTGTGTCGGATGAGAACCGGAGCCCTCAACATTACTGGGTTGTTGGTTGTTATACTGGGAGTAATTTAGCACTGCTTGGTTTGGATCCATACCATTCTGAATATCTTGCCTCACCGCCTGTTTTTGCTGGGGAGTTAATGTCATCCAGTATTGTGTTGCCCCATCATTTAGACCTTCAGGGGGCGTTGGATCAACACTCATATCGTTATACTGATCCTCATCTTGATCCATATTGCGAGATTGTTGGGCTGAAAAGAAAAACTTATGTGCATTTCCTTTATATGTCAGACTTCCTTTAAGGACTGCTATCCCAAGAAGAGTGAGTATAACTAACGACAGGGTATAACGCATACGAATCCTTATAAATTCCAACCGCTTATTTTATTCCTATCGTAAATTTGCTTTAAAATTGTAAAGAAAAAACTACAGGTGTATTAGGCAAATATGGGATCTTTCAAAAAACATTCGTCTTGCAAAGGTTGTAATGAACCGGTGAGCTTCAGCTATAAACAAATCGAAAAAGGGAAAACCAGTTGTTATGGTTTATGTAGTAGATGCCCCTTGAAACAGAATCTTCTGGATCAAAAAATTGAGACCGTTTCCTGTTCGAGTTGCTCTAAGTCTTTAGAGGATCTACAAACATCAGGAACTGTCGGTTGCCTTGATTGCTATACAACATTCAAAGAGACTTGTCACACCCTTTTTAAGGCCCTAAATTTGAGCGAGTTTTCCCCATTAGAGCAGAACACAAAAATTGATATCCAAGAGCTCCAGTCTTCTCTTCAAGAGGCTATCGCAAAAGAGCTGTTTGAAGAAGCAGCGCTAATTCGAGATAGATTGAAAAAAATCACCACAACTTTGGGTGGCACATGATTCTCCATTTTATTAGGAATTTGGATAAAATCCCCTTTGGTTCCTCAGAGGCGGCTCAAATACTTAAAAAAATGCTCCCACAAATTTTTCCTGAGGGAAAATGGCTTGAAAATTTGGAGGAAGTAGAGGAAAGAAAATTAACTAAAGCCTTCTTTTTTGAAGAACACTACAAAAAACTTTTTTTTGATCCACAAAGTGGCCTTCTTCTTGTTTTGGGCTCGTTCGATCACCTGCACATTCTCTATGATGGTCCATACAATCAAATCAAACCCCTCCTTTTTCATTTGCATTCAATTTTCAGTTTTGCCTACGATTCTAATTTCGGATTTTTGACAACAAAGCTCTCTACAACAGGCACCGGATTAAAAGGAAAATTTTTCCATGAGCTGAATTACCCTAAGCTTCCCGCTTTTGTGGAGGCGATTCCCTACGAAGGGGGGTATCTCTATCAAAACCGACTATCTATAGGATATTTGGAATCTACTTTTATAGAAAATTTGAGAAATCTTAGGGAAATGATCCAAAAACATGTGGATGAAATTAAATCAGCAGGAAGCCTGTTAGCTCAAAAAATTTATGATCGGCAATAGTCCTTTTTGCTCTTTATACCAAAATGAAGCATGCTTAAAGAGAATGAACTCTGCAGCGATTTTATTAATAGGCGGCAAAAGCGAACGGTTTTTAGACGCTGTTACCCCAAAACAATTCCATTTCTTGAGTGGAAAACGCGTCTACGAATACGCGCTCGAAACCCTCCTTTTGTCAGGGCAGTTTTCCCAAATTCTTTTAGCCTGCCACAAAGATTGGATTGAGACCCTAAAAAAAGAAATCCAGGAAAAAAGCCCTATTATCAAAATTGTTGAAGGGGGCTCTACTCGTCAAGAATCGGTAAGAAAAAGTCTTCTTCACCTCGAAAAAAATATCGGAAAAGTATTAATCCATGACGGAGCACGCCCTTTTGTCTCTTTTAAAATGATTGACGAGCTTTTATCGGCTCTTGACTTCTACCCTGCTTGCGGCACTTACATCCCCACGCAAGACACCATAGGAGTAGTAGACAAGGGAACTATCCCTCATATACCCGATAGGTCTACATTGCAAAGGGGTCAAACTCCCCAAGGATTTCACAAGAAAACCCTAATTAAAGCTCACGAAAATGCCGAAAAGCAAAACATTTTTGAGGCCACATGCGATGTACAACTAGCATTACGAATTGGCGCAGAAATAAAAAGAGTCGAAGGTGATGAAACAAATATCAAAATAACAACCCCGCTTGATCTTTACCTTGCAGAGCACCTTTTGAGGAAAAGAACGGTTTCAAGTCCTTCAATTATAGATTTTAAGGGAAAAAAAATAGCACTCATTGGAGCATCAGGAGGGATCGGCCAACATATTCATAAAGAGTTGATTTTGGAGGGGGCCGAAGTGATTCCCCTTTCAAGAAGCTCCGCACCTTTTTCGTTAGACCTGCTCAAAACCCCTTCCATAAAAAAAACCTCTCTAGAACTTTTTGAAAAATTTGGCCCCTTGGACGGATGTATTTTTTCAGCCGGTTGCCTGTATAAGGGAGCGGTTCAGGAGTTAAAAGAAGACCAGGTAGAAGAGATGGTAAAAGTCAATTTTTTAAGTCTCATTCCCCTTTTTAAGTATTTGCCACTTAAAAAGGGTGCTTTGTTTATCTTAATTGGCTCTTCCTCTTATTTCAGGGGTAGAAAAGAGATAGGTGTCTACTCTGCAACAAAAGCGGCCAGTATCAACTTATTACAAAGCCTGTCTGAAGAACGCCCGGATCTCAAAATCCAAATTTTTTGCCCAAAACGGACAGACACACCCATGAGAAAAAAAAACTTCCCCTTTGAAGATCCAAATACCTTAGCCGCTCCTGTAGATGTAGCAAAATCTATTTTACAACAGATTAAAAAAAATTCCTCTAAAGGGGAAATTTTAAACGTCATGTAGGAATAAAAAAACTCCTTGAAAAGGAGTTTTAGATACTTTGCACTTTTTAAAAAGTGTGAGACATGTTGGACTCGAACCAACGACCCTCTCATTAAAAGTGAGATGCTCTACCAACTGAGCTAATGTCTCGGTATATTGACCCTTCGGGGATTCGAACCCCGGTTGCAAGGATGAAAACCTTGTGTCCTAGGCCTCTAGACGAAAGGGCCGCGCTAGTGATGGCACTACTATAGCAACACCAGCTATTTTTTCGCAAATATTTTCAAACTTCTTGGAGTTCTTTCTCTTTCTCAGCTAGGGCACCATCAATTTCTTTGATAGCTTGGTCTGTCATCTCTTGCGCTTTTTTCTCCCCTTTCTTTTGCATATCCTCTGTGATTTCATTGGAGGTTTTTTGCTTTTTCAAAAGGTCATTCATCTCTTTACGATGCTGACGAATGGAGACTTTGGCCTCCTCAGCTTTTTTCGATGCTAGTTTCAAAGTTTCAAGTCTTGTCTCTTTAGATGGTGGGGAAAAATTCACCCGCACCTGCCCTTTTTCCATTATAACTTGCGTATAACTTGAGGAATCCTCGATGGCTTTTGCAACCGCTTGCGTCATGGATGGATCATAAAGAACAATCAAAATTTGACGATCATGGCAAGAAATTTGCCCGCAAGATTTTAACGGCTTCATCGCCCCCATCATATCGACTTTGACATGATCTAAGGCCTGCGCAGTGACACGTCCGGAGCGCAATTTTTTCAGCTCCGTTTTGAAATGCTCGATCGTGTCGCTATTTTTCTTTTTTAGATCCATAAATGTGTGTACCTAAATTTTCATTTTTCAGTATTTGATCTAAGACGTCAAAGGAGAATACCCGAATAGGAATCGGATGCTCCCTTAACAAAGCAAAAGCTGTTTGATCCATCACCTTCAAATCTTTTTCTATCGCCTCTTGATAGGTCAATTGCGATAAGCGGTGCGCGTGAGGATCTTTTTTAGGATCTTTATCGTAGACACCGTCCACATTTGAGGCTTTGAGAATTTGATCAGCCTTTAGATCGATTGCGTAAAAAGCTGCAGCAGAGTCGGTCGAAAAATAGGGAAGCCCTGTTCCGTAGGACAAGAAAGCAACTCCTCCCCCTCTTAACCAAGAATCCACTTCTGCTCTTTGATATGGTTGGTCTGTTGCCATAGGTCTTGCTGTAAAAACTCGGCCCATACCTTTTAAATAACTGCTGACAACCTTTGCATTCATGACCGTTGCCAACATTCCCACCTCATCGGCGACACCCCTTAAAATCGAAGAGCCGGCCTCTCTTCCTCGGTACAGATTACCTGCACCAAGAACAACAGCCAGCTCTGCATGCTTTGAAAGCTCGATTAGAGTATCCGCCAAAGAGGCAGCCTTCCCCTCCGAGATCATCGGAGACAGAATTTCTCCTGAGATCTTTAGGACAAAGCGCCTTTTTTGCATGCGATTACACCCCAACTTGTAGTCGAACAAAAGAGGAGATGATCGTCAAATCACCAGCTCCAAGTTCCTTACCTTTTTTACGCACATACTCTTCAATTGTCAAGGACTCATCTTTAATGAATTTTTGCTTGTTCAAGCAGACTTCAGCAAAGTAGGTGTTTTTCTTCCCTTCGATAATTTTTTGTACGACGTTTTCAGGTTTGCCGTGAATTTGCGCACGAGCAATCTCCTCTTCTTTAGAGATGATTTCACTTGGAACATCTGTAGGAGAAAGATAGTGAGGATGCGCTGCTGCACAATGCATCGCTACCTCTTTAGCAACATCTCCCATATGTAGACCCTTGATATCCACTACACAAACGATTTTGCCATCGCCGTGCACATAGATACCATAAGAATGCCCCTCTTTCTTCTCTAAAAGTGTGTAGCGGGTAATCACAATATTTTCGCCAATCTTCCCTACTAAAGCAGCTCTTCTCTCTTCTGTGTGTTCACGAAGAGCTTCGAGTGATTTAGGGTGATTATGCAAAGCAAGCTCTGTAACCGACTGGGCAAAATCCCGATAATCGTCATTACGCACAACGAAATCAGTTTCGCAATTCACCTCTACAACAGCGATGCGGTGCGAATCATCGCAAACACGGATAACACCCTCTTTGGCTTCGCGAGAGGCTTTTTTTGCCGCCTGTGCTAATCCTCTTTTACGAAGATGCTCCAAAGCGAGCTCAAAATCCCCTCCAGCTTCATCAAGAGCTTTTTTGCAATCTTGCATTCCGACTCCGCTCACCTCACGTAAGCGAACAACATCTTTTGCAGAAACTACGCTCATTTTGCTACCTCAGCTACTGACTCTTTACGAGGACGACGTGGTCTATCAGACTTTTTATGTTCGCGCTCTTTTTCGCCCCCTTCCGATTTTTCTGCTCTTTCAGAAGAAGACTCTTCGCGTTGTTGCGGTGCAATCTCCTCTTTTACAGCTTTGATCGCATTAGAAATAGAATCAAGGATCACCTTAACGCTTTTTTGCGCATCATCGTTTGCAGGAATGACGTAGTCAATCAAAGATGGATCACAGTTTGTGTCTACGATCGCCATCACCGGTATGTTCAGTTTTTTTGCTTCTAAAACAGCAATATCCTCTTTGCTTGGATCTACTACGATCATCAAGCCCGGAGCGCGGCGCATACCACGAATTCCAGAAAGGTTACGGCTAAGTTTCACCTGGTCTTTTCCAAGAAGTAGGCGCTCTTTTTTTGTGTACTCATTGTTTTCAGACGAGAGTTTCTTTTCAAGATTCTCAAGCTTCTTAACAGACTTACGGATCGTGGAAAGGTTTGTCAACATTCCGCCCAACCAGCGCTCAGAAACGTAAAATTCTTGGCAAGCTTCTGCAGTCTCTTTGACTACATCTTTTGCCTGTTTTTTTGTCCCAACGAAAAGGACGCTTTTGTGTTTAGACACAATCGAGCAGGCCGCTTCGATGGCCTTTTTGAGTTGATGTACAGTCTTTGAAAGATCGATGATGTGGATACCATTCTCTTCAGAGAAGATAAAACGTTTCATTTTTGGATTCCAGCGACGCGTTTGGTGACCAAAGTGTGCACCCGCCTCGATGAGCTCCTGAATTGTTGGCTCTTTGTGGCTCAAAATAACTCCTTAGCATTCCCCTCTCCAGGCGCCTTCCTGGGCGATAGTGTTCGTTTATGCCAAAGTCACATCAAAAATTGTTTTTACTTTAGGAGAATTCTATCGCTGGTAAAAACGATGGACCGGCCGGCTGGGTCGAGAATAGCAGATTTTACTGTTTTTTAAAAGGGGAAAAAGGGTTTTTTTAGAGAGTTCAAAAAGAAAAAGCGCCCAGTCGGAATCGAACCGACACCAACAGCTTGGAAGGCTGAAGTTCTACCTTTAAACTATGAGCGCTCAAAAGGTACTTAAAGTATTCCAGATCAGCCCATTTTTTGAAAAGTGAAAAAGCAAGCTTTCATATTCAAAAAAAAATAACCTATTTTGAAATCTATTTTTCACAAACAAAAAAAGCCCCTTTTTTATAAAATCTTTCGACTACCCACTTCCCAAAAAAACTTTTTTTTAAGAGACTGTCTTGATGCGTGGCTCCTCCACAAACCAACCCCTTATAGCACTATTTTTATTTGGGTTTATTTTTCTTCTCTCTTTTGGCCGAATCGCCTATCTTACGCTTTTTTTACACGACTCCTATTTAGAGCAATCTAAAAGCCCTCGCGAGCTTTCGATTCACGTAGAACCCGATCGCGGAACCATTCGTGACCGATATAATAGACCGCTAGTGATCAATCGAATTGCGTATGATGTGGGGGTTACTTTTGATAAAATCGCTCTGATTCCACGAATCACAATCAAAAACGGTCAAAAAACTTTTCCCCGAAAAGAATATATTGAGCAACTAGCCAATTTTTTAGCAGACAACCTAGGAATCGACCGGCAAGGGATTGAGGATCTCATTTTTTCTAAATCGGCCCTATTTCCCAACACTTTTTTTCCGCTGAAACAGGACGTAAAAGAGGAAACATTCTATCGCTTGAAAATGGAAGAGCGCAGCTGGCCCGGGCTCGATGTAAAGATACGCTCCAAGCGCCAGTATCCTCAAGGACCGGTTGGCCTTCATATCTTGGGTTCAGTGGGTCCCATTCAAAACACGCAAATGGCCTCGATTCAGCATGAGTTAGAGACTTTAAGATCTTTTTTTAAAAAAAGAAAAGAAAAAATCCCAGCTCCCCTGCCAATCGGCTATTTTTCAATACAAAAAGCTCAAGAAAGATACCAAGAGCTTCAAAAACTGCACTATCGTTTGAACTCTTACATGGGACGCATGGGTGTTGAGGAAGTTTATGACAACCACTTAAGAGGTTTTCCCGGAAAGGAGCGATTCGAAGTGGATGTAAAGGGGCGCTTTTTAAGAAAACTCCCCGAGTCGGTAGATGCGCTACCGGGAAAGAGGCTTTTACTCACAATGGACTTAGAATTGCAAAAACATGCTGAAGAACTTTTAATCAGAAACGAAAAAGAGCGTGATGAGCAATTCAAACTTTTGAGTATCGATCACAGCAAAATAGCCTCGCCGTTCATAAAAGGGGGTGCAATTGTTGTCATGGATCCCAAAACTTCAGCTGTTTTAGCTCTAGCATCCTATCCGAGAATGCACCCTGAAATGGATCCAAAAATGTGGCTGGAATCCAGTGACCATATCTTGGAAATTTTTGACGGGGAAAAGCCTTTGATGAAAGAGAGGCAAGACCCTAAAACAAAAGAGTGCTTTTTTGAATCGACCTATTTGACTTACGAGATGTTTTTAGACCAGGTGTTATCTACAGACTGTCAAGTAAGAAAGTCTCTTGCAAAATTACACACTGTAGGAAAAATGCTGTTCTTACAACAAGCTGTACAAGCTTTGTTACACCATTTTCAGCAGCAATCGGTGCAAATTCTTTTAGATGGACTTTATGGAAATGATGCAAAAGAGATCCATTTTGTAGTTCCCATAGACCTTTTGGGAGAAAAGGAGTTTTTAGATCCCCTATTTTCCAAAATTCGTCACTCGAAAGACCGGTTGTTACTGTACGATCTTTGCCATCTTTTTGCACCACTAGAAAATTTTAGTGACCCTTTAAAAATAGCCCTAAGCGACGAGCCTATTGAGCATTTTGTCGCCTTATGCCAACAAATTCGTAAATTAGAAAAGGAGGTGATACGACAAAGCCGCACCCTTTTCAAAAACACCTACATGCCTATTTTTAGAAAAAATTATTTTCCCTCCTATTTAGCCAAAGTGCGAAAAAATGGGGGAAAACTCCCTTATCTGGATTACCTAAAACCCAAAGAAGAGGATTTTTTTGAGACTTTTTACGAAAAAAATCGTTCGCTATTGATCTCATCGGCACTTGTTGGAGCTAATATCGCCCCTCTATTTGATCCTAAGTTTTGCCTTTGTCGTGAACTTGCAAAAACCCCTTCAGTTGCACAAATTCAAAGAAGATTACAGGATTTTCCTGCCCATCTACTCCAAAATTTAATTCATGTTGTGCGCACAAGCAAAATGCTTGAAGGGCGAGAAAAACAACTTGCCCAAGCTTTCTATCCCAAGCACGGATTTGGTTTTAGCCGCTCATTCGCTTATCAGGAATCTGCTCCGCTAGGATCTATTTTCAAAATTGTCTCGGCTTACACAGGGCTGAAAAGACACTTAGAAAAAGAATTGGATTTTACAAAGCCGTTTGATCCCAATCCTTTGACAATACGAGATGAGGGTCCCAAAAAAGATGCATCTGATCCCAAAAATATTCTCGGATTTTTGCAAGACGGAACCCCGATCACCCGTAATTTTCGTGGAGGACGCCTTCCCAGAAGCGACCACGCTATCGGTAAATGTGATTTAGAGCGTGCTATTGAGCAATCCTCCAACATCTATTTTTCTCTTCTTGCGGATGGCGCAGATGAGGAGCTTTTGAATGCCTCGAAATTGATGGGTTTAGGCAGCCGCACCGGCATAGATCTACCAATGGAGATCGGAGGAACTCTGCCTTTTGATCTCAGCTACAACAAAACCGGTTTATACGCCTTTGCAATCGGCCAGCACCTACTGACAGTTACCCCTCTACAAGTAGCTAATTTACTCGGGGCATTAGTCACAGAAGGGCAACTCAAAAAACCCCACGTGGCTCAAGCTCTTTTAGGAGCTTATACACCCAAACAAACTAATAACAAACGCTTTCGACAATACTTCGCCCCCTTTCAAGTGGAACCGGCGATTTTTTCTGAGACGTTGAATCACACTCTTCGCCCCTTTATTTTACCTTTTGAACCGGTCACAATGCAGGCTTTTGCTTTTCCGCGCGAGCTCTCTTATCCACTGCTTAAAGGGATGCATAAAGTTCTGAACGGAGAACGGGGAGGTGCTCGCCCAGAGGCAATTCGTACCTACTTCAAACACCCCGAGTGGAAAAAAGATTATCTAAAATTGCGCCCCTCCATGATCGGCAAAACCGCTACCGCGCAGATCAGTTACCGCCCCTTTTTAGATAAGGAGGGGGATTCAGCACTTGTAAAGCACACCTGGTTCGCTTTAGCACATTACGACGAGAATTTTCCTATGTTTGAAAACCCGGATTTAGTTGTAGTAGTCTATTTGCGGTTTGGAGATTATGGAAAAGAGGCACTCCCTTTAGCTGTAGAAATGACAAAAAAGTTTCTTCAGATTCAAGAAAATAGAAAAAACCCCTCTTAAATCTTGTCTATGATTTCTGTTGCCAGGGGAAATTCTTGGGGGCAAGCATCTACAGCCTTTAAAAGGCGCTTTGCAGCTAAAACAGCCGACTCCAAATAATCTTGAGTTCTCGAAAGATAGGCCGCCATAATGCCGCCTAATACATCCCCAGCACCCGCAGTAGCAAGCTTGGGCTGAGCCTCTAAAATGACGTAGGGTTTAGTTTCTTTGGGATCAAAAATCCATGTAGGGGCACCCTTTTCAAAAAGAATGAAATTCTCTTTTCTAGAATTGCACAAAAAACGCATTTCAGCCCCATTGGGCGTTACAATAGCGAAGGGTTTTTTTAATCGGTTCACATAAAAAGGGATGGCTCCCGCATCAACTATCAAAGGTTTGGGATGGTCAACTAGGGTATCAAACACCTGTTCAACGAACTCTTTTTTTGATTCACTTAACCCAGGACCGATCAAGACAACATCTAACTTAGGCAACCACAACCGGAACTCTTCTATGGTTTGCGGTGAAAGAACGGCTTCCACTAAAGGTAGGTGAAAATCACTATCACAAAAAAGGCGCACCATACCCGCACCGGCTCTGTGGGCTGCTTTTGCACTCATGTATGCTGAGCCCTCCATCCCCAGTGAGCCGGCTATAATACCGACATAACCTCTGTCATATTTGTGTACCACCTTGGGTAATTCAGGCTCTTTGAGCGAAGACAAACGGACCACCCTAGAGACCTCTTCCATCTGATCCATGAAGACTTTTTTGAGTCCGAAATCGACAAGCTCGATGGTTTTGTAGGCTTGATACCCAGCGTTAACCATATGTCCTAATTTATAGGTGCCAATTGCTATGCAATGTGTTGCTTGGATGTGAAAAACACTGACAAATCCGGTGCTACCATGGACGCCTGACGGGATATCTACCGAAAGAATGGGCAAACCACTACCATTTGCAGCTAATACTTGATGGGCCTCTTCACCAAGAATCTCTCCATGAAAACCAATTCCATATAGAGCATCCAAGATCACACCCTTTCGATCCAAATGGTCTAACCCCTCGAAGAGCTCGTAGCCAAGTTTTTTTAGAGTTTGTATAGCTGCAATCCCGTCTTTTCCGTTATTGCCTTTTCCAATAAGGCAGTGAACCACTGGGCAAAGATGGTGTTTTTTTACGTAACGATCTAAAGCATACGCGACTTGTTCTGCGGCTCTTTTATTATAGAGGCGAGGATCTTGACCTTGAGCGATGCTCAGGTCCTCTATGCGCTGCTCCTCTTCAGAGGAGACAACCTTATCAAAAGGAATCTCGTAGGCCTTCAAAAAATCTTCCGTACTTCTTGATCCACACCATAACCTTCAAACAAAATCTTGTAAACGATTTGAGCTATAGGCAACTCAATCACGCTGTGAATGGCTTGAGCAGCAAACGCCCCCTCAACTACCATTCCAACGCTACCCCTTGCCTCCTCAGGGGACATCCCATGGGCAATATTGATTCCGCATTGAAAATTACGACTTTTTTCGGAGGTGCAGGTTAAAATAAGATCTGCTAAGCCGGAAAAATTTTCCAGACAAGCCTCGTTCATTCCTCTAAAGCGTAAGAGCTTTTTCATCTCCTGATAGGCTTTGGTGATCAATGCTGCTCTAGCATTTTTGCCATAACCCAAACCCTCAACTAAACCACAAAGAATCGCATAGATATTTTTCACAGCGCCACTAAGCATGCAGGCGATCGGCTCATCTGATTCTTCTGTGTGAAAAAAATCCTCATCAAAAACTTGTCCAACAGCTCTTCTTAGCAAAGGGTCTGATGAGGCAACAGTGGCGCATGTTGTAAGTCTTGCAAGGACCTCATCAGCGAAAGTTGCCCCACTTAAAACCGCCAGATTCTGCATTCCGATCTCTTTTGCAATTTCATAGAGAGTGTGGCATTTATGGTCGATTCCTTTTGAGGTGATAAGAACCGGGATTCTACAGTCTAGATCTTTTAAAGCCTGCATCACAGGTTTAAAGCCCTGCGATGTTACCGACTCAATCAAAAGATCTGCATTTTCAATCGCGTCTTTTAAATTCTCATGCATTTCAAGCGAGTTATTCATCGAAACTATGGGAAATCGGGGGTGTTTTTTTTGTCCCCGGATCGAGTGTATCACATCTTTTTCGATCGAATACATCCGCACTTCTACATTTTTTAAAGCCTGAGATAGAGCAAATGCCCAAGCTCCGCTGCCTAAAATTGTCACTCGTTTCATTTTCATCGTAATACCCTTAAGGCCTCTTCTAAACTGTCTTCTCCGATTGCCCTTTTGATAGGTAGAAAGTGAGACAATCGGTCCACCTCTACCACTTTGTAGCTTTTTGCCAAGGGAAAGAAATCAAATACAAATTTTTCATTTTTATAGACTCTCTTTCCCTGATGAATTTTCTCTATACGATGGATTTTAACCATTTTATCCATGGTTGCGGCTCGCCTGAAAAAATCCAAGGTTGTGGAGAAAATTCCGGTATAGGCAAGTCCGTTTGAGCTTTTTTCTACCGTATATTCTCTAACACTAAGCTTGTCCTCTTCAATAAGAGTGCCCACAGATTCTAAATGGGATCTTTTTTTTACCCCCAGAACAACTAATTCTTCAGCAGTATGTAGAAAGGGAGAATAGGGCTGACAAAGAGGGTTATCTACAGGGCAAACAACGACCCGTTCTACGCTATCTTTTAGAAAATTTTGGTAGCTAGGACTTGAATAAAAAGCTCTAAAAAGATCCCCATTACCCATCGGGCTTTCTAGAAAAAGCCCCTCAACAGTTGCCGATTTTTGGATAAAGAAATCTATCTTTTTCTCAAATTTTAAACCTAAAACATGCTCTACAATCCGCTCATGATTTTTGTTGGAGGTCATGATGGCTACATTTTCGGGACACCTTTCGAGAATTCTTTTTAAAAGAGATGAGTTGTGGATTTCCACACACCCTTTGGGAATATCCATCTCCAATCGGGAAGCATCCCCTGCCGCTAAAATCACAACACCATATTTTTTCATATCAAGGTCAGATTTATGATTTTTCAAAAAAATTCTTTGGTCTAGTTTTTTAAAAATTCTAACAACTGCTCGGTTTTAAAACAAAAAGGGTTTTTGTTAAATCCCAAATCATCATTGAAAAAAGTTTTTTAGAACTGTTTGTAGCACCGTTCAGAATCGGGTTTCATCTCGGAAATCTCCTCTTTTCTCGCCAAAGAACTCCTAAAAGGGGTATAGTCTGAAACCTCAAGAGGAGCTAAAAAGCAATTATGCCCTTTTTAAGCCTTTTTATTTCTCTATTGATTACAGCAATTTGGGGTCTGAATTTTGTTGTCATCAAGTACTGTCTTGTCGAAACCAAACCGCTTGCCCTTTGTGCGCTCCGTTTTTTTCTGTCTAGCATCCCCTTTATCTTTTTTATAAAAAGACCCAAAACCCCCTTTTGGCTTTTGACTCTCTACGGAATTGTGATGTTTGTGATCCAATTCGGACTCCTTTTTTTAGGACTTTTTCTTGGAATGCCGGCGGGGCTCGCTTCGCTACTTCTGCAGATACAGGTTTTCTTTAGTGTTTTTATAGGAATTTTTGTTTTCCAAGAAAAAATTCGTCTTTGGAATGTGATAGGTTGCTTAATCTCTTTTGTGGGGATTGGAATTGTGATTGCCCATCTTGATAGCTCCATATCGGCTCAAGGATTACTCCCTATTATCGGAACCGCGGTCTGCTCAAGCGCTGGAAACTTGATAACCAAGAAAATGGGAAATGTAAACAGCATTTCGCTTGTTGCATGGGGGAGCTTTATTGCGTGGCCCATTTTATTTTTATTAAGCCTTTTCATTGAGGGACCAGCGGTCTTGATAAATACTATTCTCGATCAAAAAATTGATTTTTGGATCGGGGTGGGCTATATCACCTATCTTGCTACGCTTTTTGCCTATGGTGCATGGAGTTGGCTTGTTACAAATTATCCTCTAAAAGCGGTCACCCCCTTTACACTCCTTACGCCCATTTTTGCTCTTTTAGGGGCTGCGATCTTCTTGAATGAACCACTTGTTTTGTGGAAAATATTTGCGACCATTCTCGTTTTAACAGGTCTTACAATCAGCCTTTTTGGGCATCATGTTCTAAGATCTTTTGCTCGCTTTGATTAGAAATTTATTTGACTCATTTCATCAAAAAATATAATATTTTGTAGGATATAATCCAAAAATAGCCGGACCGATTTGAAAATTTCTTGTCCGCATCCTAAACTTTTTACGAACTAAGGGGGTCCCATGGCATCCATGACCTTAATCCTTTTCGGCACGTTAGGTTTCTTGCTCTTACTCTCCATCAAGCTTTATCAACGCTGTCCCTCAAATAAAATTTTAGTTATTTATGGCCGAGTGGGCTTTGGAAAAACCATTCAGTGCCACCACGGGGGTGGACGGATCGTTTGGCCTTTGATCCAAGGGTATGCATTTTTAGACCTTACACCCAAGACCATACACATCTCTTTAAAAGGGGCTTTGTCTCAACAAAATATTCGCGTGAACATACCTAGCACCTTTACTGTAGCCTTGGGGGTAAGCCCCGAAATCATGCAAAATGCTGCTATTCGCCTTTTAGAACTTGATGCGCGTAGTATCGAAATGATGGCTACCGAAATAATCACAGGTCAACTTCGTTTAACTATTGCCTCGTTGAGAATTGAGGAGATCAATCAAGATCGTGAGAGATTTTTAGAAGCGATTAAAGACAACATAGAAGAGGAGCTCCACAAAATCGGTCTTACTCTTCTAAACGTCAATATCACCGACATTACTGATGAATCAGAGTATATCGATAGCATAGGAAAAAAAGCCTCCTCAACAGCTGTGAACCAGGCCAAAGTGGACGTTGCCGAACAAGAAAAGCAGGGAGAAGTGGGTAAAGCTTCTCAGGAAAGGGATTGTAGAATTCTTGTCGCCAGCTACAATGCGGATGCAGTGAAAGGAGAAAACGAATCGGCTGCAGAAATCGCTTCTACGAATGCGATGCTTGCAGAAAAAGAGGCTGAGGCTAAACGCAGAAGCCAAACAGCTCTGCAACAGGCGGAAGCGGAGATCCAAAAAGCCAAATCCTTAGCTAACACAAGACGATTGGAGGCAGAACAGATTGTCCCCCAAGAAATCGAAAAACGCAAAATTGAAATCGAAGCTCAAGCAGAAGCCCAAAGCAAAATTTTAGTAGCAAAAGGGGAAGCAGAGGCGATTTTATTGATAAAAGAGGCTGAGGCTTTAGGAATCCAAAAAATTTTGGACGCAAAAGCACGAGGTTATAAACAGCTTATCGATGCTTGCAACCAAGATGCTCAAAGTGCTTCTACAATGCTATTGATGGAGAAGCTCGAGACTATGGTTTCTCTACAAACGGAAGCGATAAAAAATATCAAGATTGATAAAATCACTGTCTGGGATTCGGGAAATCAAGGAGATAACCAAAAATCTACGACATCAAACTTTTTAAGTCAGTTTGTCAAATCCCTACCACCTTTACATGATGTGGCAGGAATGGCTGGATTAAAGATGCCTGATTACCTAGGAACAGTGAAAAGTGCGAGAAAGACCTCAGAAGAGGAACTGCAGCTGCATTAAACTCAATAAATAAAGATCCCGGCCGCTTTTTTTAAAACAAAAGCGACCCGGATCTTATTTTTCAAAAGCAGTCATTTTAAGAACTAATCCCTTTTTTCTTGAAAGTTCGCCAAGACCACTCCGGAAAATTCTTTTATCTCTTTACCAAGGGGCATCGCTTTGACGATAACATGTTGTAAATCCGATTTGGAGTGGCTTACGATTGCCTCTTCAAACAACTCAATGGGATAACTATCAAAAAAGGGTTTTGTCCCCATCACAAGTGTTTCTTTACCATGTAAAGGATAGCATGTGATTTTAGGCTTTGCGCTTATTGGCCACAAAGGTTTATCCAAACCTCGGTAAGCATTATAACTCAATAAACCCAACGCCCTAGAATGGGGTACACCCTCTTTTGCGTTTGGCCATCGGTACTCACCACTAAATGGCAGATAACAAGTTCCCCGTTGCTCTTTAAGAGCTTTCAACGCCCTGTCCAATCGCTGAATATCTTTTTTAGACGAGAAATTTCTTATATTACTCAAAGGGATAGCGCCCCCTTTGGCACCTTTTTGAATAATATAAGCACGCGAATTTCCAAGTGTTGCAGTGTATATAAGGGCATTCTCGTGATCAATAAGGCACACAATTCCCCCAGCCCCCTGCTGAGTAAAGATCCGGTTGGATAAAACGTTTGCCTCCAGTTCATGGAATGTGCGTAATAGCACCTCTTTGGGGGAATGGCCTTGTGAAACTAAAGCTTTTAGTACCACTTGGCATCTCGATTGCAAAAATTCGGCTACATCCCTTCCATTAATCCCCTCAAAAAGGGTGAATGCTGTGACAGGATTTGTCGGATCTATTCTCTGATCGACTTGCCTTAATTCAGTTCTGTGAAATTCTTTAAAAATAAAACATTCGCGACAAATGACACCGTTTGTTCTTTTTGCCATTTCAGTACGGACATGTCTCTCATAATCTGATGGATTCATCCTTAAAGTCCCTTTTTCCGTTAAGGCCTTGAAGAGATTTTTCATCAGTTTTTCCCCTTCTTCAGGGGCTATTCTTTCTTTACTAAATATGGATGCAAGCCCTCTTCGTGAGGTGCATCCCATCCCAAAAAAATCGGTGATGCTATCAAAAAATCCTTTTTCGCTCTCTTCAGGAACCTTTCTTGTCCTGCCACAAAAATCGAAAAAAGAACCGCCTACAGTTTCTGTAGAGCTTCCTGGTTTTGTACTCATAGCTAAATCTCCTTAACTATTTAACCCAGTATGCCTATTCAATCTATATAAGTAAAATTTTAATTTTGCATTAAGAGTCAAAAATCGCCTCTTAACGGGGTTTAAAGAATATTTTTAATTTTTTTAAAACCGATTTTTAAAAAAGAGATGGCGCTTGCTGAAGATGAGATTTTTCTTCTATAGTGAAAATAGACAAAAAATTGACCCTCTATGAAAAAAATCATTTTAGGATTTGACCCGGGGACCGAAAAAACCGGCTGGGCTCTTTTAACTCAAATTCAGGGTAAAATCCATCTCATTGAGGCCGGGTTCATCGCTATAGCCTCAAAAAATTCTCTTCAAAAGCGTTTAGGAGAATTGCTTCGGGAGGCGACAAAAATTCTTGAAAAATTTTCGCCAGACCAAATTGCTATTGAATCCCAATTTGTGGGATTGAACCCGAGAGCAACTATGGCTATTGCGATGTCCAGAGGGGTAATTTTAGCAGCTGCAGACCAAAAAAACATTGAGGCATTTGAGTATTCACCGGCCGAGGCAAAAAGGGGGATCACGGGAAAAGGGAATGCAACAAAAGAGGAGGTGCAAAAAATGTGTAGGCTTCTATTTCAACGCCCTTTTGAAACCCCGTTTGACACAACTGATGCGATTGCGTTAGCCTACTGTCATCTCAACCGGATAAAAACAGGAATCGTATGATAGAGTGTGTCGAAGGTAAACTGATCGATTTAAACGGACAAAAAGCCACCCTTTTCGCCTATGGAGTAGGTTATGGAATATGGATCCCTTTAACTACTTTCGACAAAATCTGCCACCGTTTAGGCGAAACGCTTTTATTATACACCTCACAAATTGTTCGGGAAGACTCCAATCGCCTATTTGGTTTTCTTGAAAAAGAGGAAAAAAAACTTTTTGAGACTCTTCACCCTCATATCGGCCCCAAAACCACCTTGTCCCTACTAGGACACTTATCAAAAGAAATTTTAAAAAGAGCCATTGAGTTGAAAGAGGTACAAACGCTCATCAAAGTTCCAGGGATAGGAAAAAAATCGGCCGAAAGAATTATTGTCGAACTCAGCGGTAAACTGGACCCATTTTCTCAAGAAAATTCTTTAATAGAAGATGGTGTGCAGGCTCTTGTGAATATCGGTTACTCGAGTGTAGAAGCAAGAAAGAAAATCTTAAAGGCTCAAGAGAGTGTGTTAGAAAAAACCGATCTTCAAGAGCTTTTGAAAGTTGCCCTGCAGACAAAAATCTGCTAATATTGTCGCCTTATGAGCGAGAAAAAGACTATTACAGCGATCGCCACTCCCCCCGGAGATGGCGGGGTAGGGATTATCCGCATCAGTGGCCCTGAGGCTGTGGAGGTTGCAAACAAAATCATTCAAATCGATCTCACTTATAAAGAGAGCCATAGGGTCTACCTTACTAAAGCTTTGAGTCCTTGTGGAGAGATTCTTGATGAGGTCTTAGTTTTTAAGATGCTCTCTCCACGCTCATTTACCGGAGAGGACGTTGTAGAAATTCAATGCCACGGTGGTCAGCTCATTTGTAAAAAAATTTTACAAGCTGCACACATCGCAGGGGCGAGATTAGCCCTTCCCGGTGAATTTACACTTAAAGCTTTTATGAATGGCAAAATCGACTTAGCAAAAGCCGAGTCGATACAAATGATGATCCATGCAAAAAATGATGCCGCCTTGAAAGCGGCCAAAAATCAGCTTGAGGGGCTTTTATCCAAAAAAATTCTCTTTTTCCAAGAGGAGCTCTTTTATCTGGCTGCTATTTTGGAAGCGTCAGTAGACTACCCTGAGGAGGGGCTAGAATTTATCACAACTGAAGAGTATCTAATAAAACTCAAAACAATTATCGACTCATTAACAAAACTTAAAAACACCTTCTACACCGGAAGCACGCTCAATACCTCGACAAAACTTTGCCTCATTGGAGCGCCAAATGTTGGAAAATCCTCACTTTTAAATGCTTTGATGGAAAAAGAGCGCGCTATTGTCACCCCTATAGCGGGAACAACACGTGATTTGATTGAAGGGGAAATTCATCTTTATGGGCACCATTTTACCTTAATTGACACGGCTGGTATTAGAGATACCGATGAAAGTATTGAAAAGGAGGGGATACGCCGCTCTTTGGAGGCCATTGAAAAGAGTGATTTGGTCCTCTTTTTATTAGACGGCTCTCGCCCTTCAACCGACTTTGAAAACCTGCTTTTTTCTGAAATGGATCCACAAAAGACGATCGTAGTTACCAACAAAGCGGATCTATTAGAACCATCCCGAAAACACCAAGGTGTTTTAATTTCTGCGAAAAATTTGACCGGATTAGACGTGCTCAAAGAACTTTTGGTACAGTGGATAGAAAATCAAAACGGCCTCTTATCAAAAGAGGAGGTTATTTTAGTTAAGGAGCGCCACTTCAAGGCTATTGAGCAGGCTGTTGCTTTTTTGAAAACAGTCCAAGAGGGGCTAGAAAATGGAGTGGGTGGAGAACTTTTAGTGATGGATATCAAATCGGCTATCTACTCGTTATCCGAAATCATCGGCAGAAACGTATCTGAAGAGGTTCTTAATCAAATCTTCAGCCACTTTTGCGTAGGAAAATAGATCGTATGAGAAAATCGCTAAAGGCCTCTATTATCCACGATTTATTAAACAATACCTATCCAAACGTAGATGTTCCTCTCAAGCACCGTTGCCCTTTTACTCTTTTGGTCGCTGTTTTGTTATCTCAACAAAGCACGGATAAAAAAGTGAACGAGATCACTCCTTTCTTGTTTGATTCTGCCGACTCGCCAAAAAAAATGGTCCTTTTAGGAGTTGATGAGATCCAAAAAATCATCCGCCCGATCGGATTATCCCCACAAAAAGCAAAAAATATTACCTCCCTTTCTAAAATGCTTCTCGAAAATTTTAAGGGAGAAGTTCCTCCCAAATTGGAGGAGCTTATGCAACTTCCGGGTGTGGGGAGAAAAACAGCCCTATGCGTTTTAGCCCAAGCTTTTGGCCACGATGCTTTTCCAGTTGATACCCACATCTTACGTCTTGCAAATCGCTGGGGGCTCTCATCCTCAAAAAACCCTTTAAAAGTTGAGGAGGATTTGAAAAAACTTTTTCCAAAAAGCTCTTGGTCCAAAGTACATTTGCAAATTATTTTTGCCGGACGGGAATTTTGCAGGGCATCTCCTCATGATCCAAAAAAATGCCCTTTCTGTTCAGCTATTAAAAAACCTGCGCTTTAAAGAGATGCGATGGGTTGACCCATTTTAATCAACACCTCTCCGTCTGGAAAATGGAGATCCTCCTCAACAGAAACCCCCTCTTTCAAAAGAAGAACGCACATGGAACCGCCAAAAGAAAAGTGTCCAATTTCGTCCCCTTTTTTGACCTCGTCTTCCTCCTTAACTTTAAGATGGATCGTACCAACAAAAGTTGCACCCACTAGAACCATAGCGTAATTTTCAAACTCTAAGAGAACTCTTTTGTTCTCCTGTAATATGGACAGGTTCTTTTTTAGAGCAATAGGAGAAACAGAAAATAGAGGCCCTTTCATCTTTTTAACCGACAGGACCCTTCCGTCCAAAGGAGCATGCAATCTATGGTAGTCTTGCGGAGCTAAACGAACTGTTAGAATTTTTCCATTTTCAAATTTTTTTGCCAGTTTGGTGTCGTTTACCAACTTTTCCAAAGAAAAACTTTTTCCTTTCACATCAAAAGTTTTTTCCTCTATGAGCTTTACCCTACCATCTGCGGGACTTACAAGTTTTTTTTCATCACTATGTATGGGGCGAGCTGAGGCCTTTAACCTCCTTTCAAAAAAGTCTGAAAAACTTGAAAAATTTTCTGTAAGAAATTCGCTTCTATTTACATGATATTTTTCTATAAAAGGGTCTATAGAATTTTTACTTAAAGGTGTTTTTTGAAATTTCGCGTAAGCCCAGCCCAAAAAAGGGACATAGGCTATAAGGAAGCGGGCTATTTTACTAATCAGATTGTCTTTATACAACCACACTAAGGCATTTTTCGCTGGGGGTTGCTCTTCAAATATTTCTTTTGTTTCTCTGTCGAGTAGTTTAATCGATGTCATAAAAATTGATTATATCTTTCACATCGTTTATGCTCAAGGATCAAGAATTAGGGTTTTTTCATGATTTTCGACCTTTTAAAACGGATATTTGGCACACAGCAGACTCGCACGGTCCGCAAGTACTTCAAAATTGTTCAAAAGATCAACAAAGAAGAAGAAAAACTCCAAACTCTTTCAGATGATGCGATTCGATCAAAAACGGCCGAATTCCGCGCCCGTCTTAGAAAAGGGGAGACAACGGACGATCTTATGATCGAAGCTTATGCTGTCGTGAAAAATGTTTGCCGACGCCTCGTAGGAACCGATGTGCATGTATCGGGGTATGACCAAAAATGGGACATGGTCCCCTACGATGTGCAAATCGTCGGAGCAATTGCGATGCATAATCAAACGATTTGCGAAATGCAAACGGGAGAGGGAAAAACGCTTACGGCCTCTATGCCCGCTTATTTGCATGGTTTAACAGGGAAAGGTGTCCATGTGGTCACCGTCAATGACTATCTCGCAAAAAGGGACTGCGAGTGGATTGGGGTCATTTTTAGATGGCTTGGATTGGATGTGCGTGCATTGACCAACGAAACCTCCCCGATGGAAAAACAAGACGTCTACAATTCCGATATCATTTACGGTACCGCATCTGAGTTCGGTTTTGACTATCTTAGAGATAACTCTATGGCTCAAGACGTCCAAGAGCAATGCCAAAGAAAACACTACTTTGCGATCATAGATGAGGTGGATTCTATTCTCATCGATGAGGCAAGAACCCCTCTAATCATCTCTGGTCCTGCAGGGGAAACCCGTCAGATGTACGATGAGTTGAAAGAGGATGTCAATGCCCTTGTAGCTTTACAAAAAAAACACTGTCAAAATTTAGCAGAGCAGGCAAAAACTATCTTGGATAAGATGGGGCTTTTTAAAGACTTGGATGAGCTTCCCAAGCTTACCAAAGAAGAGACAAAACTCAAAAATGACGCGATTCGTCTTCTTTGGAAAGTGTCTAAGGGAGTGCCCACAAACAGAACTTTATGCCAAGCAAAAGAATTACCGGATATCCGCGCTGATCTAGAAAATTTAGAAACCTATCTGCATGCCGAAGTCAATAAAGAGGAGAAGATTGAGCTTTTGACCGATCTTTATCTTATTATTGATGAGAGATCGAACGATTTTGAGCTTACAGATAAAGGGATATCGGCCTGGAAAGGGGGCACTGACGATTTCACCCTGTTAGATCTAGCTGAAGCATTCCAAAACATTGATGAAAAATCGATCTCTGAAGAAGAGAAAATGAAAGAGCGAGTTAAAGTGAGAGAAGAGGATGCTCATAAAAAAGAGCGCGCTCATAACTTGCGTCAGCTTTTCCGAGCCCACTTGACGATGGAAAAGGATGTTGACTACATCATTCAAGACAAAAAAATCATTATCATTGATGAAAACACTGGTCGTCCACAACCAGGGCGCCGTTTTTCTGACGGATTGCACCAAGCAATTGAGGCAAAAGAGAATTTGCCCATCCAAAGAGAAACGCAAACCTATGCAACCATCACACTGCAAAACTACTTCAGGATGTATGAGCGCCTTGCCGGAATGACCGGTACGGCCATGACTGAAGCGACAGAATTCAAACAAATTTATACCCTTGAAGTTCTACAAATCCCCACAAACCGCCCGAATCAGCGCCTTGATGCCGATGACGAAATTTACATGACCGAAAGGGAAAAATTCCAAGCGATTCTCAAGGATATCCAAGAAAAACATCAATTGGGAAGACCCGTTCTTGTTGGTACAGAGACTGTAGAAGCTTCAGAAAAGTTTTCAAGAATTTTACAACAAGCCGGTTTGCCGCATCACGTTTTGAATGCAAAACAGCCCGAAAAAGAGGCCGAAATTATCGCAATGGCGGGCCAAAAAGGGGCGATTACGGTTTCTACAAATATGGCAGGCCGCGGTACCGACATCAAGCTTACTAAAGAGGTCGAATCCTTTGGTGGGCTACATGTAGTCGGAACCACACGTCACCAATCGCGACGTATCGATAGACAGCTTCGCGGAAGATCGGGCCGTCAAGGAGATAAGGGCAGCTCAAAATTCTACGTCTCTTTTGAAGATCCCCTCATGCGTCTATTTACCTCCCCGAAATTAAGTCAGTTCCTGGTGCGCTTCCGCCCTCCCGAGGGTGAGGCTATTACAGGAGGGTTGATTAATCGCTCTATTGAAACAGCACAAAAAAGAGTAGAGCAAAGAAATTACGCGATCCGCAAACATACCCTCGAATATGATGATGTGATGAATTTGCAGCGTCAAGAGGTGTATGCATTCCGTAATGATATCCTGAAAAATCCCAACCCTTTTTCAATTGGAAAAAGAGTTCTTGAAGGTGTTTGCTCCATCTTGATTGAGAAAGAATTCAAAGAGAACACTCGAATTGACGCAGATAGAATGCGCCAGTTCCAAGAAACTGTTTTTGCGCACATGCCTATCCGTTTCTCAGAGGAAGAGATTGAGAATCACTACTCTTCTGTAGAAGAGCTTGAAAAGCTTTTTATAAAAAAGGCTGTCGACATGTATGTCAAAAAACTTGACCATGAAGCCAAAATGATTGCAATGATCCAGACAGCTGCGGGAAAACAGGTAGAGCCCCGCTCTGTTCTCCAGGGTGTGCTACGTAACGTCTTTATTCGTAACATTGATCATCTGTGGCAACAACATCTTCTTTCAATTGACCATTTGCGTACTGAAGTGGGTCTTTTGACGATTGCACAAAAAGATCCCCTCTTAGAATTCAAGCATGAAGCATTCCGCTTATTCCTGCTTTTCCGTGAAGATCTCTATCAAGAGATTACACATGCTCTTTTCTCTATGCAAATGATGCTCCCAAACTCGGAAAAACTTTTGGAGACGTTGAAGACCATGTCGATTCGTGAAATGCCCGGTTTTATTTCGCCTCAGAGCCTGGAAACAATCGATTTGCCCATCGACTCTTTATCACAAAAAGAGCAATCCCCATCCAAAATTGTGGAACTCGAAACCGCGCACCCCTAAGAATTTTGAAAATAGATCTCTTTTTTTGCTCTTAAGCAAAAAGGAGATCTATCAAGAAAAAGGTCTAAAGATGTCTAAATACCTCCGTATTTTTTTTTCTTTTTTCACTGCTATTTTCTATTTAGAGTCTAGAATACCAACCGATATCCCAGACCTAAAAATCCTTAGCAGGTCTCCGGAGATCTATATAGTAGAAAATTTTGTGGACAAGAGTGTTTGCGAACACCTAATCCACAAAGCACGGCCGCATCTAAAACAATCGACAGTTGTGGATGAAACGGGAAAATCTTACGGAGTTATAAATTCCGGTCGCACCAGCAGCGACATGTACTTTCATCCTATGATGCAGGATAAAATTGTCGGTTTTGTTGAAAAAAAAATTGCTAGTCTCACTGGCCTTGCACAAAAAAACGGCGAATGGATTCAAGTGCTTTGTTATAAACCCTCCCAAGAGTATAAACCCCATTACGATTTTTTTAATCCCCAGACAGCTGGCGGGATAGAGACGCTCAAGAGAGGTGGGCAAAGGGTTGCAACCTGTATTTTATACCTTCAAGAGCCCCTTTCGGGTGGTGAAACCATTTTTCCCCTCCTAGATTTATCTATCACTCCTAAAAGAGGCGCTTTACTTGTTTTCTATAACTGCGATGAAAATGGTCAAGTATTCTACGAGACTCTTCATGGGGGCGCACCCGTTTTAGCGGGAGAAAAATGGATCGCTACAAGATGGATTCGGCAAAAAACTTTTACCTAGATATATAAAGATCTTGAAAAGGCAAATTCGCTCTGGTATACACTAGGATGTGTTTAAAGAGTTTGTTGGACTTATGACGTCTCACTTTCGTATTCGCCCCTCTTTGTTTACCCTATTTTCCTGTCTGGTATTTTGGTGCTGTTTTGCCACACCTCAACAAGTAGTGATTGTAAGTTATGCAGAATCGGATACAAATGGCTTTTTGACAACAACTGGGAGCTGTAGCGGTATAGCTCGTGCAAATTATTTTCCGGGCTATCTTACAAACACTTCGCCTCTCAACCTTTATGGGCCACCTGCCGCCCTGTACGGAGCAAGACAAACGGCGGATAATCCCGGCCCTAATGTGATCCAATCTCTGATCCCCTCCTCCAGAACTTTTCGTGTCCCTTTACACTTAGGATATGACAGCGGATCGCCTGCAGACTTAGTAGACGAGGTTTTATCTAATGAGCTTTACAGTGGTAAGACGGTCTTTATCGTTTGGGATTTTTATGAAATCCCTTCCCTGATAAATGCTTTTGGATACAGCTCCCCTGCAGCACCCAACCCGATTGCTTACAATCGAACCTACATTTTACAATTCCCGATTAATTCTCCTTTTCCACTCACCTTATGCCAAAGTTTAAACACCTGTGATACCGGATGTGTAGCTCCACCTCCACCTCCGCCTCCGCCTCCTCCAGCTCCCCCTTCTCCACCAGCTCCTCCAGCTCCCCCTACTCCCCCTTCCCCAACAACCGATTTCCTTCCGATCACTTTTGTGGATCCGAATGCGGCTCTTTTTGATACATGGGTTGTGATCACGGGAAAAGTCCCGATTGGAGAAGGGATCACTCCGACACAGTCCTGTTTTATTCAAGTAGATCCGGCAACAGGTAAAGGGGTGCGAATAAATACCACGGCGGATAAATCCTCTTTAGACTACGCCTTTAAACTGAGCTCTCTTCCAAAGCTCAACGGAAACCCCTATCTCTACGTACCCTATTTGGAGTCGGCGAGAATCTCGTTTTCGATTGGCGCGCTTGGTGGAACTGCGAATCAGTGGGCCCTTGACTTTTATACAAAACCCAACTCTCAGGGTGGCTACGATATTGCAGAAAATGATCCCCTAGTGAATACAGATCCCAACTACTATCTTCTTTTTGATAAAGCGGAAATGTCTTTCTTGCCCACTGGCCGTTTAAGTGTAGTGAACGTAACTGCCGTCGATTTTTTTGGTTTGCCTATTTATACACAGCTTCTTTTGACAAAACCTACATCAAGTAATCCCACTCAAAGCTGCGGTTTTTGGCAAGGTAGATCCTCATGCTTTACCGCTTTTGAGCGGATCTTAAATTCCTCGGATGATCAAACCGTATCTAAGCTTTGGAATAACTTATTTATTAATTACGAGCTCCCTGGTAGTTCTCTAGTCAATTTAAGACTTGCCTCCACTCAAAAGGCAATTAAATTTACTAGTACCAACCCCTCTACCCCGATTTTTCCTCCCGACTATTTGTCGAATGCTAGCTATTTTGTCGAGCCATTCAACTGGGTGAATAGTGTCTGGAAAACTTTTTACGGCTCAAGCGGACCTAATAGGCTTTTTATCGACTGCACAGAGGTTCCCCCACCCTACAATATCATCATGACAGGTACTACAGACACCTCATCACCTTACAAATTTAATTTCACTAATTCTTCAGGTGTTACCACCTTATCGTCATCTCTTAATCTTCCGGCAGACTCCTATGGATTTTTTTCGGCTGACTTTGCTGAATTTGGAGCCACAACGGATGTGCAAAAAGTTCTGGTAAAAAATCTTACCTCGGGATTTTCGAGTGGAATTTTCCCAGTGACTGGATCCAGTCAGACTCTAAACATGTCTTTTTTTGCGGCTAACAAAACCGATTACTACACAAATACTTTCTTACAGGTAGCGTACCCTTCTCAGTCGGGCCCTTTTTATGATCTCTATGCAAAAGCGATTCACCAATCTTTTCCCGATAACCCTCCTCAAATTTATGCATTTGCCTATGATGACCAGTTAGGAATAGATGGCCAATTGAAGTTTGACGTCTCAGAAGAACCCTATTTAACCTTCACTTTCGGAAGCCTAGCTGGACAGACATTGGTAAATCCTTATAGCTCGACTCAAACCTATAACACCCAAATTGCGGGGATCGGTAACGACACGAAAGTCAAAATTGGCGTTAATGAGTACACATCTTCCCAAATTTTCCCAATACCTTTGGGCTCAATTACAAATTTGGAGAATGTTATTATTTCTAAAATTTCCAATCCATCGGTTACATACACTACAAATATCTATTTTACCCCCCCAAAAGGGATTCAAAGACCTACTTTCAATGGAATTACTGGTACTGTGATTACAAGCTCTGTGTCGGGCGGTGTGGGAAACGCATCAATTACCTTTGGTTCCGTAAGTTAAATAGGGTAATTAAAAAAAGGGGGGGGGGATCCTCTTTACCCTTTTTTTCACTTATTAAAGGTAATCTCTGGAATAAAAAAAATAAAACAGGCCATATGAGGATAGAAGTAGCAAAAAATTTTTTGTTCGAGGTCAAGATTACCCATGAAAAAAAATCCGGTCCCAGGGATTTACCTTTTTCTTTTTTCTTTTTTTCCCATTTTAAGTGCTGAAAATAGTCTTACAAATATTGAACTTGAGGGAGAATTTCTCTACTGGACAGCATACCAAAACGATTTTGGTTGTGCCACCCACTCCTCCCCCGTTTTTACCACAACGGATTTTCTTTTAAATCGGATTGACAAACCCACCTATTCCTGGCGGCCAGGCTATAGAGTGAGCGGATATTATGATGTTTTTTTTGGGGAAGTGGGGGCAAGATTTACCTCCTACCAAGGGGCGTTGAACGAGAGGTATGGAACCTCAGCTTTAGAGGGGTTTTACCCCCTTTTCACACTATGGAACGATAAATTGCCAAGCGATTACACACGCTTTTCCTCTATATACGGAAAACAAGATCTGTGGATTGTGGACGCTTACGCTATATTCAATCTTTTAAGTCAGGACATTCTGATATATCCCAAAATTGGGGTAAGGAATCTATGGCTCAACCAAAGTTACGATGTGACTTACGATGGGGGAACATTTGCAGCTGGTACAGATATTCTCTTCCGGTCCTCTAAATTTTACGGAGTCGGGCCTCAAATAGGAGTCACCGGTTTTTTTCAACTTTTCGGAAATTTCTTCTTAACAGGCGAGGCTTTAGGGACTTGGTATGCAGGTACATTCAAAGATTTCCAATCAGAAACTTTTTTAGGCCGAACACTTACTGATCAAAAACTTACTCAAACCTACAGTAGGTACAGTATAGATTTACAGGCGGGCTTCGAGTGGGTTGGCTCTTTTTTTAATGACAATTTTTACACTGGATTATCGGTTGGAGGAGATTGGATTTACCTCAATAAAGGATCTAATAAGCTCCCCTTTAATGGCTCCTCAACTTTTTTTACCGGGATACATGCTGGTCTAAAAATAGCTTTTTAAAAGCCATTTTTTTCTTTTTTCAATAAACCATAAACTAAAAGCACCGATGATGCTAAAAAAATCCAGGGCATCCCAATGGTCTTGATAGTGATATCCACCCCTTTTGCGCCACCCACGAGCCATAAAAAAAATGCCAAGGGGGCCAAAACACCACCGATTATAATGGGAAAAAAAGAGCTAGCCTCCCCTTTATTTGGCTGGAGTACAACAATAGGTTCTTCATTTTTTGTCGTGTAGATAGGACTGAATTTTTCGTTAAGCTCATTTTTTTCCATTTGTGAGCCACAATAGGGGCAATCTTGTGAGTAGAAGTCAATAAATCCTTCGCAAAAAGGACAAAGTTTAGAGTACTCAGTTGTCATAATCTCTTTTGCTCCCTTTCCTGGTGCAGTTTTTTTGCCCAATAACAGGTGTCTTAAATTTCTTTCAACTTTTGGTTTTAAGGTTCCCATGAAACCTTTTGATTTAGGATGACCAATTCCCTTATACTAAAAAAATAGTCGAACCTGAATAAATGGAAAACTCATGCGCACTTTTGATGTGATAGTGATTGGAGCTGGCCCCGGCGGTTATGTTGCAGCAATTTATGCTGCACATCAAGGATTCAAAACAGCTCTCATCTCAAAACAAAAAGATTTAGGGGGCACCTGTTTAAATCGAGGTTGTATTCCTAGTAAAGCCCTAATCACAAGTGCTGAAGTCCACAGAATGATCACCCAAGAGGCTCAAAAACATGGAATTGAAGTCCAAGGCCCTGTAAAAGTACACTATGATAAAATGAGTGCACGAAAAGATCAGGTGATTCAACTCATGCAGTCTGGTCTCAAAACTACTATCTTGAGCCATGAAGTGGAATTAATCGATGGTGTAGGTTCTTTTGAATCACAAACACGCATTCGCGTAGAAAGTGATTTAGGCACCGAAATGATTGATGGCACCTACATCATTATAGCAACAGGTTCAGAGGTGTCGGTATTTCCCAGCATCCCTTTCGATGATAAATATATCCTAAGTTCCACCTCCATTTTAGACCTAAAAGAACTCCCCAAAACTCTTGCGGTAATAGGTGGTGGGTACATAGGTTGCGAAATTGCCTGTATGATGCAAGGTCTTGGAGTCGATGTAACAATTATAGAAGCACTCGATAAAATTATCAAACCGGTGGGAGAATCCCCCTCATCTCAACTCACAGAAAGCTTGAAGTCTATGGGAATACGCCTTGAATTGGAAAAAAGAGTGACCTCTTACTCGATCCAAAACGGACAAGTCGAGCTCCATTTAGACAACAATCAAAAAATTTCGGCACAAAAAGTCCTTGTAGCGATTGGAAGAAGACCTTTCACCGATGGACTCAAGCTTGAAAAAGCGGGGATTTTTGCAAACACTAAAGGATTTATACAAGTAGATGAACAGATGCGCACAAATATCCCCAATATTTTTGCTATTGGAGATGTAAACGGTGTATTTATGCTTGCTCATGCCGCCTCCTATCAAGGGAAAGTAGCAGTCGATGCGATCCGACATAAAAAAAGACACTTCGATCCAAAGCTTGTCCCGCAGGTAATTTTCACTAAACCTGAAATCGCAGTTGTCGGTGTTTTAGAAGGTAGAAGGCAGATTTTTCCCTACAGCGCAAACGGTAAAGCGGTTGCAAGTGCTAAAACTTTAGGAACTATTACAGTCTACTACGACGAGAAAACAAAAGTAGTTCACGGAATTGAGATTGTAGGAGAACAAGCTACAACGATGATCGCAATTGCCACAATCTACCTTACCCAGGAGCTCACGCTCGACACCTTCGATACAACTATTTTTGCCCACCCGACCTACCCTGAAGCTCTGGTCGAACCTTTTGAAATGGTCGTAGATAAACAGATCCACTTTCCTCAAATGAAAAAAAGAAAGGCTGCACTGGTTTGATGGAAAAAGATCTTTTTGACGCTGAACCGCAACTAGAGAGGAAAATCCCCTCCTCTTATAAGCTCAGATTAAAAATCTCTGACTCAAGATTTGAAACAGATGCTATTTTGGATAAATTTGGTCTCAATACGGTTTGCGAAGAGGCAAAGTGTCCTAATCGACATGAGTGTTACACAAAAAAAACGGCCACTTTTTTGGCGTTAGGAAAAGAGTGCACCCGAAATTGTGGCTTTTGTGCTATTGATTTTTCAAAAACACCAAAACCTTTAGATCCGGAAGAACCCTACAAAATAGCAGCGTCTGTAAAGGAGTTAAATCTCAGCCATGTGGTGATCACCCAAGTAGCTCGTGACGATCTGGATGATGGAGGAAGCCTGCAAATGAAAAAAATTGTCGAAAAAATTCGTTTGGAAAATCCTAACACCTCTATTGAACTCCTCACCTCCGATTTTCAAGGTGATAATTGTGCTTTGGAAACAATCTTTTCCTCTTTGCCCGATGTGTTTAATTACAATATCGAAACTTGTAGACGGTTAACGCCAAAAGTTAGGCACAAGGCTACATACGAAAGAACTTTGACCATTTTGCGTAAAGCCCATGAAGCTGGCTTAGTCACAAAATCGGGATTTATGGTAGGTTTGGGAGAAACCATGGAAGAGATTTATGAGACCCTTGAGGATCTGAAATCCTGCTACACTTCTATGGTCACAATCGGTCAATATCTCAGGTCTGATGTGAATAAACTAAGAGTGAAACGCTTTTATACAATAGAGGAATTCGCTCTCATCCGCCAAAAGGGGCTGGATTTAGGATTAAAAGAGGTTTATAGCGGACCGTTTGTTCGGTCCAGCTACAACGCAAAAGAGTTTTTAGAACATGCAAAACAAACTGCCTTTCACTGACGCTGTAGATTTAGAAATTCTCATGATGGGATACGCTCACTTTGAGGGGGATTTTTCCCTTTTCAAAAAAACCCTCGATGAAACTTCCACTCATCCACTCCATATCTATCCCAACGATCACCTCGAAAAGATTTTTGATTTCATGGAGCACCATCCAGAGGATGTTTTTTCTTATCTTCCACCAAAAGCAAAACAGGCGGTGGAAGAGTCGAAGAGCATGTTGGAAAAAATGCAAAAAAACCTCCATGACAATCCCGATTCGATAGAGGCAAAAGTTGACGAATTGATTTTGTATTTAGGTGATGATCCCTACAGTCTGATCGATGCTATAGTGATCGAATCTAAAGAGTCTTTGCCATTTCTATTTAAAGCTCTTAAAAATCCCAGGCTGAACGATCCCCTCTATCCCGGATTTGGCCTTTGTGCCCCTAAAATAGCCGACGCTCTTAAAGGGATACAAGACCCAAAAGCGATTCCCCATCTTTTTGAAGCGCTTTTAGAGCAAAACAACAAAAATGAAGATGCCCTTTTGGATGCTTTGGCCTCCTTTGATCAAGAAGCAAGAAGCTTTTTGATGGATAAATTAGAGCAACGCCCCTTTTCTCTGGAATCCACCTACGCGGCTAAAGCTTTAAACTTATTAAAAAATGCAGATGTTGGGCTTATTGCAATCGACCAGCTTTGTGATAGCGAAGTGATCAGACATCCGGCACTTATCAATTATTTAATTCTTTTATTGGACCATCTACCTATAGAGGAGCGTGCCTCCCTGCTGGAGCAGCTCCTTGAAGAGACCCATTTTTCTGATGCGCATAAAAAAGAGATTCAGCTTTTAATCTAAAAAAAAGCTCTTTTTTAAATCATTGCAAAAAAAAAGTTGAAGAATTTTTATCTTTACAAAAGATCTATTTATCTTAATTGAAGAGCGTTATTGACAATTTAACCCTATTGCATAGAGTGAGGATATGGATCTCACCCTCATTATCCTTGCCGGCGGCAAAGGGGAAAGGCTTAAACCACTCACGCAATATGTTGCAAAACCAGCAGTCTCTTTTGCCGACATGCGTATTATTGACATCTCCCTTTCCCATGCTATCAAATCGCGTCCCCAAGAGATTTTTGTGATCACACAGTACCTGGCAGATACTATCGAAAATTATATCTATGCCCACTACCCTATAGATCCAAATGCCCCTTATAAATTGAGTATTTTAAGTCCCCAAGAAGACTCTGAGGGAAATTTGCTTTTTTATAATGGAACAGCCGATGCCATACGCAAAAATCTGCACCACCTTGTAAGGACAAAAACAAAATATACAATGATTCTCTCCGGTGATCAACTCTTCAACATGGATCTTTTCAAGGTTAAAGATTTGATCGAAAAGCTTGACGCGAACTTATGCATTTGTTGCCATCCTGTTTCGAGAGAAGATGCCCCCAGGCTGGGAATTCTAAAGGTAGATTCCTCACAAATTATCACGGAATTCCACGAAAAACCTCAGGATAGGAAAATTTTAGACTCTTTAGCCTCTTTAGAGGGAGATCGTCCCTACTTAGCCTCAATGGGGCTTTATCTTTTCAAAACCGACGCTCTAATACAACTTTTAACAACGCAGCATGGGGATGACTTCGGAAAAGATCTAATCCCTAATCTTATTAAAAAAAGGGACGTTGGCGGATATATTTACGAGCATTACTGGGAGGATATTGGCACAGTAAAATCGTACTTTGATGCATGTTTACTGCTTGCAAAAGGAAAATCGGGTTTGAAATTTGATGATCCCCATCACCCCATCTTAGTCCCCCCCCACTTTACAGCTCCTGCACAATTCCATTCCAACATAATCGAGGAGTCTATGGTCTGCCAAGGGGCTAAAATCGGTAAAGGAACCAAGATTCTAGCCTCCCTAGTCGGCCCAAAAAGCTGGATTGGAAAAGATTGCCACATAGAGAATTCTGTGATCGTAGGGCATCAGCCCTATAACACGACTAAATATGAGACCTTTTCGACTAAAATTCACGACAACTGTAAACTAAAAAACGTTCTTGTAGATGCAGAAACAATTTTGGATGAAGGCGTCGTCCTTATCAATGAAAAAAATCTAAAAAAATATGAAGATCCCTACATCATTCTTGTAGAGGGGATCATTGTCACAAAAAGATTTGCCCATATCCCAAAAACTTACCGCTTCTGATCTACTTCCCTTGATTTCCCTCAACCGATTCCTCTATAATTTTCTAAATATAATGCCTTCAGGATCGTTTTGATGAATATTTTTGCGATAGCAGACCTCCACCTAGCTCTGGGTGTGCCCAAAAAAAGAATGGGGGACAAATGGCAAGTCTGGCATGAGCACGAACAAAAACTTTACGACAATTTTCACAAATTTGTCGCAAAAGACGATCTCGTTTTGATTCCTGGAGATATTTCTTGGGCTATGACCCTTGCAGAGGCAAAACCCGATTTTGATTTTTTGAAAGAGCTCCCCGGAAAAAAAGTTCTTTTGAAAGGAAATCATGACTATTGGTGGCCTTCTGACAAAAAGCTCACCGAATTTTTGGATCCTTCGATTACTTTCATCAATAAGAATGCTTTAGAGGTAAATGGTGTCTGTATTGGAGGAACTCGCCTCTGGGAAAATAACGAAATCAATTCGGAGGCAATCATCGATTTTGTACCAGGGACAAAACCCGAGATCAAACCTTTATCCGAACAAGATCAAAAGACGTTCATGATAGAATGCGAAAGGTTAGAAAATAGCTTAGAAAAAATGCCAACCGGTCATTTACGCATAGCAATGACCCATTATCCCCCGATAGAACCGACTATGGCTGAATCGAGATTCTCCCATCTTTTTGAAAAATATAATATTCAACACGTTCTATTTGGGCACATTCATAATGCAAAGAAATTGCCCCTTTATGGGAAAAAAAATGGGGTGGAATACCATTTGGTTGCAGCAGATTATCTGAATTTTTGCCCCAAACAGATCGCTACGCTCCCCTAAAATAAAAAAGGGCCCTCAAGGGGCCCTTTTTAAGGGAACCTAGGCTCTTTCGACAATTTTTTTGAAATGGGAGCAGGCGGCATCTTGGGGGTGTAAACGCCTTTTTTCATCAATTTGCGAACGACTGTCGAGAATCTTTTTGATCTCCATCATCTCTCTTAGCCTATCTTTTTCTTCAAAGAATTCTTGTGCCACTGTGAGTAGCTCCACAAAATCGGCCTCATCTTTAGAAAAATCTACCGTATGAGAAAGAAGGGGGAAAAATCGATCGCTCTCCTCCTCTTTTAGAACATGCAAAACCTCTAAAGAGAATTCGAAATCTTTTATTTCCATTACCAGATCCGATAAGTTCTCTAAACGCTCCTCATCAGCTCCTTTTAGATAATATTCCAGAAGGGTGAACCAATAGGGTTTAGTCAAGTAATCAAAAAACAACTCGATAAATTCTTCCGCTAAAACTTCCTGGGAAGAGTCGATCAAATCCGCAATGAAATCATAAATAAAACCTTCTAGATCATACGCGAAATGGCGGGAAAGCTTTTCTAAAACCTCACTCGGATTTTTTACACCCGACAAATTTTCCCTTAAAATATGGACAAGTTGTTTTAGATAAGGAACAATCTCGACCCAGTTTTTTCCCGAAGTGACCTCGTACTTTTGTATTAGAAAATCAAGCCCGTCTGCAAAAATGGAAAGGCTCTCTTTTTTTGGGGCATGCCTTTTGAAAAGTTCAAATAGAATTAAATAGACATTTTCTACCTTTTCAGGTCCATCCGTTTCTAATGTCACTGCCTCCAAAAAATCTTCGGGTGTTTCGATCTCTTCCAAATATTTTTTCAAATTTGCACTTGAAACAGGGACTTTAAGATCCTCCAATCGCTTTAGAAGATTTTTGTCAGAAACGGCAGAGAGATCTTCTACCATCCATTTTTCATGTGGGGTAGAAGGATCCCAAGCAACCTGGGCTTTGAGTAGATTGTAGTGTGCTTTGATCTCTTTTTTCATTCTATCTTTAGGTTAATGTAATGAGTAGGCTATGATATTAACGATAAAGTGAAAAAGATCAAACGAAAATCCTTCCTGCTTGTTGAGGTTTTGATTGCCTTTTTGCTTGTGGCAGTCCTTCTTTCCACCCTTATTCAAGCCCCCAATTCTCTTTATAAATCATTGAAATTGAATCAAAAAAAGATCAATTTTTTTCTTGAAAGAAAAATTTTACTCCACGGATTTAATGCTCCATTTGGAGCAAAAAAAATCCTGAAAAATGGGGAAGAGATCGAGTTGGACAAAAAAAATTTTACATCTCGAAAAGCAAAGATTACGTATACCTTTGACTCTTTAGACCCTTTTTGCAAGTTAAAAATTACCCTTGATCTTGTTGCTTTGGATGGACAAAAGGATAGCAGCATGGCTTATATTGTCGTAAAACCAAAAAAATGAAATAGATAAGGTTTGCATTAAACAAACCTAATAATCTATGTAAAGATCATGGAAGAGCCGCAATTCAAGCCCTATATCGGAGGCGAGCAGTCAACAAAAGAGTTTACGCTACGTGCTGTAATTTTGGGGATCATCCTTGGGTTCATTTTTGCTGTTGGCAATGCCTATTTAGGATTAAAAATAGGAATGACCATCTCTGCATCCATCCCTGCTGCCGTTTTTTCCATGACAATCATGAAAGCTCTTTTTAAAGATGGCTTTATTTTAGAACACAACCTTGTGCAAACTATGGCCTCTGTGGGTGAGGCCATCGCTGCAAGTGTTATTTTTGTTTTCCCTGCATTCTTTTTTTTAGGACTTACCCCAAGCTCTCTGGAAATTTTTCTGATCATCTTGATCGGAGGAGTTACCGGAATTCTTTTTATGATTCCAATGCGTCGCTATGTGATTGTCAAAGAGCATGGGAAACTCCAATTTCCAGAGGGTACCGCCTGTGCAGAAATTTTACGCGCTGGTGAAGAAAAAGAACACGACGGGGCTTTTGTTGCAGGTTTTGGTCTTTTAATCGGAGCGGTTTACAAATTTTTTGTATCCGGAATTAAACTCTTTGAAGAAAGCATCAAGTTTAATCTCTTCAAACCCAACGGAGTTCTCACATTAGAAGCGACTCCTTCCCTTATCGGGGTAGGTTTTATTATAGGCCCTAGGATTGCAAGTACTATGTTTGCCGGTGGGCTTATGGGCTGGTGGATTCTTATCCCCCTTATTTCCACTTTTGGTGTTTCGGACACGATCATCTACCCTGCCTCAGTTAACATAGATTCTCTCGACTCTTACGGCATATGGAGCAACTATATAAGATACGTAGGAGCAGGTGCTGTTGCAGTTGGGGGAATATTTAGCCTCGCAAAAATAGCCCCGATTGCGCTGAGCTCTGTTCTTGAAGGCTTCAAAGATATCTTTAAAGGGTTAAAACATAGCCCCGACCTTCCTAGAACCGATCGAGATATTCCGATGGGATTTCTTATTTTGGGTTCGATTGTTTCCATCTTTTTAATATGGGCACTCCCCATTTTTCAAATGAATCTTGTCTCTGTGATAATTACTGTAATTTTGGCATTCTTTTTTACCGGCGTTGTCTCCATTACAGTAGGCCTTGTCGGCAGTTCAACAAATCCCACATCGGGTATGTTAATCTGCTCACTTCTGATCAGCTGCACACTCTTTTTTGTCCTTGGATGGACAGAAAAAATTTATCTTTTGATGAGTTTGACTAGCGTAGCATTTATTAGTGTCGCAATTTGTCTTGCATCCGCAACTTCTCAAGACCTCAAGACGGGATATTTATTAGGAGCTACACCTGCAAAATTGCAAATTGCAGAAATGATCGGTTTAATTCTTCCTGCTTTGGTTATGGGCTCTATCCTTCACCTGTTAAATCAAGCGTACGGCCTTGGTTCCATCGATTTACCGGCTCCGCAAGCTACCCTTTTATCCTTTATAGCGAACGGAATTCTCAAGGGGGATCTCCCCTATATATTTGTCATGATAGGGGTTTTTTTAGGTCTAATACTGGCCATATTAAGACTTCCTATACTTCCCTTCGCTATAGGTTTATATCTTCCTCTTGATCTCTCGACAACCATTATGCTTGGCGGCCTCGTGCATGCTCTAATTGAAAGACTGGGATCTGTCTCGCAAAAAGGTATCTTGGCCGCCTCTGGACTTGTGGCAGGTGATGCATGTATGGGTGTTCTTATAGCACTTTTATCCATTCTAGGCATGCTACCTAATAATCAAATTTCGATTATAAATGAAACCGGTAGTTTCTTTACGTTGCTCGGAGTCGCTCTTATTTTAGGTCTAATGGCCTATCGCAAAAAATAAAAAAGCTTATTCCTTTTTGAAAAAATCTTAGCTTAGAATTATACTTTTTATGGAATGAAACGACCCAAAAAATCCCCAAAAGGATTCTCTTTGATCGAAGCTATGATTTCGATGCTATTGGCCGGTATATTACTGTATGTACTTAGCGGGTGGATTGCTTTTTTCTGTTTTGCATCAAAAAAATTTGAGGAATCGACTACAAACCCTTTTCCGCAGAGTCTTGTTTATCTTCAAAGAGCTTTAGATCATATTGATTATGACACTTTTAGTTTAAAACTTGATGCTTTTAGCGGGGAATGTCGTTTTGCCTACACCCCGTCCGGCGGAAGAATAAAGAAGCACCCGATCATCTATGCCCGAATTTACTTTGAAAACAGCACTCTCTTTTTTGAAAAAAAGGGGGAAAAAGAGGATTTGATTGAGCGATTACCTCTTTTGAAAAGTGACGAAAAGCCCCATATTTCTTTACTAGGCTATCTTTTAGAGGAAAAAAAAACCTGTTTTACCGAGATTACGCACCTCAAGGAGGGGGATTTATTTACCCCAGTCTTTTTACGGGTTCGCTCAAAAACTCACCAATTTGATGCTAGCCTGCCAACACTTTATAATGAAAGTATTCTTTTATCACTTCGGCTTACACCTACAAAAAATGGGAACGTATGCAGCTAATTCCTTTTGTTCTCTCTGTTTTTTTTATTTTGTCGTTACTTGCCTTGAGCTCTTATACAAAAATTCGTCAGCACATTTTTTTTCAAGAACGGGTATTACAGCATTTAGCGATTGAAGCTCAACTTGAGGACAAAGCAATCGATATTTTTCTTTCTCAAGCAACCAAAACCCAAGAAAAAAAAGGGACACAGACCAAAAAAAAGGCTAAACTTTTTGAAAACCATAGAAAGAAAGGATACTTACTCAATTCAAGACTGATCCTCAAACCTCTCTTTACTAAACAAGACCCGGTTTTAAAAAAAGTAGCCTCAAGATTTTTAAACCTACTTTACCCCAAATCGTTGGGTTTTGATAGTGATGCTCTTCTTGAGGAGATTTTGCAAAAAGGGGCTATCATTCTAAAATTAAAGCCGAAAACTACCAGTTTTACACTTTATGATCTATTTGAGCCCTCAAAAAATCTACTAAAAGCTTTAGAGGGTAAACCCGGTTATTGTTTTGGCCAAGAAAATTCCTACCCCCCTTTAGCAGATTATCTGGAAATTTTTCCTAAATCAGACCACAGTCCGATCTGTTCAAGATTTGCCTCCATACCCCTTTTAATCGCTCTTTTTGAGGAAGAAAGGGCAGCAAAAATTTTAAAAGAGGAATCAAAACGGTTTTTAGAAGAGAAGTCGTCGGCCTATTGCAATAAAAAGGATTTGCAAGAGCTTTTCATCAAAGAAACGTCGATAGATCCAAAAATTTGGGATCTTGTTGGTGACCAAATGACAAGAAAACCAAAACAAGACAAAGTAGAAATGATTGTTCTGGATCCTAAGTTACGCCTTGAGGCTCGCGGTACGTTGCGTACATTTCCGCTAAAGAGAGGTGACTTGCCAGAGGAAGTTCCATCACAAATTCCGTCCACTCCTGGTATTTAGAAAAAACCGAGATATTTCCTTTATGGTTCTCAACAATCTTTTTCACAATCGATAGCCCAAGCCCGGCCCCACCGAGGCGTCTAGAATGGGTTTTATCGACCGTGTAAAAACGGTCAAAAAGATGAGGCAGATCTTTTTGTGGAATACCCAACCCCTCATCTTTGATTCTGATTTTACAACTTGTTTCAGAAACTTCGAGGCGAATAGCAATCCTTGCAGCCCCTTTTGAATACTTTACTGCATTTTCCAAAAGATTTCTTAAGGCCAACTCAAGAAGATCCGTATTAGCCCAAATACGAATACTCGAGTCTTTGAGGTAGGTTTCAATTGTCGCCTCTTGATGAATGGAGATCAAATTATAACTCACCTCATCAATCACATGCACTAGGTCACAATCCTCAAATCCCCCTTTGGGACAATTTTCCAAATCTGCTAGAAGTAAAAGACTCTTAACTAAAGACTCCATCCGCTCGCAGCTTCTGAGCATTTTGGTCATAATTTCGTTAAAAAGATCCTGCGAGATCTCTGGCATATCACGCATCGTTTCTAGAAACCCTTTTATGATTGTGATGGGAGTTCTCAATTCATGGGAGGCATTTGCTACGAAATCGCGTCCAACATCTAGCCTCTGTTGTCTTAAAACTAGCCCCTCCTCTCTACGCTCTAATTTCGAAATTTTTAAAAGATGATGAAGGTAAATACCCCAACTCAAACTTAAAATAAAACCCAAAAGGCAGAAATAGGTGAGCATATGTACTTTTAATTAGATTCTTAACAGCTTTAAAATTTTAAATCTTTTTCAGTTGATTTGCACCAAAAATTCCCCCTTGAAACTTTGTCCCATCCGTTGTGTGCTTTTCTTAGAGGACAAGGAGAGTCTTTCTCACTTTATGAGATTTTTAACTTATAAAGCATGTAGGGTTGAGAAATCCCATCAAACCTATGTTCTCCTTTGCAATCAACTTCGAATTGGCCGATAATATTATCAAAAATGTTTGTCGTAATCCAGACTTCCCCACCCTTTGCCACGTCACAAACTCGCGAGGTAACATTGACACTAGACCCAATAATGGTAAATTCGCTGTGGTCTTCTGAGCCCATGATCCCCTCAGTAACTTTGGCGTAATGGATCCCGATACCAGCTTCTAAGGCTACTTTGAGCTCTTTTTTTCGGATTTCATTTAAAGAGCGGATATGTTGCTGTATTTCTATAGCAGCTCTTACGGCTTTGAGAGGACCCTCTGGATTTTCTTCAGGAACACCCCAAAGGGCTAAAACAGCATCCCCCTCGAATTTATCGATGATTCCGCCGTATTTTTTTAAAATTAAGACAATTTCGTTAAAATAGGTGTTGAGCATCAATACCATCTGATCTGCGGGCATATTTTCTGTCGACTCGGTAAATTTTCTAAAGTCTAAAAAGAAAATCGTTGCTAACACTTGCTTTCCATGCAGGGAATTCGCATCGGATAAAATTTTAGCGGCGATCTCAGGGGCCATAAATTTATTTAAGACATTTCTGGAGCGCTCTCCATCTCTCATTCGTTTAAGCATGGCATCAAAATTTATAAAAAGGGTTTTTAGCTCATCCGGTTGCTCTTCATAACCCTCTTTGAAGTTAAATTCTGTTTCTTTACCACTCCCAACAGATTGCACCGCCTCAGCCAAATGAGAAATCGGCATCAATACAGCTCTTAAAAGATACCAAAGAAGTACAATAATCGATGCAGATAATAAGACACCAAAAATGTACATCTCCTCGCTAAGCGATCTTAAAAGGCCTTTGATGTCTTTAGCGAGATTTTGTAAAATCTGAATTTCACTACTACGAAGTTTAAATACAAAAAGATCCATATCCATATCTTCATAGGGATGAATACGAAAGAAAATATATTCATTTCCTAAAGTGTCCAAGGTGATGCCATGTGAAACACCCTTCATTTTCTGAATCGTTTCTTTTGTAAGCATAATCTGATTTTCGATCGAACCGTCAGGTCTATAGGCTTTTAAAACGCTATCATTCACGACTAGAAATGTCGACTCTTGTGTTGCCACAGCCACTTTTTGTAAAAATTTTGAGGCATCTATCCCTATCATAATCGAACCAGAACGGTTTTTTTTCGTCTCTGGGTCAAGATAGTTTAGTTGTAAGCGATTGCCGATGTATAACCTTGCATCACTATCATGGTAAATGATCCCTACACCCCCATTGAGTTTTTCTAAATCGTTATCAAATCCTCCACTGATACCTGTAGGATCATAAAGTTTAAATGGGATATCTGGAGAAATCTCTTCCCAAATAAAACCAACCCCTTTTGGATTGTCATACTGCGTTCTAGCAAATCCATCAGGAGCAGAAAAAGCCATCGGGTCATCCCCAAAAATTCCTGACAGAAATATGGCACTAAATTCCCAAATAAAACGGTGCAGGTCCCAATTTCTGCTCATCTCTTCGTAGCGAACCGGGATAATTTCCCGATTATCTAAAGAATCCTCAGAGATCGTCTCCAATTTTTGATAGATTGTCTCCCCCTCCTTAATTTTTGTCTTCAGGGGTTCAAGTTGATTTTCAAGCCACTTTGCCGAGTCGGGTGAGTCTAAAGTAGCATATAATTGCCTCGCCTCAGGTGTTAAAAGATTCTCATGCACTTTTTCTAGGCTTTGAATTAGAGTTTGGCAAATTGCCTGGTAACTGGGATCATTTTTTACCCAAACACTTATTTGGAGCGGCTCTATCGGATTGTCTGTCACAGTAGCTTTCAATTTCGAGGTGTCTAAATTCAAAATGTCTTTAGGGTTAATAAGAACCCAAACGTTAAATCCTTCAGGCTGATTGTTAAGGCCAGGTATGTTAAAAGAGCTGTAATCTATTGACTTACCCATCCAACCAGGGATCCCTATATAGGGTCCGATTACATTTCCTTTAGAATCATACTTGGCAAATATCTCCACGCCAGGGGCCCCTTCAAAATGCCAAAAGCCACTAGTATAAGGTGGCTCCATTGCATAAAGGGCTGTGATTTCACTCTCGTTCTCTACTTGAATAAATTCTAACCACGGATTTAAAAGCAGCGTCGACGCTGTTGCGAACCAACAGCCTTTTTTCGCATTTTCTTGGGTGGGAAGAAACTGACTCTTGAGGTACTCATACTGATTGATTTTCATCAAAAGCATGTTGGTGCGTACCTGGGTATCTGAAAGAACAGATCTTAAATAACGTTCTAAGTTTTCCTTTTTTTCCTCATTTCCACGGATGATCTCTTCCTCTACTTTTTCTTCTGCTTTTCCAAGCTCTTTAGAGATTGTGATTTGTTGTATGGCTATATAAATAATAAAACCAATAACACAGACAAGGCTCACTAAAGAGAGAATTTTTACCCGTAAACGCATGACTTACATTTATCAAAATTTTTGATAAGGTAAAACTTATTTTTGAAAAGAGCTCTGTTTAAAAGAAAGAATGTCTACCTGTCAAAACTTCTGAACCGGTTTCGGTGACCAAAACCATGCTCTCATACCTTGCACCGCCCTGATTGGGATAGTATAATCCCGGCTCTACGGTAATCACCATTCCCGGCAGCAAGATCTTTTCCCCATCCGTTTTGTAAAAAGGTCTTTCATGTACCTCCAAACCAATTCCATGACCTAAAGAGTGATCCTTGAGTGGGATTTTTGATTTTACAAGCTGATCTAATTCTTTCAACTGGACCCCTGGTTTTATAAAATCAATCACCACATCATGAGCCTCTTTGACCTGTGAAATGAAGGGGCTGTTTATTGTTCTTGTCATGTCTCCCATATAGTGATCTTTTTTTACTCCAAGGTCGACAAGAACAGTCTCGTTTAAACTATACTTACGATTTGTGGGTCTATGGTGAACAAGAGCGCTATTTGAGCCAAATGCGATGATAGGGGTAAAAGAGGGAGATTTCACAAGTTCTAAAAGCTCCTCCTCTCGAACACCCTCTTTAAGGACATCGAAGACCTTTTCCATAGCGCCCATCGTGAGATGGGCCGCCTTTTTCAGTAACTCTATCTCATGAGAATCTTTTATGATCCTTAAGCTTTCAACGACCATTTTCGAGGTGAACTCACCATAAGGGTAAGCCTGACAAAATTCTTGATATTGGCTAAAGGTAATGTGCTCTCCCTCTATGACAACCTTGGAAAAATTTTTGAAACGCTCTTTAAGAGGTTTATCGCTTACTTTTAACCCTTTTTGTAATGCATGTGTCGTATAACGACCATCTAAATAAAGCTCAAATGAGCCATTTTCGACAACAATCATACCTGTAGAGACATCGAGGCCTAAAAGGTAAAATATATTGACGGGTTTTGTGACGACAAAACAGTCTATTTTCAAGTCTTGTAATTTTTTTTGTAAATTGACTATTCTTTGCACGAAAAACACCTCATGAGATGAGAATGGTTCAAAAAAATGAAAACCTTTTTTGAAAAATCTTTTTTTGTCTCCAGGAGCTCTTTAAAGGCCTGAGAGGCTAAAAGACAATCTTTTTTAAGATACCCTTTGCGAAATTTTTGAAGAATCTTTTCCAGCATCATTTCATGGGGACGGTCGGGGTTTTGCAAAATCTCTAGCACCACATCATGAAGATTCAGAGGATCAATACAGGGGGCCAACCCCTCTATCGACAAAGACATCTTAGACAAAAAACGGGCCTCAATACCATAAAGTTTCAATTTGTCTACTATGGTTTCTTCATCGAGATCAAAAAACGATTCCAAGCGTAAACTTCGACTGATACATTCTGTTTGAATGGAGGCATCCATTCGATAAATTTGCTCTTTTGCCAAACTATCTTCAAGAGCATCCAAGTCGACAAGAACCGTTTTTTCCTCCCAATTAGCAATTAAAAAACCATCAATAATCATGATTCCGGTTACTTCAATCAAAGGGGTTTGTTTCAAAATAACACCTTTTGAGCTCAGGATTGTCTGCGATTGGCTAAAATAAGGAGAGTTTTTTTCTATTTTTTTCAATATGGGGTTCTGTTCAAAAGAGACCCGAGAGGATTCTAAAGAATCACAACAGTTATCCCCCCCCTTTTTTTCCTCTAAGGGATAATTAAAAGCATCCCATTCATAGCAGACTTGGCGAGGATCTGCTCCAATTTGCTCTATGACAAAAGCTTTATCGACCGCCTTTTGAACAATTCTAAACCAACTTTTTTCCTCTTTAAGACGCACAACACTTTTTTGCGGATGCACATTTACATCTACCAGTTCATGAGGAATATCTAAAAAAAGAATGAGGGCAGGATGCATTTTTGGGGGGAAATGTCTTTGATAAGCTTCAAAAGCTGCCATTTGTATCAAAGGGCTTGATGCAGTTCGTTGATTTATAAAAAAATGTTGCTGTGATCTTGTTTTTTGCCCCTCTTGAAAAGAACTTATGAATCCATAGCACCTGACATTATCCTCTTGGTACTCGATTGGTAACACCTTCTCAAACCAGGCTAAACCAAATAGCGCCTCAGCTCTCTCCTGAAGAGTTTGCCCCATAGGACAATCCCACTCGAGTTTTTTGTCAATCTGATAACTAAAACGCACTTTTGGATTACATAAGGCTATTTTTTGCACCATTTTTGTAATTTCCATTGTCGCGCCCCTAATGGTTTTTTGAAACTCTAAGCGCGCAGGGACATTGTGAAAAAGAGAATAGATTTCAAAAGTAGTCCCGTGCTCTCGATAGCAGGGTTCAGATGAGAGGAGTTTTCCCGCTTTGTACTCTACTTTTGTCGCCTCGTCCCCCTCTTTAGGAGCTGTTTTCATCACAACATGACTAATGCTAGCTATCGAGGAGAGAGCCTCTCCTCTAAAACCTAGAGTTTGTATCCCCCTAAGATCCTCTTTGATCCGAATTTTACTCGTTGCATGCCTTTCAAAACAAAGGTGAGCATCCTTTTTTGGCATGCCGATACCATTATCCATGATTTTGATACACTCAAAGCCCCCACCGGTAATTTCGATATGGATGGAGGAGCTCTCGGCATCAAGAGAGTTTTCTACAAGCTCTTTGATACAGCTTGCAGGATTTTCTACAACCTCTCCGGCTGCAATAAGATTGATAAGATGTTCTTCTAGAAGTTGGACAGATCTACGTTGCATATCTTTAATCGTAGCAAAATAGAAGAAAAAAAGGGATTGGAAGGTTATTCTTTGAAAAAAAAGATCCGAACCATAATTCTATCATGTAAGCCATGATAGGTGCTTTATGGCCCGGATGGTTAAAGAAAAAACCCTTGCTCAATGACGATAGAGTCGTGCTTTAGTGCCCCGGCCTAAACCATAGACACCCAGTTCGATCCCTTTTTCGGCCAAATGACTCATTTGGTCCCTTCTTTAACCAACAAATAAAGAATTTCATAATTTTTGTTAAGAAAAAAAACTGTTTTTTTATGATTCGGATTCTATCCAGCCTTGTTACCTTAGCTTCAGTGAGCTATGGAGCCTATTATGTCACTCAACAACACCCTGAAGTAAAAGCCAAGGTGATGGATATCCTCTACTCGGGCAATTTTCATACTTTGGAGGCAAGGCTTAGCGCCAAACAGATCATGGAGGCCAACAAGCGCAAGCTTCTCAAAGATGAACGACACCATTTTTTGGAACCTGCAACTCTCTATACCCCCTATTTATTGCTTGAAATCAAGTATACCAAACCGGATCATACGACGGGGGAAGGTCTAATTTTATGGGACCTTATTGATGGTGAGATGGTCATGAATACCGAGGGCTGGGATAAAACCCATGGGTATGCCGATTGTATTAAAGCACGTCTATCCAAAAATGAGTTTAAGGTGATCAATCTTTTAGCCGAACGGGGGGGAGCTCTTGATAGAGGTACGTTGGCCAGACTGTTATCAGCTGAGAATGAGACTTTGGACAAGGTAATAGAGTCTTGCAGGCGAAAAAAATTGATCGTATTGACTGGAAATCAGTATCGTCTTCATCTCAAAAGCCCAAAAATCAGTGTGATACCCGAAACCTCCATAGATGATCATTTAGTGACAAAATCTTTAAAAAATGCTCAAAGGCTTTCTCAAAGATTTTCCGAATGGCAGATCCGTCAGCTGGCCGAATCGACATTCGGTTCCGACTTTGCGATTCGTAGCACTTTAAATGTCTATTTACCTATTTATAACATCACTGTAGGAAACCCGGACGGCACCTTTCATACCTCCTACTGGAATGCCATCAGCGGCAAGGAGATCCCATTTTCCTCCATGATCGAATAAAATCGCCTTTCTCGATAAATCTTTTGAAGAAAAAGCCCTTGTATTTAACCCCTTAGATCCCTTAATATTTGGAGACTTTATTTCTTTTTTTGGAGAGATGGCCGAGTGGTCGAAGGCGCGTCCCTGCTAAGGACGTATACCCGTGAGGGTATCGAGGGTTCGAATCCCTCTCTCTCCGATCTTCGTAACCTTTTCCTTTTTAGGTTCTAGCACTTTCCCTTTTGGTAAAAAAAAATATTATGCTACAAGGAAGAAAAAAGGACTTTTTAATGAAAATTCCAAAAGACCAACACCCTACTCCTCAATACGCCCATATTGGAACTAACCCGAAGATAAATAATAAAATTAAAGATATTACTAAAAATTTATTTAGTAGCAAACCTCAAAAGACCACATTCAAGTTCTCACACCATGAGGTCACTAGGGGACCTGTTTCACAACAAAAGAAAAAAAGGGCCTAACCCTTTGAGATTTTTTTGAATTAGAGCAGGACAAATATTTTTTGCTGTTTTAAGATGTGTCGATGGATACATTAGAAACTATTTACGAGCGCAGATCCATTAAGCTTTTTGATCCTACACACTCTATGCCTGACGAGGTCTATCAAAAACTTATCATGGCTGCGCGTCAAGCTCCCTCATCATATAATTTGCAGCATACCCGCCTTGTGGATGTGAGAGATCAAAAAATCAAAGAGGCTATTTCAAAAGCCGCTTATGATCAGCCCCAAATTCTCAGTGCTTCAGTGTTATTTGTAATTACAGCTGATATAAAAGCTTGGACAAAAAATCCACACCGTTGTTGGCAGAACGCCCCGCAAGATGTACAAGATTTCATTCTCAAGTCCATTCCTGGCTTTCATAAAGCTCGTCCCTATATAGAAAGAGATGAGGCGATCCGCTCAGGAGCGCTTACGGCGATGACAATGATGTTAGCAGCTAAATCGCTGGGTTATGATTCTTGTCCTATGATCGGGTTTGATGAGGCTGAAGTGCGTAGGCTAATTCGTCTTCCCGATGATCATGTCGTGGTGATGCTTTTACCTATTGGTAAAGGTGTGAAACCGCCACTTCCGAAACCCGGATTCATCCCGATGCAAGAGTTTTTGATTACCGATTCCTTCTCCAACTAAAAAGAATAATTCGAACGATGGAAAATTATGTCCCTTTTCTTAACCGCTAAATTCTTTGTAACCCTTTTACCAAGCATTTTTTTTGCCTCCTTTTTTCTAAGTTTAGACTCCAAAATTTACGACGGTTTTACCTTTTTTAACGAATTGGAACTTTTAGAGCTCTGCCTCCATCAACATGCCCCTTTTGTGGATTATTTTATTTTAGTAGAGGCAAGAGAGACTTTCCGAGGCGATCCCAAACCACTTTATTACGAACTGAACAAAGATCGATTTAAGAATTTTCATGATAAAATTATCCACATTGTTATCGATAAATTTCCGACTGATCACGACAAAAGTGCTAGTTCATTTTGGTGTAGAGAAAGATTCCAAAGAAACCAAATAGTTGAAGGTTTGAAAATTGCGAAACTTACAGACTTCGTCATCATTTCTGATGCGGATGAAATCATTCATGAGAATGTTTTTCGCCACATACTTAGAATACCCACAAATACCAAATAAACCATAAAATCTGTTGAGCAGGACCTATTCTGGTTTCACATGAATTACAAATACAAAGAAAGTCGGGTCGGGTCGGTGATTTGCCAAAAAAAGCATCTAATTTCTAATTCTTGTGATGAATTAAGAGTACGTCGTGGAGAGTTTACCAAACTTTATGAGGGCTGGCATTTCAGCTTTTTAGGTGGCGGAGAAAAAATCAAACAAAAGATTGGCGCTTTTTAGTGAAATAATGTTTGATCATGCACTTTCTTTAGATCCTCAAGAGGCGGCAAAGTCTCTCTTTGAGGAGGCTCAAGATTTTAAATGGGTAGATATTGATGAAAGTTTTCCAAAATACGTGCTTGAAAACAAAAATTTGTATGAAAAAATTGGTTTTATTTCATCATGAAAATTTTCGAATTACGTCTAGGCTGAGGTCGGGGGTTTTTTCTTTCAGAGCGCTTCTAACAATTCTATTAAATCTTCTAATTTACCGCTTTGTTGTCTTTGCTCTTTGAGAATTCTAAAATTAAGCATCCCTTTGTCGATCTCCTCTTCATTAGCAATCACAACAACCTCAAACCCTTTTCTATCTGCATATTTGATCTGATTAGGAAGGGGTTTGTCTTGCAAATAGACCTCTGCACCAAAACCATGAGAGCGAATTTTTTCTGCTAGTGCTATGTAATGTGTTAAATACTTTCTGTTTTGGGCAGTCACTAAAACTTTTGCATAGGTTTCACAACAAGACTCTATTAACCCTCTCTCGATCATTTTGGGGATCAGGCGGGAAACACCAATAGAAATTCCGACACCAGGAAGGACTTTTCTAGTAAATGTAGCTGCCAAATTCTGATAACGACCCCCTGCACAAATTGTACCGATCTCTAAACAGTCTAGCCATTTTGTCTCATATATTGTACCGGTGTAGTAATTCAACCCACGCGCAAGAGTGGGGTCTATTTCAATGAGAGAGTCGGGAACATGAAAAGCTTTTGCCAAATCTAAGACTTCTTTTAGCTCTCTCAACCCCTCACTAAGCGTCGGGCTTTGACTGAAACCTGAAAGGTAGTCCAAAATTTGCTGGTTTGAGCCCTTTTTGTCCAAAAATTTAAGGATTCTTCCTATTGTGGGCTGATCCAAACCGATCTCGCATAAACCTGACTCCATCATAAAGCTATCGATCTTCTCTTTTTTATCGATTTGTCTGATTGTCCCCTCAAGTAATTCTTTAGGGACACCAAACTCTTCCATTAATCCCATCAAAATTTTTCGATTATTGATTTTGATAAGATAGTTTGGAAGACCCAAAGAGTGAAAAATCTTGTAAATTACACCTAAAAGCTCGGCATCATAAGCCAAAGAGAGCTCATTTTCCCCAATGATGTCTATATCACATTGGGTAAACTGCCGGTAGCGGCCCGCTTGCGCCCTCTCCCCTCTCCAAACAGGGGCTATATGATAACGCTTATAGGGAAAATTCAGCTGACCATAATGCTCAGCAACATATCTGGCCAAAGGTACTGTAAGGTCGAATCTTAAGCCTAGATCTTTTTTACTTTCCTCTTCAGCAGCAAGCCGGCAAAGGCCATAGATTTCACTGTCGTTTCCTTTTGAAAGTAGCGTGGAGGCCTTCTCGACAGCAGGTGTATCAATAGGACTAAATCCAAATGACTCAAACTGGTTACGGATAAGCTCAAGACATTTATTAAAAGCTATCTGATCTTTAGGAAGAAACTCCGGAAAACCGGAAATTGATCCTACTAAAATCCCTTTTGATGACTTAGACATGAATTAAACCTCTTCTAGGTAGCTCTTTTTAATGAGAATTCAAAAGTTTTTGATTAAAAAAGAGATCTCCCATTCTACCTTTTTTTAAAATTTAGCTTCTATTGATTTTCAAGGGCTCATAAATTTTCTATTTTTAGATAGAGTAAGAATTTTTTATATTTCCCGACGCTTTTTCTCAAAAATCCTAAACGCACTTTTTGCCCCACCGGCTCTTAGAGGTGTGCCATCGGGTAAATGACCAATAACAAATGGACCGTCCGAAACGGGTAATTTTTTTTTGCCTTTCCATTCCGTAATAATCAGATTGCCGACTCTTTTTACCTGAGGGTATGTGGGCATTTTCTCTCGAGTCGGATGAACATTCGCCTTGATAGTCAATCTTCCAATCTCCAACGAGACGCTCCTTTGCAAGGGTTGGTTTACAACCATTTTTTTCAAACGCATTTGTGGTTCCAACAATCCCACTAAGGAGAGCGCCATAACCTCGGGACAATGGGTTTTAAGGTGTTTTGTAACAAGATAGTAGATGAGGTCGACACTAGAAAAACTTTCACGAAAGCAGCGGCTTTGCCCCTCCTCTGTGTTAAGCTGATCCACATGGATAGGCTCGAGCCAAAAATTTTCCTGCGATTCACATAGTCTTACATAAGGCCACTCTTTTGAAGGTGACAAAAGCGCTTCTAAAGCGCTAAGGGTAGGTTCAATATTCCATGATTTAGTTAACAGCCATTTTCCCGGCTGCACTCCACCTGAAATCATACTTTTCCTTTGGTAAGCCAGTTTTAGAAATTGTTGGAAAAAGTGTACCAAATGTAATTTATTTTAGATATCAAAATCTCGAAACTTTTTGTCAAAGTCCTTTTTTAAAAGAATTCTAAGCCCTAGGGTATCCCACTCTCACACATTATGGTCCCCTCTTCATGACGAAAATGCATCGATTCCCTGAGCCCTGGGGGAGTTGGCCAACTCAGGGCCAAATCAAGAGCCTCTTTTGGTGTGATTTTCATCTCATGACCTCTCAAAAAATCTTTAAGTTTTTGACAAGCCTGTAATAAAAAAAGACCATACCGATCCGCTCGAAATTCTACATGTCTCACTTGTACATCTCTCAGATAAAAAAAAAGCACCAACGGGGAAAGATGTTTCAACATTTGAGGAAGAATTGCACTCTTTTCCATTTCTGAAAGAGCTAAAACTTGAACTATTTTATATAAGGAAACTGTGTGTAACAAAAACGAAGTTATGTGCGATTTTAAAATATCCTCTTCGATCGAATGTCCCAGTTCATGACCTAAAAAAAATAAAGCGTCCTCTTTATTTTCAATGAAGCGCAAATTTAAAGTGATTTTCTTAGGGCACACACCAGAACTTGTTGCAGCAGAGTGGGTATTTTCAAGAGAAATTTTCACCTCCTGTTTTAAACCAAAAACTTCTCTTGCCTTTGCTAAAATCTCATTTAAACAAACCCCTTTTTTTGCAAATGCAGCGTAAGTTTCTCTTTCAAGGGTAATCGAGTCATCCCTACAAAACTGACTCTCTTTACTAAGCGAAAGAAATCTCTTTAGGGGTGAAACAAAACAGGTATCTAAGACCTTTTCCCAGGTATTAAAGAGTTTCTCATCCACTTTATCCCTTACTCTCTTAATCGAAAATTCGATTCCGTCTCGATTATGATAGGATCGATAGAGATAGGAGGCTATTGTGATCCCACCTATTACAGAAACAGCACTAGAAAAAATAGGTCGCTCTGTTATAGCTTCATTCAATGAGGGTGTCAAAAACTGCCCTGAAACCATACCCTGATCCATTTTTTTTCATTAAAATCTTTATATTTTTTTAACATTTAAGCAAGATTTATTTATAAAACAGCTTTAAAAGCAACTTTTAAAGCTCTTTTTAAATAGGGATTATTTTTCATGGGAAAATTTTCCAAGATCCCCTATATTCTGATTTTAGGTATGGAAATGACCGTTAAAGAAAAACCCTTGGAAAAAAAAGGTAAAGACCTTTCTAAGAGCAAAATAAGAGTTCCCCCTCAATCTAAAGAGGCAGAAAAGCTTGTTTTGGGGATGATGTTTTCGTCTGTAAATGCTTTAAATGTTGCAGCTGACACTCTACAGCCGGAAGATTTTTATTTCAAAGAACACCAACTCATTTTTCATGTCCTTCAAGAGGCTTATCGCAATGATCGCCCCGCGGACGTACATCTTGTAAATGAAGAACTCAAAAGAAGAGAAGAGCTCAAAGAGGTTGGCGGGATTGTTGCTTTAACCGAAATCGCACACTATGCGGGAACATCGGCATACATTGAGGAATATGTCAATGTCGTTAAGGATAAAGCGCTCTTAAGGCGCATGATATCTACTGCTAATGAAATGGAAAAAAAAGCACAGCAAGAACCCTCCGATGTTCTCTCGTTTCTTGATGAGTGCCAATCTAAACTTTACACAATTTCACAAGAAAAATCGGCCAAAGAGGGCTTTTTACTTCGTGATATTTTGTCCGGTGTGCGCGCTTCAACAAAGCTGCCTTTTTTAAAGGAGCTACAAGATCGTCAAGAGGAATTTCTGACTAAAGGGCCAAATCAAGCCCACTTTACAGGTATTGCTAGCCATTTTTTAGATGTAGATAAAATGATCAATGGCCTTTGCCCATCCCAGCTGTTAATTTTGGCGGCACGTCCGTCTATGGGAAAAACGGCTCTTGCATTAAATATTGCTCAAAACGTTGCATTTCGCACTAAAGAGCCCGTCGGAATCTTCTCACTGGAAATGAACGCAGAAGAACTTCTCCACAGATTGATTTGCTCGGAAAGTGAAGTAGAATCAGAAAAAATTAAAAACGGCTCTTTGACGGGTAGCGAATATCAAAAAGTTGTTGCAGCCGTTAATGAGATGCAAAAACATACGATGATCATCGATGACCAGCCTGGCTTAAAGATCTCCGATTTACGCTCCAGAGCCCGACGCATGAAAGAGATGTTTAACATCAAACTTTTAGTGATCGATTATTTACAGCTTTTAAGCGGACCTAAAGCCAATTACAATTCTGACAATCGTCAAAACGAAATTTCTGAGATCTCCAGAATGTTAAAAAACCTGGCCAGAGAACTTAATATCCCCGTGATTTGCTTATCCCAACTGTCTCGTAAAGTTGAAGAGCGTCAAGGGCACCGCCCGATGCTCTCTGACCTTAGAGAATCGGGATCAATTGAGCAAGATGCAGACATAGTAATGTTTTTATTCCGACGCGAGTACTATAACCCGCAGGATAAACCCGGTACAGCCGAGCTTATTGTAGCAAAAAATCGCCACGGCAAAGTAGGTGATGTGCAGCTTGTTTATAAAAAGTCTTTAGCCCTTTTTCAAAACTTTGTAGCTTTGCCACAAGAGACTCCCTTGGCTCAACAGCTAAATCCTTCTGCTTTCTCAGCTTTTCAGCCAAAATAGGTCTTAAAGAAAAAAAGATTGGGCCTTTTTAAAAATCCAACTGGATGTTTTTTCAACTAGATCCAAAGATCCTTTGGAAAAAGTTTTCTGATTTTTGTTTTATAAGACTTTTGAAAAAATTTAAAAGGGATCTTGGAATAGAAGTGCTCAGTTGACCTACTAGTCAAAAATTTTCTTCTCTACTAGCTGCCCCTTTTTCTTAGGGGAAAAAACATGACTAAAAAAGAGGTTTTGATATTAAATTTTTTTGAAAACTGGTTAAGAGACTCTACAGGAGCTAGTTAAACTCAAGAGCTTGCTAACGATAAAAAAATTCTTAGCCCTTTCTAGAAAAACCCTCGCTTCCCCCTTTACGGTAAAACCTAAAGGGAGTATGCTTCTTGAATCAAATTGGAGTCAAAATGGCCTCTGTTAAAAAGAAGCGCAAAGCGAAGATGAATCGCCACAAGTTGAAGAAATTGCGTAAACTCAACAGACACAAGAACAGCCCATAGTTCTATTTTATGTGGACCTACGAGACATTCTACGATGTACTCGTCGTCGGAGCCGGCCATGCCGGCTGTGAAGCTGCGCACGCGGCTGCTAAGATGGGGGCGAGGACACTTTTAGTTACCATGAACTTGGACACTATTGCCAAGATGAGCTGCAATCCTGCGGTTGGAGGGACCGGTAAAGGGCAGATTGTACGCGAAATCGATGCAATGGGTGGCATCATGGGGCAAATCATCGACCAGACTGCTATACAGTTTAGGATGTTAAATCGATCCAAAGGACCAGCTGTTTGGTCTCCTAGAGCTCAAGCAGACAAGCATCTTTACGCCCAGAAAATGAAAGAAACCTTGGAAGCCATTCCGAATCTCTTTTTGATGCAAGGGACAATCGAGGATCTTTTAGTTGAAAGCGGCCGAGTTGTGGGGATTACAACAAAAGAGGGTATTGCTTTTCGCTCATCTACCGTGATTCTCTCCTCTGGAACCTTCATGCAAGGAAAAATACACATCGGTTCTACCCAGTTTTCGGGGGGTAGAGCGGGAGACCCTCCCTCTATCGGTCTTTCTAACAGCTTATCGAATCTAGGTTTCAAGCTCGGTCGTCTAAAAACTGGCACCCCCTGTAGAATTCACAAAAGGTCGGTCGATTTTTCAAAATGCGAAAGACAAGATGGTGAAGAGGATGTCCGTTTCTCGTACAGAAAAGAGTTTCAACGCCTCCCCCAAGTTCCCTGCTACATCACCTATACCTCTTTAGAGAGCCAAAGAATTGTTGAGGAAAACCTCTCTAAATCGGCCGGTTACTCAAAAAAAATGGTTGGACCTCGCTATTGCCCTTCCATAGAAGACAAAATTGTGCGCTTCAGCGACAAAGAGCGTCATCAAATTTTTATTGAGCCCGAGGGTCTCACCACACAAGAGCTGTATCTGAATGGAATCTCGACTTCTCTTCCATTTGACGTGCAAGTTCCTTTAATTCGCTCTATTGCCGGATTAGAAAAAGCAGAAATCTTAAGACCCGCCTATGCGATTGAATACGATTATATCAGAAGCGGCCAGCTAAAACTTTCTTTGGAAACAAAACTCATTGAGGGGCTTTTTCTTGCCGGGCAGATTAATGGTACAACAGGCTATGAGGAGGCAGCAGGACAAGGATTTATCGCTGGAGTCAATGCGGCCTTGAAAGTGCAAAACCGCCCCCCTTTTACTCTAAGTCCACAAGAATCCTATTTAGGTGTAATGATTGAAGATATCGTCTCTATGGAGCTTACCGAGCCCTATAGAATGTTTACAAGTCGCGCATCAGCGAGGCTTTTATTGAGACAAGATAATGCCGATCTAAGACTCAGTCATTATGGTTTTTCTTTAGGTGGTTTGATTACTCCAAAAGAGATGGCAGCTATTGAAGCAAAAAAAGAGCAGATCTCTTCTACAATTTTAGCTCTTAAAAGACATGTGCAAGTCGGAGACAGAAGCTATACTCTGCAACAAATGGTTGCACGACCCGATATGTGTTATGAAGGGGTACAAAACAGCTATCCAAATCTTGTTCCAGCAATTGATCAAGAGATCCGTTTTCAAGTCGAACTCGAACTGAAATATGCGGGCTACATCAAACGGCAAGAAGAGGACAATCTCAAGCTCAAAGATCTCGACAAAGTAGCAATACCGGATGGGATGGATTTTGCAACAGTGAAAGGATTAAGAAACGAAGCGAGAGAAACTCTAAAAAGAGTACAGCCTATCCATCTGGGACAAATTGGTCGACTTCCAGGGATCACACCTGCTGACCTGAGCATCCTTTTTGTAGCTGTCAGAGGTTTTCGCAAGAATTCCTCTTGTAATTCACCTCACAACCTTTGCCTGTAGCAGATATTAGAATTTTTCTTTTAGGAATATTTACCTTATTTTTGACATGAGCTCCCCCCCATATTACAATAGAAAATCTTAGAAAAAACACTTAAAAAAATTTTCAATTTACGTTAACAAAATCTTAAAATATATGTTGTAAATCTAGCTTTTGTATGATATAGGTTTCTTTGTTAATTAGTTCTATTGATAAGGAAGTCGTCTATGATTTCAGCTCTTTCCAATTTTGTAACATTACAGCAGTTCAATCGAATTGGTCTTATCATAGGCCGTGCGGCCTTTGTAGCACCAAATTCTAAAGCCCGAATTCCGGCTTACCAACTAGAGCTTGATTTTGGGGCGGCCCTTTCCTCTGAACATCATAGTTTACACGGCAAAGAGCGCTACACAAGTTCGGCCCAATTATGCTCAAACCATAGTGTCGAGGAGATTACACATCAGCTTCTCATGTGTGTATTCAATTTTCCAAGAAAGCAGATTGGAAAAATGATGTCTGATTGTCTTGTTACCGGCGTGCAAAAAAATTTGGAAAATCCAGATGAAAAAAGAGCAACAACCGTTTTTATGCGACCCTCATCCAAAGTCCCTTTGGGTTCAAAAATTGGGTTGTTGGCTGAATCTACCATCCATTCTACGAATACAAGAGATCTTATGTGGGATGAGTTTACCCAATTAGATCTTCGGATTGGGACTATAGTTTCAAGACCACAATCAATAAAATCCACAAGTTGCCCTATCTCCTCTGATCAAATCGAATCTCGGCTTATGCAAATTGACTTAGGATCAGATGGGATTAAGGAAGCTGTAGGTTTTTTTGGTCAGGAGCTAGTGCAAAAAGATTTGCTAGGTCATCAAGTGATGGTTTTGACTAATTTGTCTCCTTTAGAGATCAGAGAATTTTCGGGTGATACATCTGCAACAATTATTATTTGTACGGTAGCAGGTCGAGCTTTGATCGAGCCTGCAAAAAAAGTAGAAAATGGTTACAAGTTAGCATAGGAAATTATTATGTCGGTTCGTCTTATTCACTCTAGTCTTCATTCTTTAACTCCAAAATTATTGACGTTTGCTGTAAAACCCAATAATACCTCGAAGATTTTTTTAAGATCTTTTTCACTTTTGGGATTTAAACAAAAACCGATCCTACTAAAAGAGAATTCCTCCTCATCTCCAAAAATAGTCGATAAGACAACAGCCCATGCAAAAGATATTGTAACCTCATCAAAAAGGGGTGCTATTATAATTGAAAATTTACAAAAAACTGTAGACGCAAAGTTTCCCATCCATCCCTTTAGCTCTAAAATTTCATCATCAAATTCCAAAAATGTTATGGGCAAGTATTTTGCAATGTCACAGGCTTTCCCTTACATACAAGCCGGTGCATATAAAGACCTAGTCTTGCGCGCAATAGGAAAATCTCGATCGATTAGCGAATCGATTGAAAAGACTTTTGTCATAGGTGCTTTTCTTTGCTGGGATGAAACTGGTAGTCAATACCTTCTTCAGCAAAAAGGGATAAAAGCTCTGCCAAATATTTTAGATACTAGAACTCATTTTCATGCAAATTTATTAAAAAAAGATTTGGAGCAAATTTTTGGTAATAAGATCCCACCAAACTATTGCAAAGACACCCAGGAATATCTCAAAGAGTTGTTAAAGAAATTGGGAGCTCAAAGCAAACTGGAGCGTAGCGCTATGATGGTAGCATTCGAAATGCATGCTGAGCGAATGATCCAAGAGCTTTGGAAATCTTTATCTGAAGCTCATGAATTAAAGAAAGAAACCCTTACCTATTTTGAGGCACACGTCGGGGGTGATGACCCTGCCGAGGCCTATCATGTTGCTTTAACACAACGTTTGGTACAGGACCTCATCCCTGAAAAAGATATGGAAAGCTTTGTGTCGCATTTTATCAACGCATACAGATTAAACATAAATTGGTGTGAAAAAATTTGTGAATGAAAACAAAAATTACCTGGTGAAAATTTGACAATTTTTCAATTTCCTACAGAACCTAAAATCCTTGCATTTCTTCAATCACATCCTTTTTACACAGATCTTGATGCAGGTCAGTCCTCAAAAATTATATCAAAAACTTTTTCTGAAAAAGTCTATAAATACACAGAGCTACAAAATCAAATTCTTCAGCTTCATAAAGACCGATCCATAGAGTTTCCTGAATGTAATGTAGAGAAAATGCTCTATTATAAAAGTATTCTTGGAGTTCTTCAAGATTGTGCTCTTGTAAATCAGCATTCAGAGGTTAAAGTTTTGGATGAAAAGGGTCTTATTGATCTCTAAAGTCTTACGACCCTACGAAACCGAATCCAAAAGCAAATGTAAAAAAATTAAAAGAGCATCCCAAAAGGGGCTCTTTTTTCTTTATCAATACATCCATTTTCGTACCTAAAATTCATCTTGATATTGCGTTCTAAATCCCCGTTTACGTAAAAAAAGAAAAAAAGCCCGATCGGATTATTTACCTATGCTAGTTGTAAGAAAACTCGGCTCCAATTTGTCCAAAACAAAAGGAGCAGTTGGTAAAAAATTCATCTTTTTGAATCTAGGGTTTTTTGGTATTATCGATTGTTTTTATGAAAAGAGGTCCCTTTGGAAACACTTCGTGTGATTGAATTAAAAAAAATGCCTATTTTCCAAATGCTCGCACTTGAAGAGCATCTTCTTGAAATGCCCTGCGAAAATTATCTCTTGATTAACTACGGAACGCCCGATGCGATTGTTTTGGGGAAATCGAACGATCGTCTTGCCCTGGTTGATGAAAAAGGTGATGTCCCTTTAATACGTAGATTTTCAGGGGGCGGAACCGTTTACGTAGATCATTCTACTCTATTTATCACTTGGATTTTATCCAAAGAGCTCAACATGGCTAAATGTGTGGATACTCTTTTCGACTGGACTGTTAAAACGATAAAAAAAGCTCACCCGCTTCTAGAATTCAACAGAATAGAAACAGATTATGTCATCCAGGATAAAAAAGTGGGTGGAACAGCTCAATACGTTAAAAAAGACCGCATTTTACACCACACAAGTTTTCTTTTTGATTATTCTAAAGAAAAATTGAGAGTGCTGAAACAGCCACTTAAAGCACCGGCCTATAGACAAAATAGATCGCATGAAGAATTTTTGACCACTTTAAATACCCGATTTGCTGTTCCGGAAGATTTTGTTCATCCCTATCTTGTAGAATTAGAAAAAGATTTTTTTTTAGAAAAGACCTCGATTCTAGAAATTTTAAAGACTTTAAAAAGCCCAAAACAGACAGTTATTCTCCACTCTCTAAAATCATAAAAGAATCGAGGGGTAATCATTCTACTCTTCGGGGCTATTAGATCCAAAAAACTCTTTGAAAGCGTGAGATGTCACTTGATCACCCATTTCAGCGATTGCTTCTACCAAATCAATTTTTTTGGGGCAAACTTGCACGCAGTTCTGTGCTTTACTACACTCATGTAACCCCCCTTTTCCCATTAAACTATTGAGCCGCTCTTCTTTATTCGATTTGCCGTTTGGGTGCATGTTAAAAAGTCGCGCCTGACCAACGACAGCTGCTCCCACAAACTGGGTTGTTTTGGTGTAATTAGGACAAGCCACAAGACAACAGCCACAACTCATGCATGTGGACAATTCGTACATCACCTCTTGGCTTTTAGGGAGAATTTTTGGACCAAAATCTTTGCTTTGGCTTCCATTCACTTCACTCCAAGCCTGTATCCTCTTCAAGTCCTCAAATATCCTTGAGCGATCCACGACTAAATCTCGAACCAGTGGGTAACAATCGAAAGGAGCTAAATGGATCACTTCACTGCCACTCTCCTCTAAAATCGGTTGAATCATCGCAGTACACGACTGCCTTGGCACTCCATTAATCAACATGGAGCATGATCCACAAACCTCCTCTAAACAGGCTTGCTCCCAAACTACCGGTGTAGAAAGTTCCCCTTTTTTGTTTATGGGTCGCTTTTGGATCTCCATAAGAGCGGTGATCACATTCATAAGTGGTGTGAGCTCCAATTCGAATTCCTCCAAAAACTGATTTCCTTCAGTTCCACGAAGAATTTGCAAAGTGAAAGATTTCATGGGTGTGCCTCACACGTAAGCTGGTAAATGAGTAGGAATCTTCGAGAGATCTAGACTCTCTAGGGTAACCTTCTTTTTATAATCCCGTTTTGCCACAGAAAAGTATCTTACGTCAACATCTCTAAAACTCATAACAGGTTCTGGTTGATCAGGATCATAGGCCGCAATCGTATGCTTCAAAAAGTTGTGATCATCCCTTTCAGGATAGTCGGGTTTGAAATGCCCCCCTCGGGATTCATCGCGTAATAGAGCTCCTTTTGCGATCACTAGTGCAATCTCTAGCATTCCTTTGAATTGGTTCGCAAAAATGAAGGTCTGATTCAAATCATTTGAGGTATCGTCAAGTTTAATATTCTTGTAACGCTCTTTTATCCGTTTAATCCCCTCTATAGCCTTTTTTAGACCCTCATTGTAGCGCACTACAGTACAGTCTCTCACAAGAATTTCCGAGAGCTCTTCATGCAACTGGTGGATATTTTCATCCCCTTTTTTGGACATGAGTTCATGCTTGAACGCTTGCTCTTTAGCTAAAGATTTTTCAAATATCTCCTCAGAAATCTCTTTATAGTCCTGTACCAACCGGTGAAGATAATTTACGATCTCATCTCCCACAACGAGCCCATCAAAAATACACGAGATCAGTGAATTCCCCCCCAAGCGGTTTGCTCCGTGAATACCGTATTGAGATTCGCCTACATTGAAACATCCTGTGAGATTTGTCATATATTTGAATCTCAAATGTCGATCCCCATCCTCTTCAGCAGGGTAGTCGACATAAGCACCACCCATCGTATAGTGCACCCCCGGATAAATCTTCATCGGTTTGATGCGAGGATCTTCACCGGTGAATTTCTGATAGATTTCGAATACAGAAAAGAACTTTTTCACCAGTGTCTCATCAAAACCTGTGCAATCCAAATAGACCTGTTTTCTCCCCTCAACACCAAGGCCCAACTCACAAACCTGGTGGATTGCCCTAGCGGCTATATCTCTGGGGACAAGATTGCCTAAAAGCTTGTACATATCCTCAAGAAAATACCAGCGCTCTCCCGTTTTCCCACAGGGAATCCACTGCCCATTTTCATCTTTGATCTGCTTAGTTTCGTCACCATAAACCCACACGCGAGCAAAACCGCGCAAAGTCTCCGTCATTAAACGCAGTTTATCATGCCCAGGTATGGAAGTGGGATGAATCTGAATAAACTCCCCGTTAGCATACTCCATACCCTGCATGAAAAGTCGACCATTTGCAGCGCCGGTACAAATTGTGGAATTGGTGCTTTTTTTGAACATAAATCCCAAACCACCGCTCCCAACAATCACAGCATTGGCTTTCAATATTTCTAACTTGAGATTATAATGATCCATCATCACGATGCCGCGAGCTACACCCTGTTCGTCCAGAATCAGTCGCATGAATTCGTGGTGCTCGTATTTCTTTACTAGCCCCTTGACCTCATAGCGCCTTACCTGTTCATCTAAAGCGTATAAAAGCTGTTGCCCAGTAGATGATCCACAATAAACGGTACGATTAAATGTGGTTCCCCCAAAACGACGCACATCCAATCCCCCTTCCATATTTCTATTGAAGGTACACCCGAACCTATCCAACATCTTAATAATATTTGGAGCTGCCAAACACATCTCGACCACTTGAGGTTGATTGGCTAAAAAATCGCCCCCTTTAATGGTCTCATAAGCGTGAATATAGGGAGAATCTCCCTCATTTTTAAGATTGACAGCAGCATTAATTCCCCCTTGCGCACAGACAGAATGACTCCTTTTCACCTTCGTTAAGGAGACCAAGTGGACGAAAATCCCATGTTCTGCAAGGCGCATCGCAGCCGAAAGACCTGCTAAACCACCACCAACTACAATCACTTCGTTTTGTACTGCCATATGGTTAGCTCCTCAAATTGATCCAATAGGTTCCCCAAACAGAACTTAAGCCCATAAAACCAAGAAGAAACATGAGCCCCACACAAACTTTCAGCATCCTTCTTTGGGAAATCTGTTTAACAACCAGACCCCAGGTAATTGTGAAGGCCCAAAGGCCATTAAACCCATGAAAAACGGCAGCTAGGACAAAAATTGTGTACAAAATAGCTTTAATCGGACTTTTGAAAACATCCCGTACGTTCATCAACTGGGAGGTTCCAAAAGAGGGGGTTACAAGAATCACCTGATCTGCATGCAATTCCCTTTTCGTCAGTCCTTGGTAAAAATCCTCCATCTCAGTCGCTTTAAGCTTCTCTTTTCCAAGCTCAGAGGCCTCCAGGTTATAGACTGTAGAACTAGCATCAATCTCTTTTAGTCTTTGGTCTACAAGAGCCTGTTGTGCCATCTCTTTATCAAGAGTTCGTTTGTACTCTCTGATTTGTGTCTGATCGTAAAGAGTGAAACCTAGTCTATCCTGAAGCGTGTAGAGCCCTTTATCAAAGTACACACGTGTAAAAAAAAGGCGCTTATCCCCCTCTTTAGCCTCTGCAGGATAAAGATAAAATCGAAAATTAGCGACATGTAAAATGATTCCAACGAGAAGAATCCAAGCTGTCCAGCGCTGATAGGTGTAGGCACGACTTCTTGAATAGGGTAGATAGGGCTTTGCCCCCTCTTTGGATCCAAAAGAGTTGGAACGCCCATAAAGGGCTTTTTGTATCCCAATCACCGCATGGTAAGCAATAGGAACACCAATAAAAGTCAGCTCAATCACCTGTAGGTAGGGAAGATCGTGAATTAAATTCACCATTCGTACAAATCCTGCACCATCGTCTCCAAAAAAGAGGGCTGCTTGGGAATTTGTAAGCAAATGTTCAAAAAGGAATATCACTATCAAAAGCCCGGTCAAAGAGTGTAATCGGGAATAGATAAATTCTTTTGGGAGATTGTTTTTACGAGGATCCATCACGTCTCATCTAGGTTAAATTATCTTCAGCCCTTAAAATTTTGAAAAACTATAAGAGCCTCAATCCTCCCCACCACATAAGAAAATTTTGATTACAATGGGGAGTTCTTAGCTTTTCATTAAACGCTGTTTTAACGTTTTTTTTGAAGCAAAATCATTGAGCTATTAGAGTCAAACTTTTTTAAAAACCAAAACTTTTTCTCAAAAATGGAAAATCTCTTTTGCATTTTTGAAAACAGCCTCGCTTACCTCCTCCTTGGATTTTTTCTTTAAGGAGGCGATTTTTTCAATAATAAAAGGGATATACGCCGGCTCATTCGTTTTCCCTCTAAAAGGCTCAGGCGCTAGCCAGGGAGCATCGGTTTCTACCAACAACTGGTCTATTGGGGTAGAGGTAGCTATACTCTGCATCTCTAGAGCGTTTTTGAATGTAACAACTCCGCTAAACGATAGAAAAAAGCCTTGGCCTAGCGCCCAGTCTGCGATCTGTTGTGGACCTGCAAAACAGTGAAGAATCGCTTTTTTAATGGGATTTTTTTCGATAAATTCTTTCAATTCGTAATAGGCTTTTCTACAGTGAATGGAGAGAGCAAAATCTAAATCATTTGCCAGTTCTATGTGCATTTTGAAATACTTCTTCTGGATTTCAAAATGCTCTTGGGAGTGGTGAAGGTCTAGCCCCGTCTCCCCGATCGCGACGATTTTCTTTTCTTTTGCAAGTTGGATGATTTTTTCAAAATGACCCTCCTCTACTTCATGGGCATGACATGGATGTATTCCCGCAGCCATCGGTGCTGTAGGAAATTCACTCACTATCTTTAAACCTCTCACTATATCGTCGGGGTGAATACAGATGTTTATAACGTGATGGACTTTCTTTTCAAAAGCCCTTTTTAAAACCTCACGATAGTCTTCCCCCAAGTGGCAATGTGTATCGATCATCTATCTTTAATCTCTACTTCAGCTTTTTTTCTTATTTCAATTTTTAAAAAAGCCAAAACATCTAGTTCAAGAGCCCTATACCTTGGGATGAGAAGATTTTTTTAAAGAAGTTTTGACCTTTAGTACCCCCTATTCTACAAAAAACGGACAAAGAGGTCTATTGACAACTAGCTGGACAAAGAATTAGGGTATACTAGAAAACTTTTTCACTTCCCCTTTAGAGAAAAATTATGACATCCATTTATATCTTTGTCAGTGCTTTCAAAGACTCTGACGGTTTTGGAAAAATCATCTTCATGCTTTTATTTTCTGTCTCTTTTATCTCCTGGTTCATGCTCCTTTATAAAGCGCGCCAGTTTGCCCATTTAGAAAAACAAATGCATGCTTTTCTAGAAAATTTTCAGAAAAAAGAGCAGTCGATTTTTGAAAAAACCTTTTTAGAGAATTTGAGTTCCAGCCCTCTATTTTTGCTCTACAAAAATTTCAAAAAATGTGCGATCGACCTTTTTGATCGCAATAGACAACTTGACGGGGTTGATATAAATTTTCTCAGTCGCTCCGATGTTGAGATGCTCAACAACTTTTTAGAGCAAAAAATTCTTTTGGAGAGTAAAACGCTTGAAAAAAATCTTTTTATTCTTTCCACTTCGATCTCGCTGGCCCCTTTTTTGGGAATCCTCGGAACCGTTTGGGGACTCCTTGTTAGCCTTACTGGCCTTGGAAAAGGGGGGGCGGCGCTATCTAACCAGGTTGTGATGAGCGGTCTATCCACAGCTCTTGCTACAACAGTGATCGGCCTTTTGATTGCCATACCCGCACTGATTGGTTATAACTACTTACGCTCTAAAGCGAAAGAGATAACTCAATCGATGCTTGGTTTCAGCGCGCTTCTTGTGCATGAAGTTGAGATGGGCTATAGAAGAGACTAAAAGTTATGAGACGGCGATTTTTTGATGACTGGATGGAGGGTGAAGAGCTCATCAATCTCACCCCCTTAATCGATGTTCTTTTTACCGTTTTAGTCTTGTTTATTGTTATATCCCCCTTTTTAGACATCGAATCGATCCAGTTAGGTCAAAAAGGGAGTGAAGCGGTTGGGCAAAGAAACAAAAGAAAGATCCGCATATTTGTCCAAAAAAATGAGCAAATAAAAATTAACGATACCCCCGTTACCATGAAACAGCTCCCCGTTGTCCTTCAGGAATTAAAAAAAACCTTCCATGAAGAGATTGTAGAGCTATACCAAGATAAAAACTCTTTGTTTGGAACCTATTTAAACATAAAACATGCGCTGGAACAAGCAGGCTTTGAAGAAATGGATCTTGTGGTCCAACCCGAAGGATAGCCCTGAAAAAATAGCTCTGAAAAGAACTCTAAAGGTGCATCTACTGCTCCTTGTGCTATTTTCCATAAGCTCTTCTCCTAGTTTTTCAAAAAAACCTAAACAGAAAATGCATGTCCAAACTACCTATTTGCAGCCAAAAAAACCTCTTGCAGCTAAGGAAAAAATAGCTTTAGAGAACACAAAAAAATCCTCTCTTGCCCACGTTTTGGAAAACCAAAAAAAAGCTGTAAAAAAACAAGCCCCCAACTTATCCAAAAACCCATCTAAAGTAACAGGTAAAAAAGAGCCCTCTAAAAACCGATTGGAACAGCTCGAAAAAAATCTCAAAAAAATCGAAGATTCCTTCAAAGAGTCTCCAAAAGAGTTGTTTGTCGCAGTTGAAGCTTCCGTTGAGGTAAAAGAATCTATCCCTTACGAAACTCTTGTCGTGCACCTTTTACAAAAAACTCTTAAATTAATCGATGATGAAAGTGTCGATGTACATATTCATGTGCAACCAAATGGAATTGTGGATAAAATCATCGAAATATCCTCGTTAAGCTCTTTAAATGCTAGAATTGTAGAATCGGCACTAGAAAAAATGGTTTTTCCAGGTTTTGATGGTGAAGAGGCTATCGAGTTAAATTTACATCTTTGTACTGGAAACTAAGGCCTAATTCCTATACCCTTTTTTCAAAATGCAATTGATAAAAAAAATCTTATCTTACCTTTATTTAGCAAAATTTAGCTGTTTACTATTCTTTTTATCCTCCTCTTTTGTAACGGCCAAGAGTTCCTCCCCTTCTATTGTGATCCCTTTGGAGATGGTGAAATCTCTCCCTTCGATCTACTTTTCTGACAACCCTTCTTGTGGTCAATTTGATGTGGCTTACAAAGAGAGTCTTTATGAAGTTCTTAAAAGTGATATAGAAGAATCCCATCATTTTGATCTGACGATGGGGAAAATTGATATAGAGCCGCTCGTATCGGGTCCATTAAAAAACTCCGCAAAAGAATTAGCAGCATTTAGCGCTGACTTGGTTCTTTTACCTAAAATTGCATCCAAAGACTTGACTCTAAAGATTTATGAACCCCGTTTTCATCAGACATCCCTAATTGGAACTATCCCGTTGAGCGGAAATCTTGACGAGGACCATCAAAAAATTCACCTTCTTTTTGATCTAATGCACCTTAAAGTATTTCGTCAAGAGGGTATCGCAAGCTCAAAAATTCTTTTTTGTAAAAAAACTGAAGAAATCGACGGGGAATGGATCTCAGATATTTATGAGGTACAGCAAGATGGTACGCACCTAAAAAAAATTACCTCATCTCAAAATTATCTCATCACTCCCCTTATGGTTCCCAAAACTCGTACTGAAAATAGCTATGATTACATCTATGTCTCTTACGAAATGGGGCAACCTAAAATTTTCAAGGCCAACTCATCCTCCACCTTAACCGTTCCGCTTTTACAAATTCGTGGCAACCAGCTTCTCCCTGCATTGAGCCCCGTTGGGGATAAAATTGCATTCATTTGTGATGCATCGGGCCGCACCGACCTTTTCTTACAACAGTTTCATCCGCAAAAAGGGGTGATTGGAAAACCCATACAGCTCTTTTCAAAAGGAAATTCTACTCAGGCATCCCCAACCTTTTCTCCCTGCGGATCAAAGCTCGCTTTTGTATCTGATAAAGACGGATCTCCCAAAATTTATATCCTGGAAATTATCGATGCAATTCGGTCGCAAAAAACTCCCCATGTAAGACTTTTGACTATCAATCACAAAGAATCTACCTGTCCCAGCTGGTCTCCTGATGGAAAAAAAATAGCCTTCAGCGCTATGAACGAGGGGTATAGACAAATTTGGGTAATGGATTTGGATAAAAAAATTGAAATGCCGATCACAAACGGTCCGATTGACAAAGAAAATCCTTCATGGGCACCAGACAGTATCCACCTTGTGTACAACACCACCGGAAAAGAATCACAAATTTATACTATTGATATTGTAAAGCAAAAACCTGTAAAAATACCCACAGGGGATGGGATTTCCCATTTCCCCTCATGGGAACAAAGATGAGAAACCATATGAAAAAATTCACTCCGCTCGTTTTTTTCGTACTTGCGAGCTGCACCAGCACCGTTTATGATGCATGGGAAGAGACGAAAATGGCGACAAAATCCTACGCCAAGCAGGGCCTGGCCTATTTAGGTTTATTAGAAGAAGAGTCTCGTATTGTAGCGACTTCTCAGGAAATTTACCAATCTAGAGAGGAAGAGTTTGTTCCCTTAAGAGATCAGGATTTATCAAGCCAGTATATGGATGAATCCTACTCCCAACCCAAAGAGGCCAAAAACTCGGTCAAAAAAGGCTCTATTGCTAGCGAACAATTCTCTAAGCCTTCGACAACTCTTGCCTCCATCTTCTCTACAGTTTATTTCAACACCGATGAGCACGTACTTTCGCAAAAAGAGTACTACCAGGTGATTAATAGAATTGCCTCTTACATGAAAAAAAATCCGCACGTTTACCTCAGCGTTGAAGGGCATTGCGACCAAAGAGCATCCGAAGCCTACAACCTAGCTTTAGGAACCAGAAGAGCGCAATTTATTCGTAGCTTACTTGTGAAAGCAGGTGTGGAGCAAGATCTGATTCACACAATTTCGTTTGGAAAAGAGCGTCCGGTTTCAAAAGGGAACACCAAAGAATCTCTGGCAAAAAATCGTCGTGTTGAGTTCAAAATATTTCAACAGAGGTCCTAAATGAAGCGTCTAACTCCCCTATTTGCTCTTTTAGTCTCCTGCTCCAATCTTGTAGTTTCTCAAAGATCCGACAAACAGCAAATGGAGTTTAGTGTCCAAAAGCTCAAAAATGAAATTGAGGATTTGAAACAGGAAATGAAAGCCTACCAGATCGAAGTGAGCATTCTTGAGGGCAAAATGATGAATCATGATGAGGACTTGGGCTATCTTCAAGCTCAAGACTTGCCTGGGAAAAATGGGGGGCGCTCCTTAGATTCTCAAACTTTGATGGAAAAAAAGGTTCTGGAAATAGAGCGCACACTTGAGCTTCTTGTAAGACGTTTTGATAGAATCGAAATTGAATCTAAAGAGATCGCAAAGTCTGTGGGAATTTACAAGCAGCGTTTTCAAGACTATGAAAAGTTCTTACAATCCCAAAATGATTCGATACAAGAATTGGGCAAATTAAAAAGAAATCTCAAAGAGATTCGAGAAGACGCCCTTGAAACCACCACCTACCGTGTTAGAGCGGGAGATTCCATCGACAAAATTGCGCGACAATTTGCAACAACACCGGAACAGCTAAAAAAAATGAACCAACTCCATAATGATCTTATCCTTGTGGGGCAAGAAATCAGAGTTCCCAAATGATATCGATCATCGATTCGGGTGTTGGGGGCCTTTCTGTGTATAAAGAGGTGAAAAAAATCCGCCCTGACTTAAGGACGATTTATGTAGCTGATAACAAAAACTTTCCTTACGGCACGAAATTCCATGAGGAGATCTTAAAAGCTGTTGAGGAGATTGAGCAGGGTCTTAGGACGTTTTGTCTAGAAAAAGTTTTCGTTGCCTGCCATACAGCATCGATTGCTTTGGAAAATCAAAGCTGCAACCATGGTTTGATTACAAAAACAACCAAAAAAATGATTGAAGATCTCGATGGAAAGGGGTCGATTGCTATTTTAGGGAGCATCTCAACAATCAATAGCGGCTTTTACCAGGGATTTTTACGACAAAAAGGGTTCGAAAAAGTTGAGGGGTTTGGACTGCAAGATCTCATTGCTTTAATTGAGAAAGGGGTTACGGACAAAGCTCTTCTTTCTCAAACGCTTGAGCCCCTGATCCCGTTTGCTCCAAAATACCTCCTTTTAGCCTCTACCCATTTTCCGCATGTAGAGTCTTTAGTTTTAGATTTATTCCCTTTTGCAAAAATTTTGAACCCCTCAAAACAATTTGCTTTGGAAATCGCCTCGCAATCGACATCCCCTTCCAAAAACGATCTTAAGGAAGATCTTTTTATTACAACTAAGCACGATCCAAAATTTCTTCACACGTTACAAAAAAATCCAATAAATAATCTTTTAAAAAAAGATGTCAAGCGTGTATAATCTCCTTTAAACTTGAGAAAGAAAAAACTGGTAGTTACTAGGTTTAATAGCCTATTTACATTACAATTATTCTGCTGTTTACCCTAAACTCAAACAGTTGTTATGTTTTCGAACCGAGAATAAACAATTCAAGAGCTTTTAAGGTGAATGGATAAAAATCGACAGAATAAGAGGTAAAAGCTTTTTTGTTTATATTTATATTTAAGACTAAGAAGAAAGGATTCACATGAGTCAGAAGAAACGCATTCTGCTGATCGAGGATGAAGAGGATATCGCAGCTCTGATCAAACTCCAAGCTGAGCTCTCGGGATTTAAACTTCACGTTGAGGTTGACGGTATCAACGGATTTCGTGCTGTAGAAAGAGAAAAACCTGACCTGGTTCTTCTAGATATCATGCTTCCTGGACAAAACGGGTATGATGTTTGCCGTAAAATCAAAAGCACCCCTGAACTCAAGTCTATCCCGGTGATCATCCTTACTGCTAAAGATGAAGAGTTAGACATTTTATTAGGTCTCGAGTTAGGGGCAGACGACTATATTCTCAAGCCCTTTTCTCCAAAAGTTTTGATGTCAAGAATTCGTGCCGTTTTGAGACGAGGAAAAGAAACTGAGAAAGCTCCTAAAACTTTGACATTTGGAGAATTTACTCTTGAAGTCGACCGTTACTTGCTTCGCAAAAAAGACAAAGTGATCACAATTACCCTTTCTGAATTTGGAATCTTGAAAAGGTTGTTGCTCAACCGTGGTAAGGTTCTTACAAGAAATCAGCTACTTGATGATATCCATAACGACGATTCTTTTGTTGTTGATCGCAACATTGATGTGCATATCGCTGCCCTTCGTCGCAAACTTGGACCAAATTTCAAATGGATCGATACCGTCAGAGGAGTTGGCTACCGCTTTAAGGGTGATGCGAACGAAACCTACGATGATGAAGACGAGTCTTATGAATTCGATGAGCTTGAAGAAGCGCTCGTATAAAACCTAGAAAAGAGGGGGGGTAACCCCCCCCCTTTTTTTTGTTGCTGCCTATTTTTTAAGCCTCTCTTTTCTTAACAGGTTTAAAATAAATCCCCTATTGTTTAAGAAATAGACAAAAGACTTAAAAGGTTTGTATGCAAAAAACGTTAGTGACCTCTTTTTTAGCTTTATCTCTGATATCCTGCTCAACTAACACGGGAACCGGCGCTTTGGTGGGCGGTGGAAGCGGAGCCTTGATCGGAGGTTTAGCCGGTGGTTGGGAGGGTGCAGCGATTGGTGGTGCGGCAGGTGCTATTCTAGGCGGGCTTATTGGTAACGCCGCCGATCAAAAAGAAAAACAGCAACAAATAGACAATCAGTATCCTGGTTTATCCCAAAAACTGATCAATAATGAACCTCTGAATGTTCAAGACGTGGTCAATTTATCCAAACAAGAGGTTCCCCCCGAGCAGATTATCCGTTACCTCAAAGAATCGGACAGTCAATTCTCTCTAACCTCCCAGGATTGCAAGATGCTTTGTAGAAAAGGTGTCGCCGACTCTGTGGTAAAATATATGAGCCAGGGGCAGTGTGGTTGCAGGTAATCTTTACACAGCTTTAATTATATATTTATTAATTATTTCGTCTCGAAAAACGGCCGTTTTTTGTGCGCAAAATTTGATTGATTTTTAAAATATATATGCGATAAATAAATGGTTCTAAAACTCAAAAAAAACGTCATGGCTTTAGCAACTTCTTACACCCCTTACAACGAACCTCACCAGCTTTTGGATCCGATCCATCAGCTTGAAGAGGAGACAGTTTTTTGCGAGCGTTTTGAAAAACTTTCCAGCTTTCATCTGGTATTTCATCTCTCTTGTTTGGGACTTTTAAGTTTCCAGGCGTTAGCTTTTGTCTTTTTGCTAGTAACAAACACTAAATCTCCTTACGTAGCAGCCCTACTGTTTTCGGGGATTTTGACTCTTTTTTCCTATTTGATCCTTCTTTTTTACTACCAGGCAAAAAAACCTCAGGACTTCCAAGACCTCAGACGATTTTTTATTCAGGCATGTCGAAAAGAGATAAGAGAGCACCGCCCGAATCAAGAAGAGCACCTTTTTTTAGCAAAAGCTGCAGAAAGTTTGACGAGCAAGCTTTCAAAAAACCAGTTTTACCTGAATGATTTAGGGACATTCTCCTCTTTAATGCGCTTGATCAGATTCATAGATGTCGAAAAAATGCAGGAACTCTTGATGTATGCTGCAATTCAAGAGCACATCGAAAAAATCAAAAAAGATCCCTTAAATTCCCAAACACATTTGTCTTTAGCCAAATCCTACCTAAACATGTACCGTCTCTATCAGTCTCCCCTTAAAGAGCCACTTAGCCGTTTTTGGTTTGTGAAAAAAATTATCCAAACTGAAAAGCGGCAAAAAAGGGTAGATGCCTCCTTACTTTTGGCTATGGAAGAGCTGAAGATTGGTCTATCATCGCAAGCCGATGAACCCTGGGCTCTTTTAGAACTTGCAAACTGCTACGAGGCCTTGCAAGACAAGCATCAAGAGCTTGAAACTCTCAAAAAGCTTCAAGAGGTTCGCCCTCTTGACGAGTCCCTCCTTTTAAGAATTGGAAAAATCTATTTTTTATTAGGCATGACCTCTCACGGCCTTGAGATTTTTTCTACTTTGAAAAATCTCAACGTCCATCTTTCTTTTGAATTGATTGACTCCTACAACGCCTATCTTAAAAAAATTTAACGCAGCCCCCCCCTTCTTTTTTTCATTAAAGCAATTTTTTTATTTAAATTTTTTTCTTAAACGATTAGAAATCAAGTAAGTATAGCTTTAAAGGGATGCAGAATGAAACGAGGGCTCTTTTTGGGTGCGGTTGTGTCACATTTAGCCTTGTTTTCACAAGGAATATCTACAGATTCTCTCGACAAAGAAGAAGCTTTCATGGTCAGAAGGATCACCGAATTCTGGAAAGATCAGGACTATCAGCTTGTCGAAAGGCAAATTTTTGTGTTTTTAGAAAAATATCCCGATTCGGTATTGAAAGACTACCTCAAAGGGATTTTAGGAGATATTTACCTAAAAGATAGAAATTTTGAAAAAGCGATTGATACTTATCTATCCATCCAGGATTCAGCTATTCAAGAGAAAGTCTTAGTGAATGCTCTTCAGGCTATGTACGAGCTTAGTCGTTATACTGATCTTCATAAAACAGGCTCTAAATACCTTACCCATCCCGATCTTTTTGAAGAGAGAAAAGAGGAGTTTCTTTTCCTTGTAGCAGAAGGGTATTTCCGCAGCTCGCTTGACCAAGACGAGCCCACAAGCCAGCCCCTTTTACTCGAGGCAAAAAAAATATACGAGAAACTTTTAAAAACTAGTTATGCAGATCCGTCTCAATTTGCCTTAGCAGAGATCTACAAAAAGACGAATGAGCCCCAAAAATCGGCTGAACTCTTTAAAAAACTCGCCTCCAAATACAAAGATAAAAAAGAAGAGCTTCTCTTTCACGCAGGTCTTGCTGAGTCCACCTATAGTCCCAAAGAGGCTATCGATACATTCAGTGAAGTTGTGGAGATGCGGGGTTCAAGACTTTACACAAGTGCTTTTAATCGCCTAGTTTTGATGTTCCAACTCGAAGCCTATGAGGCCGTAATTAATTCAATCGATATTGTTTTAGTAAATGCCGATCCTCAAACCTTACCGGTTGTTCTTTACATGTATTCGCGCTCTTTATTTGGAGCAAAAATGTATGAGAAGGCTTTAGAAATCGTAGATAGGCTCGAGGCTAGAAACGCTCTTGATGATGCTCAAAAGAAAAATCTCTATTTAATTGAACTTGGATCAAGCCAGCAGCTCAAAGAGTTGCAACGCTATGAAAAAGCTCTTAAAAAATTTGAAGCAGCATTTCCTAAAGATAAAGAAATTCCTAAAGCCATATTTATTCACGCTCTACTTTTAAAAGAGCAGCTCAAAACGCAGGAGGCTCAGTCACAACTCGAAAAAATCTTAAAGCAATTCTCAGATTTTGAGAGTGCAGACTCCCTTTTACTTGAATACGGACTCGTAACCTACGATAACGAGCAATATGAACTTTCGCGTACGAGCCTGAAAAGTTTTATCGATACCTTTCCCTCATCCGATCAAATTCACCTTGCCTGGCGTTATTATCTATCGGGAACCTTGCAACTTTATGATCTCATCCAAAAAGAGGAACACACTGTAGAGGAATTCTCCAAAATTCAGTTTTACAGCGATTTATCCTGGATTTTATCCAATGCAAAGGGGTTATCCGATAAAGAAATTCAAGAGAGCCGATTTTTGCAAGCAAAAGTCGGTTATGATTTAGGTTACACTCAAGAGTCTATGCAAAAACTCGTCACCTATATCCAAGACTACTCCAAGCATAATTCTCTATCCGATGCCCATCTTCTGATTGCCCTTTGTTACGACCGTATGCGCACAAACTATGAAAATTTTATTCAACATGCAGATAAGTCGATCCAATTGGCTCAAAAGCAAGACCATATTAGCTCGATGCACATCCAGATCTTCAATGCTCTGCTTCGTTACAAAGAGTCTTTAGAATCCCAACCCAATCTCACTCAAGCTCAATCTAAACGACTCAAAGAGATTCAAGAAAAGGCAGCCGAACATCTTTATGCCGCTTTTCTTAGAGACGATTTAGATATCCGCAAAGAAAATCTTTTATGGTTATCGAATATATTCTATGACCAGGCGCCTTTGCATTTGAGCGTCTACGAGAAAGTTGAAAATTTAGAATCTGCCTTACCTGAGAACTTGGCTAAAGCGAAAAAAATCCTACAGAAAATCTTAATAGCTGGAAAAGAGACATTCTTGAACCAGATGAACTCTGCTCCATCTCTTGAGTGGGATATGATGCGACTGGTGCGAATTGCTCATAAAGAGGGGAATATCCGCCAAAAACAGATCTATCTAGAGATTTTAGCCGATTCGTATAGAAAAAATGCCCATACCTGGAGCCTTAGACAAGAGGCCCTTATTGAGCTTTCGAAAATTTATGAATTGCAGGGGAACAAAAAACAGGCTTTGGAAACCCTTGATGAGGCGGTGAGTGTCTCCAGCACAAACAGAACTATGGCTTCAGAATATGCCCGTATTCACAAAATCCGTCTTGAGATCGAACACCTAGAAAATTTCAACCAGGCACAAATTGAGGAAAAAATTAACTACTTGAAAGGTCTACAAATACAAAAAGATATCGGATCAGAACCCTTACATCTTGAGGCAAGCCTAGTCTATGCCGAAGCGAGAACCTATCTATCTGAAGAGCTAGAAAAAGACCTGAAACACCTCTTTTTCTTAAACCGTGTAAAAGAGGACTATAACAATCCCAAGGATCCGCAAGTTTTAGCCTATAAATCAAGCCTTGGTTCCAATCAAAAACTTAAAGTTCTCTATGATGAGTACATGCAAGTTTTAGACATAGAAATGCATTTAGCTAAGTACCGCCTAGAATTAGCTCAAGACCATGGTTCTGAGGCTAATGTGTATAAACTTGAGGGGTTAAAGCTCCTCTCAAAAATTAAAAAAGAGCCTATCACTTCGCATTATGTAAGGATGAAAGTGCAAGAATTACAAAATTTATTTGAGTAGCAGCTAAAAGGTTACAAATCATTGTGCATAATTCAAAAAAAACCTTTCTCACAATTTTTTGGCTAAGCTCTTTTGTTGGAGGATACTCCTCTGAACAAAAGGGTCTTTTCCCAGAAAAAGAGAATGGTGAGGCTACATTTGAACCGGTCCAGCTCCTTTTGCCTACACTTGAAGAGGCTGAAGGAATACCCCTTCTAGACAAAAGATTTGAAAAAATAGACATCTCTGTTGACGGCACGCCTATCAAAAAAGAGGAGGTTCTTCTTCCTAGTTGGAGTCTCACTTTTTATTCAGGAATCTATGAGGGAAATAAAAGAGAACAGCCCATAAAAAGGCACCAGTTTTTTTCTTCAAAAAACTTTATCCCTTTCCAAATACAAAAGACCACCCATCCCCCCTTTTTTCCTTCGCTTAGTCCCATAGAAAAACGCTCGCTCTCCTCCCAATTTTGTAAACTAAGCTCTATGGCAAATGTAGAGGATTATTCCCCTATTGAAAAGGAGCCCGTTTTCGTCTATGAAAGCTTCTCTCCTTTAGAAGAGGAAGAATTTGAAGATATCTTTGTCCTTGGATTAAATAAAAAAACTGAAAATACCTCCTTAAGAAACTTTCATCTTTGTTTACTTCCACATTTAGAAAAAAACGAGTTGAAAAGTGAGGCGCACACCCCAGGTCGTGCAATATTAAGAGAAATCAACCCTAAGCTTTTGCCAATAAAGATTTCTAATGAGGGGAATGACCTTAAAACATCAAAAGCAGAGGCTCTCTCTTCCAACAGTTTTGTCGAGGAAAAAGAGGTTCATTACAAAAATAAACCTATCTCATTTAGAATCGCTAAAAATTTTCAGTGTCATTTTTGGATTGAATTGGACCAAAAAGATGTAAAGGATGACCCTCTTGAGCTTAAAAAGGAGTGCTATAGCTATCTTGCAAGTGACACATATCCGCTAGAACCCATTTATCTTGGGGACCGATGTAAAGAAACTAACGCTAAATTTCTTGAAGGGCCCAAAATTGCGCAATCACTTGAGAATTCCCCTACTGCAAATTCTAATTTTGAACCTGTTACGGTGAGCACTCAAAAAAAAATTGCCTCCTTAAAAAAGAGTGATTTTCCATCTAGCATCGCTTTAAAAATGGATTCTGAAAAAAAGGGAAAAATTGAGAACTATGTTTTAGATTCTCAGATGCATCGATGGACTGCAACAAATTCGAAAATACACCAACCTCCACTATTTTCAAGCTCCTTGGAAAGAATCAAAGACAACACAACCGTTTTAGTCGCTACAAATACAGCTTTGAACGAATCTTGGGATGATGAAAAGGGGGTTTCTCTTTCTCAAATTCCCCAAATATTGCTTTCTCTAGCGGTAGAGCATGGAGCGAAAGTGGGAGGCTTACTTTTTCCCAATAAAGACTCAAATAGCCCATTCTTTTTTTCAAAATACCTAGAACCAAGTGATAAAACGGTGTTCCACTGGGCTAGATTCAAGATCCACCTTTTATTGAATCCCATTGTACAACCAATTCATGCCTTCTACGAGTATGTCGTAGACCTTGTACAACCCTTTGAAGAAAAAATAGAAAACTTTTTTTTATTTTTAATTTCGAAGTTTCCGGTGGAAAATACCCTTAAAGCCTCTCTAGCTACCCCACCTGCACAGACAAGTTTACAGCAATACTCGACCCTAGATGAAAAACCAAAATTATTTTCAAAGTATGTCCTTTCCCTCCCTCTACCCCAAATTCTTAGGACTTTTTGTAATGATTTGCAGGCTCATAAGGCCTCAGCGTCTCCCGTAAGCGTTGCTTTTGATGAACAACAGGCTGAAGAAAAAAATTTAGAGATTTCTGAAAAGCTTGAAAATCCAGTCATCCCCTTTAATTCCAAATTTGTGGTCTTTCACCATCCTGTATCTGCCCCAAAAGTTTCGATTGTGCACGTTGAAGAAAAGGAAAATCTCGATTTAAAAGCTACAGAACTAGATAAAGAACTCAAACTTTCCCTTCATGAGCCAAACGAGGCATTACCCGAAACAATACATGAAGAGTACCCTCTTACCTACCTCCCTTTCAAGGTGAAGGATGTTAAAAATCCTCTGAACGTATTCTATTCATCCGGAATTTTTCTGACACATGTGAATATTCTGCATCCCGGATTTATCAAAATTTCTACACAGAAAGAGGCTCTTTTAAAACTCTTTGATGCAAAAAAAGAGACGTTGATTGCCGATAAAGATCGTCTAGACTTTCTCCCCGGACAAAAATTTCGCAGCTCTATACAGCTAGAACATACTAAGACTGTCTGTTTTGAGCCTGTACCTAATGATTTTGACGAGAAGATCTGGATAGAGAAGATCGATATCGTGACCCTCGATTCCCCCCAAAAAAAGATTCTAAAAAATTTTCAGAATTCTGATTTGACTCTTATCCAAATCCCCGCAATCTCTGGATCCCTTTCAGCAGTTACGGGAGCCAGATTATTGAATGAGCAGCTACAAAAACTCTTTTACTCCATAGATTCTTTCAACAAGGTTGCTTATCTCTGTGAGGATGTTTCTCATCAATTTTCCACTAAAGCCTCAAGTGCCGCCCTATCCTCTAAAGAGGGTTACGGGATGGAAATTGAGCTAGAGTTACACGAATCCTACCGTCCTTGTATCCTAGACCAAGAGATCATTTTTGTTATCGATGGATCCAAAAATACTCCACTTGAGCATTATGATCTTTATAAGGTGGCTATTTTAAGAAGCCTGAAAAGTCTGAACACCGATACATGTTTCAATATCATTTCGGTCGGAAAAACAGTAGAAAAGCTTTTTGAAAATCCGGTCAATGTCAGTCAAGACAAACAGATCTTAGCAAAAAGATTTTTAGAAAAAACCATTTCTTCACAAAGTATCCAGACTGGTCTTTTACTCCAAACTTGCTCTAAATTGATGCCTAAACAAGATGATAGTAAACTCACCTCCGTTGTTGTTCTTGCAGATTCAATAAAGCCGCAAAAACAGTTAATTTATCTTGAAGAGGTAAAAAAAATTGTCGCAAAAAAACCTGGCAACTTCCAGTTAATCACAACTTCTATTACCCCAAAAGATCTACAGGAACTAAAATTTATCTCCATGATAGGTGCTGGGCAAAACCATATTTTTCCAACCGAGTCCTCCTTTGTTAGGAAATTTTGTTCCATGATCCGGAAAATTAAATTCCCTTACCTTGCCAATCTCACGATCACTTCTCTTACAGAAGGGGTCGAACTCCTCCCCCAAAATCAACTGATCAGCCCTATTTTCATCAACCAGCCCTTAAAATTTTATGCCGTAAGTGAAAAAAACTGCCCTTTTATTTTGTTAGTTCAAGGGATGTGTGATGGAAAAATTGTTCATATCCGTAAAGAGATAAACCCCGTCACTAACGAAAGCATTCGCGCTAAAATGAAAGCCGAGATTCAGCTTAAACGGGCCGCCGATGCATTTGAAGAGTACGTCAAAAAACAAAACAGGACTCACCTAGATGACCTCAACAGACATCTAGAGCTTTTTGATCTCAAGCTTTGATTTTTTTTTATCCCCTATGTTTTTTTTATGGGAAAACATTTTCAGGAAAGGGTAAATTTACTCTTTTTTAGTGAAAGTATGTACATTCTTGCCGGCAGTAAAAAAGGGATGCCCCTTAAGGTACCAAAAGAGGGAACTCGCCCCACAACAAATAAAATAAAAAAATCGCTTTTTGATTCCCTCCAACACCTGATCCAGGGTGCAGATGTTTTAGACCTTTTTGCTGGGAGTGGAGCCCTTGGTTTAGAGGCTTTGTCAAGGGGAGCAAAAAGTGCAACTTTTGTAGAAAAAGATCAAAAAGCTGTCGAGTGTATCCAAAAAAATGTAGAAACTCTTGGTTTTCATTCCTCCTCTACTCTTTACAGTCTGCCTGTGGATCGTGCAATCACTTTGCTTTCAGAATATGATCTTATTTTTATAGATCCCCCCTATGATCTGGATGTCTCAAGTTTTGTGGAAAAAATCATTTCTCATCTAAAAGAAAATGGGTTGATGATTGTTGAACAATCTAAAAGAGCAAAATTCCTTCAACATTTGCCCTATATCAAGAAAAAAGAGTTTGGAGATACAGTAAACTACTTTTTTCAAAAAGGGAGCTTTGACGCTAAATGAAGGCCGTTTCTCTCTTTCCCTGAGGCTGGGGCCTAAGTACCATCAAAGCACCAGCAATCGACAGAAGAATACCATAAAAAATAGGATCTTTGGGACCAACTACATCGGTCATCCAGCCTCCCAAGAGGGGCATTATCGAACCTCTCACACCCACCATAAAAACATTCACCATGGTGTAGCGACTACTTTCCGCGTCTTTGGAAAAATAGGGTCCTGAAAGATTCCAGATGAGATGGCTCCCTGCCTGAGCAATCCCGTAGAGAAAATAAGCAACAAAAAGAAATAGACTACTCCACTCCAAAAAAAACAAAACCCCTAAAAAGGAAGCAACAAATACAAAAACAACACCCGATAAAAGTTCATAGCGACTTTTTTTCATAAAATAACCCCAAAGAGGAGTTGCTAGAATCATCCCTACCTCTTTTACTGCACAATTTGAAGCAAAGAGTGTTGTAAACCCAAATCCTAGCCCTGTCAGGAGTACAGCAATTGCAGGCATGGCAAGCATTAGCCCTCCTCCGCAGAGGAAATAGCCTAACTGGAACCTTAGGAATTGCGGATTGTTTTTGAGTAGACTTAAGCCTGTACGTATAGGTTCTACAAAAGAAAATCTCTTTTTTATCGATTCAATCTTTTCTTCAATCGGTTGGATTTCAAGCCTTTTTTGAAAATAAAGGCTGATTAAACCTATTGAAGCGTACGCTGGAAATAATAGAACCCACCCGGAAGTTAAGTTTTCGACCATCCAACCTGTAAATAGTGCCAGAATGATCCCTTCAATATATCCGGCAGTCGTTGCAAAAGAAAAACTCGCCTCACGACTAGTCTTATCTAGGTTTCGCCTTATGATCTCCATAAGAGCTGGTGTCTCGGCCCTATAAAAAAGGGTAAACATCGCCGATGCAAAAATAAGATATCCAATTGTGGGAAAAAGGGGGACAAAAAGAAAAGGCAAAAGAGAAAAGGCATGGGCAAACATCAAGTTCCAACGCAAAGATTTTGGATCCTCGTGGATAAATGTTCCCCAGTAAAAAGACAAAAAGCTTATCAATGGTCTGAGCGTCATCAAGACGGAGATCTGCAGAGCAGACGCCTGAAGGTAATTACATAAAATGAGCCCTAAAACCGAGTGTATCGATAAAAAGGGCTCTATGAGTAAACAGTGGTAGAGAAGGGTCTTTTTAGTTTGCCGAGCGACCCCCTCTTTATAAGGCGTGCTCAGTCACTTTCCCCTTTTCGTCTACTGATTTTTTAAATACGAGAACGTCATTTTCAAACCGCTGTTCGAGACGAATTTTTCCATCTTGATTATATTTATTGAAAAAGCCCGATTTCTTTCCAAGGTCATACTCTCCCTCGAAGACTTTAACACCCTCTTCAGAATAGCTTACACTCACTCCATCCAAAAGACCGTCTTTGTAATAGCAGCGGTTATACAAAGACCCTGTGAGATAAAACTCTTCATGAGTTCCCTCAAGTAGATCATTTTTATAGTGAGATTTTTTAGCAATAATCCCGGAGGGAAAATATTGCACCAAGCGCCCCTCTTTCATATCATTGAGATATTCCACTGTCATCAATACCTTGCCTTGGTCATTATAAAGCGCGCTTATCCCCTCTTTCTTGCCAGCCTTATAAGTCGTCATCGCAACTAGATCTCCATAAATATTGTATTCACGAAGTTCCCCGTCAATCTTAGAATTTTTAAAGTAGCCCTCAACAGCACGCATTTTAACGCCGTCGCCACCATCTTTATGGTAGACGATATAGGGCCCCTCTTTTTTATTCTCAACGTAATGCAATACGCTCTCTCTGCCCTCAGCATCTACAGTCAGATAAGGCCCATGAAGCTTGCCATTTTCATACCAAGCCTCTTCAATTTTGCGCCCCTCTTGATCAAAAAGGGCTTTTAAACCTTGCAAGACACCGGCGTCGTAATTCACAACACTCGCTATGATCCCGTTGGGATGATAGGTTCTTTGCTCCCCATGGTAAACACCTTCAGAATCAAAACGGATCACTCGGTTGAGCAAAGGCTCCCTATTGATCTCTATTTTTTCAAAATACTCTCTGTGTTCACCCACAGGTTTACCATCCAAAAACTCTCTATGGAATTTTAGAGAACCATCCTGGTAAAACCCTTCAAAAGTGCCCTCATTTTTTCCCTCTTTATAAAAGCCGGTTACAGAGATTTTTCCGTTCGTATGAAACTCTTTGTATTCCCCTACAATCTTTTCATCCGTGTACACCATGTCCAAAATGACCTGGCCGTTTTCGGCATATTGTTTACAGTTTCCATTTTTTTTGCCGTCAATATAGGTAATGTCTTGTTTTAGCTTGCCCCCTTCAAACCAGGAGAGCCAATGCCCATGAGGCTTATCCGACTTAAACTCCACATCAGCAATTTTTTCCCCTTTTTCATTAAACTCAACATGGCGTCCCTCTTTTATCCCCTCATTAAAAAAACCTTGCGTATGCAATTTGCCATTCTCAAAATAATCCTTCAGTTCACCGTCAGGTTTTCCATTTTTATACGAGCCCACCACTCGAAGATTTCCATTTGGAAACCAGGATTCATAGGGTCCCTCAAATACATTCTGAGAGCGACGATATTTTCCAACAAGCTGACCCGCATCTGTATACTCATGGATAAAACCGTCGACTTCCCCTTTGTCATCATAATCTGCAACAAAAGCAATTTGCCCATTTTCATGTTTCAGGTAATGACGGCCATAGGGAACACCCTCTTTAAATTGGGCCTCACCTACCACTTTGCCATCGCTTGAGCGGGTAGTAATCTGACCATGAATTTTCCCATCTTTGAAAAAAATTCTTTGACGCTCTTTACCGTTGGGGTGATATTGAATATGAGAGTTTGTAGGAACACCTTTTTGGAACTCTTGGATCTCTTTGATCCCTTTTTGCTCATGATAAATCACTACTGCAGGATTAGAGGCATCATTTTCTAAAAGATCCTCTACAAAATTTAAAACAGAAGCAATCACACCATTTTCATACCAAGAGGTCTCTTTTCCCTCTCTTTTCCCATTTTTCCAATGAATAGTTTTTGCTTTGCGCCCAGACGGGAAGTATTGAATAGTCTCCCCCTCTCGCTTCCCAAAAACAAAAATAGACTCTTCTAGCTTTGAGCCATCCTCAAAATACTGGATGAAGGCTCCCTCTTCGAGCCCATTCTTGTATTCTCCTTCAGCTCTTAATGAGCCGTTAGGATAAAGAACGCGCATTTTACCGTGCGGCTTGCCTTCTGAAAAATGGACAACGGAGTGCAGATGCCCCTCACGATCGATTTGCACCTTCACACCATGGTAAACAGGCTTGTGGTCAATCTCAATCAAATCGGCCTCTTCGCTTATCTGTCCATTTTCGTAATAGCTAATCTCTTTGACTGCGACATCATCCTCAAAAAAACGGATTTTTGCCAGTTGCCCACTGGGATAAGACGAAACAATAACATTCGTCCATTCGGGATGCCGAGGCTTTAGTAATATTTGCTCTTGACGTGGCTTTTGCGCTTGTCCCAAAGTTTTTGGGGGCAAAGCATTTACAACACCGGTCGTAATCGCTATATGCAAAATAAAAGCCCAAGAAAATCTGTCCATGGCGCCTCGAATCTCCGATAAGTTTAATCACCTATTCTACTGAAATATCCGTTTTTGACGCAATAGATGTTAGAGCCCATCAGTCGCTAAAAAGTCCGTTATAATAAATTTGAAAAAGCTCGTCATGGATAATTTTTTCGGCCCTATACCGACCATAATCATCTCTATGCGTCTTGATTCTGAAATGAAAGACCTTCTCGTCAAATTGATCAAAAATTTTTAAAGGACGACGAAAAGCCCCCTCAAGATTGATTATGGGGTGGTTAATAGGAGATATGTTTTGGCTAAAAAGAAACCTAGTGAGCACCAAGTCATCCCAGTTTTCTAATTTGGGAGGTAAGTGCATCAAACTATCTTTATTTTCTAGCATCAAGCGCACTACATCTTTCGATACTATGTAACAAGCACCCCCTAGAAAAGGGACTTTAGTTCCATCAAATTGAACGGTACTTACATCTCCGGCAGCCGTTTTTTCTAAAGGAAGTCTATTCAAAAAATTTAAAAGTGTTGGGAAAACTAAAAAAGAGGACTGGTTGGGTCGTATAATGAAATCAAACTCATCCAAACGGGGCAAAAAGACCTCCATAGCATGGAGAGTTTTATCCATAACCCCGGGGCATAGGCTGTCGACCTCTTTAACCCAGAGAACATCTTTCTCAAATTTATGATCCACTTCAAGATCTGGATCTGATTTGACAAACCAACACTCAAAATTATCTTTAAACTTGTGCATGTAGCGACGCCAGGAGTAGGTATGGGCTTTGTAAACAAGCAACTTGTCTGACGCAACAATAATAACTAGATTTTTTCTAGTGCGAACCGGTTCCTCACCAAAAAAGGGGAGAAAAATTAGGAAAAGGTAAATAATTGTAAAAAGTTTCATTCGTATTCTTGATCCAAAATTTCACGGCTACCGTCCGCATGAAAACAGATTTTTTTTTCTTTTATTTTTTTTTCAAAATAGAGAATTTTAGAGGAAAAAATTTTTTCACTAAGCCCCTCTTTTTCATCCATTTTGACCCAAGTTTTTCCATTTTTTTGCTCGAAGTTCACCACAAATGAGATATTTTCTAATTGAGCATACTCAGAAAACAGCTGAAGCGTTCGCCGATATTCTTTTGTTGCGTTACTCTCTTTGTAGAATTTTAAGTACTCTAGCCCTTTCATCGAACAAGTGACAATAAGAGTTCCAAGAAGAGCCAGGACGATCAACATCTCTAAAAGTGTGAAAGCTTTCCCCTTTTTTTTAACCCTCACAGAAATTCAGCCTATTTTTGCCGGCGGAAACATCCAGGAGTATTTTTCTTTGAGCGCCTCCTCTGAAATATTTTTTTGCTTCTGGACATAGGTCAAAAATTTTTCAGATCGAACAAACACCTCATCATCTTCAGAAACTTCAATTTGGTAGGGCACGCCCCACCCATCTTTAAGCATAGATTTTGGATCCTTGAACATTTTGGCATTTTTTAGTACAAGCTCGGGCTCTTTTTGGATCGTTTCAGGATCTACCCCCATAGCAATCTGCATGGAAAAGATCTCTTGAATTTGTTGAGAAGCTTGTTCGGTCTTAAATGCTTTACCCTCCTCAAGGCTACCTTTCATATTGAACATGAAAAGTCCGGAAATTAAACCTAAAATCAACATTACAATCATGATTTCGATCAGCGTAAGCGCTTTTTTTGCCTTTTTTTTCATGAAGCCTCCATAAAAGATCTGATATCTGTCATTGGTAAAAGGGTACCTATCATAATCAATCCCACAATTAATCCGATAAAAATGATCAAAAAAGGCTGCAAAACACCCACCATTTTTTTCAAGGAGGTCTCTACGCTCTGCTCGTAAAGCTCCCCCGCTTGCTCTAAAACAGTTTTTAATTCTCCACTTTTTTCAGCCGTCTCCAGCATCCTACAAAATAGAGGAGAGATTAAAGGGCACTCTTTGAACGAAACAGAGATGGGATTTCCCTTTTGGATTAAAAAAAGTGCCCGGTCAATCGTTTGAATAAAAAAGCGGTTCTCCATTACCCCTTTGCACAACTCTAAAGCCTCTACCAAGGAAACATTTGCTGCTATTAAGGCAAAAAGAGTGCGACAAAACCTTGCCATCATGAGCTCTTTTAAAAAACTTGACACTATTGGTATTTTTAAGATGGCCTCACCAAGAAAAAAGGAGATTTTTTCCCACCTTAAAAAAAAGCGGACTACAAATGGTGCACCAACGAAAAAAAATCCAAAAATCCCTACGTTATCGGTAAGGATTGTGGAAGCTTGTATGATGAGGCGTGTAAGGAAAGGGAGATTTTTTTCTGAAAAAAGGTCTTTGAGAGAGGGGACTAGAAAACACAAAAGAACAACCATAATCACAAGAGCCAGAACCAGTAAAAAAGCTGGGTAACTAACCGCCGAAATCACCTGTTTTTTCAGGGCCTGTTTTTTTTTAAGCATGTGGAGGATTTCTTTTATAGTTGAAACAATTTGTCCTGATGTTTCTGCCATCCGAATCATCCCTATAGTTACAGGATCAAAGGCAAGGTTTGTTTCTTCCATCGCCTGGGAAAAACTTTTTCCCCGTTTTAAGGATTCTTTGATCCCCAAAAAAATAGGAGCATTTTTTGTTCCCTCAAATTTTTGCTCGATAAGATCCATAGCATCAAAAAGAACTATTCCTGCATGCAACAGCTGATACAAGTCTTGAAAAAAAAGGATTTTGTCCTCTAGATTGAGTGGCGATTTGGCCGTACCTTTTTTTAAAAAAACCTCGGTAAACCAGATCTCCTCTTTAATTAGGGCCTCTCTTGCCCCCTCCAAAGAATCGGCCCAAAGCTCCTTTTTCAATACTGCCCCCCCTGCATCCATCTCTTTATATACATAAATTGGCATCTAAACAGCCCCCTTTCCCGTTACACGCACAATCTCTTCTACGGTTGTAGTTCCATCTAAAACCAAACGAATTCCTTGTTCACGCAAAGATATAAATCCGTTTTTCTTAGCTTGAATCGCTCTTTTTACAGGATCTTGCTCCTCGTGATATAAGGATCTCATTGAGGGTGTCATCACAAGCAACTCATAGATTCCCATTCTCCCTTTGTAACCCAACTCAAAGCAATTAGGGCAACCTTTTGCCCGATAAAGGGTCGGTTTTTCAGATTCAAGACCCAGGTCTCTACACTCTTCATCACTTGGGAGGTAGCGCTCTTTACAGCAGGGGCAAACGACGCGTACCAGACGCTGAGCCAAAACACCAATTAGCGAGGAGGAAATCAAAAATGGCTCGATCCCCATATCGATCAGCCGGGTGGGGGCGCTTAAAGCGTCGTTAGTATGTAAAGTTGACAAAACCAAGTGCCCTGTTAATGAGGCTTGAATCGCGATTTCAGCTGTCTCTTTATCCCGAATTTCCCCCACCATAATCACATCAGGGTCTTGCCGTAAAATATGTCTTAATCCTGTACTGAAGGAGAGCTGAATTTTGGGATTTACCCCAATTTGAGCCATGTGAGCTAGCTTATATTCTACCGGATCTTCAATGGTCATTATATTGATCGATGAGGAGTCGAGCTCCTTCAAGGCGCTATAAAGAGTGGTTGTTTTACCGCTACCGGTCGGGCCTGTAACAAGGAGTATGCCTTGGGTTTTTGTGAGAAGGTTTCTGAGCTTTTCGAGTAAATCTTTTCCCAGTCCGATTGCATCCAACCCTAGGTAGATATTTTTTTTATCCAAAATACGTAGGACAACCCTCTCTCCAAATACTACGGGAACTGTGGATACACGAAAATCGATTTGCCTCTCCCCCACAGAAAGCTTCATTCTGCCATCTTGAGGCAACCTCGATTCGGCGATATCCAGCTTCGCTAGGACTTTAAGACGCGTCACAAGCTCATTTTGCTGACTTCTCGAGACCATTTTCTTCTCATGAAGCACACCGTCAATTCTAAATCGGACCTGCAAAAAATTTTCTTGAGGCTCAAAATGCATGTCTGAGGCTTTTTGCGTAATAGCATCCAAAAGGAGTCGGTCACAAATTTGAATAATTCCGCTTTGTTGTCGCACTTCCAAAAGATCGTAATGTTCATGAGAGGCCTCTTGCTCTTGTTTTTGAGGTTCCTCTTGAGATTTTTGGCTATTTCTATGGTAGCATATCTCTATAGCCTGCTCGATCTCCTCTAAAGACTTTACATACGGCTCTATTCTTTTTTTTGTTTTAAATCTTAAATCATCGAGGGCCTCAAAACAAAAAAGATCCAGAACTGCCACCTCTATTTTCTCCTCATTTTCGAAGAACGGGATAAGCCTATGCTTTTTTGCAAAAGAATAAGGGACGATCTGCCGCCCCTCAAGTAAAACTTGGGATTTATGCCAGTGCAGGCTTTGAGTTAGGTCTAGTTCAGTAACGGCAGGAGGGATCTTTGTAGTCATGGGTATTTCCGGTCAAAAGCTTCATGCTTTGTTCAAAAAGCTTTTTCTTCTGTTTCATTTTCGCCTCTTTGCGACACTCCAGAAAAGGGGGCAAATCTCCAGGTCTGCGGCAAAGCTCCTCTTGTCTGATCGCCTCTAAATCCGCATGGGTACTTTTTATTACTCTAGGGGTAATGAATATGTACATATCGGTCAGTTGATCGGTCATTTGGGAGGCACCAAAAACTTTTGCTAAACCGGGGATCTCCCCCAAAAACGGAAGCTTTTCTGTTTTATCAAGGGAATCTTTCCGTTTTAGCCCACCCATGATGATCGTCTCCCCATCCAAGACCCTCACTTGGTTAATGACGTGACGGCGGTTCACATCGGGTTTGAAAGCAATATCACTTTTAATTGTGTCAAATGTGACATCTGCATCTATTGTGATGTAGTTGCGTCTTTGGTCATCGTCAGGTTCAGGATCATGGACTGTGGGTGTCATTACCAACGTCACCCCATACTGTGCACGTGAGTACGAATCCTGATAGGAGATAGAACCACCCGTATTATTTACTGCAGCAGCTCCGTTATTGATGGAAATCTCCTCAACAATTGCAATTGTCGCAGGCGTTTGATTGATCGTTGTTACTGTTGGAGAAGAATGGATTCGTATATCCTCTTGGTTCATTAAGAAGTTGTAGGTCAAATCAAAAGCGGGAAAGGCCTTGGAGCGCGGTCGACTAAAGAAAAATTCAAGAATGCCTCTATTGGCTTGCGCCGGCTGATTTAAAAAATCCAAACCACCCGCGACTTGACCTAGCGCATTTGTTCCAATTCTTAAGAGATTGAGCCCTGAATTCGTCTGCATGTTGGTCCGTTTTTCACACAAGATCACCTCAAAATGGACCATTTTTTTGGGAACGTCGAGCATTTTTAAAAGATCTTTGATCCGGTCGAGAGTGTCTTTGCGCACAACCATCATGATCCCTCCGGCTTTGCCATAAGGGATGAAATTTTTCAGCTTCACCGTTTTTACAGGTCCTTGCGGCTCGGGAGTCTGTACTTTTGGAGGATTTACAAGACCCCTGACAGCTGGATCTACAGTATTGTAAGCCCCGGGGGTAGGCTCATTGAGGAGAACCTCCCTTGATGCTTGCTGTTCTTTAGTCTCTTTTTTTTCTAAAGACTCTAATCCGAACTTCATCAACGAGGCATAGACCTGTTCTAAAATTTCAGATATATCATTCGGATCGCTGTGGCGGCATACGTACCAAAAAACTGTCATCTCGGAAGGGTCTATCAATTGATCTTCGGTTTGCTTGGCAATTTCCATCGCCCTTTCGACAAGTTTTTTTGGGCCTACCAGGACGATTCCGGATTCTTGAACCAAAGGCAAAACAGACAGCTCGGTTGGGTTCTTTCCTAGCATGCTAGTATTTTCGGCAAGGCCCCCGAAAAAAGCCTTCAAAATATTTTTCATCTCGTCTGGCGAGAGCTTTTGCAATGACATGACCCGTGTAATTCTTTCTGCTTCATCATCAAAAGCACCATCGTACATCTCGATCAAGCGAACCACATCCTCTTTTGTCCCCACAAGAGCCATTTTTGCCCCAATTTGATAGACAAATGTCCTTTTTGTATCGCGAAATCTATCGAAAAAAAAGAAAGTATTTTTAATGTTTTCGACAGGCGCCTCAAAAAGATGCATCACCCGACTAGAATTTGGCACCAGAGCTAGATGCTCTTTTTTGTAGGTGATTCTATTGCACGTTATAAGGTCTTGCTTGAGTAAAAAGAGTTGCCTTGCAAAAGGATTGAGTTCAATCACACCCACGCCGTTATATTGCAAAATGAGGTCGATCATCTCCTGCCAAGACTCTCTGGGAATGGCAATTGCCGATTGCATAGAAATTTTTATCGACGATACATCTTGGGGAAGGATGTAAAGAAAGTCTTTAGACCCATACTCGCTAATGAGTTGTCCTATTGTTGTTTCCTCTTGATCAAAGAGAGCAAAATCCTCTTTTTTTGGAGCAAAAAGGTACGAAAATCGATTTTTCCAATCTTTTTGCTTCTCCTCTAGTTTCTTTTTTTTCTCATTGATACGGGTTAAAAGATCTTGATACTCGTCTATTTGAGCGTTTTGCGAAACTAGAGCATGGGCTTGCTGGTAAAGCTCATCTATCTCTTTTCTTTCAATAGCAAGATCATTTTGCATTTGGGGGAGAATCTGTTTTTTATCCTCCGGATGCAGCAGTCTATCTTTAGCATCTAGAAAATAAAAAGGTAAACAAAGACTTAAAGCTCGTAGTAGAAATCGCCTCATCAGAAATCCTCTAAATCATCATCAAAATCATCCAACATCGGGTCTATTGCAGGGGGAAAGTGGCGGGCACCCTCCTTAGACTCCTCTTTTTTTTCTGTTTTAGAGCTCGCCTTCAACGGTGCAGCAGCCCCCAGAGATGATTTGAGATCTAATGTAACTCTTATAGACTCTTTTTGTATATGAAGACCGTCAAAAACCTCAAAATGTACCACCCATTTGCCCCCCTCTTTTTGCATCGAAAAAAAGTGTAAAAGGGCAACATTCAAACGCCCTTCAAAGGCATCTTCAAGTTTAGAATTTGTGGGGCGGACCCAATTTCCATTCTCTTCTATAAGCCAATCCCCCACATAAAGAGCCATTTTAGAACCATTTTTAAGCCAGATAGCCTCGTATCCAAATGGTTTGGCCCCCTCCAAAAAAGTCTGCACCCTGGCTCCATACTTTATTGGTTTTTCAATGGGAATTTGGATGAGCTCTTTTTGAAACCCTTTTTGATCCCAAAGAGTAAAAGTCACAAACGTATCTTCTACATTTTGTAATTTAGAAAAAAAGCATTCGCCCCTACTCTCTTTTGGCATTTCAAAAAAAAGGCGACCCTCTTTTAAATAAAGAAGATCCTTAATCGTCAAAAGATAAAGCCTCTGCTGCACCGGATCAAATAAGCGCACAGCCTCCCTTTTTTCTTTTTTTAAAAACTCCAAAAGCGTATCGCGACCCAGGTATTTCCATCTCTTGAACTGCTCTTTTGGCAGACGCAAACTAAAAGATTCACTGCCCCCTTTTTTTTCGGTGTATTGGTAGGCAAAAAGCTCCTTTTCACCCCCAACCCAAAAAACTTTGAGCTCTTCACCGTCAAAAATAACCTGATAGACCGCATCAGCCGGGTCACAAAAATAGAGATGGGATTGGGCATCAAAGCCTAGGTAAAACGGGCAACCAAGTAAAACGACCCTTTCCTCATTTTTCCCTTTTATGCGAAAAAGCGCCTCGTTTGCATCTAGATCAGGACGGGTATTCAGCCCCAGAAATTCTAATTTTTCATAAAAAGGGGGGTAAAGCTCACCTATCTCCTTATAAGAAGTTGAAAACCATTTTTCGTTCCAGTCGGGGAAAATAAACTTTTGGCCGCTTATAGAGAGCTCTTGTGGAGCAATAGTGTTCTTTTTTTGGGTTTTTAATGTGTAAAGCCAGTAACCAAAAGGGATTAAAGGGGCTACTACGGACGCAGTCATCAGTATGCTCACCCACCTACGATAGAGAGTTATCCATTTTGAAAAATAGGACCACATGCGATAAGTATATAGAAACTAGGGTTTAACATCCATTTATTGAAAAAAATTCGTAAATGTTTATTGTGAAGAAAACAATAAGGAAATCCATTTCATGGCAAATAATGATCCAAACAGACCAAAAAAAGAGGGTGTTTCAGTCGAAGAAATGCAATCTTTTTTCAAAAATTATGGAGCTGAAATCAGCCTCAGTCTGATTTTTATACTATCAGCTATAAGCGCCCGTTACCTTTTCGGTATGGAAACCTGGTGTATAATTCTTTTAGGTTTAGGTGGAATTATCGGAACCCTTCTCCCCCAGCCCATTAGACAAGGGTTAGGTTCGGCTATGAAATTTAGTGCCGGATCTGGAAACAAATACGGTCAACTCGCTATTGCTATTGTTGCCATCGTAATCTCGATTGTTGTCTCACCTTTAGCTTTCTTGATCTTTGGTCTAGTAGCCGGTGAAACTCTTGTAATGGCAAAAAAAGGTCAATAAGCCTAAAAAGCTTATATTTCCTTTCTCATCCCCTAAACTTTTTCTATTAAGAAAAAGAAGGGGCTGTGCTGTTTGTTTAAGAAAACAGGGTCTCAATAGTGATATCCCCTATTTTGTAGAAGTCTAGAATCTCGTCCACTTGTTCAGGGTGAGAACTTCTTAGATCATTCAAAGCAGACCAAGTTTTTTGATGACTTGTGATTTTAAGTTCAGATTCTAAAGCGAGTATTCTCACAAGGTTTAAACATTTTAAGGCCGGAAGGGTAATTTGATCCTGTTGCTTAATCGAAAGCTCTAAAGCCTCTTTATATCTTTTTTGCGATATCAGCCTTGTCGCATAGGAAAATGGTGAAGAGGCTTTTTTTGTTAGCTGTTCGACGATAATCGCATCATCCAGAAAAAATTTCCCCATCTCACGCATTAAATCCCGATTTTTCACTAGAAAACGGCTTGCCTGCTTTTTCTCATTAAGGGATACAGAACTCTCTTCTTGCATATCCATCAGTGTAGAAAAAACCTCTACCCCTTCTCCTCCATTTTTAGAGGTCATCGTTGCAAAAACACCCAGGAAGGCGGCAATAGCTATTGCTACAACACCGTACACCCAGTATTGTTCAAGCCAATGTTTTTTAACCCCTACGGAATCTGTGCGTAAAACTTCGATCATGATGTGCGATTTCCCTAAAAAAGAACTACATTGCATTCTACTGAAACTGATTCTCGATTTTCAAGAAAAAACAAGAAAGGGAATGTTCATTAATGAAATAGAGCATTAAGAATAATTTTTTAGTCTTTAGACATAGGAAAAAATGTTCTTTTTTTTCGAACTTTATGAATTTTTCTCTAATTAAGGCTGCTGTTGCTGCAGGTATCGTTGTTTTTTTTACGAATCATTTTTTGTGGCAAGTAACACCATTTCGAAATTCTTACGATTTTAAAAGCGAGTGCGCTGTTAGAAGATGCCTAAATGAAAACACTGTCCAAAATGATCTCTATTCTCTAAGTACCGACAGAAGCAGAGGCCTCTTTAGTTCAAATCGTTGCTTTTTTGAACAAAACACAAGACCACAGCGTCTTTACTATTCGTATCATCTCCTTTTTAGAAAAAATCGTTGTGGCAGGTCTTATTGAGGGAATCATGCTTGTTTTATAGGCAAATAATATCCCAGGACATATTGAAACCATCCTTATGATGAGTTTGATCATTACGATTGGAGGTTTTGGATCTACACTTTTATGGTGCTCCGTTCCATTTATAGAAAGCGCATTTACTCTTTTTACGATATTTGTAAGCTGGACCATTGGTGGACTTAGTAAAGCAAGAATGCTCAAGATTTAAGCTAAATGAAATTAAAGAGGGCTTCTCTAGGGAATGCACTCTTTATTTTCTTTTATCGAGACTAATTGGTGCAAAATCCGTTTATGTCCAGATGAAAAACTCTTTTTTAAGCACTCCTTAAGCGAGTAAAATTCCAGCCCTTCTAAGGGTTGATCTATCTCAATTAGATTTGCAATTAGATGAAAACGGTAAAAAGTTGCTGTCGCAACAACTTTTTTAAACAAAGATTTTGCAGTTATTTTTAAAAAAATCTCTTTACTCACTCGATTTTCATGAAATAGGTACAGATCTTGAAAAAGTTCATTTTTTCCCTTTTTATTTACACCAAATAACTCTTTATATTGGTAGATTTGCACCTCTATAAAAACCTCTTGGGTTTGTTTCCTTTTTTTAGCAAGCGGGTATTGGAGAATAGATCCGTTTTTATAAGCCAAACAACCTTTTGATAAAGGGCAGTTTTCACACTCTGGTTTTTTTTTACAAATTGTAGCGCCCAATTCTATGAGTGCTTCAGCTATTTCAAAAGGGTGAAAAGGACTCAGATCCCCCTCAGCCCGTTTTTTTATCTCTTTGAGGTCATGCAGAGCAAAATAGCGGCAAAGAACACGCTCGACGTTTGCATCCATGGCAATCACTTTTTCATGAAAAGCAAAACTTAAAATTGCATTTGCTGTGTAAGCGCCTATTCCTTTAATAGAGATCAATGAGCTAAAATCCTTTGGAAAATAACTTGCTAAGCTTTCGGCAGCCTTATGGATGTTTCTTGCTCTGGAGTAGTATCCCAATCCCTCCCAAGCTTTCAGAACACTCTCAAGGGGAGCGTTTTTCAAATCCTGAATTGTTGGAAAGAGCTGCATCCATCGCTCAAAATAATCAACCACAACATCTGCTCTAGTTTGTTGTAGCATCACCTCAGATATCCAAACTTTGTAAGGAGTGATCTGATTTCTCCATGGAAACTCTCTCTTTGTTTGCAGGAACCATTTTCTTAAAGATTCTTGATCAGTTTTAAAAGACATGTTAGGAGATTGTTTATGGGATCAATGGGTTTAATTTACGGCAGCCGTTTTGAGGATATAGATCATATGGCTCCTTTGATGGAGATTTTAGGTCTTCCCCTTTTTGTAACGGATGAAAAAATCTTGGAGAGCATAAGGACTTTTTATCCTGCTGTCAATGTCCAAATCTTTCTTCCACCTGACCTAGGAAAAGCTCTTTTAAAAACGGGAAACACTCTGATTTCTTGTATACCCACATCAAAAATTCGTCGCCTTTTTGGATTAGAGGAGATGTTAGAAAAAAGGGCATTACATACCATTTTTGTTCCTCATGGATATGCCAAAGAGGATTTAACCAACGGGATTTTAGGGGAAAAACATATCCTGGTGCTTGGCAAAAAAATGGTAGATTTACTCTATTCATTAACTACTATTTACAATTTCAAAACGCTTGTGAGCATTGGAAACTATCGCTATCTCTACTACAAAAAAAATCAAAAATTCATGGAAGAAAAGCTTGAAAAAGCTTTTTCGGTTGCAAAAGAGCACAAAGCTCTTTTTTTTCCTACTGAATTAGAGGATCCTTCCCATATCTCTTTTTTAAGAGACCATCTTAAAGAGGGCTGGAAATTATTCGTCAAATACCATGCAAAAAAAATCAATGACACCCTGAATATTGAGATCCATAAAGAGGAGAAATTAGATACCCCTTATATCTACCCATACTTGGAAAAAGGTTCTCTTTTTGTGGTAGAGGACTCAAATGCTGTCTATGATGCCCTATTTTTCAATACTCCCACCTTTTTTTTCAAAGATCATCCCGAGCTTGATACCCTTGGAATCCGATTTGAGGCAAATCTTGATGAGAGCCTAAAAAAAGTAGAAAAACTCCAAATGAAGAAAAAAGAGATTCTCCCTTATGCATTTGATCAGTATAATTCAATCGATGAGATCAAGGTCAAAGTTTTAGCTCTTCTAAAGGACATCAGCGAAGGTGACGACACAATCTATTAAGGGGATCTTAGCCTCTTTCCCCCACCACTTGGATCATTTAGCGCCCATCAGCTTCTACGAAAACATCCCCCTTTTGATTCGCAACAACGAAACAGAGGAGGCGCTTCTCGATTTTTATCCTTGGGTTCCCTACTTTCGATTGGAAGACTTTCCAAAAATAGGTGAGCTCGACACTTTTATTAGCTCTTCTACAAGCGAAACCCCTTTAAGAGAATTACATCATGCTCTTTATGGGTTAAAACCCAAAATGGTCCGTTTTCACCATGGATTCTCAGATAAATTCCAAGATTTTTCACTCTATGATTCTGTGCTTTCCTACAAGGATTTCCCTAATTATAGACTCCGCTTTTACTACGAATTCCAAAATGAAATTGGTAAAAGGGCTAAAAAATTTCTCCCTGTTTCTGAAAATTTAAAGCCTCTTTTGATTGCCCTCACTTGGGACTCTCCCCATATAGAAGAAAAGCTGAACGAGCTTTGCCAACACCCGTTTAAAGAACGGTTTGTATTTAGGCTCCATCCTATACTAGCCGAAAGAGAGCTCGTACATCTCAAACTGCAAGCAAAACATGATATCCATATTCTCAGCCATACTTGCCCGTATATTTATCCTTTTTTAGAGGCGCATAGTGGTGTTTTAACAGATAGATCTAGCATAGGCTATGACGCACTCTATTTTCGTAAACCCCTTTTCGTCTTAGATGATGTACCACTAAAAAAATTTTCTTCTAAATCGATTCATGAATGGATCTTAGAATCTGATTCGGATGGTGAAAAGCCAAACTTTCAAGAGGAATACACGAAAATATTTGGCCCCTACCCCAGCTGAGGTGGCAGAATTTGTACATGATCTAGGTACTGCAATTCGTGCACTGCAGGGCTGGCATTTAACCCGTAAGCATAACCACCCTCCTTAAGGGGATCAATTTTTGTAACCACGCCCACATGCAATCCCTTAGGAAAGACTCCATCAAGACCTGTAGTAATAAGTAGATCTCCAACCTGAATAAGATGCTCTGTTCTCAAATCGAAAGGCCCCCCTTCACTATCCGCAAAATCGTAATTAAAGCCATATCCACTTAAAGTATCGTAGGTGACTCGCCAACCCGGATTAGCAACTCCTTGAATTACCCCTTTTGCCAACAGAGCTCCTTTTAATGGGCGCACTTTCTCTAACAAAACTCTGATCCAGTCTAAGGTGAGCTCTTTATGCTCCTGATTTTTAAAGATAGTCTCCTCCTTTACCAAAAGAGACGAAAGCTCTACAAGCCTTTCCTCTAGATAAATCCCCTTTTTGCCCCGATCTACTCGAACAGCAACTTGTAATTTGGGATCAGTGATGAGACGCACAAGGCTCTTTTTTTCTAAAACCTCTTCAACAACTCCCACTACCCCCTTTCCCAAAACCACTGGGCTTTTTTTGGCAATTACAGTCACTCCCAGTCTTTTGTTGTCCGAATCCCCTCTGTCTACCCAAATAAAAGACCCAAAAGAGATATTTTCTCTAAAAATAACTTTAGCTTGTATGGCATCCCACTCTTTTTGCTCATAGTTAAGTTGGTTGCGTACAGCATCTATTTCATCTTTCAATAGGAGATTTTCGAGACTCAATAACTCTAAAGTGCTATCCTCTTTTGATTGATTACTGCTAAAAAGACTTTGCACTTTGGATCTTAATCGAATCTCCTTGACTAAGGGAATTTGGACAATCAAAAAAAGAAATAAAGCAAAAAATAATAGAGTTGAACCGAGCTTTTTATCCATGTTTCAGCCTTGAAAAAACCTCTTTTAGACGAGCAATATTCGAACCGTTTACCCCCAAAACATTCAGTCTTGAGTCATCGAGAAGGTAAATACTCTCCTCTCTGAGCTTTAGAACCATTTCTTTGGATATGCCCAGATAAGAAAAAAAACCTTTTGCCTCTTGAAACTCTTTTTTATGTCTAATCCAGGACTCTAGCTCATTACAAATGAGTGCACGCATCTCAACACTTCTTAGTCGATGCTCTTCAACCTCATCAAGCCAAAGTTTTTTTCTCTTTGAGTCGCTTAAAATCGCTTGCACCACTAAAGCGCCATGGGCGGGTGGATTGGAATAATTACGGCGAATGATCTGTTTTATAGTACTTTGCATAGCATCAACGGTATGACTATGATTCACAATCATCAATGCTCCGACCCTCTCCTTATAAAGGTCCATCGTTTTAGAGTAGGAGAAAGCAACTAACATCTCTATCCCGCTTTTGTAAAATGTTTCTACAGCATAGCGGTCTTTTTCAATTCCCTCTCCAAGACCTAGGTAGGCAATATCAAAAAAAGGTAAAAGACCTCTTTTCAAGCAAATTTCGAGAATGTGGTCCCACTCTTTTTGGGTAAAATCTATCCCTGTCGGATTATGACAACAACCGTGTAACAAAAGAATCGACCCTTTTCCCACATGCTCCAAAAAATCAAAAAATTCCTTTTTTTTAGAGGTGTAAGTTGTCCGATCATAATAAGGATAGGTTTTTACCTCCAATCCTGCAGCTGTAAACACTCCGTGATGATTTGCCCAGGTAGGGTCTGAGACATAGATAGGGTGATTCCATTCTAATTTAAGATAATCGGCTATCACCCGCAAAGCCCCCGTTCCCCCCAAAGTTTGAGCAGCTGCAACCTGTGGTGCATTTTCACTAAAAAGAAGCCTCTTTGTCTCCTCAAGGAAAAGGGCATCACCCTCTATGGGTAGATAGGTTTTGGAAAGCTCATTCTCCACTAAAAATGTTTCGGCCTCTTTGACCGCTTTCAAGACAGGACATTTCCCTTTTTCGTCTAAAAAAATTCCGATTCCCAGATTTATTTTTTCAGGGTTGGGATCCTTTGCCCACATTCTCCCTATCTCCAAGACGAGATCCGAAGGCTGTGATCCTACGTGTTCAAAGAAAAGATGCGCCATAGTCTCCTTTAGTGAAAAAAGGTCTTTTATCAATTATCTAGTACAGTGCGAATAGAGACAACTAGAAAAGTTTTTTCTAGCTGATAGGGTGGACATAAGGATTAGGGATGGAGTATAGCGGACTCGAACCGCTGACCCCAACGCTGCCAGCGTTGTGCTCTACCAACTGAGCTAATACCCCGTCAGAATTATTCTTTACCCTCAACAGCCTCAAGGAAAGCCTGTAGCTGCTTAGAACGGGTAGGATGACGCATTTTTCTCAAAGCCTTGGCCTCAATTTGGCGGACCCTTTCGCGAGTCACCTTAAATTGAACACCCACCTCCTCGAGAGTTTTCGGTTTTCCGTCAAGCAAACCGAAACGTTCGATTAATACTGTACGCTCTCTGTCAGTTAATGTCGAGAGAACTTCGTTCATTTTGTCTTTTAGAATTGAATAGCCGGTAGCATCCGCTGGCGATTCGGTAGCGGTATCCTCAAGGAAATCACCAAATTGACTCTCTCCGCTGTCTCCCACTTCTGCCTGTAAAGAGATGGGGTGTTGAGCAATTCGGTAAATTTCACGCACGCGATCAGGTGTCAACCCAAGCTCTTTTGCTAGCTCCTCAGGAGTAGGCTCTTTACCTGTCTCCATCATGAGCTTTTTAGCGCCCCTTAATACACGATTGATGGTTTCAATCATGTGCACAGGTATACGGATAGTGCGGGCCTGATCGGCAATAGCTCGTGTTACTGCTTGTCGAATCCACCAGGTAGCATAAGTAGAGAATTTATAACCACGGCGGTATTCAAACTTTTCCACGGCCTTCATTAGCCCCATATTCCCCTCTTGAATCAAATCCAAGAAAGAAAGACCACGGTTAGTGTATTTTTTTGCAATCGAGATCACAAGGCGCAGGTTGGACTCTACCATCTCGCTTTTAGCTTCCTGGCTCTTGTCCATCCAGCGCTGCAGCATGCGCACATCTTTTTTATATTCGTCTAAGGTTCTTCCAGCAGCAAGCTCTCTTAAAAAAAGCCGGCGTCTGGCAGAAAAAAGTTTTTGCGTTGCAAAGCGATTTTTTTCAGCTCTTGGAATAAGATCTTTGATCTCTTTTTCCAAATGCAAAAGTCTGTCGTAGCCTGAGAGAATGACCTCACCGAAATCTTCGATCACCGAATATTTCAGGTGCATGCGCCGCAAATAGGCTTGAGTTCTTATACGACTTTTTTCTATCGCCTCGAGAACTTTGATCCTTTCTGCCTTGTTATTCTCCACCTCTTTCATTTTCAAAAGCTGCGGCTCTAAAAAAGCATCCTCTTTAGAAAGGAGCTCCTCTAGCTTAGGCAACAGTTGCATGAACTTGGCTCGATCTTCGACCTCTTTTTCAGCAACAATTTTATCAAAACGTTCTTTACCGGAGATAAGGTAACGGATAATGGAGCAAGTCTCCCTTTCGGAATAGCGAAAGCGCATAATGATTCTTTCGATCTGCATTTGCGCTTTTTCGATCCTTTTGGAAATTTCGACCTCTTCTTCGCGATTAAGAAGGGGAGTAGAACCCATCTCTTTTAGATACGCTCTCACAGGATCATCTGCAGCTGCGTCGGAGCGTTTTGGCAAGAGTTCTAATTCTTTAGCCTCTTTTTTACGCTCTTTTTGCTTCTCAATCTCTGCTTGATTATAGATCTGGATATCCATCCCACTCAAGAAGATCAACACTTGATCGATCTCTTCCGCGGTATCAAACGTCATCGGAAGGATATCATTGATCTCTTCATAGGTGATGAATCCCTGTTCCTTAGCAACAGCGACTAGCTCCTCGATTTTTTGCTGATATTGAGGATCTGTGTGTTGGTTGTCGGATGGTTTGCTCATATTCATGTTATTGTTATATGAATACCACTTAATGTCAAGTTTTGAACAGCCTACAAACATCACAGGTCGAAGGAAAGAAAAAAAAAGTTCTCTAGAAGAGATCCCCTTAAGGTTAGCAAAGAGCCCGCTCCATAGAAAAATACAATTTTTTTTACAAAAATCCTACGGTGGTGATGACCTTTACCTAGAAAAAAAATTCCCTTCAGTGAGAAGAACCGCAGATCTTGTTTTGATGGGGCAAAAAAAAATCATCGAGGTGCAAACCTCTTTAATAGGGATCAAAGAGATGATGGAGCGTGAAAGAGACTATCGCTCGCTGGGATTTGAGGTGACATGGCTCCTTTATGATAAGGTGTTTTTTTGTGACCCTTTACCTTTAGTAACGCGTTTTTTTTTCGCAAAAAGAGCCTTCATCTTCTCTTTTCATGACGAGAGACTCTTTCAGTTTCAAGATCTCGATCACAGGAATGTTTCCGTCGATGATTTTTTTCGTCAAAAACCATTTTATCAAAAGGTCTACCCGTTTTTAAAAAAATTATTTTTTCAAAGCTAGGGTTTTTGGGAAATATGGAACTTATGCGAGTAAGCATAGAGCCAAATAAAGTAAATGCTCACCGCTAAAGCCAAGCCAAAATGCACTAACTCTTTCATGGGAAAATATTTTTGTAAGCTCAATGAACTGTCGTAGGAGTTCTTATAGACTGTCCAGGTCTCTTTACGCATCTCCTCGATCGCCTCTTCAGCTATAAATTGATTCAGAAATTTTTCTTTAAATCTGTATTCCACCTGGTTATCCCCTAGTTGAAATGCGGCCTGTAAAAAAAAGGACCCTTTGGGACCGGGCTGCACGTTAAAATGGGAAATTTGCACCTCCTCAATAGGATATTGGCACGAATATTCAAAAAATTTTATAACAAAACTACCACCTAAATAAAGATTACTTGCAAAAATAAGAAAAAATAGCCCTTGCCACATGAAAATCCTTTATGCAAAACGACCACCCTGTTATAGTTGGAACGATAGTTTTTAGGAAAGTACAATATCTATGGCCGAAAAGAAACCAAAAGGTCCTCAAAAGCGTCCAAGCGCTCTCAAAAGAGACGACCAAGCTGAAAAGCGCCGCTTGGGAAACAGATCCCGCAAAGCGCAAATCTTTACTGAACGCAAAAAATTAGAGGCGGCTCCTGCTGACAAGAAATCTGCACAACTCAGTACCGTTATAAGCCTTCTAGATAAAGCTGCGAAAAAAGGGACCATTCACCCAAACAAAGCTAGCCGTCTTAAATCCCGCTTAGCTTTACGCACGAACAAAGCTTCAGCGTAAGACCTTTTTTCAAAAAGAGTTCTATAAAAAAGGGGCCTTCACAGGCCCCTTTTCTTTTATGATCTTGCAACCGCTTTTAAAGGAAGTTGCGGCAGGAAAGTCACTTCATATTTTTTAGATTCTAGCTTCTTATAAACTGCTCTAAGGATCTCTACATTGATCTTGAGATTCTGCATCAGCTTTCTAAAAAAGAGGCTCTCTTTGAAATCTTCTAATGACTTGCGAGAGGTGAAAATCAAGAACGGGCATCTCTCCTCTTTCATAATCGCCAGTTGAAATTGATCGAGCGAATTTTTTGAAGTGTAGATATGCACGTTGGCAAAAAGATTTAAAAAATGGTCTACGATCCCTTTTTTCTCTTTAATAAAATAAAAATGGATGTTGGGACTGTAGGTGGTCAAAAGCGCCAGATCCATCCAGGTACGCGGGATAAACATGTACATACGCTTTCGCATAGATTCTTCGAGTTCGGGCTCTACAAGATCCACTTTGTATATACGACCTATTGTAGTGCGTAATAAATAGTGCATCGACCTTGCAGAAAGACGACTAAACACATAGCCAAAAAAAGCCAAAGTCAAAAACGCAACAAAGAAAAAGCCGGTCTTTGGATTTTCAAATAAAGAGATTGCAACAGAGGCGACAGCTACCCCTAAAAAGCTTAAGAAATTTGTTGCTGCGACAACCTGTCCGCGCCTCTCTACGGGGGTGTTTGTTTGATAGAAGGCATCAAACGGGACAATATACATTCCACCTGTGAGGCCCAGCAGGAATAAACAGACCGCAGTGGACCAGTAAAATGGGATGATTGGCATAATAAATAGGGCAATACCGGACACAAGACCTGCTATCGCTGACAACCCTATTTCAGCCTCTTTGCGCGATAATTTCCCCGCAAGCCAGCCACCTATCGAAATTCCTACAGCAGCAGCTACAAAAACATTCCCCCCATCCTCTTTCGTCAGCCCCAAAGATTCAATCGCATATGGGACCATGTTCATTTGGACGAATGCAGCTACAAATAAAAAGAATGTTGAGCCGAAAATTGAGGTTAGTAGGAATGGCGTTTTATGACAAAATTTCAAAGTATCAAAAACCTCTTTTACAAAGAAAGGGGAGGCTTTGGAGTCGTTGGCGACAGCAGGTGTCGGCTTCACACATAACGAGGAGAAAAACCCTATTAAAGCAGCCCAGAAACAAAAAGTAGAGGCAAACGTATAGTCCCCACCGGAGTAGGTAGACAATACTCCGCCCATGACCATTCCCACAATGACAGCAAGATAGGTGGATGCAGTAATAATTCCATTAGCTTTAGGAATCTCTTCTCTTGGCACTAATTCAGCTATTATACTGTATTTGGGAGGCCCCATTAATGCCGCGACAATTGAGAGCATGAACAGCAAGGAATAACAGGCAAAAGCGCTTTGAAAATAAAAGGCTAAAATTCCAACAAGTGTGACGAGAACCTCTCCAAATTTGAGCACCGTCATAAATCTTTGCTTGCTGATCTTATCTGCAAGTTTTCCTGCAAAAGAGGAGAAGAGCAAAAACGGTAATACATAGACAATGCCCACTGTCGACATGATTTCAGCAGAACCTTTTTCGCCTTGTATGGTGATCAACAAAAAAATCGTTAAAAACTTAAAAAGATTGTCTACTAAAGCTGAAGTGAATTGAGAGATGTTGTGAAACATCAAGGAATTTTTAAAAAAAGGGTTTCCCTCCTTATAAAAAGAAAAGCTTGTAAGGCGGGCTCGTTGAAACGGAGTTTTCGATTTAATCCTCATCGGATATCCTCTTTTATATGATGACTTTACCACATTTAACCCAATCGAGCAAAGACCTTTTCGCCCCTGGGCATCTCGGTACAATTATACAAAGTAATCATCTTCAATATCTTATTGAAGAATTAAAAAAAAGGTTATCAGGCGATTGTTTGAAAAAAACTTCGGTTCTTGTGGAGACTTCGAGTGTTAAAAATTATTTGAAAAAAGAGCTCACGAGCTATGCCGGGGTCGATTTTGTGGAACCGGCTCAGTTTGATCCTTTCTTACGATACCGTATCGATAAGGAGCTTGCAGAGGTTTTCCACCTTTACGCCAAATTTGGGGGTGAAGAGCTCGAAAACTGGTTAAAGACCCCCTCTTTTGAGGCCGATCTATACCGCCAGCATGTTCGCCGTAGCGTCCCCATAAGAGCTCTAGAGCTCCATGTTTTTCACCCCACTTATCTCCCAAAATGGTACGTAGATGCACTTTTAAAGCGCCCCTCAAAAGTTAAATTATTTTTTTACATACTCTCCCCCTCCCCCCTTTTTCTTCTAGATCTTGTCCAAGAAAAACATCTGTTGCAAAACGCTTTGGGGCAAGCTTATGTTGAAGATCAATTTCGACTTTTGGCAAATCTCATCCCCTACAAACTCCCTCTTTTTAAAATCCTAGAAAAATACGCCGAAAACTCTGTTGATCTTTTTTTTGAGCCCCTTGGAAATTCTAGCCTAGCTACGTTGAAAAGAAACCTTTATCATCAAAAAATAGAAGCTCTAGAACCCGATGCTTCACTTAATGTCCTACCTAGTTTAACCCCCTTAGACGAGGTCAAAAACTGCTTTGCACACCTCTACACTCTTTTAGAGGTCAATAAGGATCTTAAGCCCAGTGACATTACAATTTTTGCCGATCTAAAAAAATACGGCCCCCTATTAGAACTAGTTTTTGAGGATAAACTCGCTCTACAGATCGATCAGGTCCCTTTTTTTCGTTTTGCCCCGGATATGAAGCGTTTTTATCGTTTGTTTCAGTTGATTGACGGTCCGTGGACTCTAGCTACTCTCAAAACCCTTTTTATTTCCGAAGAAATACTCGTTTGGCTTGAGCATGTGGGATTTCAATCGGGGTTCAATCCATCGCACCAAAAAATCTTTGGCTACTCTAAAGAAGAGTTTGGAAAGTCTTTTGTCGAGTGCTTTGAAAACCTGATCGATCGGATGGTTTATAGTCCCAACGATCAACAACCTCCTTTCCCCATATCATTAGGGTTATCTCTTCTAGAAACCTATGATCGTCTGGAATCTTTGTATAAAGAGACTGTGTTTCTTAAAACTCTTAAAGCGCCCCTAGATATTTGGCTTGAGAGGCTGAGAGACTTTTTTTGCAACCACCTCGGCGTCTTTGAGTCTCATGATTTTTTTAAGGAGTGGTCAAGCTATCAGCCTCTGCTTACTGAAGAGGTGTGCGATTTTTCTTTAATACGCCAAGTCTTTTATGATCTTTTCGAATCTCTTAAAGGTCCGCTCCTTTTAAACGAGGGGGATTGCATACGAGCAAGTAATTTAAAAGAGGGAGCAATACTCCCCAACAAAGTCCTGTTTGTGCTTGGAATGGGACTAGAAGATTTTCCCGGTTATAGACACCTTTCGATGCTTTATCGATTGGAAAAGTTTCCTCCTTCACAAGGGATGATCGATCGATACAAATTTTTGGAGATACTGTTAGCAGCCAAAGAGCGTCTGTTATTTAGCTATTCTGCCAAAGCGCCGGCGACGCTTTTAGAGGAGATTTTTCGCCCAATATGAGAAACCTGAAAGAGCTTAAAACTTTACTCTGTGATCCTTTAAAATTTTATTATGACGTGGGGCATAAAATCGCTTCGCCTTACACTGAAGACCCCCTTAAAGAGCGTCTAACCCTATGCTATTACGAGATAGAATCTTTAAAACAATCCCTGTATTTTAAAGAAATTGAACAGCTCGATGTTTTTTTAGATCCGCTCTCAAAAATGGCAAAAGAGGCTCTTATGGGCGATCTTGAAGAAGAAAACAGGTACATTAAGGAGCAACTTAAATTTCATCAACTCAATAAAAAAGATCTTTTTAGTGTCGAAATTCTTGACCATCTCCAGGAGCCGTTTTTCAAGCAAAAGGTCCATTTTTACCCTAAAAACACTCTTTTAGGGAATATCCCAGTTGTTTCCCATAAAGGGGTGTTAGTCAATAAAAACCGAAAAAAGATAGGGCAGGAAGAATTCAAAGCTTTATTACCTGATCTTCTTCTTTTATCTACTTTACAAACCCCAATACCCTTAAAAGTTCTGTTATTTGAAGAGGACGAGTTCACCCTAAGTAAAAATGAAGCTGCTGAAATCCTTGATTGTCTTAAAAACCTATATCCAATCGCGCTTAAGCAGCCACTTGAATTGCCAAAAAATCTGTCGGAGGGTTATGGGGCATACAGTGTAATTGCCCCTTTTTTTGAAGAAATAGACTCTTGTTTACTAAACCATCTCAACGCTTTGATTGAAGAGTTATATGAAAGGTTTTGACGTTTTAGATAAAAATCAATCCATTCTAGGAAGCCTTCTTATAGAAGCCTCTGCGGGGACAGGAAAGACGTTCACTATCGAACATACGGTCCTGCGTCTTGTAAAAGAGGAGAAAATACCTCTTCATAAGATACTTCTTTTGACCTTTACAGAGGCTAGCCAAAAAGATCTTATGGTGCGCGTTTTGGGCCGACTAAAAAAAGAAAACTTTTTTGGATTTTTAGAGGAAATACCCATCCTTACTTTTCAAAAATTTATCCACCGTTTTCTCAATAAACAGGAAGATCTTAAGAATTCTCTTTCTTTACAACAGGAGTTGGAATATTTTTTACGCTCTTTACACCCTTACCAAGAATTTGGTCCCAAACAACTTGCCAAGCTCATTTTTCCTCCCCGTTCCGATACAAATAAAGGGCTCAAAGATCTTATCGATAACCCTGCGTACAAAGGAGATTTCATCCGTTTTGACGAGGCCCTAGAGAAAGTATGCTCCTTTTTAAACGAATTTGGTGAAGAGCCCCTGATGAACCTGCTGGAAAATTTTACAGGTATTGATAAAGAGGACAAAGACCTTTTTTCGCTTTTTTTTCAGAACCCACACAAGGCACTTGACCGGCAACTTTGTAAAAAAAACATCGGCTTCAAAAAGATTCATCCAAAAAAAATTAAAGCAAAAAAAACTGTAGTCATTCCTGTCGAAATAGCACTGATTTCCTCTTATATAGAAAAAGTTGCCAAATCCGAAATGCAGCTGGGACTTTTAAAACAGCTTTTTGAGGCGAAAAAAAACCAACAAATCGGCAGCTTTTCGCTCGATTTTGATCTTTTTTTACAAAAGTTGGAGGATCTGACTTTTTTAAAAGAGGTCTCCTCAAAGTTTGAGGCGGTGATTGTGGATGAATTTCAGGATACCGATCCCAGACAATGGGAAATTCTTTCCCGTCTGTTTTTTAAGAAACCCCACATCAAAACATTTATGGTGGTTGGAGATCCAAAACAGTCGATCTACAGATTCAGAAATGCCGATTATGCCTCATTTTATGCAGCAAAAAAAGCTTTGGATAAGGGAGAAATATATCACCTTACAACCTCTTACCGCTCCTCAATTCGTCTCACAAATGCCACCAATTCCCTTTTCGGTGTTGTTCCTGACCCCTTCGATCCAATCGATTATACAAGCGTTTTAAATGGGCGTAAGGAGGAGGGGCTTATCCAACCTGTGGAGCTGGTGGTTTTTGAACAGCCCTTCAAAAATAAAGAAAGAATGAACGAGGTCATTCATCCCTGGATTTGCTCAGTGATTCAACGTGAAGAGATCAAACCCCACCGAACAGCTATTTTAGTTAACCACCGTTATGAAGCTACCGCCTTAGAACAATTTTTGAAAAAGCATGATATTCCTGCAAAAAGGGTAGATAAAACTCCCCTGAAGGACCGACTCTGCTTTCAGCAGTTCATCCAGCTTTTAAAACTTTTGAAAGATCCGTTTGATAAAAGAGCTTTACGCACCTACCATTTTCTTTTAAAAAAAGAACTTTTAAGCGATGAAGAGGAGCTCTTTTCACCCTCTTTCCTTGAAACAATCGATGATTTAAGAGAGCTTAGGCAAAAAGCCTTAGAAGGCGATTTCAATTTGCTCATCCGTAATTTTGAAAAAACACCCCTATTCCCGCTACTTTTAGAAAACCCACTTTGTTCCATTCAAGATGTGGAGGAGCTCTACGAGAAAATTTATTACCATAGCGAAACACTCAAAGAATACGATGAAAAAATCGAAGGGGTGGAGATCATCACTACATTTTCATCGAAGGGGCTCGAATATGAAACGGTAATAGCCCTTTCTCTTGCAACTGATGATCTGAAACTTGAATTGAGCGAAGAGGATATTCAAGAAAAAATGCGTCTTTTTTATGTAGGATGCACTCGCTCAAAAGAAAAATTGATTCTACCGGTTCTTTTGTCGCGCCAAAGCACCATTACCTCTTTTTTACAAAAAGGTTGCAAGGAGCTCAATTTAGAAAACTTAAAAAAAATGTTTGAAAATACCCTGGTTCACGTCACTGAGCCCGTTGCCTACGAAACTCAAAAAAAATCCACGACAACTGACCAAGAAAATTATGATTTTGAGTCGACATCAAAATTTTACCCAAAAGAGCCATCATCTCTCTCATTTAGCTCGATGGATTTTGAAGAGACAACGATAGAAAAAGCGGTTTTAGAGGAAAATGCACTACCGCTTGGAATAGACTCAGGAGTCTTCATCCACAAAATTCTTGAAAAAATTTTTTCAGACCAGAGTAAGGAGCTCACCCAAGAGGTGATTGAACCTATTGTTGAAAAAGCGCTTTTTTTAACACCTTATGCTCCCTACAAAGATTATATTTTCCAAAAGATCAACTTCGTTTTGGATTTAAAAATTGACGGATTGTGTCTTAAAAATATCCATCCATTTAATCGTCTAGCTGAATCCCCTTTTTCTTTTTTTAGGGATGGACAGCGTGTAGAGGGTGTGTATGACTTGCTTGTTTTTATCAACGATAAAATCCATATTATCGATTACAAACTTACTCATCCCAGGAGCCTATCAACAAAAGAGCTCATGGAGGCATTTCACTATGATGAGCAGGGAAAGCTCTATAAAGAGGCCATTCAAAGCATGTATCCATTCATGAAAGATACAGTAGAAATGCATTTTATTTTCTTGCGTAACGAGGTCCACTATGTCCTCTAAATGGAATTCTCTATCAAGACCTCTACTGGAGTCTGTTATACGAAAAACGACCTCCGGTGCCTACGGAATGGCCTCTCATGAGGACATTCTATTAGGTGATAACCCTTTTGGTTTCATTTTAGAAAATGGGACTATTTACCTTGAGCGTTTTTATAAACAGCAAAAACAACTGGAGCTTCTTATAGATCAGCGCTTTTCTGTTGAGCCCTCTATGGTCCCTATTTATTTAGAGATCGATGATCGGCTAAACTTTGGACAAAAACAGGCGCTCAAAGCAATATTTGAAACACATACTCTTTTAATACAGGGAGGACCAGGCTCAGGAAAAACATTTACCATCTCCCGTTTAATTCCTCTTTTTCTTTTTTCTTTTGAAAAAGAGATGCTACGCAAACCTCGTATTCTTCTCGCTTCTCAAACGGCTAAAGCGGTGCACCATTTAGCCAAACAGCTGCCACCAGATTTGGCCGAGGTTGTCCAAGTAGAGACTCTTCATAAAGTTTTGAGGCTTTCTAAAGAGATCAAACCGCCTTTTCCCACTTTAATCGATCAAGATCTGGTGATTGTTGATGAATCCTCTATGATTGATGGGGAGATGATGAATCTTTTTCTTTCGTCCTTAAAACCCACAACAAGGGTCATATTTGTGGGAGATCCACAACAGCTACCCCCTATTGAGGGCGGCGCTCCTTTTAAATGGATGCTCGCAAGTAAAAAAATCAAAACCTGTTTTCTTGAGGGCTCCCAACGTGCAGAAAATAGAAATTTGATTGATGAGGCAAACGCCCTATTTAGGGGGGAAAAGCCCAAAACCCTGCCTTTGGATTCTTTTAAGATTGAGGATGTACTCCCCCGCTTTTTCCAACCTCAACAGGAAAAACCCGAAATCTCTTTTTTGATAAAATACAAGATTCTCTCCTCCATGCGAATCGGCCCTTACGGATCTTCTGAGCTCTCAAATCGAATCTTCAACCTTCTAAAAGAGCAAAAAGGGCGCTACTTGTTGGTCCCGATTATGATCACCCAAAATAGTGATCCGATGCAGCTCTATAATGGCCAGGAGGGGGTGCATCTGT
>VGMG01000003.1 GCA_016866495.1 Chlamydiota bacterium | reverse complement strand
TCTTTGCCAGATGGTTAAGGGGTGCCCAAAGCACAAGAAGAAAACACTTGAATCTTAGAATATTGTTTTCCTGGAACCAATACCGTCTTTGCGTGGTTCCATCAGTATCCAGTATAAGCCCATGCTTCGCCTCAAAGCAGTGGTCCCACCGATTCCAAGGACAAAAGTCTTTAAAACAAATACTTTCCATAACAACCTCAATCTAAGTAGTTTTTACCCAAAGTGGGATAAGTAAGTACCCTCATGGGTACATTATACCTTTTATCGGGAAAAATTTGGCACTTATATATCAACGGGTGAGGACTTAAAAAGCAAAAAGCCCTTCATGAAGAAGGGCTTTTTAACTCCCCGAGTAAGATTCGAACTTACGACCAACGGATTAACAGTCCGCTGCTCTACCGCTGAGCTATCGAGGAATATGAGAATACAATAGCATGGTAAGTCTATTTATTGCAAGGGGTTGTTGCAATTTAGGGTAGGGGAACCGGTACAAGATCTTTAAGGGGGGTGACTGAACCTTCAAAAAGGGAGCCCCCGAATTTTGTAAGACCCTGCACTGAGAACACCTGCTGCATGACTATGCGTACAATAAGGTCCGCAACCACCTTAGTCACTCCCCCTTTACGGGAGTCAAGATTTTGATATACTACAGGGCCCCTAACGGTATAAACTTGAGGAGACTGGTTTGGAAGGCGTAAAGTGATACGGAGGTTCTGTAGTGTTAATTTTTTGACAGAGACAGAGGAGCCTGCCTCTTTTTGAGGTTCAGCTGTTTTGCTTGTCGAGGATCCCAGGATTGGGTCCCAATTCATTTTTTGATAAAATGGGTCGTAGAATTCCACATCCACATCGATTCCGTTGACCACGATACTATCGACCTCTGTGTTGGGTTGAATAAAATTCCATAGAGGGGCATTGATTTGAATGGTATTTACCATCATCGCATTTGGGACGACCGAACGGGGTGGATTACCTATTACAAATCCCCCGATGAAAATAGAGCGCATTGTCAAATCAAATTTCTGCAAGGAAACCGGTACCGAAAAAAGCGATGAAAGGTTTTGGTTGATTAGAGAGACCCGCTTCGAGTAAATCACAGCACCTCCAATACCTAAAACAATCGCTATAAAGAAAAGTACAACGAAGAGTTTTTTCATAATCACCTTTTTTTACAATCTCAATTCCCTTTTTATCGAGTAAACGATTAGAAAAAAACTTTTTTTTTAACTTTCATAGGCCAACAACCGAGCAATTTTTATCTAGGTTTCAAATCGCTATACAGACGAGGAGAATTTCTTTGAGGTGGATTTCCATTTTGACAGGATCATAATCCAAAAAAAAGCCCCTTTTCAAAAGCAGATTTCATTTTGTTAAAGAAACTATCCAACAAGGATGTCTCAAAGTGGAAAGCATTTAAATCAATAATTTTTATTTACTAAATGCAATAAATTGCATGAAAAATACAAATTTGTTTTTAATTACGATCGCAATAAAATTCTAGGTTAAATGATGCTGCATAAAATTTCTAAAATCGGGTTTTGGATCTTTTTTTTCACCCTTCCTATTTTTCTTAATGCAAATTTAAATAAAAAAGCAAAAATCGCTTTTTTCTTAAGGCATATTGGATACAGGGGAGTGGAAAAATCTACCTTCGATTACGCAGATTTTAATGAAAAAATTCTTGGTAATACCTCGTATATCTTTTATGTAGATGTTCTAAAAGATGAGGGCAAGACCAATAATGATATCGTGCATAAAGCCGATAACAAATTTATAAAAAGGTTCAAGGATAGGTTTTTTGAATGTGAAAACTTTGAAGAGGTAGAAGCTCTTATCCAAAAGTTGGGAATAGATATACTCTACAATCAAAAATCTGGAATGGTGGATACCCATATCTCTAAATTTTGTAAAAATGTGATCCATGCAGTTTTTCTCCCATTTGAGGTGCATGGAGATGCATTTGCAACCATATCTTCTTATCTTTGTGATCTGTTTCCCGATTCAGGATTGTCTTATGTTCCCTACATAGTGCGGACGGAAAATGTCCAAGAAGACCTCAGAAAATCACTAGGAATCCCAAAAGAAGCAGTAGTATTTGGTAGACATGGTGGTTATAAAACATTCGATGTCCCCTATATAAGAAACCTTATACCGAAATTTGCCGAAAAAAATCCCGATTGGTTTTTTTTATTTTTAAATACTGAACCTTTACGGCAAAAGAAGTCTTTATGTAAAAATATTTTCTTTCTTGAACCTACTGAGGATTCCTTATTTGTAGAGAAATTTATTAACACCTGCGATGCTATGATACATGCTCGATTAGATGGAGAGACTTTCGGGCTTGCATGTGCAGAATTTTCTGTAAAAAACAAACCAATTATTTCATTTCCGGGCAAAGACCTATCCCATTTTCAAATTTTAGGTAAAAAGGGGCTTTTTTTCACAAATAGTGGCCAATTTCGACGACATTTAGAGTGGGTTGCAAAGAATAAAGAAGAGATAAAACAAATGGACTGGGATGCTTATTCCAAAGAATTCTCGCCCGAAGTCGTGATGAAGAAGTTTGATGAGATTTTTATACAACCCTGTTTAAAAGGATAGAGTAAAAAAGCCCCTTTTGAAAAGGGGCTTTCATTTTAAGTTTTCAGTAACCTCTAACTACATCATATCGCCCATACCGCCCATCTGAGGCGTTGCGGGAGCCTCTTTTTTAGGAAGAGTGGTGATAGTCAGTTCTGTTGTTAAAAGAAGGCTTGCTGATGAAGCGCCATGTTGCAAAGCGGCTCTTGTAACTTTAGTTGGATCTACAATTCCAGACTTGTAAGCATCAACGAATACCTCATTCAATGCATCAAAGGTCGTTCCCGGCTTACTCTCTTTGATTTTTGCTACAATGATTGAACCATCGCAACCCGCATTTTCGGCGATTTGTCGACAAGGAGCCTCGATAGCTTTTAAGACAGCCATAGCACCAATTTTCTCATCCCCATGCAAATGGTCGATTAGCGGTTTTAGGTGTGTTGCTGCCATCAAAAGAGCGGCTCCGCCACCAGGAACAATTCCCTCAAGAACAGCCGCTTTGGTCGCATGTAGGGCGTCCGTCACGCGGTCTTTTTTCTCTTTGACCTCAATTTCAGTGGCCCCACCGACTTTAATTACAGCTACTCCACCTGAAAGTTTTCCAAGGCGCTCTTGCAGTTTCTCTTTGTCATAGTCCGAGGTTGCCTGGACAATTTGTTGACGGATCATACTGCAGTGTGCTTCGATCGCCCCTTTGTGTCCATGCCCATGGATGATTGTAGTGTGGTCTTTTGTTGAGATCACCTTCTTTGCGCGGCCAAGCATCTCTAAAGTAGTGTTTTCTAGTTTGAAACCTGCCTCTTCAGCTATAACTGTACCACCAGTGAGGATTGCAATATCCTCAAGCATCGCTTTACGACGATCACCAAAACCTGGAGCCTTTACCGCATTCACCTTAATGGTGCCACGCACTTTGTTAATTACAAGAGTGCTTAAAGCCTCCGATTCGATATCTTCAGCAATGATCAACAACGGTTTTCCAGTTTCGGCAACGGCTTGAAGCGGAGTAAGAAGATCCTTGATCGAGGAGATTTTTTTGTCGTGGATAAGGATAAATACGTCCTCGTGATGCACCTGCTGGGTCTCTGTCTCATTAATGAGGTAGGGGGAAACATAACCACGATCAAATTGCATACCCTCAACGATGTCAAGCTCGTTATCAAGCCCTTTAGCCTCTTCGACAGTAATCACACCGTCTTTACCCACTTTTTCCATCGCTTTGGAGACCTGCTCACCAATCTCTGTCTCGCCGTTTGCCGAAATGGTGGCTACTTGCGCAATCTCTTCAGATGTAGAAACGGGTCGTGAGATTTTCATGAGCTCCTCGACAACTACTCTTACAGCCTTCTCAATCCCTTTTTTTACAAGATTGGGACTAGATCCGGCGCTTACGGCCTTAAATCCCTCTTCATAGATAGAGCGTGTCAAAACGGTCGCCGTCGTCGTACCATCACCCGCAACGTCGTTAGATTTAGACGAGGCTTCCCTTACGAGCTGCGCACCTAAATTTTCAACTGAATCAGGGAGGGTAATCTCTTTAGCTACTGTCACTCCGTCTTTGGTAATAAGCGGGGCACCATACGAGCGCTCAATGATCACGTTGCGCCCTTTAGGTCCTAGGGTCACCTTTACCGCATCGGCAAGTTTATCAACCCCTCTTTTGACGCGGCGTCTTGCTTCGTCGCTAAAATGTAGTTCTTTTGCATCTGCCATTTGGTCACCAGTGTTATAAAATTCCTAAAATATCGTCTTGGCGTAAGATCAAATAATTTTTGTCGTCTATGCGCACTTCAGTTCCGCCGTATTTGTTAAAAAGGACAGTGTCGCCCTCTTTGACTTGCATAGATTCCTCTTTTTTACCGGGACCTGCTTTCAAGACTTTCCCTTTTTGAGGTTTACTCTTCGCGCTGTCCGGTATAATAATTCCTTTTTTTACGTCCTCTTCCTCGATAATCTCGATCAGGAGGCGATCGCTGAGTGGTTTAAAACGCATAAGGGTTTCCCATGGTGTTTTTGAAATTTGTTAAAGATGTTATCAAGGAGAGGATTTTTTTGCAATAAATTTAGCAGTTGTAAATTACAATTGCTAACACTTAAATTTCGACACGATAATTTCTTTAGAGATTGTCTTTTTTTCGCCAATTTAAGAAGATGACCTTTATGTACGATCATGAAGATGTGTCAAGGTGGGACCTCAAGCCGCTTTATAATGATGAAAGGGCTTGGGACCAAAATTATGAGAAAATGCTGAAACAGGGCTTTGAAGCGGTGATCCGTTTTAGGGGAGAGCTTGGAAAAGATCCAAAAAATCTGGAGGCCTCTTTAGATGCCTTTTTCGATTTCAACCAGATGCTCGAAAAGCTGTATACCTATGCGCATCTTTTGAGTGACGGGGACATTTCAGATCAGCAAAACCTGATGCGGTTAAATCAAGCAAGATCTCTTTATAGCGATTTTGATGCAAATACCAGTTGGATGCGTTCAGAAATTTTAAAAATTCCTCATCTGCAACCAAAAGGGAAATATGCCCGCTATTTGGAGCGAATTCTGTTAAGTCGACCCCATACCTTGAATGAAGAAGAGGAGAAGATTCTCTCTTTATGTGGTGTGACACAGCGGAGCTCCTCACTATTTAGCATATTGAACAACGTCGAATTGAAGTTTGATGACGCTGTTGATTCTACAGGGGAAAAATATCCGCTAACACTTGCCAGCTATCAAAACCTGGTGAAATCATCGGATCGCACTCTTCGACAAAGTGCTTTCACGAATCTTTTCTCCTCTTTTGAGAAGGTGAAGCTCACACTAAGTGAAAATTACTATCAAAAAGTTCTTGAGAATGATTTTTATCGCAAAGTTCGAAAATTTGACTCCTCGATGGAGGCGGCGCTATTTTCCAATGAAATTCCTCTGTCTGTCTATGCAACACTTTTAGAAACTGTGGAAAAAAAGGAAAATCTCAAGCAGCTACACCGTTACGTTCAGTGGAAAGGAAAAGTACTGGGTCTAAAAAATGTCCATCCTTACGATCTCTACGCTGAGCCATTTGAAGAGGTAGAGGTTAAGTTCTCGCTCGATGAGGCTATTGGGCTAGTGCTCGAGTCGATTCGGCCTTTGGGAGAAGAGTATGTGGCGATAGCTGAGAAAGGGCTTAAAAAAGAGCGTTGGGTGGATTGGTTTGAAAGACCGGGTAAAAGAAGTGGGGCCTACTCTTCAGGTTACTATAAATCTCACCCCTATATTTTGATGAATTTCACAGGATCCATCAGAGATCTTTTTACCCTGGCACACGAGCTTGGGCATAGTATGCATAGCTACTACAGCAATAAAAATCAGCCCTACCCTTATGCGTCCTACACTATTTTCGTTGCTGAGGTCGCCTCGACCTTTCATGAGGAACTCTTGTACAATCTTTTGATGAAGAAAATTCAAGATCCTAAAGTGAAACAATACTATCTTCATTACAAAGCTGAAGCTATTCGCGCGACAGTGCACCGTCAAACTCTATTTGCCCATTTCGAAAAACAGGCTCATGGATACGTCGAAAACAAAGGTGTTTTGACTGCAGATTATATTTGTGGTGTTTTTAATGATCTTTATAGAAAATATTATGGAGACAGCTTTGTAATAGACCCGTTGCTCGGAGTTGAGGCTTTAAGAATCCCCCATTTCTACTCTTCGTTTTATGTCTATCAGTATGCAATAGGGATGAGTGCAAGCCTAGCACTCCACGCAAACTTGCTGAAAGACCCTGTTGAGGGGAAAAAAAGGTACCTTGAATTTATAAGTTCAGGGAGCTCCAAAAAGCCCGTCGACATTTTAAAAGATGCTAATGTAGATGTAAGGGATCCTAATACGATCCAAAAAGCATTAGATGCGTTTAAACAATTAGTTGATCAATTGGACACATGATCGATCAAAGAGACCAAAAAGCCAAAGGCTATTTCATCGTATTGAATGAAAAAGGGCTCCATACGAGACCTGCAGCGGAATTTGTCCGCTGTGCTGCGCAATTTAAATCGAATATCACCTTACGTTTTGAGGACTTGACTATCAATGGAAAATCTATTCTGGGGATTTTGATGTTAGCTGCCGCAAAAGGATCCAAGGTGTGTGTTGAGGCGGATGGGGAGGATGCCGAGGAGGCGGTTCGATCGCTATTGGATCTTTCTAGGAACCGTTTTTATATTACTTATTAGGGTTCATCTTTTGTGAGATCTATCACCTTTTGAGAAATATACAAGGGAAACTTATGGGTTTTCAAAAGGATCAGCACATCACTAGGCCTTATATCTATGGAAACTATCTCCTTTCCCGATCGATCTACAAAAAGTTTGGCGAAGTAGATCGATTCTTCTACGTGGTCGATGATGCATTTGATGATCTTGAGTTCAAAACCCTCAACAACACCAGAAATAATGTCATGCGTTATTGGACGCCTGTATTCTCGTCTAAGCTGTTCGTTTACATCGGATGAGGTATAGAGTGGAATTGTCCCTTTTTTTGTGTGGAGCTTAAAAAGGGTGTAATTTGGGTGGGGGTCGACTTCATAAGACTCGATAGGGATCAGGGTTTCGTCAAACATGGATCACCTCTGCCGAGTCCTCTTTGCCGACGATAAAAAGTTGGGGCGGGGGAAAAACCCCCACTTCGATTACTCCCGGTATGTTGCAGAGCTCTTGGCAAATTTCGGGTGTAGGTTTGTGGCCACCTAATGGGGCTTGCATATCAAAAATGATTGCTCCCTGGTCAGTGACAAAATCTTTACGGATATTTCCTTTGTGGTGGATTAATCTCAATGTCGAACGTAGGCCAAAAGGGAGCACCTCAACCGGAATTTTTTTGAATCCGGCTCCTATAGGACCACGTTGCAGTTTTGTAAGATCCACCATGATAATTCGGTACTTGGCGCTGGTAAAAAGAATCTTTTCGCGCGTAAGGCAACCGCCGCCCCCTTTAATCAGATGAAAGTTGTTATCTAGTGAGACTTCATCCGCACCATCAATATAAAAGTCTAAAGATTCAAAAGAGTCTTCTTTCATGTAGGGGAGAATTTTGTGGCTCATATCAAATATTTTTTTTGAGCTAGCGACACACTCGAATGGGGGGAGCTCATGGTGTCTTTTCATAAGGATTTTTAAGAAAGCCTCAGAGGTCGATCCGCTGCCTATCCCCAACTTAAACGGGTGTCTAGCCTTTTCCAGCAAAATTTCAAACGCCTTTTTGGCGGCGTGGGCTTTCATCTCATCGCGCATTCTAATCCTTTTAGTGCCGATTTTTTCGTTTTAATTCAAATCAAACCATTCTATTGAATTTTAGATTGTAGACTTGTAAAAACTTAGGATAGAAAAAAATTTTTTTTTAATCAAAAACAGATCTCAGGCCATCCAGCAACAATTAATAATCTTAGAAAAATATAAAAAAACTTTTTATTTACTGATTTGAGGTTAAAGTTCCTGGTTTACAAAATTTTAAGAAGATCGCAAGATAAAGCCATCCTATTTTTGAGGGCAAAATTCATGGCAACACGTGTTGATAATGATAAAAAGGTAGCGCAAGAGAGCGAAAAAACAAAAAAAGCGCGTGAAAAACTAAAAACTCGACTAAAAAAGATCGATACTATGGTAACATCTCAGGCGATCGATGAAAAAAAAGACCAAATAGCCGACTGGATATCACGCCACTCTTGGTCAAGAGATTCCGTCACAAAGGACGATCTCGGTCTTTTTGATAAAAATCGCAACTCCGCTCCGTTGAGCAAAAAAACTCAAGGTATGAAGGAGCGTTTAGAAAAGGATAAATAGATGAGACCCGTTAGCACCGATACCGCCCTTGTGTTATCCCATTTGAAGGAGAGGGGATTATTTCAGGATTCCACTCCAGGCTTAGAGGACCATTTGAAGGAGGGGCGCTACGTTTATGCAGGATTTGACGTAACAGCCGATTCATTACACTTGGGTAATCTCCTTGTGATTTTGACTCTTTACCGCTTCAAGATGATGGGGCATAAACCGGTTATTCTTTACGGGGGTGCGACCACAAAAATCGGTGATCCATCGGGAAAGCAAAGCGATCGGCCTCTTTTATCTATTGAGCAAATTGAACATAATCTTAGAAAAATCTCTTCTAATTTAGAGCAGATTTTGGGCAATGATCTTATTTTTGTGAACAATTCCGACTGGTTTGATCAAATGACCGTTCCCACCTTTTTAAGGGATATTGGCCGATTTTTTCGAGTATCCCAGATGCTTGGAAAAGATTCTGTACGCAGTCGAATGGAGGCAGAGGAGGGGATCAGTTTTTGTGAATTCTCTTACCAGCTGCTCCAGGGGTATGATTTTCACTACTTAGCCGAAAACCATGGCGTAACAGTGCAAATAGGGGGAAGCGATCAATGGGGAAACATGACAGCAGGAACCGATTTGTCGCGCAGAAAAGGGGGGAAGGAGCTACATGTAATGACCATCCCGTTAATGCTACGATCGGATGGGAAAAAATTTGGTAAAAGCGAATCGGGTGCGATCTATTTAAATAAAGACCGTACTTCTGCCTATGCATTCTACCAATACCTACTCAACATTCCAGATGAGGATGTAGAGATTTGTCTTAAGCGTTTCACCTTTTTGAGCCTTTTAGAGATTGAGTCCTTAACAGGTCTTGAACGACAAAGACGCCTAGCATCCGAACTGACACGCTTTATCCATGGCGAGATGGGCCTTAAAGAGGCTGTCCGACTCACAGAGGTGGCTTTTAGCGACCAGTTGGGGTCTAAAGAGGATTATGACCAGATTTTCGATGCTTTCCCACACGCCAAACTCTCCATCAAATCCTCGGTTGGAAAAACTATTATGGATATTCTCCTTGAAGCGGGTTTGATCCCCTCAAAATCAGAGGGTGTTCGACTGATCTCAAGCCAGGGATTAAGGATAAATGGTAAAATTATTGATGATCCAAAATCTTTGTTTCAAAATGAAGAATTAATTGGTGGGGTTTATTTATTTGCACAACAAGGCAAAAAAAAGAAAATGTTGATTAGTTTCAGTTAATTACGTTTTTTTAATTTGTCATAAATTACTGATTTTATTAAAGGAGGGTTAAGAAATAAAAGTGCAGGGAGTTGACGAAATGGCGACAAAGACGAAGAAAGAGCTCGTTCTAAAAATTGCCACGGAGTGCAACCTTAATCCAAACGATGTCCGTCGTGTAGTTCAATCTTTTTTGGATAGCCTTATTGAGGGGCTTGCCGTAGGAGATCGATACGAATTCAGAGATTTTGGGGTATTTGAGGTTGTTGTTCGTAAACAAAAAATTGGGCGAAACCCTAAAAATGCTGGTATTGCTATCGTTATTCCAGAGAGAAAAGCGGTAAAATTTACCCCTGGTAAAAAAATGAAAGAGGATGTAGAGCAGCCTGTTTCTAAAGATCACCACGCTCACAAGCACCATCAAAGATCTGCAACTTTATAAAATCCCTTCTTATAATGTCTTAAAGCCTTTTTACTTTGTGAAAAGGCTTTTTTTATGCTTGATTTCTTCCAAGATAATTGTATGATTACAGGATCACTTTAGAAATAGACCACTCTGGCGTCAGCTTGGGGTTGACCCTTGAACTATTAAAAAACTTTAGCGCATTTGTAGGTTTCTTGAATTGAGCGCTTAAGTCGATATTTCGGGACGTTAAAGGGGGGCTATTCATCGAGGTGCGATTAGAAGTTATAGGTGGGTCAATTGAGATTCTCAAAGTTTTTGTCACGTTCGTTTTTATTTGTTTTTGCAGGGATTGGCGCAATGTGGTTTGTAAAAAACAAGCCTTTTCTGTCCTTGAACACGCAACATAAAAGTGAAGAGGCCGTCTATCAATTTAATGACGAGATAGTCCTAGATGAGACAAAAAAAGACCCCTCCTTGGAAGTTGACCGTGTGCGTTTGCTTTTTTCAAAAGGGCCCGATAAATTACCCATCGTAGAAACTGTGACATATTCGAGTCGTGTCCCCTGGTTGAAGGGGCGTCCAGCTTGGTTAGCCGACTACGCCTCTTACTTTAATACCTCAAGACATTTTATTGCTCGTAGCTTGAATGGTAAAAACGATTATGTGAGCCAAAAGGTCTCGATTGGGGATAGGTTTAACGTTTTCAAAAAAAACCTCTCATTAGAATTTCACCTGAAAATCAATCTTTCAACCGCCAAGATGCAATTTTTTTACAAAAATCTCGACTCTCAGGAGGATGTTCTTTTAAAAACCTATCCTGTGGGGTTAGGACGGGTAGATCCTAATTCACCCTCAGGATGTTTGACACCGGTCGGAAAGTTTAAATTAGGCTCGAAAGTTGCGATTTATACTCCCGGTGTTACTGGATTTTTCCAAAACCGTAAGATCGAGATGATGGAGGTATTTGGAACACGTTGGCTTCCGTTTGATGAAGAGATCGAGGGGTGTTCAGATGCAGCTAAAGGCTACGGAATTCATGGAGTTCCCTGCCACTTTGACGCACAAAACGGAAATATAAGCGAAGAGAGGGCCTTGATCGGAGACTACTCTAGCGATGGTTGTATTCGGATGGCAAAAGATCATATTGAGGAGCTTTTTTCCATCGTTATCACTAAGCCTACGATTGTAGAAATCGTACGTGGTACAACCGAATAATCTTTAAATTCTCTTTTTAAGAAGAGGAGTTTCAAACTCCTTTTCTTAAATGGTCAGTTGTCAGAATCGTGCTTTTCGATTAAACTTATCATCGTATGGAAAAAGTAAAATCTGCTGTCGATCTAATTGGGCAAATTAGTGGTTTGAAGGCGACTTTCGATTCTAGTTCAAACAAAGACCAAAACGCGCTTCTTTTAGAGGAGTTGAAATCTTCAGTCCAGGCTTTAAGAGAGTTGATCACACCTATGGAGAGGGTGGATCTTGCCCGTCATCCGGAGCGTCCTAATATAGAGATGATCCAAAAAGCGCTTTTCAAAGATTTTATCGAGCTTCACGGAGACAGACAATTTGGTGATGATCCTGCAATTTATGCGGGAGTTGGGACATTCATGCAAAGGTCATTTATGTTGATTGGTCACCATAAAGGGGTTAATCCACAAGATAGAGTAGCAAGAAATTTTGGGATGCCACGCCCGGAAGGTTACAGAAAAGCTCTAAGATTGGCACAACTTGCCGAGCGATTTTCACTGCCGATTCTTTTTGTGATCGATACCCCCGGAGCCCATAGTGATCTGGAGTCGGAACAGAGGGGGCAGGGGATGGCGATAGCTAAGAACATCTATCAATTCTCTGCAATTCGCACACCGATGCTTGCATTGATTCTTGGTGAGGGTTCATCGGGGGGCGCCCTAGCTATTGGTGTTGCTGATCGTGTTTTGATGTTAGAAAACAGTATCTACAGTGTGATTTCCCCAGAGTCTTGTGCCTCTATTCTTTGGAGGTGCTCGTCGAAAAAGGCGCTTGCGGCTTGGAATTTGCAATTGGATGCACCATTTTTATTGAAAAATGGGATTGTACATGAGGTGATAACGGAGCCTTACGGTTCGGCGCATTTGGATCCTGAGGGTACTATTCGGGGGATTGAAAAAGCTGTTCAAACCCATTTCAATCAACTATTCACGCTCTCGCTTGAAGATCTTATGCAACAACGATATACTTTCTTCCGACAAATGGGAGAAGTTGACGATTGTTTGAGTTGATCAGAACATGCTTAGAAAAAAGCCACCAATTCCGTAAATTAGGCCTCTGGGTGATCTTGTCCATGCTTTTGATGAGCATGGCTGAGCAATGTGAGATTTTGTGGGTTGCGATGCTCACCTCAGTAGGTCAGGATTTTGGTTTGCTCAAGGGGGGGATGATCGGTGATTTTTCGATGTGGATCTCACGGCATTTTTTGCAAGGCTCTAACGCGCTCCAAACTCTGATAGCGATCTCTTTACCTGTAGCAACTTTTAAAGCAGCTACCCTTTTCTGGGGGCGATTTTTGGTGCAAAAACTCTCTATTCAAGTGAGTCGAGAATTAAGAGACAATTATTTTGCCCATCTTCAACAACTCCCGATGAAGTTTTTCCAGCAGCATCACATTGGATCTTTGTCGCAGAAAGTAACTGGCGACTCTCAACAAATTGCCGTATCGATTAATTCATTTTTTCGAAACGTGATCTTAACTCCTTTCAAGCTCCTCTCCTCTTTGAGTTTTTGCCTTTTTTTATCTTGGAAGCTTTCCATAGTGATTTTTGTAGGTTTTCCCCTTTTAGTGATTCCATTAGTTGTGATTACGAAAAAAGTGCGTGCATCGACAAGACAACTTATGAAAAATCAAGAGTTATTTTCGAGTACGCTTTTAGACTACCTCTCGGGCATTCAGACGGTGAAAATGTTTTCGATGGAGCGTTTTTCTCTAGAAAAATACCAGGAAGAGAATTCTAGAATGGCTTTTTACGAACAAAAGGCGGCTAAGTATGATCTAATGACAAGACCGATACTGCACTCTGTTACTTCGCTTTGTCTTGCGGGTATTATTCTTACCGGTCTTTATGCTTTTCAAATGTCTGTTCCCGATTTGATCGCTTTTTGTGGGATTTTGCATTTGACATACGATCCCATTAAAAAATTTGCAGAGGAGAATGCAAGCATACAAAGGGGGGTTGCGGCTTTAGAGCGTATGCTTTCTGTGATGCAGGTAGAACCTCAAAACGATAGAGAGGGGAGTGTAGAACTTGAAACCTTTGAAGATTCTATTGAATTTGATCATGTGAGTTTTAAATATGAGGATCAGTACGTTTTAAGGGATGTCTCTTTTACAATTAGGCGAGGAGAGACGGTTGCGATTGTGGGGGCTACAGGATCAGGAAAGTCAACAATTTTAAATCTTTTGCCAAAATTATACGAGGGGATGGAGGGAGACATCCGAATTGATGGGAAAAGCATTCGTGATATACGCCATCACTCTTTAAGAAAGCTTGTGTCTTATGTTTCTCAAAAGCCTTTTTTATTCTTTGACACAATTCGTAAAAATATCAGCTTTGGACAAAATTTGACTGAGGAGGCGGTAAAGCTTGCCGCTTCACTAGCCTACGCAGACGAGTTTATCGATCGTCTTGAATTGAAGTACGATACCCATCTTAGTGAGACAGGCAAAAATTTGTCAGGGGGACAGCAGCAGAGGCTTGCGCTTGCAAGAGCTTTAGCGAAAAAATCTCCTATCTTGCTTTTGGATGAGGCCACATCTCAGCTTGATGCTTTCAGTGAGGAAAAGGTTAAAAGTGCGGTTGAAAAGATGCAAGGAACTCTCACCCAGATAATCGTAGCTCACCGTTTGAAAACTATCGAGAAAGCCGATCGAATTATTGTGATGAAAGAGGGGAGGAAGCTGAGTGAGGGGACTAAGGAGTCTTTGTATGAAAATTGCCCCGAGTTCAGATCAATGTGGGATCTCAACGACCTTTCAATGAAAAGCCCCACATATACCGAAAAAACCTAAAAAAAGTAGAAGTGAAACTATGTATTTACACATACCAGCAGAGTACTTAGCCTACAGCGTGATGCCGCCGGAGGATCTCGACAGAATTTTTTCCCCTCGTACAAAAAGAAGAGTCGAAAAGAGCGAAACCAACCACCTAACCACCCCAAAAAAAAATCGGCATCAAAACAAAAATGCGTACTGTTTGATTGAGAGGCAGAATGCTACAGAAAGCTCCGAACTAGTTACACACAAAAAAGTCGAGGGGCTAATTTTTTGCTTATTCCCTTGTATTGTAAAAAATAAACCTTAATTTAGAGAAACGATTTTGAACTTCCCTTTCGAATTTATCCATTTTGATATTAGCTATCCTCGTCAGATTCTTGAACCGATGATGGAAACCACACCTCAAAACAAAAAAAATCGGGAAATTGAACAAATCTTCTTTTCATGTTTTTTTAAAAAAACTGTGAATAAGGAGGATTAATGTTGCCAGGTATCCCGCCAGAAAAAAATCAAAAAACCACTCTTGAGAGTTTCGTAGAGAGTTTTTATCCCTCATTTCTCTCAAAAAAGCTTATAGAAAAAACCTCAAGAGCCTTTAATAAAATGCAAGAGCATAAGAAATCCGATTGAATTTGCTTCTTCTTAAAAGGCTCTGAATCAAAAGAGCCTTTTTCAATGAATATCGCTTTTACAAAGCAGTTTCATTTTTTTTTAACTATGAGAGGAAAAAGTGGGACCAGCAGGACTTGAACCTGCGACCAAGCGATTATGAGTCGCCTGCTCTGACCAACTGAGCTATGGTCCCTGAAAGATTTAGTCTTAAAAAATAGGTATTGTTACCCAGTTTTAAGATCTAATTTTAAGGTCAAAAAAACCAATCACTCAACACTATAGCATACACCAATTTTCTCGAAAAGAGAGAATCATCACTTATCTTCAAAGCTCAGTTAAATTGTATCTCTATATATAAAAATACAATTAAAATAATTATTTATCAATATTTCAGGTAGATCAATGTTTGTTTTGTTCTTTATTTTTTCTTGCCATATGTTAGCCGATTTGGCATAGGAGGGGCATGCGTTGGATTTTGTGGTTGATCCCTTTTTGCCTATTTTCAGGCTCGCTTTATGACAAGATGTATGTTGCAGGTTATAAAGATGGTAAAAACCCCAACTTTTTATCCCGTTCCGACAATATACCTCCAGGCCAGCTTTCCAAAGCTGAAGACACCTATCTAGAGGGCTATATCCAGGCTTTAATTGACACCCATTATTACGAGTTAGAAATACTTGTATTGGTCAAAGAGCGCAAAGTCTATCTCTACAACATGCCCAATAGCTTTATCACTCGAGAGGCTCTTGTCTCTTTTGTAAGAGATTTACCCGATATCGAGTCTGTAGAAATTGTTGAGGGGCCTTTTCCAGAACCCGGTGTTGCTGAGATCGAGTCAAGGGCTGGCAGAGAACGTGTTTCCGGTATCTGGTTTCCCGAATCTACAGTCCTTTTCCAACCCCTTATCGCTAATCCCCGTACTCCCAATTACTCTTTAGCCTACCGTTTCGGTAGCGATTTTTTAGCCAAAGATACAGTGGCTGTTTCTCTAGGCGATTTTTTCCCGATTTACAGATTTTCTAACATAGGTGCTTGGAACGCCGATCTACAAATAGATTTTGCTGCCTGCGTTTGGACCGTTTTCAATATGGATGCCCCAAACGGCAGGGGAGGAGAATGGGCTCGTCTAGATAATAGCGACTATTTAGCAGCACTCCCCATCTCCTTGGCTTTTGGTCGATGGTCTTTTCGTTTGACATTCTATCACATCTCTACTCATTTGGGTGATGAGTATATTTGCAATCTACTGTATGCAAGTCAACCCGTATGGCGCGAAAATCCAAGTTTTGAAGTTTTGGAATTCATGTCTGCTTACCAAGTTACCGAAGGTTTACGAGTCTACTTAGGTCCTGGCTGGATCGTCCATCAGGATAACTCATTCCCCATGGGGGACTTCTATGTAGAATATGGCTTTGAAGGGCGCTGGTTCGGTAAAAGAATCAATTATCATCGCCTTTTTGGCTGCCCATTTATAGCTGTTGACGTCCAAAACTGGCAGTGTACCGACTGGAGATTTAGTGTGAACGCTCTTGTAGGTTATGAGTGGAGTAAGCTTCACGGTGTCGGACGCAAAGTGCGAATTTACGCTCAATACCATAACGGTAACAGTGAAGGGCAATTTTTCAAACAGCACTTGCAATACGGTGCTATTGGAATCTCCTGGGGCTTCTAAAAGAAGTTCAAAATCACTCTCTAATATGATAGAGAATTTGAACTTTATTCAAAAAATAAGCGCTCCTAAACAACTAAAGCATAATGGTATATATCCCGCTCATCTAAAGGATCTTAAACGGTTTTTACGCCGACTGTTACTTTCCTAAAACACTCACTTTTAATGTTAAAATAATTTATATATTTTTATTTGAAATTATTATATAATTAATTAATAAAATAAATGGTATTAGATCCGCCTTTAGGTTTCTCTCTTTTTAAAAAAAGGTTGAAACCTGAATGGAGGTCATAAGTTTTGGGGGGCATTATGATAAACAGTACTGTACATAGGCTAGCTCGACCACCGGTTAAAACCTTTGGTTCAGCTGCCATAAATTCTCGTCTAGGTACAAGAATGATCAGCACCAATTCTAAACCTGAACAAAGTTCAACAGGAATTTCCAGAATTGCTGCTGCAGCTCGAAATGGAATGAGTACTTTTAGAGAAATTCGTGAAAAATTGCTCCCTTTTGTCAAGGCATCACGTATTGGGCAAACTCTTTATTTGCATCCTAGTTTGCAAGCTCTTATGGCCGAAGAAAAATATTCGGCTCAAGAAGTTCTCGATTTTTTAAACGAAAATTTTACTATCGGACTACATGGTACAAACGGATTCAAAGCTATAGAAGAGCAGCTTAAAAACGGAAGATTAGAGTTAATTAAGGATTTTTTCTGGACCAAAGACGTTACCGAGTCTACAAGTTACGCAAAAGGTGAAGAGCCTATTATAGTCGTTGTAGAATTACCCGGGGAAAAAGAAAATCATTTTAATAGAATTTGCCTTATGCATGCCAAGCACTACATAGCACAAGGTTATCACGCAAATGTTTTGGCTATATTTGAGAAAAATAATAAAATCATCTCCAAAGATTTTGTCAACACCAAGGCGATGATTGCTGCGAAAGATGCGTTTGTTAAAACTCTTAGAAGTTAGGTTTTTTTAAAGATGAAAATTCCCAATGTCAATATTCTTTGGAATATAGCTAAGAATGTGGCAAATAAAGAGATCAGATCTAATTGTTTGCTTTCAGCTAAAAACCATTTTGAGCAGATGCGTCACGGATTTCAGTATGGAAAAAATATCTACATAAGACCTGAAAACAAAGACCTTATAAATTTAAATATCTATGATGCACAAAAAATAACTGGTGGTCTTTTTCATGGTGCAAGGGATGCTCAAACGGTTATAGATCTTGCTAAGAATTATGGGGCATTTCCCCCGGGTAAAGGGTTACACGTTGTGGCTGGTTGTGAAGTTGGGCTAGCACGCTCTATTGCGGGTCCAAAGGGCGTTATGGTTTTAGTGGAGAGCAAAGAGGGTGTTGCTTCCGATGCTTATGGTAATTTACAAATTCCTTTATACGCATCCAAAAGAATTATCGGAATTTGGGAAAAAGATATCGGACGAAATTCTATTGAAAGTGCATTATGTGCCTCAATTTGCCATTACCTAGGTCGAATCAGCTCAAGTTGTTCCTAAATCACAGGTACGACTAAGATCACACCCACGCACAAACCCCTTTTCATAAGGGGGGAAATTTGGCCCAATTGGGAGTGTGTCAGAAAAAAATCTACGATATACTTCAATTGCTTCTTTATGGTTTTCGACAACATAAAAGCAGTTAGAGATCCATTCTGAACCTTTAATCGTTCCCGATTGCAAGTTGATAGTAAAGCGGTTGGTGATTTTCATTTCCCAGTAATGGGGGGAACCAAACAAGATTACCGGATAGGGGGGCACGGAGTTCACTTTTCTTCGAACCTCCTCGAGGCTATACTCGAAGTCAGTTCCGATTCCTCCTTCCAAAAAGATGGGAAAATCTAGGTAAAATTCGGCTTGTCTCTCCACAAGCTTATCAATCCGATAGGTCATTTTGGCATCTATAAAGGTATTGATTGCCTGTTCATTCACATATCCGCCTGTCTTTAGACTAAAATCCACTATGTTAGCGCATGAAAGGATTCCTAAAGATTTTGCAGCTCTATTCCCTACCTCCATCACACCTGGCCCGCCTCCGGTTACCAGAGCGATTTGAGTTGTAGGATTCAACAGGGGATGAGAGCACGAGGCGCGCATTTCAAGGATTCCTTTAAGAAGAAGGGTAAGTTCCTGCTCGAAATCGGATCCTTTGAGATTGGAGCCATAAACACCGAAAAAAGTCGCTTTTAAAAACTCCTGGACATGTTCTTTAGGAACAAACATTCCAGTATAGCGTCCTAAGCGCTCAATAAATTGCAGACATTTTTTTGTAACAAGATCCACCCAATGAATTTCGATCCCCAAACGGTATAAATCAATCATGAATGTTCGATCCTCATGGGTAAAAAATTGATCTGAGGAACGGGATGCAAATTGGAAATAGAGCCTTTTGATCTGTTTTTTTGTTCTATCAGATAAAAACAGACGCTTCAAAAAGTAGGTAGGGAAATGACGACAAAATAGAACCCCTTCTGAAGTGAACTCCTCCCAATCGATTCTGTTTAAAAAATAGGTTTCGGGTTGGTTTAGGATGTAATTTTGGATCATGATGGAATCGCTAGGAGACATTTCTACTGTCGGGATGGATTCGATAAAGTAGTCTTTGACAATCCAATCTTTAGCGTTGAGATTCTGCATCTGTTTGGAGCTGACAACAAATGTCGCTGCTTTGTTACTTTTTAATCCCGGTGCATTTTTGAAAGCCTCGAAAACATTCTGGTCGTTGGCTAAAAGAGCTTGTAGTTTATCTCTATCAGAAAAAAAGACATACTCTTTGTAGGGTTCTAAAACGTAGAATTCAAGAGGTATTTGCTCTAGCGGCTGATTGCTTTTACCGAAAAACTCATAAATATCCCCAGAATTACGCGTTGTGGGCTCCAATATTGAGGCTTCAGTGTGGATATACCCTGGAGGCAAAAGCTCATTTTTTACTCTTGCAAAAACCGTTCGGATATAAAGGGGCTCTGTTTTAACCAGAAGAATTTCATTTTCTTGAACGATTCGAGGTAAAGAGCTATCTCTTTTTTGGTGCAGTTGCAAAAGATGCCGTAAAGAGATTTTTCTTTCTAAGGCAACAGCGATCGTAGGGAGCAGGCCATGAATACTCTCTTTATAGAGAACTTTCCCCTCCAGAAGAGGAATAAAACCGATCAGTTGTCCGTTGATCACCTGTAAGTCGAAACGCTCTTTAAATGAGAGCAAGGGGTGGCCATGTCGATCACTTCGCTCAAACATGCGCACCAGGTAATCTGGTTTAAGAACTAACCGGTCAGGATCTTTGGCAAAAAGTTTGCCCACGTAAGCCCCCTTTTCTAAAATTGCCAAAAGTTCTACTCCAAGAGGACAGCGTGGAATAAATTCGACATGGGCACGAATTTTTTTTAAGCCAAAATCGATTTCGACATGGTCTAAAGCCGCATCAAGACCTAGTTGTGCAAGGATGCTTTTAAGATTGAATTGTAAGAGCTTGGGGTCTATTTTAAACCCCAAAAATTTGGCTGAGACATGCTCAAAAAGGACAACGGCTTTATTATTATTTCTGGTCTCAATGAAGCCGTCGGGAGTAGTTAAATCAAACATCGTCGTAGATCTCCTTGAAGAGACGAAATCCTCGAGGGTAAACTCTCCCTTTTGATCCTAAAAGTAATTTTTCGTCGAAAAAATGTTTGTAGACCTCAACAGCCTCGGAGCCCGACGAGATTTGTATAAGACAATTGGAGAGGTATTCGCCTGTGCGTAGAGTGCCTGATTTGTGGTTAAGAGTAAATCTTGATGTGATTTTTTGTTCCCAGTAATCCGCATCTCCAAATAGCAAGATTGGCGTAATTTCGTAGCTTCCTACTTGCCGTCCGACCACCTCAAGAGCTAACTCAAGGTCTGTACCAAAACCTCCGATAAAAAATATAGGAAGCTTTACAAGAAACTCTGCTTGTCGCTCAATCATCCGCTCGATACGATAGGTCATTTTCCCATCAAGATAAGGATTCATCGGTTCAAAAGAAAAGTTGCAAAGATGAGCTATCGATAAAATTTTGAGGTCATAGGCAACCTTGTTGGCGATCCCCATGACGCCGGGGCCACCTCCTGTAGAGACAGCTAGAGGGCGTGTAGGGTTTAAAAGATGGTGAGAAGATCCTATTTTTATCGCTTCTAAGCCCAGTAAAATATCTCTAATATCTCCCTCTATATCTTTGGAGACACAGCTTGAACCGTAGATACCAATTGTTAGGGCTCGGTGATATTCCTCAATTCGGTTGGGGGGAAGAAAGATTCCCGTGTAGTCCAAAACACGCTCGCAAAATTGTAAAAGCTTAAAAAGGGTTTTATCGTACCAAAAAACTTCGATTCCATGGGCATTGAGATCCAATAGAAAAGAGCGATCAGCATGGGAGAAATAACCGGGTGTTTTTTTGGAAGGGTTCATGAAGTAGATCCGTTTGAGCTTTTTACGGATCGCTTTTTGAAAGAATAGACCTCTTAAAAAAAATGAGGGGAGGTAAGTGACAAATAGAACTCCCTCAGAATTGATCTCATTTTCTAAAATCGCTTCCAGAATAGCCGTTTCGGGTTGATCGTGAATGAACTGCTCTAAAAGTGCGTGGTGTCTATCATTCCGAATTACGGGGGGTAATTCTACTTTAGAGGAGGGAACTGTATGCCAAAACGAGGTAAGCGGCTCTTTAAGTTGTTGTGAAGAGCTTAAAAAAAGGGCAGAGCGATTTTCTTCTGTGGGGGTTAATGAGAAGACGTTTTGAACATTTTCTGTAGAATCTAAAAAGTTTCTTAATCCCCGATGAGAAAAAAAGCTTATTTTTTGTTTGTATTCAGATTCTTTATAGATACCAAATTTCAAAGAATTGTTGTGATATAATAGAGGGGCATGGGTGGTTTGAGGGTTAAAGCAGATATCCGAAACAAGAAAAAGAGTCTCATGTTTAATTGGAAGAAATTTATGGACTGTCCCTGAAGGGTCTGGAATCAAGATTTTTTCAATTTGTGTCTCGGAAAAATCGGTCAAAGGAGTATTAATTGGGGGGATACGAAAGGTCTCAAAAGAGGAGGATAGCTCAAAAATTAACCCCCCCTCGTCCTGTGTGAGGGGATTTTTATGGAAATCTAGTAGCCCCTCTTTCTTCAACTCTTCTAAGAAATTCTTAGATTGAACCCTATATCTATCATCTTTTATAAAAAGCTTTGCAATTTTTCGTCCTATGCCAAGGGGAAAGACCGAGTTTATCTCCAAAATGATCTGATTTTTGTGGGCATTTTTTTCTACCGAAAGGAGATTAAAACGGGCCCCAAGAAGCCTACAGTTGATATTAGGATCTAGTAAAAAATTTTCAATCGGATTGTGAAAGCCTAAAAACGTTTTGGGAAGGTCTTTGAAGAGGACTCGGTAAACATCTTTTTCGGCACCGATCACCTCCCCCAAGGGAGAGAGAAAATGGGGAATGAAATCTGGGTGTTGCATACTCGCAACCCTTAGCACATTTCTCATTAATCAGGAATATTCTTCTTACTAGTCAAAATGCGCTGTTTTTTAACCTCTTGCAAATCTTGATTTTTCATCGATTTCCTTATAAAGTAGTTGTATGCGTATTTTGATTATAAAATTGACATCGATCGGTGATATCATCCAGACCTATAGAGCTTTTAACCAGATTCGACAAAGCTATCCCAGTGCAAAGATATCCTGGGCGGTTGAAGAGAAGTTTCAAAGTTCTGTCTCTCACCTAAGGGGCCTTGACGAGGTGATTACCTTTCCTTTTAAAGAAATCAAAAAAGGGGTGTATAGACCTATAATTGAAGCTTTAAACGGGTTTCGAAAACGCTCTTTTGATATAGTTTTTGATTTTCAGGGAAATCTGAAATCTTCGGTTCTTTTATCTTTAATTTCTGCAGAAACTAAAGTCGGATTCGACAGACAAGGGGTTGCCGAATGGCCCAATCTCCTCTTTACAAATCATAAAGTCTACGCTCCTCGCGATCTTTATTCCGAAGAGAGAAATCTGAGAATAGTGGATAGTGTTACAAAAGCTAAAAGGGTACCATTTCATCCGATAAAATTTTTGCTTGCTAAAGAGGAAAAAAAAGAGGTGGAGGCTTTTTTGGAATCAATTTCAAAAACACCTATCATGCTTTGCCCCTTTAGCTCCTGGGATCAAAAAAGTTTATCCATAGAAGCTTTTAGAGAATGGATCCGTTTGATGCGCCAAGATTGGGCTTTTCCTGTGATCATACCCTATTTTCAGTCGGCTGAACAAAAAAAGGCCGAAGAGATTGCTCAAGAATTTTCGCATGTTCATTTATGGAAAATCGTATCGATCCCGCATTGGCAATACCTGATGGAGCATATGAAAATGGTGATAGCTGTAGATTCTGCCTCCTTACATCTTGCAGGAGTTACAAATATCCCCACTTTTAGTGTTTTCGGGCCTACTTTAAAAAAGGTATATGGACCTATTGGAGAGATTCATAAATCCTACCAAAGTAGGTGTCCTCTCAATCAGTCTTTCAATATTAAATGTAAAAAAATGCGTAAATGTAGAGCTCCTTGTATGAAAGAGCTCGATTTTTCTGAAGTTTATAGAGTATTTTTGACCCATCTTCTAGACATAGTTGAAAAACAAAACGATCCGATCAGTTATGAGTTTTTAACTAGGGAAAAAGGGGAACTTAGGTTGGTTAATGATAAAAAAGTTGAACCTTTTTTAGTCTAGGGGTATAAGAATCGAATAAAGAAGGAGTCGAATGTTTAGAGCTCAAGAACCCATCCACTTTAACGGGGTAGATCAAGACGAAAAGCCAATCCACTTGGAGGATTATAGGGGGAGGTGGGTTGCTTTATATTTTTATCCAAAAGATGACACACCAGGCTGTACAAAAGAGGCTTGTAATTTACGGGAAAATTTCGATGAGTTGCAAAAACATGGAATTGAAATACTAGGGATAAGCCTCGACACGTCCGAAAGCCACAAAAAATTTGAACAAAAATATCAGCTCCCTTTTCGACTTATAGCAGATAAAAACCGAAACATCTCTAGACTCTTTGGTGTGTATAAATGGCATTTTGGATTCCATTTTTTTCCCTATAAATGGATCAAAAGAACAACCATTTTAATTGATCCAAACGGTATTGAGGCGGGGAGAATAGAAAAAGTGGATGTGGGCAATCACGCAAAACAGATTTTAGACTTTCTCAAGCCTTTCTTAACTTGATGAGATGCACCTCCTTGCCTAAATCAGATAAGAGAAAGTATACTATAAGGGCTCATTCTTAGAGGAAAAATCGAAAAAAGCTCTAAAGGGCTTTAAAACTAGGTAAAATTTGATCTAGATCTTAAAAAAGCTTACAATTTTAGGATCTATATATTAAGGATATCCCATGTCCCTTGATAAAAAAACGGGTGTTGTCGTCCATGATGGTCCATTCCATGCAGATGAGATCATCGCTTGCGTACAGCTCTTCTATGCTGGTTTGATAAAAAAAAATGAGATTCACCGTTCAAGAGATCCTGAGGTTTTTGCCAAGTACCAATTTGTTGTGGATGTAGGGGCAGTTTATGATGAAAAAAACTGTATGTTTGATCATCACCAAAGCTCCTATATGGGCGAGCTCAGCTCTGCCGGGATGGTAGCAAAATTTCTTCTACATAAGGGATTTTATGACCCTTCACTCTACAAGTATCTCCTTTTAGAGTTAATAAACCATGTGGATGCGTTTGATAACGGTAGAGTCAGTCGGGAAGTCCTGAATACTCCCACCTTTTCCCATGTGATAGAAAATTTTGTACCGGTTCAAGAAGGGGCATCCAAAGAGGAGATGAATAAAGCCTTTTTCTTAGCTTTTGATTTTGCCCATGGACACTTTATTCGTTTGATACAGCGATACGAGTACAGGCAACGTTGCAAAGAAGTGGTAAAAAAAGCCATGGACGATCCGGGAGAAATCCTCGTTTTTGATGAGATGGTTCCCTGGTTAGAAAATTTTTTTGAGCTTGGGGGGGAAAAACACTCGGCAAAATACATAGTTATGCCGGTACCTAATGGCTGGAAGTTAAGAGTTATCCCCAAAACTTATGAGGAGAGGATGGGGGCAAGGTTGGATCTTCCAAAACATTGGGGTGGCTTAAGCGACCATGAATTTGAGACAAATTGTGGCATTCGAGGGGGAAAATTTTGTCACAAAGGGCTTTTTATCGCGATTTTTTCGACAAAAGAGGGGGCCATAGAGGGGGCTAAAAAAAGCTTAAATTACCACTTACATCAAAAATAGGGCCTTGAAATGAAGACACTTTTTTCCAAAATTATCGATAGAGAGCTAAATGCAAGCATAATTTATGAAGATGAAATGGTAATTGTGATCAAAGATATCCATCCCAAGGCGCCTATTCACTGGTTGATTATACCAAAAATTCAAATTCCAACATTTCAGGATTTACAAAAAGAGCATTTCGGGTATTTGTTAGCTATGACCGAAGTAATTCAAAAACTGGCAAAAGAGCACTCTTTAGAGAAAGGCTATAGGCTAGTTGTGAATAATGGCCCTGAGGCGGGGCAATCGGTATTTCATTTACATATACATTTATTGGCTCAACGTGCGCATAATCACGATTTTTAGTAGTTTAATTCTAGCATCTCCTCTTTTGGCGGGTTGGAATGAGATACATTCCTCTATTTTAATACAAGATAACGAGGGTGCTTTAAAGCATTCGAAAAGTTATTTTCTTGAAGATCCTGATAAAATTGAGAGGAAATTTTTGTATGCCCAGACTCTGGCTTATCTTTTAAAAACCCAAGAGGCCATCAATTTAGTAAAAACAGAGGACCTCTTACCCGCAAATGCCTTTGAACTTATCGAATCTTTGGCATGGTCTGTTCTACGAAAGCATGCGCAAGGGGGAGAGGCGAGTGAAGCGATGTCTGTTTTGGGAGCTGCTTTAACTCGCGATGTTCGTGGGATGAAAATTTTGATGGAAAAAGCCCGTTCTCCGAATGCTCGTGTTCGGGGATTCGCTCTCAAGCTTGCCGGCTTTTATCCTGATCCACCTTTAAAGAGAATGGTAGCAAAACTTATTGGTACGGAGACGAATTACCATGTGCGTCTGGATGCCATGCGCACAGCAGGTCAGCAATTCAATGCCGAGTCGATAGATGCACTCAAAAAAGTGATCGAGCATCCCCTTTCTACTTCAGAGGAGCGGCTCGTAGCTATAGGAAGCTTAGCCTCTATTTTAGAGGGGATCGACCCCATTCAACTCGATTTTTTGATCCAAAATGAGAGAGCCCAATATCGGCAACTTGCATTGGAGGCGATCATACGGGAGGGGAAAAAAGAGCATTTAGAACTTGTGATTAAGCACCTCAGTGACCCCTCGATGGACGTGCGTTCTAAGGCGTTTGAAGCTCTAGCTTTGTTGTCTGACGATCCCGATTCTATTCAAAGAGCGCAATCGGTCATTGAAAAAAGCTGTGAGGGAGTTTCGTTACCTTTAAAAATGATGGGGCATTGGACCCTATCATTGATAAAAAATAATGAGTCGCTGGATTTTCTTTTGGATTGCCTTACCCATGAATCTCCCGGTGTGAGAGTTCTCGCTGCCTCATTCATAGCTAAATCCAAGCCTGCATTGATAGCCCTTGAGCAAAAGCAAAAAATAGTCATGGATCCGTTTGCTAAAATTAATCTAGCTTTAGGGTTTTTACGACATAAAATAGGGTTGGAATTTGTCAAAGACGCTTTCAAAGAGTTTTTGCATAATGAGATGGGTTTAGTGATGTATGCTCATGAGGATTCCATGTTTCCTGTGATTTTGCCTTCACAAGTGCCTCATCAGCCTATGCTACCTAACTACCCTTTGATAGTGGATCAACTGACACGTCTTTCTTTAATTGGCTCGTATGCTCTTGTCGACCTGGAGGGGGCGAAAAATGCTTTGGAGCGACTATTTGAAAAGAAACTGGTACCTGTAAGTAGAATGGCTCTCATCTTTTTGTTTAAAGAGTCCGATACCGACGTTGTAGAGGTTGCCAAAGAGTTGATCAAGTCGGCAGATAGAAAGAATCGATTACAAACTCTTCTTGTCCTAGCTTTTTTCGGTAAAGAGATCGCAATCATCGATGAACTCATCGAATTGTATCCTAATGTCAGTTTTGAAGAAAAAATCCAGATAGTTGAGTCCTTGGGTTATCTAGGAGGGGACAAAACTGTTCGATTTCTTTTGAAGAAACTGGGGGAACCCTCTAGGCTGATACAGATAGCAGCGGCCTCTTCGTTGATCCAGTCGCTTTACCATTGACCTCACAGGGGAAAAACTAAAAGTGTCATCTTGCTACTTGATCGTTGATCATAAAGGGATCCATCCGGGAGTGCGCCAGCTTTTTAATGACCTCCAAACAGGATCAAGATGGTGTTACATCGTAATCTTTTCTAATAAGAGAGTAGCTTTTGTCTTTTCTATCGAGCAGGAATCCTATAAAAAGGGCTATTTTGATGAGGTGCGCTCTTTTTTTACAAAAAAAGAACTCCTTGAGAATTTAGCGCTTTTTTTAGAGGGGCAAGAGGTCTATGTAGATTTTGATATCATCCCTTATAAAATTGTTGAAGAGCTCAAAAACCACAAAATTGCTCTCAAATCCGCCGAATCATACAGGCAAAAGGTCTTTTGTTTGACACCTCAAATGGTAGAGACGCATATTGAGGCGAATCATAGAATAGAGCGTATCATTAAAAATTTTGTGGATTGGTTTACTTTCAGGGAAGGTCTCTGTGAAAAAAAGATCGTGACTTGGCTTTTTGAGCAAATTGATAAAGAGGGGATGGAAACTGTTTCACAACCGATTGTAGCTTTTAGAAGAAACAGCGCTTTGCCCCATTACCATATGGAGGGGATGGGTGCACTCATTCAAAACGAGGGGCCTCTTCTTATAGATTTATGGGCAAGACTGAAAGAACCAAATGCTATCTATGCGGACAGAACATTTATGTTCATGGTGAACCGTAAACCCCAAAAAGAAGAAATTGAGGCTTTTAATGCTGTCCTTGCTGCCCAAAAAAATGCTTTTGATTCGATACAAGAAAAAGTCAGGGGATATGAAGTAGATCAAGCGGCAAGAAAAGTTTTAATCGATAGGGGTTTTCGAGAAAATATCTTTCATCGCACAGGGCACTCTATTGATAGAAGTTTACATGGATTATCCATGCACTTCGATAGTATAGAAGAGCCCGATCTAAGGACGCCAGAAGAAAACATGGTAATGAGTATAGAACCGGCGGTATATTTGGAAAATAGATTCGGAGTGCGGCTGGAATCTAATATTTATTTAGACAGCCAAAAAAGACCTCACTGGACAAATCCTCTACAGAATGAGTGGATATTATTGTCTGGTGGATGAAAGATTAGGAGCTCAAGAGTGATTTTCTTTTGTCAGTTTCTTGCGAAGGATCTCATTGTAGAGCCCTTTTGAGACTATGTGCTCTAAATGTATATTGAATGATCTAGGGCAATAAAATTTAACATTTAAGAGTCCAATCCGCGCAGTCTCTTTTTTCCAAATAATTTTATTGAACAATAATTTGATAAAACCGATGAAAGAGAGGATCAAAACTAACGGGCTTTGGAAAAAGCACAAGAAATCAAAAAGTGTGACATGGTGGGTCAGTTTTTTTACACCAAAGGTATTTCTATAAAAACTACTTGAGCCTAAGGTGTGTACGGATATTCGTTTGATTAAAGAATCAGGGGCTCTTTTTTTGAGTTTTTCCAAAGCTCTTTGGATGATCAGCCCCCCTTCGGAATGACCAATTAACAAAATTTTAGTGTCTAAGTGGCTGTAGGATTCTAGCCTTTTGGCAAGTACTTCTGCAGCTTCAGTGCCAAATCCTATTTTGGCCTGCAAAATTCTCATGTGATCTTGCAAAAAGCCATCAGTAGGATTCACTAGATGCTCGATGTTGTGAGAAAAAGAACGGAAAGGCCTGGATATTTCTAGTGCCTTTTCAGGTGTGTTATTGATGCCGTTGATGAAAATAGATTGGGTCGTGGCGCTAGGGTTGGAGTGTAAAGTCTCAAAATAGGGTTTAACGCACATACAACATTTCTATTCGTCTAATATATGGTTCATGTAGGTCATTCCCAGAGTCGGTTTATAGAGACTGTGCTCGTCAATAGGGCGATTCGAGTGGGGGGTATAGAAGTAGAGGGGACAGTAATTTCCTATTTTTACCGGTTCTTTTAACCCCTCCAATTTATTCTTAAGTAAAACTATCGACGCCCAAATGTACCTAAAAATAAAAAAAGGATTCAAAATAAAGGAGACGGGATCATAGATGGAGAGGTGATTTTCAATTTTACTGGCGTAGCGTCGATCGAAGAAAAAGGGAGCTCCAAGACTTACGATATTTAATTTCGGGTATAGTTTTACAAATGTGTCGTGGGGAAGATTATGAAGAGCTTGGCGCGTGATCAGACTTCCTTCACTATGGCATAAAATTTTAATTTCTGTAATGTTGTCGGGTAGGCTTTCTAATGTTTCCTTGAGCTTTAGAGCGGCAGGGCTTTGACCGCCAAGCCAAAGCTTCACGCATCTAAAAAAATCTTTTGCAATACCGTTTGTAACGTTTGCGATGGTATAGGTGTGTTTTTGGGTGTTTTTTGAGGTAAGATTGTGGACACAATCGATATCAAGCATTTTTTGACGCACACCGTTGATGTAAATAAGAGCACTTTTTGAGCCCTCTTCACCTTTTGCGTATTTACAATCGGCGGGTTCCTCCCCCCAGGACATCTCTTCGCAAAAAGAATACAGACTATATAGTGGTCCATGTGCCGGTGGGACACTCACTGGTAATCGTTGGGCTGACATGAAAAGCACCTCTTTATTTGAAAGATCACGATCTATTACTAAGGGATTATTATAAAATTTTACGACAATTACTCCAAACGTTAAAATAAAAATTATAATTTTTTTATGATAAAAATTTTTTTTCTACCCTTTTTTTTTTCGTTTTACTAACCTTTTGAAGTTCATGGAAAAACAAATTCAACAATCTATCCCTCTATGGGGAGGAGTGGCTCTTGTGGCGGGCACCTGTATCGGGGGAGGGATGTTGGCTTTACCCGTAGAAACAGCTGAAGCTGGATTTCTTCCGGCCGTAGTTGGGCTTTTCATAGCCTGGTGTTATATGCTTTTAACGGGCCTTTTACTTATAGAGGCGACCCTTTGGGTTAAAACGCCTCACCCCCATCTAGTAAGCCTGTCCCAGAGATTTTTAGGCCCTTCAGGAAGATATCTTTCGATTTTTTTAGTTCTTTTTATGGGTTTGGGTTCACTTGTGGCATACGTAACGGCGGGTGCCCCCCTAATGGGAAAATTTTTTAAATATTTTATTGACATATTTTTATCGCGGGGGGTAGCCTTAGCGATTTTCTCAGCCCTATTTGGAGCTATCTTTCTTTTAAAAGAAAATCTTGTCTCTCGTCTGAACCACTTTCTTGTGATGGGTCTTATTTTCAGTTTTGCTCTTATTTTAGTTATCGGGGGGAGCTATTTTAAATCCATCCCATTAAGTGCAAACTTTTCAAAAATCCCGCTAACCCTCCCTTTGATTTTGACTACTTTTAGTTACCAAATTATGGTTCCAAGTCTTGTAGAGCTCTTGAAAAGGGACAGAAACGCTCTTTTTAAAGCTATTTTCATAGGTTCTGTGATCCCATTATTTGTTTATCTTGCTTATGAAATTGTTGTTTTGGGGATAGTTCCAATTGAGGGGGAAATGGGATTGAAATACGCTTTGAGCAAAGGGATGTCTTCAACCGAGGTTCTTACCTATCATACCCAATCAAGTCTGCTTGCACCCATAGTTGATAGTTTCGCTTTTCTCTCCTTAGTAACCTCATTTATAGGGATTGGCTTTGGCTTGGTGGGTTTTTTAAGAGACCTTTTTTCTCTTCAAGAAGATGCTAGAACACTATTTGGTATAACTCTTTTGATCATTTTACCGACGCTTTTTTTAAGTTATACAATACCGAATGCTTTTCTCACGGCTTTGGACTTGACCGGAGGATATGGTGATACTTGGCTCAGTGGTTTGATTCCGATCAGCATGTGCTGGGTCGGTAGATATTTCCAGAAAATTCAAGAGGGTTCAAGTCTTTTGATGAAAAAATCGGTTCTTTTGCTACTAGGCTTGTTTTCTTTTTACGTTATTTACATCCAGACCCTCAAATTAATTCAGGGTTAGAAAAGATAAAAGGGCCCTTTTCAAGCTTCTTTTATTGGAAAAATATAGTTAGGAATATACTCAGTTCGCTGCAAGAGGAAAAGCCTGTTCTAATTCAAAAAGGGCTTTTTGGACAGCCCTCTCATAGTTATTCACCGATAACAAATCATCAGCATTAAGTTTCACTTCAAATTTTCGAATACTTGGAGAGGCAGGATCTAATGTTGGTCGCGTAAAAGCCAAAATGGTAAATTCGCTTTTATATCCATAGCACAGTTGGGTATGGAGTGTATCAAAATCTAAGTGAAGGTCTACGGGGCTGTCGGGATCATACTCTTTTTTGAGTACATGAACTGATATGAGATCTTTATCAGGTCGGTTTTCCATCGCTTTTTTTGCATAAAATTCTAATGCCGGAACGTTATACTTATAAAAAATCTCCCTATACTCGGGAAAGGTAGCCATTTGGGTTTTTGAATTCGCAAATTTGAGACTTTTACTTTCGACTTTTTGCAAAATCATTTTGAAGATTTTTTTATCAAAAGGAGAGAGATAGGAATTAGAATCTAAATCTAAATGTTCAAGATCAGGTAGGCTTAAAGCCTTTTTCAAAGACGATTCCTCTTTTTTTAATGGGGCTATTCTTTTATGGAAACCATCGATAAATATTCCATGAAATTTGGAAAAAACAGCTCCAGCTAAGATAACTACCAGGGGAGTGAACTTTGGAAAATGCTCTAATATATAAATTGTTTGAATAGCACTTATCAGGAATTTACCAACAGTATGAAGATAGTACAGGGCTACTCTTTTTATCTTTTCGGATTTCACTTGTTCGTAGCGAAGCTGGTAACTTTCGATGCAGCTGGGAAGTTCTGTAAATATTTTGATGTCCATAGTTTTCTTGTTTGTAAAGTTTTTCGAAATATTATAACAAGAAATTGATAAATTTAAAAGACCTGAAAATCTTCAGGTCTTTAAATCATTTAATTATCGTAGAAGAGAAAAAAGAACTAGTGGAGTTCTCTATAGAGATGATCTATAAAAATTTCTATTTTTGAGTTGTTCTCTATACAGAGCTGAAGTCGAGAAAAGAATTGTTGATAAGTATAGTGCTTTTGCCCTTCTTTAGTGAAGCTTTTGATCAATGGACGATCTGGGGTTGTCTTAGCATGCTCATCAAATCTTAGATTTGCGAATTGAATCCCGTGTTGATTTGATGTTGTTGTTGTGTGCCAGCTTCTAGATTCCAGAGCCTTCGGTTCTGGTTGATTAGGATCTATGAGCTCTTCGTCAATAAGTTTATTTTGGCAAACCTTTAAAACATCGGGTAAAAGATCGGTCATTAAGAACTTGTAGAAATCCTCATCCATGGCCTGTTTTGTCGCGTTTATTGCGTAAAAGGCCGGGTCATCGGTAGATACATCATTAGGTTTACGCAGGAGTTTTTTAATTTTGTCATAAGACTCGCGGGCCGCTTCAAGCTCTTCCTCTCTTTGGAAGTTTAAAGCATCGGCAGGATAGATGCGTAAGGATTTTGTATACCATGGGTTAAAGAAATCTATGATCGATTTTTCCTCAGGAATTCTCGGATCATGCTCTAGACGATTGTAAACCTTGGTCAACACATTCACTTTTTTTCTGTTTCTGGTGATTTGAGTCTCAACCCAATCATTATACTTGGGAAAAAGAGTAGTAATAAATTTTTCAAAAAGATAGATCCCTGTAACTAAAGCAAGGGTTGTAGAAATATAATTACAAAGAACCGGCGCAGTTTTTCTGAAGTGTGATGCCAGTGGAGCCGTAAAAGAGAGATAAGAAAATAATTTAAACACGGCCCATAAGGACATAAGCGCTACGTGTTTGACTTTTAAACAGGTCAATTCATAGCCCAAATCACGCACTTGGTTAACAGTAGCGCTCGATTTTGAAGATAAACGCGATGGATAATCTAAAGAATCTGGTGAGCTGGTTGAGAGTGCGAGTGGATTCATTCATAACCTCTTTTTTTAAGAGACCCATTTTAGCCCACTCACACATATTAAAAAACAATATAAATTAATTTACATTTAATTCATCGGTAGAGCAAATATTTAAATCACTGGCTTTGAGCGTTCTTGGAACTCTGAATGTAAATCATCTATAAATTCTTTGAATGATTTTTTGTTGGAGTGGGCTTCTTTAAGAAGATTTTCCAGTTCTTTAAAATTTATAATGACATTCTTGGACTTTTGGCAAAAAACGAGAACGGGTGCTTCCGGAAAAATTTTGGCATTTGAGCCCTCTATTTGGACAAAGCGATAACCCTCTTCATTCTGCATCTTATTGAGCTCACTAAGGTAAATCGGCAGCACGTTAGGACAGATACCGTCTTCCTTCAAAAATTTTTTTCTGAGGTATCGAGCGAACATTTCAGCGTCTTTCGGAATGGAGTGTCTCAATTCATTTATGCGATCAGCTTTCTGTTCGAGAGCCTCATCGTAATTTTCACTACTTTCATCGATTGCAATACCAAAGTCTCTATATTTGCTGTAGAGCGCCGCCATATCTAGGTCTTGAAGTTCTATTTGGCGGGCAATCAATACCTCTTTTTCCGCGATCAGTTTAGGAGCACGCCAAAATCTAGTACCAGGAACTGTTGTCTCCTGGGGCACACCTCTAAGTTCGTCGATATTTTTTTTGTATAAACTGGAGTAAAGTCTTATTAAGGAGGTGTTTTCGATTATTTTTGCCTCTGTAGCCTCTTGAATTGGCGCGACCAAATCGAAAATATATTTAGCAAGAATATTTATAGGGAGAATGATCAAGAATGTTTTTTTTAAAATTGGGATGTTGCTTGTTCGAGTCCAAAGGTAGTAACCAAGTACTGGGGGGGCTACTTTTTGTAAAATAAGGTAAAATGCATTTTTAATTTCCAAGAAAATAATTGATATTTTTAGATCTAGGATTTTTTTTGAAACATCATAATATTCTAGGGATCTAGAGCCCTCATCTGTATCTATTTTACTGGGATGAGTCAGGGTACCGTTTTCATAGCTGGTATAGGGGGGGAGATTTATTTTCATAACATACAAAAGGGTTAATTATATAATGATAATAAAGGATTGAAAATTAGAAATAAATATTAAGATTATGTTGAAGCTTTTAACATTATAATCTTTTTTAAAACGTGTCGCAAAAGGGAAGCGATTCCATTTTGCCTTGAAAGAGAAAGGGAAAAAAAAGGCCCAAGAGAACTGAAAATTCTGGGCCTGTAATTTAAAGCCTCCTCAATTGTAAGGCCCTCATACAATTGGACGAAAATGGCGGCTAACCCTTTTGAGATAAGGGCCTCCGAGTCGATTTTGAGCGCAAGTTTCCCGTCAAAAATCTCAACATGGCAATACATCAAGCTTTGGCATCCAATGACTCGATTGTCAGGAATTTTTTTTGAGGAGGGAAAGGGGGGGAGTTTTCGGCCTAACTCCATGATTTTGTCATAAAAATCTTCATTAGACAGGTGCGCTAGATTCTCTAAAAGGGTTTGTTCTTTTTGGGCCAAGCTCATCTCGGCTCAAAGTATAATCCAATGGAAGATTGTTTTCCAAGAAATTGGGGGGGGATGTAGCCCCTTATTCATAAAAATTCGTGTTTTAAACTTTTTATTTGAGATCTTTTGATGAATTTCTTTTTTTGGGAAGATGGTCAAGAGATCAAATCAGAACGGGATTTAGAAAATCATTTGTATATTTTCTCGAAACAGCTTAAACTCAACCCCAGCAAAACTGAGGAGATATGTCCGGAAAAGAGGAATTCATCGAAATTGAAGGGAAGATTATTGACGTTCTTCCTAATGCGACGTTCAAAGTTAAAGTTGATGGCTATGAAGACATGTATGTTACAGCTACGCCATCCGGAAAGATCCGCTTAAGAAATATCCGTTTAACAAGAGGCGACCAAGTCAAGCTTGAGATGAGTCCTTATGACATGAATCGCGCCCGAATTACCTATCGGATCCGCTAACTTGGAAATTCTTGAGAGTCAAATTATTGGCTTGCTTTTATAACGCAAACCCAATATGCTCTTAAGCATTCATTTTTTTGAGTGTCGCCCGGGTAGCTTAGTGGTATAGCACACGCATGGTAAGCGTGAGGTCGAAGGTTCGATTCCTTTCCCGGGCAAAAAAAATACAAACTAAATCGCCTCGATTAAAAAACTCGAAGGAGAGACAAATGGCAAAAGAGAGTTTTCAGCGTACGAAACCTCACGTAAATATCGGTACCATCGGCCACGTTGACCATGGTAAAACAACTTTGACAGCTGCTATTACTAAAAACCAAGCAGATAAGAAGCTTGCGCAATTTAAAGCTTATGATCAAATCGACAAAGCTCCTGAGGAAAAAGCGCGTGGTATTACTATCAACGCAACACACGTTGAGTATGAAACAACTACACGTCACTACGCTCACGTTGACTGCCCTGGTCACGCTGACTACGTAAAGAACATGATCACCGGTGCGGCCCAAATGGATGGAGCCATCCTTGTTGTTGCTGCAACTGATGGTCCTATGCCACAAACACGCGAGCACATTCTTTTGGCTCGTCAAGTTGGTGTTCCTGCTATCGTTGTTTTCTTGAACAAAGTTGACATGATGGAAGGTGACGAAGAGTTGATTGACCTGGTTGAGTACGAAATCACTGAACTTTTAGAAAAATACGGTTATAAAGACTGTCCAATCATCCGTGGTTCCGGACTTAGAGCTCTTGAGGGAGATGCAAAGTACGTAGCAGCTATCGACAAATTGATGGACGCCGTTGACACATACATCCAAACACCAGCTCGAGAAATCGACAAGCCTTTCTGTCTTCCAATCGAAGACGTATTCTCCATCTCCGGCCGCGGTACTGTAGTAACAGGTCGTTGTGAGCGTGGACAAGTACGGGTTGGTGAAGAGATGGAAATCATTGGATACGGAGTCACCAAAAAGACTACTGTTACCGGTGTTGAAATGTTCCAAAAAACTCTTGACTACGCAGAATCCGGTGAAAACGTCGGACTTCTCTTGCGCGGTATTGAGAAAAAAGATGTTCAACGTGGTCAAGTTGTAGCAAAACCTGGTACAATTAAACCACATACAAAATTCACAGCTCAGCTTTACGTTCTTACGAAAGAAGAGGGTGGAAGACATAAGCCTTTCTTTGAAGGGTACAGACCACAAGTTTACATCCGCACAGCTGACATCACTGCTACAGTTCACCTAATGGACGGTAAAGAGATGGTTATGCCAGGCGACAACTGCAACCTCACAATCGAACTCCTTGCAAGCATGCCGCTTGAGAAAGGGATGAGATTTGCTCTCCGTGAAGGCGGAAGAACAATCGGTGCAGGAACAGTTGTAGATATTCTTGCTTAATGCTATTTTAGGGAGGCCACGGTGGTCTCCCTAAATTTTATTGGGTGCTTAGCTCAGCTGGTAGAGCGTCGGTCTCCAAAACCGCAGGTCGGGGGTTCGATCCCCTCAGCACTCGTTTATCTTCAAAAGAAGGTTTAACATGACATCTAAAACTGTCGATTTTCCTACAGCAAGCAATAGTAAAAAGAGTAGTTCTATGCTCGGTGATTTTAAATCAGAAATGCGTAAGCTCACCTGGCCTACAAAAGCAGAGGTTGCCCGAGGAACGAAAGCAGTTTTAGCCTCACTATTCGTATTTGGAATGGGAATCTACGTGGTGGATCTTGCGATTCGCGGCGCTTTAAACCTCATCCAGACGGCAGTGAATGTCTTATTTCGCTAATTAGGTACGTTCATGCATCATTGGTACGTTGTACAGGTTATTTCTGGTCTTGAGAAAAAAGTAAAAAAATCCATTGAAGAGGGACGAGCACAAGCCGGAATGGAAACAGCTGTTGCCCAGGTCGTTTTACCAACAGAGAACGTTTCTGAGGTAAAAAAAGGGCAGCAAAGGATCGTCGAACGGAAGGTTTGGCCCGGTTACGTAATAATTCAGATGGAAATAAACGACGAGTCTTGGCAATATATTAAAAGCTTTGACGGAGTCATAGGATTTTTAGGGGGCGAAAAGCCGGTCCCCCTCTCAGAGGCAGAGGTGCAAACCATCCTCTCCGAACTTGAGAATAAGCAAGGTGGTCTTGTGCATCGACACGATATTCGTGCTGGGGACAAGGTTAAGATTGTGGATGGGGTTTTTGAAACTTTTACCGGTACTGTCGTCGATTCTGACGCCAATAAGGGTAAGTTAAATGTCCTCGTCTCTATTTTCGGTCGTGAGACCAAGGTTGAGCTCGAATTCTGGCAGGTCGAAAAGGTCTACAACGAGCATGACCAATAAACAAGCTTTATTCAAATAAGTCTTAGAAATATTTTTTATTTGAATAAATCAAACGTCAATATGACGACAAAGGAAAAAAATGGCTAAAAAGGTTACTGGGACGATTAAACTACAGCTCCCAGCAGGGAAAGCAAATCCCGCCCCACCTGTTGGTCCCGCGCTCGGTTCAAAGGGTGTCAATATTATGGCATTCTGTAAAGAGTTCAACGCGGCGACCCAGGCTAAGGCCGGGTCGATCATCCCTGTTGTGATCACAGTTTATGCTGATAAATCGTTTACGTTTATCACAAAAAATCCCCCCGTTTCAAACCTGTTATTGAAGGCTATCGGTGCTGAAAAAGGATCGAAGACTCCAAACAGCGCGAAAGTGGGTAAAATTAAGCGGAGTGAAGTCCGCAAAATTGCTGAGCTTAAGCTTTCCGAAATGAACGCAGCTTCCCTTGAAGCGGCCGAACTGGTCGTTGCAGGGACAGCACGCTCCATGGGCATTGATGTAATTGACTAATGGAGGAGTGACTGTGGCAAAATTAAGTAAAAGAATGCGAGAGATCACAAAATCTCTCGAAAAGCGCTCCTTGACTGTTCAAGAAGCGGTTGACCATATAAAAAAAGAACCTAAAGTAAAATTTGACGCTAGCGTTGATCTCAACATTTCTTTGAATGTTGATACCAAAAAAGCTGACCAGCAAGTTCGTACAAGCGTTGTTCTCCCACACGGAACCGGCAAAGCAGTTCGCGTAGTTGTAGTAACAAAAGACTTGGAAAAAGCGGCTCAAGCCAAAGCTAACGGTGCTATCGAAGCGGGCTCATTAGAGCTTCTCGATCGCATGCAAGGTGGATGGGTAGATTATGATCTCGTAATCGCATCACCAGACGTTATGCGTGATTTTGCCAAGGTTGCAAAAGTTCTCGGTCCACGAGGACTCATGCCAAACCCAAAATCGGGGACTGTGACACAAGATGTTGTTGCAGCAACGATTGAGGCTTGCAAAGGTAAAGTCGAGTTGAAGCCCGACAAAATGGGACAAGTGCATTTAAGAATCGGACGCTTATCGTTTGAGAAGGACATGCTTGTGGAGAACGCCGAAGCGATTATCGCTGAGTTGATCAAAGCTAAGCCTAGAACTCTCAAAGGTGCATTTATAAAAAGTGTATACATGGCGTCTACCATGGGTGGAAGTCATCAATTAGCAGTTTCGGCGGAGTAAGAACCATGAGGAAAGAGAAAGAGTATCTTCTAGAAGAGATCGCAGATTCGATTCCTCAAGGATCTAATCTTGTTCTTGTCAATTACGGCAAAATGGAGCCGAACCAGACGCATGAATTCCGTCGTAGGATTTCAAAAGCTGGCGGACGCTACCTAGTCGTAAAAAAACGTATTTTCCGCAAAGCAGCGGAAACAAAAGGGATGAAAATAGACATTTCCCACCTTAAAGGAAATGTCGGTTTTGTTGTTGCAACGGGTAATTTCCTTGAGACTACCAAAGAACTTTATAATTTCAAAAGCGACAATAAAGATCTTTTGGAAGTTCTTGGAGGCCATTACGAGGGGAGCTTCTGCTCGCCTTCTCAAGTGGAAATGATATCCAAGCTCCCAAGCCTACCAGAAATGCGCGCACAATTCCTCGGAACCCTCGAGGCGCCGCTTTCACATACATTAGGTGTCGTTGAGGCAATATTGACCTCAGTCATCTACTGCTTGGACAACAAAGCTAAAGATCAACAATCATGATTTTGGAGAAGTAACGTGAGTAAACATACTTTAGATCAACTCGTAGACGAGCTAAGCGCTCTTACCGTTCTTGAAATGGCTGAACTCAAAACTAAACTTGAAGATAAGTGGGGAGTTAAAGCCTCAGCAGGTGTTGCTATGATGGCAGGACCAGCAGCTGGCGGAGCAGCAGCTCCAGCAGCTGAAGCTGAAGCACAAGAGTTCATCGTAACGCTTGAACCAGTTGATGCAGACAAGAAAGTTGCCGCTATTAAGGTTGTACGCGAAATCACAGGTCTTGGCCTTAAAGAGGCTAAAGAGCTTGTAGAAGCAGCACCTAAAGCGGTGAAAGAGCAGCTCAACAAAGCTGATGCACAAGCTCTCGCTAAAAAGTTTGAGGATGTGCAAATTAAAGTTACTGTCAAAGCAATGTAATTTTTGTTTTAGTTAGTAGTTATAGGCAAAGCAAAAAGACACTGTTTTTTTGCTTTGCCTTATTCAATTTTCTTTGGGAATCACTCAGATTCGGGGTTTTAAATGGCTATTAGACCACCTCAGAGGGTCAGTTTACAGAAACGGCAAGAGATTATCGATTTGCCGAATTTGATTGAAGTACAAATCAAATCCTACCAACAGTTCCTACAAAACGATCGTCTTGCAGACGAGAGGGAAAACGTAGGGCTGGAAGAGGTTTTCACAGAGGTATTTCCGATCAAATCTTACGACGAAAAGATCATCCTCGAATACCTATCGTACAGCTTAGGGGTACCTAAATACACACCGGAAGAGTGTATTAAAAGAGGTATTACATACAATTCCGCATTAAAAGCTAAATTCAGACTTACCGATGAGACCGGTATCAAGGAAGAAGAGGTCTATTTAGGAACTCTTCCTCTAATGACACAAAGGGGTACCTTCGTTGTTAATGGTGCCGAGCGCGTCATCGTCTCCCAATTGCATCGTTCGCCCGGCATTTGCTTTGAGCAGGACAAGCATCCAAAAGGGAACATTCTTTACTCTTTCCGTATCATCCCTTATAGAGGAAGTTGGTTAGAGGCTTCTTTTGACATCAACGACCACGTTTATATCTACGCTGATAAAAAGAAGAGACGTCGCAAAATTTTGGCGACTTCATTCATTCGTACCTTAGGCTATTCTACAAACGCAGACATCATTGAGGAGTTTTTTGAGACGAGAAAAGTCAAAATTCGCTCTGAAAAAGAGTTTGCGAAAATTGTAGGAAAAATCCTCGCAGAGGACGTAGTTGATGAAGCTACGAACACTGTTTTCGGAAAAGCTTCTGAAAAGCTTACCACAGCGATGTTAAAGCGTATTTTTGACGCAAACATCACAACACTAAAAATTGCAGAAGATGCAGATGAAACATCACCTATTATCAAAATGTTAGCAAAAGATCCAACAGATTCTTACGAGTCTGCTTTAAAGGATTTTTACCGCAAATTGAGACCGGGAGAGCCTGCTACTTTATCCAATGCACGCTCAGTGATGATGCGTCTTTTCTTTGATCCAAAACGATACAATCTCGGTCGTGTAGGTCGCTACAAAATGAACAAAAAGCTTTCTGTAGAGACGAACGATGAAGCCTTGAATGTCGTTACTTTGAAAAAAGAGGACATCATCTTAGCTCTGAAATATCTTATCCGTCTTAAGAATGGAGATCCGCAGGCGCAGATCGACGATATCGACCATCTAGCGAACCGACGCGTTCGTTCTGTAGGTGAGCTCGTGCAAAATCAGTGCCGAATCGGTTTTGTCAGAATGGAAAAAATCATTCGTGAAAGAATGAACCTATTCGACTTCTCCTCCGATACGCTCACTCCCGGAAAGGCGATCTCTGCAAGGGGCTTGCAAGGTGCGATCAAGGACTTCTTCGGTCGTTCACAGCTTTCCCAGTTCATGGATCAAACAAACCCGATCGCTGAGCTTACTCATAAGCGTCGTCTATCAAGCTTAGGGCCTGGTGGATTGAATAGAGATCGAGCCGGTTTTGAGGTTCGTGACGTGCACCCGAGCCACTACGGTCGCGTATGTCCAATTGAGACTCCTGAGGGACCAAACATCGGTTTGATCACCTCTTTGTCCTCATTTGCAAAAATCAATGAATTCGGTTTTGTTGAGACACCATACCGTATCGTTCGTGATGGTATCGTAACAGACGAAATTGAGTATATGACCGCCGACATGGAAGAGAAATGTGTGATTGCACAGGCTTCTGCGCATCTCGACGAGCATAACATGTTCACAGAAGACTTCTGTTGGGCGCGTTTCAAAGGGGAGTCGTTAAAAATCGAGGCTTCAAAAGTTACACACATGGACGTTTCACCGCGTCAGCTTGTGTCTGTTGTCACAGGTCTTATCCCGTTCCTTGAACATGACGACGCTAACCGCGCCTTGATGGGATCCAACATGCAACGCCAAGCAGTACCCCTTTTGATCACTGATGCTCCTATCGTAGGAACAGGGATTGAAAAAAGAGCTGCAACCGACTCTTGCGCTGTGATTATTGCACAAGAAGCGGGTGAAGTGGAGTATGTGGATGGTTACAAGATTGTAATCGCCCCGGAAAGAAGTCCGTTGAGCAAAAAAGTCTATCCACTCGTAAAATTCATGCGCTCCAATTCAGGCACTTGTATTAACCAAACTCCGCTCGTATCTGTAGGGGACAAGGTTGTAGCAGGGGACGTTCTTGCTGATGGACCTGCAACAGACAAAGGTGAAGTGGCGCTAGGTAAAAATGTTCTAGTTGCTTTCATGCCTTGGTGTGGATACAACTACGAGGATGCTATTATCATTTCTGAGGAGTTGATCCGAAAAGATTATTACACCTCGATTTACCTTGAAGAGTTTGAGCTCACCGCTCGTGATACAAAGCTTGGTAAAGAAGAGATCACTCGCGATATTCCGAACGTTTCAGAAGAAGCATTAGCTAACCTTGGTGAAGACGGTATTATTCGTATCGGAGCAGAGGTTACGCCAGGAGACATTCTGGTAGGGAAAATCACACCTAAGTCTGAAACAGAGCTTTCCCCCGAAGAGCGCCTCTTAAGAGCGATCTTTGGTGAAAAGGCTGCGGATGTGAAAGATGCTTCATTGACAGTTCCTGTGGGGACTGAGGGTGTCGTAATGGACGTTCGTGTCTTTTCGCGCGTGGACCGTCTTTCTAAGACAGACGATGAGCGCGTTGAAGAGCGTAGCCAGATTCAGGACATCCATAAATCCTACAAAGAAAAAGAGATCGAAATCACAGTCGAAATGCATGAAAAATTAGGGGCCCTTCTTATCGATGAGAAAGCACCTGAATCGATCATGCACAAAAAGACTGGTGAAGTGATCATCCGTTCGGGTCAGATCTTTACTCAAGACTTGTTGGAGTCAATTGAGTCAATTCCTTTAGCCGATTTGATCATTCCTTTCTCTGATCTTTATGAGACCATGAAGAATATTCTTCGAGATTTCCATAGCAAAATGGAAGAGCTCGATACGAAGTATAAATCCGAAGTGGAGCACCTCAAGAAAGGGGACACTGAGCTAGAAGCTGGAGTAATTCGTCAGGTTAAGGTGTACATCGCAACTAAGCGTAAGCTTCAGGTGGGCGATAAAATGGCGGGACGTCACGGTAACAAAGGGGTAGTCTCCAAGATTGTTCCCGAGTGTGACATGCCATACCTTGAGGACGGAACGCCGATCCAAATCATCTTGAACCCGCTTGGGGTACCATCTCGTATGAACTTGGGTCAGATGTTGGAGACGCACTTGGGCTTTGCTGCAAGGAAAAAGGGTATCTACGTAAAGAGCCCGGTCTTTGAAGGTTTCCCCGAGAAAGAGATTTGGAAAATGTTCGAGGAACTCGACATGGAACCCGATGGAAAGTCTTATCTATATGATGGACGTACCGGAGAGCGTTTTGATAATAAGGCTGTAGTGGGATACATTTATATGTTGAAGCTTTCACACCTTGTTGCCGATAAGATCCATGCTCGTGCGATTGGACCCTATTCTCTTGTTACGCAGCAGCCTCTTGGAGGTAAAGCGCAACGCGGTGGTCAGCGTTTCGGTGAGATGGAGGTGTGGGCGCTTGAAGCGTATGGCGCAGCCAATCTTCTTCAAGAAATGCTCACTGTGAAGTCAGATGACGTCGACGGAAGAACACGTATCTACGCTTCGATCGTTAAAGGAGATAACATTCTTCAGGCCGGTACACCGGAATCCTTCAACGTTCTTGTAAAAGAAATGCAAGGACTTGGTTTGGATGTACGCGGATTTGTTGAAACGCCAGTAGAGGCTCTAGCTTAAAGGTAGAAAATGCATCAAAAAGAAGAACAACTACACGAACAGCACTTTGATCACCTCTCCATTCGTATTGCCTCTGACGAGGTAATACGTGGTAGCTGGTCACGTGGTGAGATTAAGAAATCTGAGACGATCAACTACCGTACAAGTAAGCCTGAGAAGGGGGGTCTTTTCTGTGAAAAGATCTTTGGTCCAACTAAAGATTGGGAATGTGCCTGCGGGAAATATAAAAAGATCAAACACAAAGGGATCGTTTGCGATCGCTGTGGTGTTGAGGTCACTTTATCCAAAGTACGTCGCGAAAGAATGGCTCACATCGACCTAGCTGTGCCCGTTGTGCACATCTGGTTTTTCAAAAGCCAACCATCGCGTATCGGCAATCTCCTTGGAATGTCTTCCGGAGATCTTGAGCGTATAATCTATTACGAAGAATACGTGGTAGTCGATCCGGGCCGCACAACTCTAGAGAAAAAGCAACTTCTTACCGATATCGAGTATAGAGAAGCACAAGAGAAGTGGGGATCAGAATCTTTTAAAGCGATGATGGGTGGTGATGCTATCCGTCAATTGCTCAACACAGAAGATTTGCAAGCGACAGTTGTCGAGCTCAAGGAGAAACTCAAGAAGACAAAATCTACGCAGGCGCGAATGAAAATCGCTAAGCGTTTGAAAATTGTTGAAGGGTTCGCCAACTCTGATAACAAATCTGAGTGGATGGTTATGGCAGCAGTTCCTGTCATTCCACCTGACCTGCGTCCTTTGGTACCGCTTGATGGGGGAAGATTTGCTACTTCAGACCTAAACGACCTTTACCGACGCGTCATCAACAGAAATAACCGTCTTAAGTCGATTTTAAAACTCAAGACTCCTGACGTGATTATCCGTAACGAAAAGCGTATGTTGCAAGAAGCAGTAGACGCCCTTTTCGATAACGGTCGTCATGGCCACCCCGTTATGGGAGCTGGGAATCGCCCATTGAAATCTCTAAGCGAAATGCTTAAAGGGAAGCAGGGTCGTTTCCGTCAAAACCTACTCGGAAAACGTGTCGACTATTCAGGCCGTTCGGTAATTGTGGTGGGTCCTGAGCTTAAGCTCAACCAGTGCGGTTTGCCAAAACAGATGGCTTTGGAACTGTTTGAGCCGTTCATTGTGAAAAAACTCAAAGATGACGGACATGTCTACACTATCCGATCTGCTAAAAAAATGATCCACAGAGAAGAGCCCGTAGTATGGGATGCTTTGGAAGAGGTGATCAAGGGACACCCTGTTTTACTCAACCGTGCTCCTACATTGCACCGTCTCGGTGTGCAGGCATTTGAACCTGTCTTGATTGAAGGTAAGGCCTTGCGCATCCATCCTCTCGTGTGTACCGCTTTCAACGCCGACTTCGACGGAGACCAGATGGCTGTGCACGTACCGTTGTCTATTGAAGCCCAGATTGAAGCGAAAGTTTTGATGATGGCTCCTGACAACATCTTCTTGCCCTCAAGTGGTAAGCCGGTCGCGATCCCTTCACAGGACATGATCCTAGGTCTTTACTATATGATGCATGATCCTGTGATCAAGCGTGAGGACATAGGCGGGAAAACAAAAGTTTTTGCTAATACTGATGAGGTGCTGTTGGCCCTTAATAGTGCTGGTAGTTACTCTATGTTTGAAGAGGGTCAAGAGGGCAAGCGTATCGATGATCTCGGACGAGGAATCCATATCCACGAGTCAATCAAGGTAAGACTTGAAGACGGTTTTGTGGATACTACACCAGGTCGTGTGCTCTTCAATACAATAGTTCCTAAAGAGCTTGGTTTCCAAAACTACTCTCTGCGCAAGAAAAAGCTTGGAGAGCTCGTAAACCAGGTCTACAAAACGGTAGGTCTTGAGAAGACTGTACGTTTCCTTGATGATCTAAAGAATCTTGGTTTCAGTCAGGCAACAAAATCTTCGATTTCGATGGGTGTTGTGGATGTGCATATTCCACAGATCAAAGAGAAACTCCTCAAAGAGGCAGAAAAGAAGGTTGCTGTTGTTATCAAGCAGTACGAAGATGGTGTCATTACGGAAGGGGAGCGTAAGTCTAAAATCATCAGTATTTGGACCGACGTCACTGAGGAGATTTCCGAGGAGCTCTTCAAGCGTATTACTTCGCCAAAAGGCTCTAAATTGAATCCTCTTTACATGATGATGGATTCCGGAGCTCGTGGTAACAAGTCTCAGGTACGTCAGCTTGGTTCATTGAGAGGATTGATGGCGAAACCGTCGGGTGAGATTATCGAATCTCCAATTACCTCAAACTTCCGCGAAGGATTGAGCGTTTTGGAGTACTTTATCTCTGCTCACGGTGCGCGTAAAGGTCTTGCGGATACGGCGTTGAAAACTGCCGACTCTGGTTATCTAACGCGTCGTCTAGTAGATGTAGCCCAAGATGTTCTCGTCAATGAGGAGGATTGTGGTACATTGAATGGTATTGAGGTGGCTGCGATTAAGCAGGGTACTGAGGACCTATTGCCTCTCAAAGACCGTCTATATGGCCGCTGCGTTACTGATGATGTGTTTATGCCGGGTGATAGCAAAGTGATTCTCGCTAAGGCGGGAGACATTCTGTCTATCCATCAAGCTGAAGCCATTGAGAACGCCGGTATTGAAAGCCTAAAGGTCCGCTCGACACTCACCTGTGAGTCTAAGCGCGGTATCTGTGCAAAATGCTACGGTATCAACCTTGCTAACGGCCGTAAAGTGAACCATGGAGAAGCTGTCGGTATTATCGCTGCGCAATCCATCGGTGAACCGGGTACTCAGTTGACGATGCGTACATTCCACTTGGGAGGTATCGCGTCTGCCAGCCAAAATCCTGAATTGATCACCGATAAAGAGGGTATCTTGGTTTATCATGATATCCGTTCTGTTCGTGACGAAGAGGATGCTGAGCTTGTGTTGAACAAACACGGACGTGCTTTTATCGTGCGAGATGAGGGAAGACCTCTAGAGGAATTGAAGAAGCTTCTAGCGACGAAGTCGATCGAGCCTCTTTCTACATATCCTATAGAGCTTGGAGCGCAACTTCTCATTCGTGATGGTAGCGCCGTAAAAGCCGGTGTCAAGTTTGCACTTTGTGAGCAACACAACATCCCGATTATTTGTGAAAAAGAGGGATTTGTACGCTTTGATGACCTCGTTGAAGGGATCTCGACCCAAAAAACTGTCAACAAAGAGACGGGTCAAACTGAGATTTATGTGAAGCAGCATCGTGGAGAATTGCACCCGCAAATTTCTATCTACTCTGACGCTACATTTAAAGATCTCATAGGTAGCTACGCTATTCCTTCAGGAGCTTATCTTTCTGTTGAAGAGGGAGCTTTTGTGAAAGCAGGTCAAAAACTTGCACGTCTTCCAAAAGGTGCCGTAACGACAAAGGATATCACCGGTGGTCTGTTCCGTGTTGCTAAGCTTTTCGAGGCTAGCAAACCAGCAGATGCCGCTGAAATTGCAAAGATTGACGGTATCGTACACCTTAAAGGGGTACAAAAGAATAAGCGTATCGTTGTCGTGATCGATGAAGTGACCGGAGCTGAAGAGGAGCACCACATTCCATTGACCAAGCACCTGATCGTCCAAAAAGGGGATCGCGTGGAGAAAGGACAACAGATCACTGAAGGTGCTGTCCGTTTACAAGAGATTCTTGAAGTTTGCGGTGTTCGTGAACTCCAGAAGTTCCTCGTGAACCAAGTGCAAGAGGTATACCGTCTTCAAGGGGTAGACATTAACGATAAACACATTGAGATTATCGTGCGACAAATGCTCCAAAAAGTACGCATTACCGATCCGGGTGATACGACATTCTTATACGGTGAAGATATTGATAAGCGCACATTCCATGCGCAAAACAAGCTAGTAATAGCCGAGGGTGGAAAGCCTGCAGAAGCAACTCCTGTCCTTTTAGGTATTACAAAAGCCTCTTTGGGCACAGAATCCTTCTTCTCTGCAGCATCGTTCCAGGAGACCACAAAAGTCCTTACCGATGCAGCATGTGAAGGAAAGAGCGATTACCTCCTCGACTTTAAGTCCAACATCATCGTAGGGCAACAAGTTCCCTCCGGAACTGGTCACCAGATCTACGTGGATCGACTCAAAAAGAATTTGGGCGGAGACGACATCGAGACTCTCGATTTTGACTTCGATCGAGTTCCTGAGTTAGCCGCGACTGCCGGCTAAAACAAAAGGCCTCTCACTAGAGAGGCCTTTTTTTATACCTCGATTCAGCAACCATGTTTAGTATTTTTTCTTTACAAAAGCTGGATTCAATAAATTTCTATTATAAACCTCGTCAAACAAGCTCTCTAAGGTTGCAAATAATTCTATATTTTACTATAATCTCCACGGTTTAAATCTCTTTTTGAGGAAAAATGAGCTTGTCAAGTCCAGTGGGAGTTTGTGGTACTATAAATCTTTCCCCCGATATAGATCTTTTAGAAGATTTGATAAGCCACGAGGCTGCTTGTGCAGAAAAGGGGCCAACCACTCTTTATAGGCCCGAGTATTTTAGCCCTGTGGTGAAAGAGGGGATGTTCGGAAAAAGCGGACAAGAACCCTTTTTGAGAGCTTCTAGCGAGGCCATAGACCTTGTCGCTAAGAAGGTACTTAAATGGGGTGTCAAAACAGATTTTCACACCCTTCTCACCGATCTGAGTAAGATCCGTAATAAAGTCGCTGTAGAAACCCATACCCCACAAGCCGAACGGTTCGGTCTTCGGCGCAATGAAATGCACGTACCTTTTAGCTATCCTTTTTTGATTTTGAGCGGTCAATATATTCTTGCTGGTCTCGATGTAAGCCAAAATGTTTTTCCGATCCTAAGTGATGCCGCTGAGAGAGAATTCTCTAAAGAAGAGATCTTCAACAAACCTTTTCAATACACCTGTCAAGATTCCCCCTTTTCTAGTTTCACGCTTGAGCTTTTGAGTAAAGAGGTGATCAGAGAAAAAGGGCTCAATACTGTTCGTTGGAATCGTGGCCTTGGGGGATTTGCAGCCGATGGGTTGGTGAATCCTTATGTTTACTTAGGGTTTTGTGAAAATGGGGACGAGAGGTACGAGCTCTTCTTGCGAAATACAAGAAAGCATCTACTCGGGGATGCAATGCGAAATTCTTTTCAACAAAAAATCTCTTTAAAAGAGAGCTGGAAAGAGATTGTACAGAAAGAAAAAGAAAAAGATCGTAAGGAGCTTGCGACTAAATTCAAAGATTTTAAACAGCAAAAGCATCTTGTAGAGGGGGACGGGTATCACGGGATAAAATTGGCAAAAGCTATTCACAACCTGGAGGTAGAGTTCAGTAAACCGGATCCTGACGATGGACAGATTTTGCCTAAAACACATTTTCTTATATTTTCACTGCGCCACCAGGTGTTGGGCAGACTGTACGCCACTTCAAAGTACGTGACTTGGCTGAGTCGAATAACTGGCGAGGATTTAGATGATACCATGGATAGGGCAATAAAGAATTCCCGCTGGATCGTGATGCATCAGGATATATTCCTTCTGGAAGATACGCTTAAAGAGTGCGAAAGACTATTCAGAGATGTTTTTAATTGGAACCACTCCAAAGGAACTGAAGAACTCAAAGAGAAGATGGCCCCGTTGATCTATCTACTCACGCATAGTCATAGAGATTCCCGAGGGACTGCGGCTATGAACGAATGGCTTGAGTGGGGGATCTATAGAGCTTTAGGTTTCGATATGCTGGCCTTAAGTACACGGATGATAGATCTTAACGCTTTCTCTAACCCCTATGGAAAATTTTTAGAGATTTATAAAGAGTCGTTTAGCCTAGTCCCCATTTCAACTTAAAAAAGAGTTCATTATCTCAACTCAGGATGGTGTAAATTCTTTTTTTGCAAATTCATAATCGCCCTCTTTATTATAATATTTTAATTTATAATATCTAGTGTCGAAGAAAATTCTATGGCCATAGATGATCCGTAAACGTTTATTGGCTTTTTTTGTGAATTCTATAATTCCTTGATTCGAAATTTTTGGGCAGTGGTATATTTCTAATTCTACCAGAGACAAATCTAGAAAGCTCATGAGATCCTGATCTGAAAAACTCTCTGATTCAAGACCAAAAAAGACCAATGGAAGTTTCTTTAGAAAATTAAAGTAAGATATTCCCCAGCTTTTTAATTGAAAAAGATTTAAGTAGGATATGGGTTTATTTTGAAGGAAATTTAGTCCGTAAAGGTCAATATTTTGTGCATCTTTTAAGACGAGCGACCTTAGAAACTTGCTATTATCCAACAAACTTAGATGGGAATTTTCTATTCTTAAATCCAAAGAGAGCTTTTTGAGTTGTTTTGTTTGAAGAATACCAAATAAACGATCAGGGTCGACTGCAACTCCATATACTGTAAGCTCCTCTATGGGATTTTTTTGAATCAAAGCCAAAAGGCTATTTTCATCTATATCGACACCCTCCAGATGAAGAGTTTCAAGCGTTTCCAAACTACTTAGTTGATCAAGGCAGGAATCAATTCCGTAGACGTTATCCAAAACAAGGTCTTTTAGCCGGTTATTATGGATAAAAGCCAGAAGTATGTCAGAATCTAAAAGAGCATCTTTTATTTTTAAGCTTTTTAAGCTCGATATTTTTTTTAATAAAGGGGCAGAGGGGAAAAAGCTTGCTAAATTCCCAATCCAGTTGAGCTCTTTTGGTTGGGGATATTTCTTCAAAGTCTCTATGTATTTTGCCTCGTCTTTCATTGCAAAAAAGGAGAGCTTTTCCCCTTTATTAGGAACCCATAATTTGAAAGTGTTCATCATATCGATGATGGCAAATCCTTGAGCTAATTTCTCTTGTAGAGGCTCAAGATGTTTTTGCATTTCTAAACTCAGGGGCCTTTTCTCTTTAGGATCCTCATCAATATTAAATATCTCATTAGGAGTAATTTTGTATGGCCCTTCTCTTAAAGCGATATCTTTTGAATATCCTAGGTTTCCCAAAAGTTGAAACCGGTGATCCTTTTTCCTAGAAAGCGGGTAACCAATACTGTGGTGGACTACCGGTTCCCTGAAAAGATCGATTAGTGTGGGGAAAATATCGATTTGTGAGGCCACAAAGGAGAATTTTTGTGCCTCAAGTTCCCCTTTTTTGAGAAATACGCATGGAACATGTACATTTTCTTGATAGACCCTTGTGCGAATTTGAAAAGTGTCATGCTCTCCCATAGGTTGACCATGATCTCCCAATAAGATAAAGAGTGTATCCTTGAACCAGGGTCTTTGTTCAGCTTTTAAAAAAAACTCCTCTAGCCGGTTATCAGCTACCTTTAAAGATTGTCTAAGTTTTTTCAAATTCTCTTTTTCCTTCCGGTCATCCTCTTTAGGAACTTCCCAGGGGTGATGGCCGAATCCGTTGGAAAAAAAACAAAAAAAAGGTTTTTTTTCAGAGGTCTTTTGATCCAATTGATCCATAAGGTCTTGATAAGCTAGGCGATCATCCACCATAAATGAAGAGATAAACTCACCCTTCGCTTTTTCAATATAGTCATCACGGTAAGCGTAATAATCAAAACCCTCTGTGTCCTCAATATACTCTTTTTTGGCTTCGGTATAAGTAGAGGTGATATGGGCATTAAAATAGCCCAATTGTTTGAACATTTGTGGCATTCCTATTATAGGAACCTGGTTTAGACTATGAAACCTAAAATATTCTTGAAAAGGGGGAATACCAAAAAGTGTAGATACTGCAGCTGGCGAAGAGACAGGAAAATTGGAATAGAATTGATCAAAGAAAATTCCCTCATGTGTCAATTTTTTAAAAAAAGGGGTAAAATCAAGATCTCTCATACTTAAAGATTCTAAATGGAGCACAACAACATTGGGTTTCTCTTTTTTTAAAGAAAAAAGAGAGGGGGATTGGTAGCAAAGTGTTTTCCTTAAAAACGGATTTTCAGGATCTATGGGGTCGAACTGTTCATGGTCAAAATGAAAAAAAGAGGGCAAAAAGCTCAATAAACTCTCAGGTTTATTAGCCCGATTGAAGGGGTAATATCTCAAAAAAAGATGCTTTTCAAAAAATAAAGAAAAAAATGAAATGCCCCCTAAATACGGGTTTAAAAGGGTTTTATTCAGGTTAAATGCACAAGTGCACCACACTAAAAGAATAAAGATGAGCTGGCTGAATCCCAAAAATCCTAATTCGTAAAAGACCGATTTTTTTAAAGACCATAAGCTTTTTTCAAACCATTGAAAATCGCTCCAAATAAGGCCTCTTTTGTAAATCCTTTCGATCTGTAGATCCAAAAATATTAGAACAAAGTAAAAAAAGGAAATCGTTGAGAAAAATATTTCGGCGTAGGGGTGTGAAAATATATAGAAAGCACTTAAAAAAAATTGTATGAAAAAAAAATCTTGCAAAGCACCAAGTATTGTTTTCCAAAATGCACCTTGTCCTAATAGGCGGGTTAAAACAAGAGATAGGAAAAAAAAAGCACTAAACATTATTTCATTAACTAACAAATGGATTGAAAAAAATCAAGAGACTCAATCAAAAAAAAACATCTCGAAAAGTTTCGAAATGTTAGTCTGATAATAAAGTTTTCAGGGGTGAATCTAGGGGTGAGTTACTGAGGTAAAATGCAAAATTAGATTCACGATAAATGCAGCAAGCAAAGAAACAAGCCCAATATCTATAAAAAGATTCCATTTTGAGCGCAAATCTACACCTCTTTTGCAACAATTCCTAAAAGGGTGTCCAAATCTTTGGCGAAACGGCGAATACCGTCTGATAATAAAAATGCAGCCCCGTGATCGTCGTTGTGAAGAAACGAAAATTTAGGGTAATCGACTTCAATTTTTGTCACATCGCTATTTTTTGCGATTTCCCTATCAAGTTGTCTTGGGACCGCTTGGCTAGCTTGAGACATTTCCTCCAAAAATTTCGGGGCGATCGTCAGTAGATCGCTCCCTGCAAGAGCTAAAATCTGTTTTGAGGAGCGGAAAGAGGCTCCCATCACTTGGGTTTTATAACCAAATTTTTTCAGATAGCTATAAATTTTCTTTACCGATTGTACACCTGGATCTTCGTTAGTTGAAAAATCGGTGACCCCTTTCTCTTTTTTGTAAAAATCGGTGATACGACCAACAAATGGGGAGATTAGGGTAACTCCTGCGTCGGCGCAAATTGCCGCTTGAGCCATAGAAAAAAGTAGAGTCATGTTACAGTGAATTCCCATTTTCTCTAAAATATTAGCTGCTTGAGCCCCCTCCCATGTAGAGGCAAGTTTAATGAGAATTTTTTCAGGTCCGATCCCTTTTTTAGCAAAGCGCTCAATAATTTTGTGGGCAAAGATGATGCTAGCATCTCTATCCCAGGAAAGCTTAGGGTCTACTTCAATAGAAACTCTTCCGTTTGGTGGGAGAAATTTCAGGATTTCAACTCCAAAAGCGATAAAAAGATCCATATAGGCATCATAAACATCTTTTTTCCCTTTTACTGTCTGTTGTAACAAGGGGAGGTAGGCCGGATCTTTAATAGCCTCTAAAATTAGAGAAGGGTTAGTAGTTGCATCTTGCGGGCTATACTTTTTTAATTCATGAAATTGCCCAGTATCAGCAACGACAATTGTAACTTTTTTTAGATCTTCTAATGTGCTCATAACCTTAATAAGCCAAAGCAAAGAATTTAGTTCAACAGCTACATAAAGAAAAAAAATTTTTATTAAAAAAATTTAACCAAGCAAAAAAAGACCCTTTATTGAAGGTCCGGGGTTTTAGTTGGTGCGGGTCCATTAGAAAGACCTGCAGCAAGCGCAATTCCTACAAACAGAGCTACTCCCCAGGCAATCATGCTGACATTAAGCTCTTCTGTACTTTTGTCATCGAAATCCCAGTAATTGGTTTTCTCAGTGTCCTTTTTTTTCGTCTTCGGGGGTGTTGTTGCCTCCAAAGATGAGCTCAAAGATATACCGATTGACAGAAAAGTTAATAAAATCTTACGCATATCTTTGCCATAAGCGATGAATCTTATAAAAATCAAGAGATATAGAGGTTTTTTCAAAGGACTTAAAGGTTGTCGTTTAATCATTAGAGGGTTACAATACCCTAAAATCTTGGGTGAAGACCTAATGAAATACGCGAATAATACAAGTGAGACGATCCAACGGATCCTCCAGGCAATCAAAGAAGAGGCGCTTGAGCCCTCAAAAACTGAGGCCGAGGAGACTCTCGCTACGGCAAATGCCGAGAGTGAGCAAATTCTTTTTGAGGCAAATGAGAAGGCGGAGTCGATCATCCAGCAAGCCACAAAAAAAGCTCATGATCAGATTAGAGCCGCTAAGGCCGAAATTGAGCTGGCTCTTAAGCAGGCAAAGCTTCAGTTAAAGAATGATCTTACGCAGCACCTTTTTAAAAAAGAGCTCAAAGAGGCTCTTTCTAAAGAGATGCATAAGGTTGACACAGTAGCTCGCACAGTAAATATTGTGCTGGACTCATTTCAAAAAGAGGGACTTTTCTCAAAATTTGAAATTGCCGTTTCCGACAGCATCTATGAGAAAGAGCTTGTCCAACACCTTACCCATAGTGTCAAAGAGAAGCTTGAAAAGCTAGGCGAGCTAAAATTCGATTCCTCTTATGGCGGAGCAATTTTAAAAATCAAAGATAAAAACATGATTGTCGAGCTTACAGAAAATCAGATTGAGCAGGTGCTGGATCGTTTTGTCTCGGACTCTCTAAAGGCCTTTGTTTATAGCGGTTAGGTAGAATGTATACGTTTCTTGAGTGTTATTTACCTCCAACTAGTTTTGATATCAAACCTGAAATGGATCTTAGAGAGCTGAATGAGCTTTTTAAGCTAAATCTCTCCTCGGTGGATAAAAATAAGCTTGGTAAGTTGCGAACACTCATAGATGTTTACAATTTGAGATCCTATCTCACAGCGGACAGGCTTTCTTTAGGTGGGTCTATTGAATGGGACGAAATTAGCTATTGCCTTGAGCAAGAATTAGGCTATCCCCCTTTTGTTTTTGATTATCTCGAAAAATATAAAGATATCAATGAAAGAATCCACCATTTCAGGGAGCTTCTATTAGCTGTATATGACTGGCTCTTGGAGAATACCTCCGATTTTTTATACGATTTTATTGAATATGATCGCAAGCTGTGGATTACCTCTATGGCGTATCTTTCGAAAAAAAGAGATAGAGACCTTAAAGAGGATTTGGATTTTTTAGATCCTCATGATTCTCTTACTACACTATTGCTTGCGCAACATGAATCGGAGCATTTTGAATTTCCCGAGGGGCTTGAGGGGATTGACCTTGAGCTGGACGTGGCATTTAAAGATCCGCTAAAAGAGATGGAGATGGTCTCTCGCTTGAGATTTAATTTTTGCCAAACCTATTTACAAACAGCTCCATTCACATTAGACTCAATTTTTGCCTACTATACCTTGGTTTGGGTCCTATCCGATTTTTATGAAAGCCAGGACCAAATTTTAACAAAAAAAGGGGGGGACCTCCTCCTCAAACGGATTCAGGAGATCAAATGATGACACAATCGCCCGTTTGGCAACTTGCTACCGGAACTGTTGAGGCTGTAAATGGCAACCTCGTGAGTATTCTTTTTGATGGCCCTGCCATTAGCGGAGAAAAAATTTATGTTGAGGTTGAGGGGATAGAAATCAAGGGGGAGATCATTGAGATTGCTTCCCGTATTGCTAAAGCCCAAATGTTTGAGGACACAAAAGGGATCCGTTTGGGTTCAAAAGTGACTTTTTCCGGAGAGCTTATTGAAGCAGAACTCGGGCCCGGTCTCTTAAATTTAGTTGTTGATGGAATCGGCTCCCCTTTAGCTGATGTCGCCGAAAAAGCGGGCTATTTCATGGAGAGGGGAATTGAAATACCAACGCTTGATCGCAAAAGGAACTGGGAGTTTACTCCAACAGCTAAAATCGGTGATCAGGTGACCCGCGGAGTGGAACTTGGTTTTGTGATTGAGGGTCGTGTAAGACATAAGATCATGGTCCCATTCAAACTTCAAGGAGTTTACACGATCGCTTGGCTTGCGAAAACAGGGCACTTCACTGTTGAAACTCCTATAGCCAAACTTTTCGACCAAAATGGCCAGGAGATTTCGGTCAACATGTTGCAAAAATGGCCTATTAAAAATAGGCTAATTGCCGGGCACCCGAGATCTAAAGACCGTCTTTTGGAAACCGGTATGCGCGCGATCGATACGATGTTTCCTATTGTGATGGGGAGCACTACCTGTTCACCGGGCCCTTTTGGAGCCGGTAAGACGGTCATCCAACATCTTATTTCTAAGTATGCAAATGTGGACATAGTGATCATTGTCGCATGCGGAGAGCGTGCTGGTGAGGTGGTAGAGGTGATCACAGAATTTCCCCATCTTTTAGATCCCAGGTACCATGAGCCTTTAATGAATCGGACAACGATCATTTGCAATACCTCCTCGATGCCGGTAGCTGCTAGAGAGTCCTCAATCTATATGGGAATTACTATTGCAGAATATTACAGGCAAATGGGACTGAATGTTCTTTTGCTTGCCGACTCTACTTCCCGATGGGCTCAAGCGATGCGAGAGGTTTCTGCAAGACTGGAGGAGATTCCGGGCGAAGAGGCGTTTCCAGCTTATTTGACTTCACGCATACACTCTTTTTATGAACGAGCGGGAGTGATTGAGACTCCTAACCATAAGCTCGGATCCATCTCAATTATTGGAGCTGTTTCTCCTGCGGGGGGAAATTTCGATGAGCCTGTGACGCAGGCTACTTTGATGGTTGTAGACACCTTCCTTTGTCTTTCAAGGGGGCTGTCTGATCAAAGGCGATATCCGGCTATTTCGCGAGATCTCTCTTGGTCATCGAATGTCGACATAGCTGCCGATTTTTTGAGTAAACAGGCGCCTGATTGGAAATATTCGGTAGAAACGGCAAGAAAAATCCTCCTTGAAGGGCTGGAGATTGAAAAGCGAATGGATGTAGTGGGAGAGGACGCAATTCAGATGAGCGATTACGTCACTTATCTTAAAAAAGAGCTATTTGATTTCTCCTATCTACAGCAAAACGCTTTTGACCAAGAGGACGTCTACTGTCCGCTTGAACGCCAAATTGAGATAATGAAAATTTTTGATGAAATTTTTGCCTCTCCTTTCCTTTTCAAAAACCACGACTCTGCCAGAAAATCCTTTATGGGTTTGCAAAATGACCTAAAAAACCTCAACTACACCGCTTTTCGATCCGATTCTTATCTAGAGAATAAGGCAAGGATCGAAAAAAGAATTGAAGAGATGTTAGACGTATGCAAGTAAAGAAGACTCGAATAGAAAACATCCGCGGAAATCTTATCACATTACAAGCGGTAGGACCCGCCATGGGGGAACTAGCTGAGGTGATTCGTCGAGATACCACCCGTTCTTTGGCCTCAGTGATTCGCATCGATTCAGACAGAGTTACACTGCAGGTGTTCGATTCCACAAGGGGCATCAGTGTGAATGACGAGGTAGTTTTTTTAAGAAACACCTTCCGTTTGGGGATTAGTGAAGACTGTCTGGGATCTGTCTTTAGTGGTAGCGGAAAGCTTAAGATGGGGGTAGATGCCACCCAAGATCGGATTGAGGTGGGACGTCCAAGTTTTAATCCCATGAAGCGCCGCATGCCGAGCCTGATGATTCGGACAAATTTGCCCATGATTGATATGTTCAATACGTTTGTACGCGGACAAAAGATCCCTCTTTTTTGTAGTCCTGGATCCAAGCCTGTTGAAGTTTTGTGCCGTATTGCAAACCAAACAGATGCCGATGTAGTAATAATAGGGGGTATGGGGCTTACCCAGACCCAGTATGAAAAATTCATTCAAAATGCCCGTACAAGCGGCTCATTAAATAGAACAATTTTTTATGCCCACCTAGCGACAGATCCCGTAAACGAGGCTGTCATGGTGCCCGATCTGGCTTTAGCAGCTGCAGAATATTTTGCTTTGAAGGGTAAGAATGTTCTTGTTCTTTTAACCGATATGGTTGCTTTTGCTGACGCTTTAAAAGAGATAGCGATTTCTTTGGATTTCGTCCCTGCAAATCGGGGATATTCTTCGGATCTTTATACCCAGCTTGCGATGCGGTATGAAAAAGCTGTCGAGATTGAAGGGAATGGTGCGGTGACTATACTTGCTTCGACAACCTTGCCTGCAAACGATGTTACTCACCCCATTCCGGATTTAACAGGTTACATTACCGAAGGGCAATTCTATCTCAATGTCGATTGTATTGAGCCTTTTGGATCTTTGTCTCGTTTGAAGCAGCTTGTGATTGGCAAAACTACGCGCACTGACCACGGGCATCTGGCTAATGCGATGATTCGCCTTTATGCTGATGCATTAAAAGCAAAAGAGCGTGATAGAATGGGATTTAAGCTCTCTAGTTGGGACAATAAACTTTTGAAGTATCAGCAACTATTCCGCTCTAAATTCATGAGCTTGGATGTGAATATTCCTCTTGAGGAGGCGCTGGATCTAGGGTGGAGAATGCTTTCGGACTGCTTTGAGAAAGAGGAAGTGGGAATCAAAAAAGAAGTTGTGGATATCCATTGGGTTTTACTCTGAGGTCAAATTTTGTCTGAAATCCGTTTATCCAAAATAGAACTCAAAAATCAGCAAAACAGCCTTGAGCAGTTCAAAAGGTATCTGCCGGTTTTAGAGCTTAAAAAAATTCTTCTGCAATCGGTTCTATCCCAGCTAGATGTTGAGCTGTTGCAATCCGAATCCAAAAAAATTGAAAACCAGAGACGCTTGATGTCTGTGAGTGCGTTATTTGCTAAACCCGGGATGAAAGAATTTACCGACTCTATGAGAGTTCTTTCCATTCAAAGAGGAGAAGAGAATATCGCTGGTATTGAGCTTCCTGTATTCAAAGGGGTGGAATTTGCTCCAGTAGAAAGTCTTGTGGGATCGGTTCCTTTGAATGCCTTTAGTCTCAGGGGGATATTTGAAGAGGTGATGGAGATTATTTGCCGCCATCAGGTGTTACTGGAACGCCGAAAAATTTTGGAAAAAGAGTTGCGGGATGTAACAGTTAAAGTAAATCTTTTCGATAAAATCCTTATACCTAGAGCTGAAGCCAACATAAAAAAAATTAAAATAGCACTTGATGACCAGCAATTAGCGCAAATTGCGAATGCAAAAAAAGCTAAAGAGCTGATTTTGAAAAAGGGGGCAAGATGATTATTCCGTGCGAAAAAGTCCTCTTTATTGGTACATCAGTCGACCTGGTAAAGTTTTTGGAGAACGCCCAAAAAATTGGACAGCTCCAGTTCCAATCTATAGAAGGCAAAAAAATGCACGTGATGTCGAATGCCGTGGAGGATACCCTCCATGCGCTAAGAATTTTGCGTCGCCAGGTTCCTACAGATCAGTTGAAAAATGATGTTGTCCCCCGTTATGAGCTAGTGGAGAAAATTATCTATCTGCAAGATAGGTACGACCGAGTAGTTGAGGCCGAGAAGGTTCTTGATCATGAGATCCACAGAATCAAGCCTTTTGGAAATGTTGATCTCAATATTGTAGCTCAGATCGCAGGAGAATCTCACCACACCGTGCAGTTTTTTTCCAAAAAAGGGAAAAAAAAGCTGCCGCAAGAGATCTTGGATAAGCTTATCTATGTGAATACAGACGGTACAATCGAGTATTTTATGTATATCGGGATCGATCCGATCAAGACGGATGGTCTTATAGAAATGTATATGGAATACTCGCTCAATTCCCTTAAAGAGCGCTATCAAAATCTGCAAAAAGAGGAGCTCAGGATCCAGACAGAGCTGAAGGAGATGGCCCATTACAAAGAGATCCTTGAGGAGTATTTAGAGGAGCTGCTTGACCATGATGATATCCGTCATACCCGCACTCAAGCGATGAATATTCTCGGATCGACCCTATTTGCGATTGAGGCCTGGACTCCTGCTGGTAAAGAGGAGTGGAAAGAGGCGCTAAAAGGGGTTAATGTTCATATGGAACATGTACGCATCCGCCCTGATGAGATTGTTCCTACCTTTATGGAAAATGCCGGTTATCGCAAAGTTGGAGAAGATCTAGTAAAGGTGTACGATGTTCCCTCTATAGAGGATAAGGACCCCTCATTATGGGTATTGATATTCTTTACTCTGTTTTTTGCTATGATTGTTGCAGATGCTGGCTATGGGCTGCTCTTTTTAACCGGTTCTTTAGTTTTGAACTACATCTACCGAAAATCGCAAGGTCTGGTCAAAAGGCTTTTAAAATTATCGCTAATTTTATCCTCAGCTTGCGTAGTTTGGGGTTTTCTAACTGCCTCCTATTTTGGGATGCAGTTAAGTCCTGAGAACCCACTCTCCAGAAGCTCATTAATTTACCATGTTTCAAAAAAGAAGATCGATTACCAAATCGAAAAAAAGGGGAACACCTATAAAGAGTGGATAAAAGATTATCCCCAACTCGCGTCAGAGACCTCGTCTGAAGCCTTTTTGAATCGGGGAGTAAAAATTAAAGACGGTAAAGTCCAGTATGAACTGGCTGAAGATCTTTTTTTAGCGAACCTTCTGGAGTTTTCTCTTTTGATCGGTACCCTGCACATTATCCTATCGCTTTTAAGGGGAGCTCGCAAAAACTTGGGCAGTATAGGCTGGGTCCTCTTTACTATTGGAGCTTTTTTATATTTCCCCACATATATGGGAACACCCACACTATTGAATGAACTGGGAATCATTTCCGAAGAAAACGCGGCGATTTTCGGTCTACAATTCATAGGGATTGGAGTAGCCTTTGCTACGATCATGGCAATCATTAAAAAGAAAGTTTCCGGAATTTTTGAGCTTACGCATGCAGTGCAGATTTTTGCAGATGTGATCTCTTATGTGCGTCTTTATGCGCTTGGATTGACAGGCGTTATTTTGGCAAGCACATCAAATAAATTTGCGGAGGATTTAGGTTACGCTGTTGGTCTATTTATTCTTTTATTTGGCCACGGCCTGAATATCATGGTCGCTTTGATGAGCGGAACAATCCATGGTTTACGTTTGAATTTTTTAGAGTGGTATCGCCACTGTTTTGAGGGGGGAGGTAAACTCTTTACCCCGTTATTAAAAAGGAGAATTACTTTATGACACCAACTTTATATGCAATGGCGGGACCTGCTCTCGTTTTAGGAATCTCCCTTTTTGGTAGCTCGCTTGGATGCGCAATTGGCTTTTCAGCGGCCCAAGGGGTTATGGCTCGTACGGATGAAGGGCATGCTAAATATATTTCTTTAGCTGTGCTACCCTCTTCGCAGGGTCTATTTGGTTCTATTTTGATGGTTCTCATGCGTGCAGCGATTGTGGCCGGCACATTGACTCCGCTATCGGCAATTTTCATCGGCCTTTCTACCGGTCTTGCCCTTTTTGGATCTTCTGTATTCCAAGGAAAAGTTGTGGCTGCAGCGATTCAATCTATTGCAAAACAACCAAGCCTTTTTGGTAAATCCTTTGTGGGAATTGTTGTGATCGAGTCTTTCTCCCTATTCGCTTTTGCTTTTTCACTGATGCTTTTGAAATAGTGTCATAAGATGCAGAATCCCTAAGATACAATCGTTTTTTAAGGCCCGCTTTTATTGCGGGTCTTTGGTTTAACGTTGTACGGCTTTTTGGATTTGTCCACATTTCTTTAAGAAACAAATAAAATTCCCTTTATTTTTAATACAGTATTTTTTAACATGCACTTAAAACCTTTTTTAGAAGTCTTAATAAGGGATTTATAGAGCCTTTTTAACTTTTTTAGGGTGGTTCATTTTTTCACCTAATCTTGGACCTCCTATTGAGAAAGTTGACGCAAGCTAAGGGGCTAGAATCTAAAGGTTTTTGTTCATAAAAAATAAGAGGTTTTGGAATGTCTGTGGGTTTACCAACGCATACAAATTGGGGCGGACCACTCATAAATTTTAACTCTGAAGACACCTTTTTTATCCATCGGGATCTTTCATCGACGATTCGTCTTATTGAAAAGCACACCGACAAAGGGAGATGGGTTTTGGAGACAGATCCTGCAGTGGAACAAGCCCCTTTTCCCAAGGTCTACGCTGCAAAATTTTTCAGTCGAAAAATACCCATTACAATTGAGGAAGCGGTAAAAGAATTAAACCTTGATGAAAGAACCGAGCGCGTTTTCATGGATTGGACGAAGGGGAATGAATGGATAGAAATCGTCCCCTTTAAGTATCCAGCTTTACGATACATTCGGAATATAACAGGCATCACTTTACTGTTGATTGTTGGGATCGGTGATCGAATTCTTCAGAATATCTTTTCTGCTGAAACTCTGGAAAATAGTAGAACCTTTTCCTTTCTTTTTGGAGGTGGCTATATGATCGCCGACTATTGCCTCAAAAAAAGTGAGCCCTTATCACGAACTATCTGTTTGATACGACCCTGAGCTGAAATTCTTGCTTTTACAAATGTGAATTCAAGTAGAGGGGGTGAAAATCGTTTTCACCCCTTTTTAGATCCTAGGTTATCCGTGAAAAACCCCTTCCATGATCTTTAGCCGATCCTTAGAGATAAGGCGAAAGGTAAAAGGTCGATCAAAACGGATTTTGCGTGATGGTAAAGGTTTTATCGCTGTCGTTTTGAATAATCCTGCAGTTACAAAAGCCGCTTTTACCCCCCCCTCTTCAAGGACGAAATAGGTTTTTTGTAAAACGCTTGCGAGCTTTCCGGCGTCCGTTTTTTTGTTAAGTGGTAAGTTTTGTTCTAAAAGTTTATCCAGGAGCTCTTGGGTACTAGAAAGGGTAAATTTAGGTAAAGTAATGTCTACGTAAGATAACTTACCCTCTATGCTACCAAAATAGAAGGCATCCTGGTCTAAAAGATTTTCTACGGTGATATCCTCTTTAGGTAAAGAGAGCTGTAGGAAATAGGCTGAATTTTCGACAGGGATTTCGACAAACTGCATGTAGCCGTTTTCATAATAACGGACCATTTTCATGCCCCACATCATATCGATTTCTGTTTTTTCTTTTGTTAGGGATTTGAATAGCTCTTTTTTTGTGTGTCTTGGGTCGAAGGGGTCGTCGAATTTTCCTGTAAATGAGCCTGCATTCATAGCAACAAGCCCTTTTTTTGGTAGGTCTCGTCTATCCTCAAATAACTTTGGGATCATCCCTTGGGTCTTTTCATGAATAAAATGATTTACCTTATCGATGATTTCGGCGTCGTCGAGATTCAGCTCCTCAGTATGAAGAAATTCTAAATGCTCTTTTAGAAAACTCAAGTCGACGTTTGAGGCGCAGCAGTTACCCATTTTTAATTCGGGATGATTTTCAAACATGGATCTTAGATAGGTGAGTACAGCCTCTTTATTTTTGGTCCCAAATACCCCTTCAAGGATTTTATCTTGGTCTATAGGATCGAACAGAGGATAAATCATCCCAACGAGCTGATCAAGACTCAATGGGGCAATTAAGGAGCTCTTTTTTTCTTTTAAATAGATCTCCTTTAAAATAGAGGTTTCTAAAGAGGCAACGGGAGGGACATGTTGTTGCATGTTGTTTTCGATTTCATGAGGGTGAGTATCGATGACCATAGGATCTCCTTGAGTTGAGAAACGTGATTAAAATCGAGATTAAGAATCTTCCTACCATGAGGGAGCAAACTTCATGGCCCGAATTTTATCACAATTCCTTAAGTTTGTGTCACTATGATAGATAAAGTTTATAATAAACGAAAGTGTTTTGTCCTTATGCGTACTTCTATTTAAGTATCAAAGAACCCTTTTTTCAAAACTGGTTTTTTTTAAATAGATAGTAAAAAATGGGGTTAGTTATCTTCTTCTATTTCGTCAATATGGTCGTATTGAATGTGCTGGATATCACTATAACCGCCCCTTTGATGCGCAAATATCTTAGCGAAAAAAACGCGGTCCTTTTGAAAAAGCTCATCCCAGGCGTGATCGATGATGATTTCATTGGGGGTTAGTTTTGCAAATGGAATACCTATAAGCTTCTTATGGCACTTTTCAAAAAGCGATAAAAGCCTGGGGATGTAGTGGGATTTTATGACATATGCATGAGCTCTTCTAGAGCTTTTAGCCCGAAAGATCCTGTCAATACCAATGGGCTCGCTTTCTTTAATCCTCCCGCCTAAAAGCAGAATGTCGTACTCTGGTACTTTATGTAAAAAATACCCAATATAAAGTTCTAGTTCCTCTTGATTGGTAAGAAAAAAGGCATCATCTTCTAAAATCAAAACCTCTTTAAGTTGCATTTCAAGGGCAAGTTTTAGAGCTGTAATATGGCTTAGGGCACAACCCCTATGGCCATTTAAAACATCGTGAATTGCCTCGATTCGGTGAATTTTATCCTCTTTCACCCCAAGCTTTTTGAGTTGATTGAGAATGAGAGCATTTCGATCGGTTCGATAGCTTAAATTAATATAGAAGATTTTTTCAAATCGATTGAGACCCGATTCCATTTCCATTTCTATTTCCATCTCTTCTCATATTTTTATTTTGCTTCATCGACATCTTTCAAATATTGAAAGATGTCTTCATGTGTGAAGCGTTGAATATCACTGTATCCTCCTCTTTGATAGGCAAAAATTTTGGTAAATAGAATGAGATCTTTTTCGAATAGCGGATCCCAGGCCCGGTCTATCGCTTTATCATGCACCTGATTAAAAGTTGGAATTTTGAGCATTGTTTTATAGGTGTTTTCAAATACCTCTAAAAGCTTTGGGATGTAATGGTTTTTCACTACATACGCATGCGCAAGCCTTGCAATGATTGCCCGATAAATCCCATCGATTTGGCAACTTTGATATTTTTCGACGCGGGCTCCAAGAAGAAGCATATCGTAGCTTGGTACGTGTTGAAAAAATAGATTCAAGTGCTTTTCGACTTCTTCTTGATCCGTATGGAAATAGGCATCATCCTCAAGAATAAGCACCTCTTGAAGCCCCATCTGTTGAGCAAGCTTTAAAGCATGGATATGACTTAGAGCACACCCCCTATGACCATTCAGAACATCTAAGTTTCCCTCTATGCGAACTATTTTCTGTGATTCCACACCCATTTTTTGAAGTTCTTGTAGTAGGAATGCATTTCGATCAGTACGGTGAGCCAGGTTAATATAAAATATTTTTTCGAATCTATTTAAGCCTAGAGGCATGAACTTTTGTCCTGTTTGCATCTTTTGTGCACTTTACGTCTGCTCCCTTTTTTGGTCAATCTCAAACCCAACGGTTTTTCTTGATAATTCCTTGCAACCAACACAGATGTTTTTTAATATGAAAAAAAATTTTGAGTTTTAAAATGGAATATCGCGTTGAAAAAGATAGTTTGGGAGAGGTGAAAGTCCCTAAAGACCGATTATATGGGGCCCAAACACAACGTTCGCTTGAAAATTTCAATGTCGGTTCCAGTCATTTTCCTCTCGAAGTAATTCACCAGCTGATCATTATTAAAAAGGCTGCTGCAATTGTGAACCACAACCTGGGCGTCTTAGATGAAAAAAGGAAAGAACTTATAGTTCATGCAGCTGAAGAGCTTTTGAAAGGGGGATATAACTTAGAGTTTCCCCTGCATCTTTACCAAACGGGCTCGGGCACGCAGAGCAACATGAACGTTAATGAGGTGATGAGTAACCTTATCATAAAAAAACTAGGTGGTGTTTTAGGCTCCAAAGATCCCATACACCCTAATGATCATGTGAATAAGAGTCAGTCTTCAAATGATACCATCCCGACCGCTATCCACATGGCTGTTGTGCATTTATGCAAACTAAAACTCTTACCCAGTCTTCGACAATTTAGAGATGCTCTTCATGAGAAAGAAAAAAGCTTTCATCACGTGATTAAAGTAGGGCGAACGCATTTAATGGATGCCACCCCTTTGAGCTTAGGGGAGGAGTTTGGCGGTTACCGTGTCCAAATTGAACAGGGTATGCGTGCTGTAGAGGAGGCTCTCAAAGAGGTGGAGGCTTTGGCGATAGGCGGGACGGCTGTAGGTACAGGAATTAACACCCCCGACGGGTTCCAAAAAATGATGATAGACGAGATCAATCATCTTACCGGCTATAACTTCCGTTCAAGTGAGTCTCTTTTCGAAGCCCTCTCCTCTGAGGACAGCTTGGTTCAAATTGGAGGAGCACTTAATAGGTTGGCGTGCGCTATTTTGAAAATAGGGAACGATATTAGGTTGTATGCGTCGGGCCCTCGGGCAGGGATCGGGGAGCTTATATTGCCTGCAAATGAACCAGGTTCCTCCATTATGCCGGGTAAGGTCAACCCTACACAGTGTGAATCATTGACTATGATTGCTACAAGATTGATGGGCAATACCACCACAATCACAATCGCAGCCTCGCAGGGCCATTTTCAATTAAATGTATTCCGTCCGGTTATAGCACACACGCTTATAGAGTCGATAGTTCTATTGGCAGACGGATGTAAAAATTTTACTGAAAAATGCCTTGAAGGGATCCGAGTCAATCAGGAAAAAATAGATCACCATCTTGAACAGTCTTTAATGCTGGTTACCTCCCTTGTTCCTAAAATCGGCTATGACAATGCTGCAAAAATTGCATTATACGCCCATGAGCATAACTTGAGTTTAAAGCAAGCTGCTGTAAAGCTACAAATCATGAGCGCAAAAGAGTATGATCAATCTCTAAATATTGAGAAAATGGCCTTTTGCCACAAAAAACTTTCTTAAGTTCGGGATCGTTATAAATTTCACTATCTAACAGAATCTTAAGAGAAATTTTATGTTTAGAATTTTTCTCTTTTTTTGCTCTAGAGATTGCGGTAAAAATCTATTCTCTATTTTCATCGGTAATACTTGATTAGGCACAACTGTTTTATAGAAAATGATAAGACTTTTAGAAATATTTTATGGAATTTTTCTAAAAAAAGAACATTTCTTAAAACTTTTTAGACTGTTGTTTTGAAAGGGGGGGGGACTTAACGTCAGTGCTTTCCTATCTTGTTGAGTGCATTTTGTATTGATGAAAGGTTTTGGCCATGAAAACAAGAGCACCAGAGAAAAAAAATTAGGGCAGGGGGGATACATATACGAAAATGTTTAAAAGGTAAGAAACCTCATATATTGATATATTCTGTGATTTTTTTAGAATTTTTAGAAAATGAATTATAAAAGGGCGGGAGAATGTCCCGCCTTAATGTTAATTAGGAATTTTTTGCGATTTTTTCAAATACGTCAATCAAGGAATCATGGATCTCTTTGAGCTCAGGAAATTTTTCTTTGAGCTTTGATACATCGAGCTCATTGTTTGATCTTTTTGCTTTAAGGATTTGATTTTGTTCTTCAATCGTAAAATTTTCCCAGGTGAAAGTAGGGTCTACGTACTTTTGGTACATAGCCAAGATTTCATTATGGGAGACAGTTCCAGGGTTTGTAAAATTATAATTCCCGGTCTCCCCTTGGCGTGCCAACTCTATAGCTAAGGGTACCATCTCATCAAGGACTGTCATACTGTTGGGGACATTGATGACTTTTGGGTATTTGGTGATTTTTGTAATAAAGTTTCTCGGGGAGAGATCGCTTGAAATAGGCATTCTCAAGCGTAAATTGAGGACATTAGGGTAGTACATTAAAAGCTTATCCAGCATGACCTTTGTAGAGGAATAAAAAGAACCAAAGAAATTTGGGGCTTGCGACTCGGTAAAACCCACTCCGGAGCCTAGAGGGTGCTCCTCATCATATTCATAAATACAGCCAGTACCAAAATTGGTCATGTGAATCCCCTTTAAATATGCGATATCAGCAAGGTTCAAAGCACCGATGATATTGGAGCGTAAGGTCTTTTCTTTGTTAGATTCACACCAATCGACATTTGGAACCCCGGTGACTCCGGCGGCATTGATAATATGGGTGGGATTTTTTTGTTCGATCTCATGAAGAATTTCGTCCCTGTTTTCCAATCGGGATTCAGCCGGAGCACATATGTACCCCTTTTTTTCGAGGTCTTCAAGGATCATTTTGCCGATCCAGCCGGTTTTTCCACCAAAAACAAGGAAGCGAGCCTCTTCCTTTGTTGTTGAGGGCATCAGAGCCGATAAAAATCGGCAACAAACTAAAAAAGATAAAGCAAATATTTTCATAAGTAGAGCACCAAGTTTACTGATATTCAATTTCGTTATCGGATACGTAGACAGGATGAGAGGAATTTTCATAGAGTTTTGAGCAAAAATCGGGATTTTTTAAATACCACTTAAGGGTTTCAGCAAGCCCTTCATCCAAAGAAATAATGGGTGTCCATCCTAGAAGCTTACGTGCCTTTTCGTTTCCACCAATGTGGCAATCTACTTGCCCTGGACGGTCCGAAATTTTCAAAACCGGGTACTGGGGTTTATGTAAAATTTTCAAAATAGAGTGCACAATATCGTTTACAGACACTGCTCTATTGGTGCCAATATTGATCTCTTCCCCTTTGATTTGGGAAAAATCGGGCTTATGAAGCGCCATGTCAATCGCTCGTGCAGTATCCAGAGTGTGCACCCAGTCCCTGGATTGCTCTCCACTTCCATGGATCTTGATCGGTTTATTCAAAATGATAGACGCGGCTATGCGTGGGATCAATTTTTCCACGTGCTGGTTAGGCCCGTAGTTATTGAAAGGTCGCAAAATAACTACAGGAAGGTCATAGGTACAGTAGTAGGAGTAGACCAATCTGTCTGCGCCCGCTTTTGCAGCGGCGTATGGGCTTCTGGGATTCAAAGGATGGTTTTCATTCATCGGTTGTGTCTGTGCCGTTCCATAAACTTCTGAAGTAGAGATATGGACAAATCTTTCTACTTTGTGCCGATTTTGATTCAAAGCGACAAGCAAAGAGCGTGTTCCCATGATGTCGGTATCAAGAAATTTTGCATCTGAAACAATACTTCTTGTCACATGAGACTCGGCTGCGAAATGGACTACGAAATCGCTGTGACACATAAGGCTGTTCACTGTTTCAAAATCATTGATATTTGCATGAACGAATCTAAAACGGTCTGCATTACGAATTTCAGAAGAGATGTTTTCAAGTGAACCCGCATAGGTCAAAGCATCTATAACAATAAATTCGTATTCAGGATATTTATCATACATGTATTGTAAGAAATTGCTCCCAATAAAACCGGCTGCACCGGTGATAAGGACTGTTTTCTTGTTTTCATTCGAGGACTCGTCAGCTGAAAATAGAGCGCATGAAGTAAAAAAACCGACAATAGTGATTTTAAGGATAAATTTTGGGAAGATCAATTTGCTGCCTCTTAATTAAAAATTGTTTCTAAACCTATTGAAAAAGAAAAACTTAAAATAACTATTTTTTTGAGAAATTGCAAGACGTATTTTATAATTATAAGACCATTATGTTAAGTGACTGTTCATTCGGTTTTTTTCTAAATTTTTACGATGGCGAAAGCTAGTTGGTAGGCATGGGTCTCAGGCTCAAAAACTAGTTTTTATAAGTTTTAAAACACCTGAAGAAGTTTCGACAGGTGTTTTTTAGGGTTATTGAGATTGGATCCATAGCTCTAACGGTAGAACATTCAGTAATGTATTCCTGTTCTGTTGGTAAAAGTTCCAATCTAATTGGTCTTTTGGGGTATAGGGAAAAAGCGTTTGGGAAGAATTTGGTGTTAAAATGCCACAACCCCAATCCATGTCAACTACACAAAAATGAACGTTCTCAAATTTCATCCTGACATGTGCTGCAGCTTTCCAAACATCCCCATTCCATGAACCAGGAACAATATATGGGACCTGTTGCATGTACGTCTGTGGTAAACAATCATGCATTACAATAAGTCCGTTTTGAGATACGCAATTTAATGAATTTCTAATATCTCGAAGAACTTGATCTGACAAGTGCAGGCCATCTATAAAAATTATATCATACGTGTTGGAGTTTTCAGAAAAAAATTTATCTGAACTCATTTGATAGTTTGCCGCCCCTCCCCCAGGATCAACACCATCTTTATGTTCAATTTGAATACTTCTAAAATTTTCCCCGTCAGCAACACCAATTTCTAAATATGTTTTATAGTTATTTTTTTTTATGATATAATTTATCAAGTCGGTTCTTGTGCGATTTCTTAAAAGGTTAGATACTGCACTTTGAATCGCGTCTTTTTTTGGTTTTGCATGAATTTCATTCGGAGTTATCCCAATTGATAAAGCAACTGCTAGGCAGTATAAAATTTTTTTAATTGAAAAATATTTCATTAATTTACCTCAAATTTTATTTTTGGAAAAATTTCGATGACTTTCCATATGTGCTAAAAAGTCATAAGGTTCTATAAACATATCTACCGTTCTGAGTTCGAAAGATGCTGAAAGAGGGTATAGGAGTATAGACTCTAAATTTTTCTTTTCTTCTCTCATAATAACTTTTTTCCCTTGTCTATAAAAATAGTCAGGCTGGAGGTTATCAAAGGTATAAACATCTCTAGGATCGTCAGGCTTATCAAATTCTATAAGAGTCAATCCAAGACTTAAGAAGGCACTATGAATGATGCAGTACTTTCTTGACCAAAAGTATTTAGCATAATCTGGCCAAATTACCATAACCTTGGCATCAGGATGTAAAAAAATGGCATTCACTAAATTCGAGCCGTATACTCCAACAAAATACTCAGATTCCGAAGCAGCAATAATCTGGTCTTTTAGATCCATTTTTTCAAATTGAACTACGCTTACATCGTATCCACGACTTCTCAAAAAGGATATAATTTCTGAGTCATTTTTTATCTTTTGAGGGTGCCCACGCTTCACGAATAGTACGCGATTTTTAATCATTGAATGATTAATACCGTATTTTTCTTTTATGTAATTTACAAAATCTGCAACAATATTGTCTTTAAGCTGCTGTCCTTTGTAGACGACATCTCTTTGAAAGCCAATTTTTTTTAGATCGTAGATATAGTTCCATGAATCCGGGCAAGCGCTGTAAAATGCAAAAGTCAGGTCGTTCCCGTTGTACGGTTTTTCTTCGGGAACACCTTGGTGAAAAATCATATTTCTTACAAAAAATGTCTTTTTTTTATTTTTCTCATGCAACCATATGATTTCCTTGACTTGAAAAAGTTGTTTGATCAATTGAAAGAGATTAAACTTGGCATTGTTCTCAAAATTTGAACTTGTTTCTAAAATTATATTTATTTTGCGGTTTAGAAGGTTGTTTTCTTTTAATATTTTATAAAATGGAAGTATCGCATCTAAAAGACCATGCCCGTAAAACTGAAAATGGTGAGAATAAAAATAGACGGTATCTCCGTCGATAGTTCTAACATGTTTTTGGTGTCTTATTTCTTTTTTTACAAAATAAGATCCGTTCCAATAGGCAGACCCTTCAGGAAGACCAAAAAGAGCATTTGCAAACAAAATCGCAAAAATAATTTTTATAACCATATGTTTTCATCACCATAATTATTAAGTATTGTTTGCAAAATTCCAATCCTTCTTAGTCTCGTGTTTTTTTTAAACTTATACCAAGATAATAAACATGTTCTAGGGAACTTTAAAAGCAGTGTTATACCTATATTTTGAATATTTTAAAACTTTTATTTAGCTTAGTTTTCAAATTTGATATGATGAAGATTTCAATAATTTTGCTTTTGGATTCGCATAAATTTTAAATTCTAATTGTATGTAATGCAATTTTTTAGCAGATATTCCTTAAGCTTAAACTTTCATGTAGTAAAGATTCCAAACTTACAAATACCTTTTCTTTCTTAGCTTTTATACTTTAGACTAGCTGTGGATATCTTTTTTCCAAAATCGCTTCAACAAGCTCAAGCTGCCTTTCGATTTCAGTGACATAGGTCGACAAGATTCCCCGATAGGTTTTGTCCATTTCCTTGATCAGGGGATCTTGTTTAAAATCACGAGTCTCTTTTAAGAAGCGATGGATGCTCTCAAGCCATTTTTTTCTTTCAATCGGGGGTATATTCTGAAAATATTCGCTTGGGGGTTTAGCTAAGTCGTACTTGGACAAAAGCTCCCTTTCTTTCGTGGCTATTTTTGAAAAAAACAATTTTTTTCTTCCAAGAATAAGCTCCGATTTTACATCGCTACGTAAATTCATCAGAAAATGGTTCCAGTTAGAACTTTTGTCTCCTATCTCAAGCGTTTCAAAGTCACAAACCTCTAAAAAGGGGAGGATGGCCGCCTTTTGTGCCGGCTCCAAAAAAGGGTACAAGCCAAGAATCGCTTTTTTCATCTCCTCAGAGTTCCAGAAATAAAATAAGCCAAGCTTATAGTTCTCATCGCTATCTGTTAAAAAAGAGACCGCCTCCTTGATATCAAAGAGATAAAAAGCTGTAGACTTGGAAATTTTAAAGGGCTTTTCGGAATCAGGATTTTTAACGATCCCTTTTTTTGAAGAGATCTCTACACCACCAAGGTCCGAAGAATCTTCAAAATACCCCGCTGTTTTCTCAGAAAAAGTAGGGGCAAGGTTATGGGATTGAGTGATGGTTTTTGCTTGAGAAACGATATTTTTCAAAACAAACTTTACTTTTTGGTCAAAAGGGTATTTTTGCATGGGATCAATACATCGTCCACAATAGCGGATTAGGAAATATTTATTGTCAGGAGATAAAAAATGGAAGCTGCTTAAAAAAAAGGGTGCGGTCCTGGAAAGGGTTTCTCTTTTAAAAATTTTTCCGGTAAATCTAAAAACTTCTACTGGATAATCTTTCAAAAGAGCTTGAGATAGTTCTTCACACTGACTGAGCTCTTTAAGAAAATCCTCGGAGTTTTCAAGATTTAGACTGCTTTCTAAAACTTGTTCAACGCTCAAAGAATCTTGAAGATGAAGTGCTCCTATAAGATCCACAAATTGCGCATGCATCGGCCCGATTTGACGAATTTGTAATCCCAAAGCCGAAATTGGGCTATTCTCACCCATAAACCCAAGATGAAGAAAGCGGAGTACGTTTCTAAGCGTTGTTTGCTGCAAAAGATTTAAAAGGGCTTTAAGGTGGAAGCTAGAGAGCGAAAAACCGTCTATTTGATCAAGCGCATCTAAAATCATAGAGAAAGGATCCTGCGCTAGATGGAAAAATAGGGAGATTTTACCCGTTTTAAGAGGCTTAAGTACCAGATGGGGATGACTATCTATTTTTTGACGGATCATCTCTTTAAAATTTGGAGCTGTTTTAAATAATTCGGACAAAAAACGGGGCTCTTCTAAAAAAAAATCCATAAAAGAGTCGTCGATCATGAATGCCTCCAAGAAACGGGGCCCATAGCGGTTGCAGTGATCGAGGATGAACTGAAAGCTTTCCTTAATTTCCTGGTTGCTGACTGGAGTGGGATCAGGGTCGTTTAAAAGTTGTAGTAAAGGGACCATGATTTCACAAAGTTTTGGGGGGATATCGAAAAACCTGTTGAGACAAGGATTGTTTAGATAGAAAATAGTGTCTAAGTCCTGAATGCTAAACTGAAATATTGGATTGAATCCCATTGTCTTTAAATCGGAATTTTCAAAAAGATCGGGGTTCTTAACAAAGAGATTTAAGATGAAGGGTAAGGAATTGGTATCCCCTTTTGATGGATTGAGAATTCGCATGCCCATAAGATGCGTAAAAAAGGTTCTCTGTTTTATTTGGTCAGGATAAATCGGGGTGACTTTTTGATTTAAAACAAGATCTGCAAAAAGGGCGAAAGCTTTATTCTCTAAAGCTATCGGTTTGAGTTTATTCAAAAAAACATCTATTTCCTGATCCGTTTCAAGACTGTAGGGGATAGGTGCAAGAGAAGTAGAAGCAGAAATTGTTGTCGCGCTCATTCATTCGCCTTTATTTGTACCCATTCACATTAAGAAATTGTAAAAACGAAATCAAGAGGTATTAAAATAAATATTTTTATTTTCTTGAAGATTACCTGAAAATTCTCTTCAACTTTTTTCCCTTTTTTGGGTTGCAAGTTGATACATAATAGCCGATTTATATACCTTTAAAGGGTGATTAGGTGGTAATTTTGAAAAATACATACTGGGCTCTATGTCTATTTTTTTTCGGTTGTACAAAACAACAAATTGAAGTGGAGCATTTTTTTGTCGATAAAAAGAGTTTACCCTCTACATTTGCCCGCTCTCCTGATCCAAAGCAAGATAAAGAGTATTTAGGGCAGATTTTTCTCATTCACTACTCCTTAAACGATGAGGGCTTGAAATCGCAAACTCCTATTGTTGCACAATTTCTTCTTGAGGATCTTCAAGAATTTACCACAAAGTTTGTTCCCAACCAAAAAAGGGGAGCAAAAAGGTTGGAATGGATCAATGACCCCTATCAAAAGCATGGGCCAATTATAGGATACCGTGTCTCTTTCAAGGACTTTACTGTAGAGAGCCCCTTATTTAGAGAAGTGATAGAAGTGGATAAAAAGCGTCTTTTGTTTGAAAAGAAGTCTACGAATACTCCCCTTGAGACACAAGATGATGAGATCTATAATGTAGAAGACATCTCTCAAGGCTAGCAAAATCGATGCACGGATCTGTTATGGAAAGCCCCCCTTTAGGTTTTGTACTAAAAGGCTGATTTCCCTCCTCCAGATGACACTCAGCCATTAAGCCCTGGATTCCTGAAGCCTCCTGTAAAAGTAGATCTTGGAAAAGCTTTTTTTGCATCAAGCAATCTTTATAAGAATTTTGATGGGCACAATCCACAAAAATTTTGGATTCCAATCCTCTAGAGCGTAAAATTTCATAACCCCTTTCTACTAGATGAAAGTTTGGTCCCTCGACACCACCTCTGAGCATTAAATGGGTCTCAACATTTTTTCCAAAGACCAACTCGGGTCCGTGAGGGCCCATTCTTGGTGTTTGCATCCCTTTTTGATTGAGGTTGATTGCGTCTATGGCTCCGTCAAGACGACCGTCAATCCCGTTTTTGAAAATGACGGGCATTGCCAGGGTTGCAGCTAGTTGCCTATGGGTCTGCGAATAGACTGTTCGGGCTCCGATCATTCCAACTGTGACAAGATCCTCGACATAAGGGGTCAAAAAGGGGTCTATGAATTCATAGCTCAAGTTTAGCCCCATGGATACAAGCTTCATCATAAATTTTCGACTAAGCTCGATCCCTTTTTCCAAATTGAAGCTGCCGTCAAGATCCGGATCCATAAGAAATCCGCGCCAATGATGATTGGAACGGGGTTTCTCCAAATGGCAGCGATACAAAAAGAAAAATTCGGGATACTCTTTTTGCAAGTTGGCAATTTTTTCACCCAAAATAAGATCTTTAGACAAGTCATGTATGGAGCAGGGTCCAATAAAAAGCGCTTTATGATAAGAGCTAAACTGTTGAAAACCTTTCCTAGACTCTTGGATTTTGATTTTTAAATCTAGAGGAAGAGGAAACCTTTTATGAATCGAATCTACAGAAGGAAGGGGTCTAGAATTAAGCATCTAAGGGTACGCCACATCTAATTTTTTATCACTTTCTATCATCTTCTTGGATTTTTATAAAACCAGAAGGGTTTATTAAAAAAAGCCTTCCGGTTTGTCTATTTAGAAGTTAAATTGAGGAGTTTCTCATGCTGATTTTTTAGATGAAGCCTTTCCTCGAAAAAAGAGGTGTACTGATCTTGAGTAGACTCGAGTAAAGAAGGGGGTGCTTTTGCCACAAACTCCCGGTTCTCTAATCTGCTCTTAAGTCCCGCCATTTTTTTCTCAATCGCTTCGATCTGTTTTTCGATGCGCACGCACTCTTTAAATAACAACTCTTTGGGCAAGGGGATAAAAAGAGTCGCTGAGGAAAAAGTCATTTTTGTCCCAAATTCTTTCTCGTCGATTGAATCCACAAATTCAAAACTACTTTTGGTTAATGTTTCCATCACCTGAGTGGCATCAAGAGGGCTATTTTTTCTTTTCTGGTCTCTAATAACCAAAACCTCAATCTCAGCTCCAAGTGGTATCTGCATTTCGGCTCTGACGTTACGAATTTTTTGTACCCAATCTAGCGCTTCATCGACATGGCGAATATCGTAGATTTCTTTTGACTGAGTAGTTTGCTTAAGAGCTAAAAGGGGCTCTAAACCCTGAATTCTTACGCGAATATGCTGATAGATCTCCTCAGTCACAAACGGGATAAAAGGGTGCATTATCTCTAAAGATTGTAAAAGAATATAAACCAAGACAGCGCGCGTTCTTTCGAAATCCTCTAAAGTTCCCCGTTTTTTAAAAAGAACAGGTTTTGTCGCCTCTAAATAAACTGCGCAAAAATCATCCCAGAAAAAGCGGTACATGCGTTGCGCTGCTTCATTGATGTAGTAGCGATCAATAAAACTTTCAATTTCAATGCTTGTTTGCCTTAATCGCTCTAAAATCCATTGATCTATATCAGATAGCGACTTTTTGGGGAGTGGAGGAATATGGTCGAGCCCCTCCAGGTGAGGGAGAGTGAACCGGAAAGCATTCCAGATTTTATTGATAAAATTGCGCCCCTCTTCAAAACGGCGCAAATCTAAATCTATTTGTCTGGCGTGAGAGACTAATGAGAGAAGGGTAAAACGGACCGCATCTACACCATAGGTATCAATCATCTCTACAGGATCGATCACGTTTCCTTTAGATTTTGACATCTTTTCCCACTTAAAATGGACCCCTTTTGGAAGCTTGTCGGCTGTCTCAAATTGTCGTCTTTCCTCTTTTGACACGTATTCAATATGTCCAGATGGTCCCTCTCTCCAGTAGGATTTTGCGTAGATCAAACCGTGTAAAAACACCTTTTTGAAGGGGGGCTTTTTGACTGCAACCTCCGACATAAGTATCATTCTGGCAACCCAAAAAAAGAGGATGTCATGACCCGTTACAAGCACCGAGGTGGGAAAAAATGTTTTGAAGTCTTGGTCATTTTCCACCCATTTTGTGCAGCTTAAAGGCCATAAAGCACTAGAGAACCAGGTGTCCAATACATCTGTCTCTTTTCTGTAGCGCTCGGGGTTTTTTTCTACCTCAGGAGGTAAACCCTCCGAGCTATAGCAAATCACCCGCTCCTCATTCTGTTTGTCATACCAAATAGGGATTGGGTGGCCCCACCATAGCTGCCTGGAGATGCACCAATCCTGTAAGTTATCTATCCAATGATGGTAGGTGCGCTCCCATTCTTGAGGAATGAGTTCTACCTCTTTATTTGCGACAACACTGTTAAGGCGATCCTTGAACGCTCGCATGTTGACAAACCACTGTTTCGATAAAAAAGGTTCAATCACAGCTTTAGAGCGGTAGGAGATACCAACACGATGAGTGTGTTTTTCAATTTTGACAAGATGTCCCTCATTTTGCATCATTTCGACGATTTTTTGGCGGGCATCTGCCATCTTAAGCCCACTAAAGGGTCCATGCCCCTCAATCACACAACCGTTGGCGGTCATCATATTGATCGCTTCCAAACCCAATCTTTTTGCACAGGCATAATCATTCGGGTCATGCCCAGGAGTGATTTTTACAGCACCCGTTCCAAACTCGGGTTCTACAAAATGGTCAAGCACAATTGGAAGATCAATTTTACGTAAAGGGTGGTAGAAAGTTTTTTTGTGGATGTGAGCGTATTTTTCGTCTTTTGGGTGGACCGCAATCGCAACGTCGGCAAGCATTGTTTCAGGACGAGTTGTAGCCACCTGGATAAATCCCGACTTATCGCTTAGTTGAAACTGGAATGTGTAAAGTTTACCCTCCTGCTCTTCAAATTCGACCTCGTCGTCTGCAAGGGCGGTCTCACTCACCGGGTCCCAGTTGACCAGGTAAAGCCCGCGATAGATCAAACCTTGGTCAAAGAGCTTTTTGAACATCGTGTTGACGGTTTTGGAGCAAACATCATCCAGAGTAAAACGTTGTCTAGACCAATCACAAGAGGAACCCAGGCGTTTAAATTGGGAGAGAATCCTTTGTTCGTACTCGTCTTTCCAAGCGAAAGCATAGGCAAGAAACTCCTCTTTCGACATGTCGGTACGTCTTTTATTCTCTTTGCTCAAAAGCATCCGCTCTACAACGGTCTGGGTGGCAATCCCTGCATGATCGGTACCTGGGTACCAAACAGCATTAAACCCACGCATTCTATGAAAACGAATCAAAAGATCTTGAACACTCGCATCTAGGGCGTGCCCCATGTGGAGTTGTCCTGTCACGTTTGGAGGTGGGATCACTATAGAAAAAGGGGGCTTTTTACTTAGGCTTTGTGCAACAAACGCGTGATTCCAAAGTGGATTTACAAGCGCTTCGTTGGTTTGTGGATCAAAAGTTTTGGGCAGTTCTTGCATAGGGTTTTAAAGATAACATAGATGGGTTTTGTTTAAAACCCCCCTCAATAGACCCGATTGGCCATGGCTTAAGGTCCAATTAAGAAAATTTACACAACTACAGGATTATAGATATTTTTTGAGTGTAAAAAAAGGGTGATTTCATAAAACTAATTACATAAACTATCCGTATGCATTTTTCTTTAAATCCTTTTCAACCTCAAACTGAGGAGCTCCATTTTCAAACTGCGCTGAACCAATACAGAGGCAGGATCCTTGATGGAGATAACGAGCAAATTAAAAATTTATTTGATCTCATAGCTGAAAGAGGAATGAGTATCCCTTATGCCCTTGAGAAAGACCCGGTTTTATATGAAAATATCCAAAGTCAAATTGGAATGAAGTGGGTAGAGATCGCCGTAAAATCCTCAATCGAATCCCAGATCAGACAGCAAAGCTTTGATTCTGTTCTTCAAAATAGAAAATTTGAGCTTTTGAAACGAGACCTTGAAGAGGGGGCGAAGACTTTTTATAGCCATTTGGAAAGCTATTTATCCAAAAATGGTCAAGAGGGGTTGAACAGGGTTTTTGAAGACATGGAGACTAAGCAATTCCTTAAAGAGGATTGTAAAACATGGATCCCTTTTGTCTTAAAAATTTTTCCAGATGCTAAAGAACAAATACAAAAAACCTTTCAGTTTGAAGCTTCTGAAGGGTCCTTGGAAACATTTGATAAGTCTTTAGTGTTAGAAACATTTCATAAAAGTCTTAGAATGGATCCTGCAAAAGCACCTCTTTTAATCAAGCAATTCGTCCAAAATCATGGTTTAGAAAATTTGCCCGATCTTTTGCATGATGAAGAGATTGGATCCCTCTTATTTGAGGGGGAAAATTATCCCTGGATTCCTCAGGTTCTGGAGGATTTCGCCGATTGTTGCGAGGTGATTGAATCCATAATTTCTGAAAAGTGGTTAGTGCAACCAAATCTAGAACAGCTTTTAAAAAAAGAGGCGGCTTGGATTGATGCTTTAAAAGAGCACACTAAATCTGTCACTCCACTTTTGTTTCTCTCTGCTTACGTCAGAAATGAAGAGATCCCCTATGAAGAACTGGACCCTACTTTTTTTCATAAGATTTTTATGCAAGAAAGCTATCACACCATTTTGCACGCAAATGTGGCCTACCCTTGGATCCCTTTTTATTTATACCACTATCCAAAAAATGCCCCTCTTGTAGAGGCTTTTATCGCACAAAAATGGAAAGAAGACCCTGCATTTTATTTTTTGGTTCACTCTAATCCCGACTGGCTTGAGGACTTGGAGGAGGCGATCGTCTTTCTTAAAGAACCCTCTGCTTTTCTGTTTTTTTTGAATTTTATGAGACAGTCTATTGTCCTCAAAGGCTTCAGCCCTGAAAGAACAAGAAAATTTTTTCGCTACATTCCCGCTTGGCTATTAGAAAAGTTTTCTAAAGCCCGTTTTTGGCAAAATAAAAATGAAACATTTGCTGAGGTATTGGATAATCTGTGCACAAGAACAGCTACACGACCACCCTCTTTTTTGGGTTTGAATGACGAATGGGAGGAAGTTGTGAAAAATATCCATCCTGTGGCGTTAATTGAGCTTTCAAGCACGCCGCAAGCGCACCCTTTTTCCTCAAAATGGTTACCCCTCATGCAGACTTACCAACTGCAGATACTCATACCGCTGCTTGAGCCAGCTCCTTTCAAAACTGTCTTCAACGAGCTGCCCATAGAGGAACACCCAAAAGCTTTAAAGTATGCAACCCAAAAACAAAAAGAGTTTTATGGAAATGTGTTTGCCTATTCTTTTGATCACGATTTGAGCTCTTTTATGTCTATAGAGGTAAGAGATGAAGAGGCGATAACACAATTTGTCCTGGCAAAAAAAAGTTCAATTAAAGCTCTTTTGGAACTTTATGAAAAAGAGCCACAAAATATCGCTCAATCGCTTTTAAATGTAGAACAAAAGCTAGATTCTCTCAGAAAAAAGAATTTCGATACTTGTGAAGATAAGCCAACAAAGGAATTTTCTTTTCAAAGTCAAGTGGCTGTTTTGCCCGAAAACCCTAAAGCCACACCTTTTGCCGATGCAGAAGAGGGGTTCTTAACATTTGATGACTATAGACCAATGGAAAGTGATGCAGACACCTTTGAAGCTAGGATCCAATCGTCTAAAGAGACCGTAATTCTGGCGAAGACCTCTATCCCTAAACTCGATTTAGAGAGGATAAAAAAATATTCATAGCTTTTGCAAAAGGGCGAGCTCAAGAGGAAGGTATTGCTGAAGGGGTATTGTGCGCACTTTCTTGCCGGTTTTTTTCAAAAGCTCGCTTAGGCTTGGAAAAGCTGAGGTTGGAGAATTTTCAATCGTTTCAAGCCAGTGATAGAATCTAGTAACAACCGGATCTGTTTTTCGATAGAGATTCTCTACTACCTCTAGTGCCTCGCTTTTTCCAAGCGCTTCCAAGCTTTTGGTTTTCATCAAATAAAATGCAATCAAGGACTCGGGTTCTTCGGGATCAAGGAATGGGGGAGTAAGGAGAGTTTTAGTCAGCTCTTGTATGGTAGAATTGTCTTTAGAGAGGAGATGATATTTCAATGCAATCAATGCAAAAAGAAACGGTCCGACTCGTCCCTCTTCTTTAGACTGTTCCAAGCGGAAAAGGATCTCCTCTTCAATCAAAATAAGATTCATGTCATTTTTGAAAAGGTTAAGGGCGATTTCATAACACTTTGCCTCTTCACCGACCTCCAAAAGTTTGCGGTAACTTAACCCTTTTCCGAGCCATTCCAGGATCCCTTTTTGCGTTTTATGAAGTTTTTCAAAGGCCTCAAAAGCTTCGTCGATACGATTCAGTTCTAAAAGAGTTAGGCCGCTTCTAAACGTTGCGATTAATCCTTCAGATCTTCTTTCAAAAGAGTGGCTGATTTTGTTGTATTCTTCTAAAGCTTTTTCAAACAATCCATTAGCAAAAAAAGTATCCGGAATAGTCAAGCAACCGATTCTAGCGTTGTAAGAGCCTACAGAAATAGAAAATGTTTTCATTCTAAACTGAAGATCCTTGTAGACCAAACCAACGTGTGCCCCAGTTACAGGTAAAAATATAGGGACAACAAGGACGCTCTTTTTGTCGATTTTTAAATGGATGGATTCGTAAAGTTTTTCAATCTCTATTTCCAGTCCGAGATCTTCTTGTATTTGTGGGGTTTCAATGGTTTTTAAAACGATACCGGCGCGAAGAAGACGGACTTGATTGGGGGCAATCCAAACTGTCAAACCAGAATCCAGCCCTTTTTGCTCCATCTTATGAGCTACACCCAGCAAAAAGCCCACCCCTTCGCTCCCTTTTTCTAAGGTAATGTGAGATTCGAGCTTCACGTTGCCGGGAAAAAGAGTAGAAGATAGCATATAAATCGCCCAGTCCTTCGACTGTTTCAAAACAATTGTCTCTTGAAGCTCCCAATCGGTCGGGTTTTTAGGGTCTAATCTTGCGGCAAAAACCCAATCGGCTTTACCCTCAAAATACTGTTCTAAATCGCTGATCATCTCTTTGAGGTTTTGATATCTTTGCTCCTTTTTAAAAAACAAACAACGCATAGCAATTTTCGCTAAAAGAGGGGGGATTTCTCTCATCGGTGCGACGTCGCTCGGATCGAAAATTTTTTCCTCTTGAGCTTGCTGTTTGAATTGTTTGACTGATTGTCTTTTAAAGGGGTGTTTGAGCGTCAGAATCTGGTATAATATGACTCCCAAAGAATAGATATCACTTTGGACTGTGTCAAGTTTTTCCAAGATCCTTTCGGGGGCCATGTAAGTGATTGTTCCAACAATTTTTCCCACTCTTGTAAGGTCGGGATGAGATTTAAGCACGGGCATCTCATCAAACGACTCTTCATTCATGTCCGCATACTCGGCAAGTCCAAAATCGTAGATTAACACCTCATTGAAGGGGCCAATTAGAATGTTTTCGGGCTTGAGATCCCTATGCAATACCCCTTTGGAGTGGGCATATTGTACCGCATGGCATATCGTGAGAAAATCTCTTACAAGATGAATGGTAGAGGCTTTAGATTGACGATAGCCCGCCAAAAGGGTTTTCAAAGTTTTACCTTGAATATAGGGCATGATATAAAAGACATCTGTCTCATTTTCCTCGATGGAATAGACGCCCAAAATAGCAGGGTGGGTAAGTTGTGCTGCAATTTTTGCTTCTTTAAGAAATCTCTGTCGAATCAAAGGGATTGCGTGCATCTCAGGACGTATTCTTTTTAGTGCAACCTCCCTCTCTGTGATCGGGTCGTAGCAAAGATATACCTCTCCCATTCCCCCTTTGCCAATGAGTTCTTTCACGATATAATGGCCAATTTTTTGGGGCAAAACGGATTCTTTAGAGCTTTCGACTTCTCTATTCATAAAAAAACTATCGCACGAAACGGGTCAACTTGGCAAGCACCACCTCTTGATAGATTTTATTTCCCCCTAAAAATGGGGGGATTAAAAAGTTTTTTGCTTTTTTAGTTTTATACCTAGGAGACATTAGAGGAGCTTTCCAATCCTACCTATTGCGGTTTTCTTGCCCCCTTTTTTTGCTTTTTATTCAAAAAATTGTCGCAGGAAATAGGGGGATTTAGCGACAATAAATGGATGAAAAAAAGAATTCTTACAGGAGATCGTCCCACAGGACAACTCCATCTTGGCCATTATGTGGGTTCGCTAAAAAATCGCTTGGAGTTGCAGCATAAGCATGATCAATTTGTCATGATTGCGGATGCCCAGGCTTTAACCGATAATTACGATCATCCTGAAAAAATTCGAACCAATATCTTTGAGGTGATGCTGGACTATCTGGCTGTTGGAATTGATCCCCAAAAAACTGTAATTTTCATCCAATCTCAGATCCCTCAACTTTTCGAGCTTACTTTTTATTTTCTAAACATGGTTACCTACAACAGGCTCAAACATAATCCCACGGTCAAAGCAGAAATGCAACAGAAAGGGATGGAGGAGAATGTAACAGCAGGTTTTATGATCTATCCGGTTTCTCAGGCCGCTGACATCACTCTTTTTGGGGGAGAGCTCATCCCCGTGGGAATGGACCAACTCCCTATTTTGGAGCAAACGAACGAGATCGTTCGACGATTCAATTCTATTTATCAAACGGATGTTCTCAAAGAGGCTAAGCCTTTGTTTTCAGATTGCCCAAGACTTCCTGGCGCAGATGGGAAAGCAAAAATGTCCAAGTCATTGGGAAATGCACTCACATTTAGCGCCTCTTCTAAAGATATAGAGGAGGTCGTTAAAAAGATGTACACAGATCCCCATCACCTGAAAGTGCAAGATCCTGGAAAAATTGAGGGAAATGTAGTTTTTACCTACCTCGATGCCTTTGATCCAGATAAGAATCGGGTGCAAGATCTCAAAGACCATTACCAAAGAGGAGGGCTTGGCGATATGACGCTTAAGCGCCATCTTATGCAGGTTTTAGAGGAATTTATCGCCCCTCTAAGAGAAAAAAGAGAGCAACTCAAACAAGAGCCAAAGAGGGTTTTGGATATTCTCCATGAGGGAACCTTGCGAGCAAAAAAAGAGGGGGAGAAGAGGCTTGAAGAGATTAAAGAGGCGATGAAAATCTCCTATCGCTTCCAAAACTTTACAGCTTTTCGATAATATTTTATGAAAAATGGGTCCATAGAGGTACTTTGGCCCATTTTTGTGAAGAAATATTCTGAGAAGAATGTTCTAAAAATTCTATTCTAGATCCATATTTTATTTTCACGGGACCTGTGTTTCACATATAAAGATAAGATTCCTTGTTTGATGTTAGAAAAAAAGGGATTAAGATGAAGTATTGGACCTTGAGCACCATTCTTTTCGCTAAAGCTGCTACAGCTTTTCAAGAGAATTCTCCCGCCGTTGCTGCATACTACGAAAAATAGTCACAATATAGACCAGGGTCTGGAAGAAGACCTGTCTTTTTTCCAAAAAATATCGATCCGACCATCATCACTGACCTCCATTTTGCATTTGCCATTTTCGGATTTGTGGATGCCTCTTTAGATCCGAGCAATCCTCATCTAACGGGGGATTATTCGATTCAACCTGTGGAGTGGAATGATCAATCTGTTCTGTATGGACAAGTGCAAGACTTGAAAAAAATTCATCCGAGTTTACGCGCTATTTTGACTATTGGAGGGTGGGGTTTCAATGACCCTAATGATCCTAGCGGAATAGGGACACACACCTACAAACTTTTCAGCCAAATGGTCTCCTCCTCTGCAACGAGGTCTCAATTCATTCAATCGGTGATTGCATATGCTAAAAGTTTCAATTTCGATGGGATAGATCTAGACTGGGAGTACCCCGGCGATTTAACTAGAGGGGGTGATGAGTCCGATTTTGCCAATTTTTAAACTCTGCTAAACGAGCTTCAAACCTCCTGCAAATCTCAAAATCCCCCCTTACTTTTAAGTTATGCAGCTCCTGCACTTATCCCAAGTGGAGTACCTCAATCCTACAGGGATAATCCGCAAAAATTTTATGAGTGGCTAAAGGAGTGTTCCAACTATTTAGACCGTTTGAATGTGATGGCCTATGATTACCACGGCCCATTCGACAATCCCAAGCTTACAGGAGTTAACGCCCCTTTGTCAGCAGATACGGATCCCTCGAGCATGAATTTTATCAAAGCCACACTTGAGAACTATATCAGTAGTGGAATACCCGCCTCAAAGATTGTTTTGGGATTAGCAGGCTATGGGCATAGCTATTCTGGGGTGCAAAACCTGTCAGCGACGAATAATGGGCCCGGTCATGTTTTTAGTGGTGCAGGTAATGCAGGTCCAAGCACAAATAGTCCCGGTCTATTGGCTTACTACGAGATAGCAGATCTGATAGCAAACAAACAGATGACTTTCGCAACCGACTCGATAACGCAAACAGCTTACGCCTATAACACCTCAACCCAGCAATGGGTGAGCTTTGATACGCCTGAAACAATAGCTCTCAAGGCGGAGTATGCCAAATCGCTGGGGTTAAAAGGGGTCATGTTTTGGGCAATAGATGATGATGAGTATGCTTGGGGGAGTAAGTTTCCTAATGTAAGAAGCGCTTACCAAGTTTTCTATCCTACCCAAAGGGACGGTTTTACCGGCCCCTTCAAAAAAGCACCTTCTCGCTAAAACTTTTTTCCTTTCCCCCTTTTATTCCTAAATCGGGGAGGGGAACATTCAGAAAGTGATCTAACCAAAATAGGGGAGGGGAAAATCGACGAATAAAGATTTTTAAAAAAGAAAAGGGGTCCGGAATTTTTTATTCAACCCGAACCCTATTTAGTCGACTATGGTGATTAATATGCATGAACATATTTTGTATTATACCACTCTTTGATTTGAGCCTCCGAACAAACATTGAGCTGGGGTCTCCTTTTTTGAACAGCTTTTTTGGCCGCATTGTAAAGCTCGTCCGTGTCAAGGGAATTAAATTTTCGAGCAGCCATGTCAGACATCATCCAGGCTACAACAACAGCGCCGCTTCTGCCTACGCCGGCTTTACAGTGGATATAGACAGATTTGTTTGCGTTAAGAGCTGTTTTTATAGCTTCAACCCCTTTAGATATTGTTTCTACATCGACCGGGCCAAAATCCCTTGTGGGGCAACGGACTGTTTCAGTGAACTGGTCTTTGACGCTCTTACCAATAAACCGCTCTTCCCAATCTTCAATCATCGATATGCGAACGGTATGCCCCCCGTCTGGCTTAAAAAATGGGATGGCACCAAGTGTCACCTTTTTACTCCCCTCTTCATGAATATCATGAGACCAGGCGTACCCTTTAAGCTTATAGGTGATAGGGAATCCTATCAAAGAAAAGGACCATTTCACACGGTGCCATATCTCGTTAACCAATTTGGCCAACTTCTCTTTGTAAGACACTAAAATAGAAAGGGATGTACTGATTGGTTGTGAAGATACCGGATTTACGCGGGTCATAGTCGCTCCTTATAATTTTTAAAACCTAAGAAGGACGCCACGCCCCTGCTTAAGGACGAATTGTAACATTTCTTATTTTTTCTTAAAATAAATAAACCGAAATTATGGTAAAACTTCTATCTTTGGCAGGAGGGGGAGCGCCAGTCCAACAACCGCCAGCAAGACCGGCAGTGGCAGGAGGGGGAGCGCCAGTCCAACAACCGCCAGCAAGACCGGCAGCGGCAGGAGGGGTAGCAGCAAGCTCACTAGTCCAACCAGCAGCGCCAATCGTGGCACAGCCCTTGGCTAAATTAGATGTAACCGACGAAAGGCTAATAAAACTTCTTAGTAAACATGATACTAACCCAAAAGCACTTGAAGAGTACTTATTAGAAAAAATTATAGATTACAAGGTTTGTATTGTCGAACAAAATCATGATGGATGGCAAATACAGATCTTTACAAGTAAAGAAACTAAAATTTACAAAGTTAAAAAACTTACGGTTCCATCCAGTTTTATGCCAGCAAAGGAACCGAAAAAACCGGCAGCGGCAGGAGGGGGAGCGGCAAGCTCGCTAGTCCGACCAGTAGCGCCAAGAGTGGCACAATCCTCGGCTAAATTAGATCCCCAGCCTAAGGCAGCAGGGGAACCGAAAAAACCGGCAGAGAAAAAAAATGACAATTGTGTAGTGATGTAGTCCTCTTTAAAATATCAAACCTCTTTTGGCTTTTTGACAGAACTTTTTGCCTTCCTGCAAAAAACCTTGATAAAAGCCCAGTTTTTTTTCTTGCTATCGGACTCTTTTTTAAAATTTGAATTGATCCGTTAAGGTGCGATTTGGTAGCCGGGAGCTACCCCCTTATTACGGGGGCTATTTGAAAAGAGGTTTGTTTGTCAGCCACCATTTGCATAGGGTTCGACGAAATTCTAGCGCTCCTTGGATAAAAACTTAAAAAAATCAATCACTCACAGCACCGAGAAATCTCCCTTTTTTAAAAGAATAATCAGACAGATACAAAATCTTGAAAATGGACACTCAAGGCCTTTTTAAGGATCTGGCTGTCAGGTTTTTCTAAGGCTACGCTCGAGGCAAGCCACTCCACATAATTTTTCGGGAGCTGCTCCAGGGGGGGCCCTTTATGTTTTTTCGAAAGGCATGGAAGAGACATCTTGGGGTGCTTTCAACCACTCCAGCACCTCTGAAATGGTTAGATCGTCAACCATTTTGGACGGGATGAACACACTGGATTCGTACCAGCTCTTTAAAGAGGTGCATGAGAAGGTCTATAAAACAAAACGTCCGGTGATCACTGAGGCTTAAACGCAGCGCTTCAAAGGGCACTTCAGAACCGACAAGGGAATATTACCGCTCCCAAGATGATAAGGAGGCTATACGCCATTAAGACCCTATAAAGGCATTCAAAAACCAACTAGTGGAGGCCGTATTCCCTTTTTGAAAAGAAAGTGATCCGACCAAAATAGGGGAGGGGAAAATTAAGAAAGCGATCCGACCAAATTTTGTAAATGTTTGGAGTGGTGTTGGAAAATCACCTCCTCGTCGGAAGTCAAAATTTCACAAACCGAATGATGAAGCCCCATATCCTGATGAAACAAACTTCTGAATTCAGGGTTATATTTAACTACAAACACAAATTGCCCAAAAGGGAGCCTCATTAAAGAGCTTTTAAGGTCGAAAGAGGTGTCAATGTTGGCCAAGCCCTGCTCGGATAAAAAAAATTCATGATCTAGGTCAAGTAGATCGATTTTTTCCGGCTCTTTGGATATTTCTTTAACGATTTTCATCGTGTGTCTCTTGATGTCGTCCAATGCCTGTTGTTGCACTAATCTCAGAGAGTTGTAGTAAGGGGTGTTCATAGAAAAATGAAGCAAATGATGGGGGAAAAAATTGTGGGGAACCCTATCGAGACTACGAAAAGCCCATGATTGCTCAGTAGAGGGTTGTCCCATCTCCCCCTTTTGTAAAAGTATTTCAGCGATGATTTGTCGCTGCACCTCTTCTTTATGGAAAGAGAAAAAAAACAACTTTTGTTCTAGGGGGTTATTAAAAATATCGGCTCGGAAAAAGCTAGCCAATCTTTCGCTATCGCACCTAAAATGAGTCAGTAAAAGTTTAAAAAGAGAATTGATACTCAAAAAAGATTTCTGGGCACGGGGGTGGATTAAGGGGAAGAACATTTCCATAACCTCAACGAGATCCCCTTTTTTTAAAAAATTCTCGTCAAATTTTTTAAAAACTTCGATAAGGGGAGAGGAAAGCTCTTTAGGAAAATGGTGCCAAAAGCCTCTACAGTTTGTATAAAAAGAAAGTTTTTCAAAATCGCTTTTTTGGAAAAGGAATTGAGCGATTATGGGGCGATCCAGATAATGTCGAAAACGAAAGGGGTTTTCGTTAAAAGCTCTATGTATACAACCATCGTAATTGCACTTGAACATTTGAAAGTCCCATTTAGGGAAAAGATCAAGAAAAGTAAAAAGGGCCCAGGGTTTATTCCAAAAAAGATTTTCTAACCCAAGCTGCATTTCTTCGCGCAAAAAAAGCTCTTCAAGTTTTTCTGTTTTGGAATGCATGAAAAACGGTTTGTAGTTGTATTGTAAAAACTCATGCACCTGTCTCACACTCATTTGGTGAAGATTTTCAATAAAATTCACCGTTGAGCGGTCTTCGTTTGGGACAAAGACGGCAGAGGTAGGGCTTAAAGTTTTCGGCGTTGTAGGTTCTTCAAAATCTATATTCTCGATAAAAAGATGGGGCGATTTACAAAAAGAATCTACCGGATGCATACTGTTTCTCTACTGAATAAAAATGTCGAAAATCTATTGAGACATACCCGTAGTGCCTTTTTTTAATTCTACGGAGTCTCTGTACATTTTCTAAGAGAAAAGAGTTTCTTTGATGGTCAATAAAAGATCAAGTAAAACTCCTCTTTTTTTAAGATTTAGGCCTTAAACATCGAGGGAAAGTTTAAAAAGGCCAAAAAAACCCCACAAGATGTGGGGTCAGTGTTAATCATTGAAGGCGCTTATTTTTTTTGCATACCAGAGGGTAGGCTCTTCTTCTATAAAGCGGGCCACTAGATCAGGCACGGTGTTGCGTACCTCAACTGATGTCTGAGGGAAATGGCTTTTTAGGATCTCCTCCATACTTGCCCCTTCCGCATCAAGGCGGGTAGCATTATATACACAAAGACCGACCCCTAGCCCCTTACCCCAACCATGGACTTTTAAACTATGAGGATTGACATCAATTTTAAAATGGTTGCTTGGAAGAAGCGTTTTTAATTCAGTTATAGGGACATCCACATGTTTTGTTCGGTCAAAAAATCTCACTGCATAAACTTTTTCAGAATCAGAGTCGATGAATAGATCCACTTTTTTTACTGAGGATAATCCAAAACGTTCGGTGATCTCCTCAATAGGAATTTCTTTTGTCCATTTAGTCTCTTCTTTATTCTGTAAAGCTAAAGGTGCATAGGCTCCGCAGGGGCCTTCAAAGTTTTGTCTAAATATGGATTTGTAGCTTGCCGTTTGCCCTGCCGAATGTTCAGTCCAGGCAGTTGGGAAAGGTCTATTGTGAAACAGAAGAATTTTGTGCTTGGTGTTGTCTACTGCTCTATCAATCATCGGGTATAGCCCTCTCAAAGAGGCTCCATGGTAACCCACTTTTTTGGCATCAATATGAAAAAAGCTCTGCCGATTACGCATGAGGGTATGGTAGATATCGGTACGAATCACAACACACAACGCCTCTAGAACCGCTTTATTCAAGGGTTTGTCACAAAAGTGGTGAGTCATGTAGGAGCGGACGTAGTCCTCAACCTCCACTTCATTGATGACATGTAATAAATTGTCTGCAGAGATCACCTCCACATTTCCAAAATATTCTACCCCATCTATCAAAACCGGGTCATTCTGTGAGGGGATCACCTTGATTTGATGTACTCCCCAAAAAGATTCGATCCATTTAATACCGTCTTTGATTTGCAGAGTCCCTTTTTTGGGAAAATAGGATTTGACTTGACGGCGCCCATTTTTAAGATCCACAACCTCAAATTCCCCCTTCACATCAAGAAAAAAGGCCGGTACACGCCCTTTCACTAAGACCTTCACTTGTACTCTGGGATCATTTTGGGGGAGGGCTTTCTCCTCTTTGGGCGTTTCAGACCCAAAAAAGCTTCCCAACCACAAAAACAGACTCAACGTCAACATACTTTTGATTCCTCGTCTTTGCTATTTTTTATATGCTCTAAACCTTTTTCTGTAAGTTCTCTCCCCTTTGAGGTGCGTTTGAGAAGACCTAAAGTAATCAGGTGCGGCTCCAAAACCTCTTCAATCGTTGCAATATCTTCGCCTAAAGAGGCAGCTAAATTAGAGATGCCCACAGGCCCCCCTTTATGCTGGGTATAGATGATCTCCAAAAGTCTTCTGTCAAAAGGGTCTAAACCAAATAGATCTAATCCTAGTTTTTTCATCCCCTCTCTAACCCCGCTTTCATTCCATACACATCCGTTACGAACGGTGATGTAATCGCGAAGCCATCTCAAAAGATTTCCGGCAAGTCGTGGAGTCCCCCTGGAACGTTCAGCGATGAGTCGGGCGAGAGTTAACGGAAGTTCTACTCCCATTTTTCGTGCCGTGAAGCGGACCACCTCAGACAAATCCTCTAGACTGTAGAGCTCTAACCTTGTGATCAGTTGAAAACGGGATCGTAGCGGAGCTGTCAAATCCCCAAAGCGTGTTGTAGCACCGACAAGAGTGAATTTTGGCAATTCTATCCTGACGCTTCTTGCTGAAGGGCCGGTATCGAGCATCAAATCTAAGGAAAAATCCTCAATTGCCGGATAGAGATACTCCTCAACAGGTTTTGAGAGCCGATGAATCTCATCAATGAAGAGAATGTCCTTTTCTTTTAGGGAGGTGAGCATCCCTGCCAGGTCTTTGGCTTTTTCTAATAAAGGCCCTGAGGTAATAAGTATATCTACACCCATCTCCTCTTTAATAATGTGAGCTAGGGATGTTTTTCCAAGACCGGGTGGGCCGTATAATAGCACGTGTCCCAATGGTTCTTTCCTCTCAATGGCAGCAGAGACAAAAATTTTCAATCGCTCTACGACATCTTTGTTCCCAAGAAATTCGTCAAGTTTTTTGGGGCGCAGCGCGTGGTCTATTTTGGGTGGTTCTTTCGGGAGGTCAAAGAATGGGTTACTATCCATAAATTCAAGGTGTATAGCACACTCTTTGATTTGTAATCTATCGAGAATTTGTCTATTATAGGGCCCTTAAATAAAAATACATATTCTTATGATTATAATTTTCGGTAAAGAGGAGAGCTTGCCAATGGAAAATTCCCCTTTTGTTCATAACGAAGAGTCTCTAAAAGTAGCCTACATAGCGGCTTCATTTTTTATTTTGTTCGTCTGGTGGTGTGCTAAAAACACCCAACAAATAATCCCTGAAAGGATTTTCCCTATTGTAGGGTTTTAGTAAAAAAACCATCAGGGTAAATAAGGGCTAAAAGACTTATTGGAAATGATCGAAAACACGAACCCTTTCATTCTCTATTTGCCTGCATCGCTTTTGTAGCCAATAAAGAAAGCAGATAAGACAGCCCCCCGCGACTAAAGAAATTTTTATAAAACTTTCGTCGTCTAGAGGCACAGAAAAATTAGGGATAGACTGGAATTGTTTGGAAAAATGAATCATAGACTTGAACCATAAAAGTTTTTTTCTTATTCGGTGATATTTTGACGAGTTTGTCCCTTTTTTTTCTAGAGCGGTTTTTGTAGGATAGAGTGATTTACAATAAAACGGGGTGAGAACACGACGGTGGACTATGTTTGGTTAAAAAGATGTTTTTTTCGTGTATTGCTGGAACCGGACTTGAAAGAACAGTATCTCTAGATGGACGAAAATTTCGTTTAACCTGTAGATTAAACATACTATGGGATTATTATCAGATAAAGAAATCATCGAGCGAGTCGAGAACTCTCAGATGATAGAGCCTTTTTACCCGCATCTTGTCCGTCAGGATAGAGAAGGGAACAAAATCATTAGTTACGGTCTTTCTAGTTACGGCTATGACTTAAGAGTCGACCGTAAATTCAAAGTTTTTACAAATGTCTTTTGTTCAAGCGTGGATCCAAAAGGTTTCAAAGAGAAAGAATTTGTAGATATTGAAGATGATGTTTGCATTATCCCGCCCAATTCTTTCGCTTTAGCGGTCTCTATTGAGTACTTTCGGATACCTAGAGATATCTTGACACTTTGCATTGGAAAATCGACCTATGCCAGGTGTGGTATTATTGTGAACGTCACCCCTTTTGAACCCGAATGGGAAGGGCATGTAACTTTAGAGATCTCTAACACGACACCACTGCCTGCTAAAATCTATGCAGGGGAGGGGCTAGCACAAGTCCTATTTTTAAAAGCGAATACCCCTTGTATTACCTCCTACTTAGACCGTGGCGGGAAGTACATGGGGCAACAGCGTCAAATTGTTTTGCCACGTCTTTAATCTTTTTGGGGTCTTCGTATTTTGACTAACGTCTTCTTGAGGCCCCTTTTAATTTCATTTAGTAGAGTTTTGTTTACTTTATTTCTCTATATTTTCTAAACTCTAGACCCAAAATAAAAATTTCTTTCTAATTCGCTTTCCTTTTTTAGATTATGTTCCCAGTAGACAGTATGAATGCTTCCTCAAGCGCTTTGTTCCCAAAAAGTCCTATAGCCCCAATGGCAGAAAAACAAGATTGTGAACAGTTTTTTGTCCAATCTTTGGCAGAAAGGATGGATGAAATATCTTTAGAGCAAACCAAAAGCTGTAAAAAATCTTTAAAGGGGCGAGTTTCCCCTTGTCCAGTTGATAGAAAATTCGACTTTTTCCCTTTGGATTTTTTGGATGAGGCCGATTTTTTATCGGCTTTACAGTCAGGCGATCCTCAACATTTTGAGAATTTGCTTAAGACAAAGAAACCCACCCAAAATCTTTTGTATATGGGGCTGAAAACAGCTTTTAGCACAGAAAAACTCGATGAGTTCAAGATCATTTGTAATTTTTTAGAGGCAGATCCTTTAATTATTGAAGAGTTATTTTATCTGGAGATAGCTAGAGGCGGCTCAAGTTTCCTCTCTTTTTTAGTCACTAAGTTTCGATTGACACAAGATATCCTTCATAGAGCGCTCGACACAGCTATTTTACATAGAAACTATAGTGCTCTTCAGTTCTTGAGCGATTGTGAAATCGATCGACATAAGCTATTAAACTATCTTATTATTGCGATAGAAGATTATGATTTTTCTTTAGCTGTCATGCTTTTTTCTCTGGATGTGGAGGACTCTTATCGGCGAGCGGCTTTTATGAAGGCTTGTAAACTCGAAAATATGGAGTTTATCAAGCAGTTTGTGTCTATGGGGATCAACCCTGTCTTTATGGGGGAGGCTTTTTTAGACGCAGTTTATGAGAAAAAAGCGAATATAATATTTCTTTTAGTAAATTTAGGCTTACATACCTCCTTCATCGATTTAGGTCTGGAGTTTTTGGCCATTGAGACAGATGAAGATCTATTTTTTTCTTTGATGGATTGCGGCCCTTCAAGAGAGGGTGTCGTACAGGCGCTCTATTCAGCTACATCTGTAGGGGAAGAGCGGCTTGTACATCGATTGGTTCAGAGGTTTAATTTCACACCCTATGAGATTATCCACGCAGCAAGGCTGGCCTTGTCTCATGACTACCAAATGCTCGGGGATTTTCTACGAAGCTTTTTAGGCTCTATTGAATATCAAGAGGACGACGAGGAGGTGGAATGGGAGTCTGTAAGCTGGAGCGTTAACCTTGATACAATACCCACAGACCCCCAAAGATTTTTAACCATATGGAGTGAATTTGATCCAAAACCCACAAACATCCGCTTCATTGGCGAACATGGTTTCGGAGAGGGGCTGACTAGGGAATTTTATTCGAGGTTGTGCGAGGGATTGTTTCAAAGAATGTTTGATGAAGAGGGGCTTCCAATTCGGGGGGAAAGAGATCCTGTTTCTTTTAATCACCTGGCGTCTTTGCTGTCGTGGATGGCAGATCACCAACTCAAAATGGGCAAGCTTTTTAAACCAAGATGGCTCAAAATTCTTCAGTTCATTCAATTGAGGAACGGTTTTGTCCGATCTTGTTTCCCATTAATTTACAGCAATTTTATCGATTCCTCCAGGTTACAGAGAAGCAAAATTTACTCTTTTCTAGATACCCCTGATGAAAAAAACAAAAAAGCTCTTTTAGAGACATTTGATGGTGAGATCCGTTTTCTTGGATTTGAGGTTTTAGAAAAGGACGAACAACAAAAAATGGCAAAAGAGTTTCTCATTGAGAAGTTCGGGGACCGCTGTCTTGTAGACTTTTTAGAGGGCAACTTGGAAGAGGCTCCTCAACCGAGCTTCTTTAAAGAGATCGCTCAAAAGGTGATTTTAACCTGCTACGGCGAATCGATGGATGACCTAAAAGAAATTATGAACTTCTGTACAGAGGTTCGTAAGGATTTCTGGAAAAGATGCCTTGAAATCTTCAAGTTCTCAAAGATATTTTTGCATGGTTGTTCTCCTAAATTAATAGAAATGATTCGTACTAAAAATTTAGAGCCTCTTGAGGGGGAGCCTTTAGAAAATCTCTACAAACTCGATTTTGTCTATTCTGGATCCGATGCTGCGATCCATGAAAAAATCGCGCTCGTCAAAGACCTGATTTTTAAAAAATGTGAGAAGAAGGATTACGACTGGCTTAAAAGCTTTGTCTATTTTATCGGAGGTGGTGCAGGCTTTACTTTGGATAAACCGCTGAGGATTTTGGAAATAGCAAAAGAGGCTCACCCCCAATCGCAAACCTGTTTTTTCCTCCTTAAATTAGCCAGAGGATATGATGCCTATCCGAAAATCCTCCCGGACTGGCAAAAAAGATTTCAGGCTAAACTTGAGGAGGCGATCAAAGTTAAGGGGTATCAGCTTGAGGAGTCCGATTAGTCAAAAAGCTTGTTTGTCTACATGTTAGGGGGCAAAACGTGATTTTAAAAAGCCCAAGAATTGTACCCACCTGATCGTGTTATCAAGATTCTTTTTTGTGGTACTCATTGAGCATTTGCTCGACTGAAGAGATTCTCGCAATCGTGGGATTTTGGGGTAGTATAGGCCTGTTGTCCATATTTAAGGGGTTTATGCATTCAAAAACGGTCGCTACACAAACGCCTCCAGCTAATACGGACATTGCCAGCAAGCAGGCTAAAGTTTTGAAAATAGCTCCTATTTTCCCTACAGTACTATCTTGAGTGGCAAGGTTTTTAGTGGATTCGTCTTTGAAACTATGCCATAGGTTTTTCATCAAGTCCCAACCGCCAATATCCTCATGAACCGTGCTTACATTAGTTGTCATAGTTGAAATTTCTCCCTGCTTCTCTTAAGATTATATAATAATTTTTTATAAAAATCATTGAATTTTTGATATGTTTAAAGGTGGGGTAAGGGAAAATTTTATCTAACCCACTTATTTAGACAGGGTTAAATTTTTCGAGCTCGTGTGTTGTTTTTTTTGTAAATAAACGATATAATTTCTTATATTTAAAATAAGAGGTTCCATGTTTTCTACAGTATCAGGCTTTTTGAAAAGCTTCGGCAATTCGCCGATCCCTGAATCTAGTGTATCGAGAGCTGAAACCCCATCTTCAGCACCCCTTTATGATCCAAGCAGGGACGGCACCCCCCTAGCAAATACCCCTCTCTCAACTGCTGACACACCCGTGGATCTATTTGCACGAAGCGCAACTCCCGCCTCTCCCACTTCGGTAGGGGAATCTCCAAGGAGCTTTTTTCCATTCATGGCACCCAAAAACGTACTACTTTGCCCAAAACCTAAAAAAATGCCGAGGATGGAAGATATTGCAAAGATTATTACAGAAATTTTTACCTATGCCGGAAGCATGCCTGAGACAGGAATCGACGAAAAAAAAATTGTAAGAAAGTCTAGACATGTAATCAAAGAGGATGGTTCGACGGTACAAAGAGATTTTTTCGTCTATAAAGGATCCCCTTTGATAGCCTCTTCGGAAGTATTTGCTTTTGTAGCAGTTGAATTAGAGCCTAGCGGTGCGACTCAAAATTTTATCTATTCCAAGCTAAAAGCTGCAACAAAACATTACACGCAAGCTACCGACCCGGGGATAGTTCGAGAGAGATTTGAGAGAGCTTTACCATTTTATAAACAGGCCTCAAGCATGGGGGTAGGTCCTGAAACCTTGGTGTTTCAAAAAGATGGTGTATTGAAACCACACCAGACATTATCGAGGCTAGCCAATCGCGGGGATTTATTTACTTTGGTGTCTTTGAGTCCGTTTCAAGCGATCGATTTGGAAGACGAAGTTCTATACAATTTTGGCACTCAGCTAATGGATAAATTGATTCGTCTTCACCAGACAAAAATTGTACATGGGGACATAAAACCCGAAAATGTGCTATTTCATCAGGTGGAAGGAAATCAATGGCAGGTTTTTATTTGCGATTACGGTTATGCAACAGATCTGTCTGAAGCTCCTAATATTGGGCTTAAAGATAAAGGGACAGCACTATATTTACCCCCTGAGTTCGATTTTACAAACCTGTCAAAGCACTTAAATTTTAATGTAAAAGATTATGTAAGTAATCGTTTAGTAGATCTGTATAAAGCCGATTCCTACGCCCTGGGTTTAACACTTTTTGTGATGCTATTCAGCGGTGGTTTCAAGGAAAATTTAGATAGTTATTACTATAAAAGAAGGTTAGGCTTTCTTTCTCAAGTTTTTTCAAGAGAACAAGTTGAACAGATATCACAAATCCTCAACGTATCCGTCGAGACAGTCTCAAGGGCTAAATTAAGCCAAATTTTTTCTCATCCAATGCACCTTAAGCAAGCGATAGACATAAGAACTATACTTGTAGAGGATTTCATCGATAAGAAGCTTAAATCAAAATTTCCTGCTAAAGCAGAAGTGATCAAGGGTCTGCTTAAACAAAATCCAGACGAACGTTGGAGTTTAGAAAAAGCTTTAGAAGAGTGGATTAAAAAAGAAGAATAGGTTTTAAAAAACTTAAAAATCTTCTAAGAGGCGCCTCAAGTTCATTCATCTTGATTCCGTTGTTGCAATCTTTTTCATAACTCATTAATGGAGTGGATGATGGGGATAAAAAAGACAATAACGCTATCAGTGGAGCGCTTCTTTCGGCTTATGGCCGCAAACATGGTCTTTTTTTTGCTTCAAGATTGTGCATGGAATCAAAAGGCTAATCCCCAACTACATGTTTACCAAGAGGCACCTATTGTATCCCCAATTTGTGCCGGTAAGGATATAGAGGGGCCTTTTTCTGTCGGTTTTTGGCCAACGGCAAGTTGGTGGGAGATTTTCGAAGATTCGTGTCTTAGTAGGTGTATTCAGATAGCATTGGAGAAAAACCCCGACCTTTTAGAGGCTAAAAGTCGCGTTGAAGAGGCTTTTCAACTAGCAAAAAGGGCGGGTGGCCCCCGTTGGTTTCAGGCAGAAGTGGACGGAGACCTCAATTGGGCGCATCTGTCCAAAAATGGCCTTTATCGCACCCTCAACCCCGACATACCCCCCAACGCTTTGCAAATCGATCTCAACGGAATTCTTTCGTATGAGGTGGATATATGGGGAAAAAATTACGAAACCTGGATGGCCGCTGTGAACCGATTGGAATCGGTCGAGGCAAAAAGAAGTTTTGTGCAAGTAGACATAAGCACAAGGGTCGCCGAGGTTTATTTTATCTTACAGTCTCTTGAGGCTGAGATACAAGAGCTCTCGAATTGGATAGCCTCCCAAAAAGAGATCATTTTTTTAAGCCAGCAACTTTTGAAGCATAGAATTATCGATCAAATCCAAATGGAGATTGAATATCAAGCACTCGAATCTTTGAATAAGGATATGGAGTCATTAACCACCGCTAAACAGGTCCAAAGTCATCTAATAGCGATTTTAATGGGTAATGGTCCCGATAGCTCTTATCCGATCTCCTCAAATTTTCAAGAACCTTTAGAAAAACTTTCGATCCCTACAAATCTCTCTTTAGGCCTTCTTAAAAGGAGACCTGATCTATCGAGTGATATCTTCAGTCTTACAGCTCTACAACGAGAAATTAAGATTGCGCGCACACTTTTTTACCCCGATATCAATATCATAGGATCGCTGGGAATACAAAATCTGAAAGGGGTCGTTTTCTCCCCCTCAAGCGTTCAAGCTTCTCTTTTACCCTCTTTCAGTTTACCAATTTTCACAGGGTTTCGTTTAGAGGGAAATCTAGGTGCTGCAATCAAAGCCTATGAAGCGGGAATTCATCAATATAATGCTCATGTTTTAAAAGCATCCCAACAAGTAAAAGATGCCGTAAGTAATATCGAAGGTGTAGTTTTACGTATTGGTTATCAAAAGAAACTTCTTGACGAGGAGAATATAAAATTAGATTTGACCCAAAAACTGTTTAAAAACCGCATAGCAAGCAAAATCGGCTTGAATCGGGAGAAAAACAGGGTATATGAAAAATGGATAACTTTGTGGAATTTGTACAGACAAAGGTACCAATATCATATTCAACTCATCCGCTTCTTAGGAGGTGGTTACGTTGAAGGGGGGGCAAATGGATAGAAAGCATAAAGCGATTTTTGCTGTTCTTATCACCTTCAGCTCAATTCTTCTTCTCGCATTTATATCATGGTGTGTTTTTTTTCGTTTTTACAAATCCACAAGAGATAGCTACGTACACGGCAATCCGATATTGATCACTCCCCAAATCAGCTCTTATGTCACTTCAATCCATAGTGATGATACCTTTTTGATAGAAGAGGGGCAAATCCTCGTAAAGCTCGAAACTATCGATTTTGAGACCGTTTATGAAAAGACAAAGGCTGATCTAGCAAATGCGACAAGACAAACCGTTTTAAAATTTGAGGCAGTAAGAGTGGTTTTTGCTGAATTAAAAGCAGAACAAGCGGTTCTTATCAAAGCACAAGTAGATTATGAGGATCGTAAAGCAGTAGTTGATAGCGGGGCCGTATCTCAAGAAGATTTTATCGCAGCCGAATCTTTCTATTTAGCGACCCTTTCTAGAATAGAAATGCTGAAATCCAAACTTAAGATGGCTATCGCTTACGTCAGAGGAACTACAGTGGAGACACACCCCGTAGTTTTGGCTGCAAAAGAGGCTTTTATCGAGGCAAGTGTGAATTTGGAACGGTGTGTCATTCGCTCGCCAGCCACAGGCATTGTCACTTTGCGTACTGTTCAAGTCGGGGAGGCAGTGAACCCTAATGATCCTTTAATGACGGTTGTCCCAATCGAGCAAATGTGGGTGAATGCCAATTTTAAAGAGACTCAATTGAGTAAAATTCGAATTGGACAAAAAGTCGATATGACAGCAGATATGTACGGGTACGAAGTTATTTATCATGGTGTTGTTGAGGGGATTTCAGGGGGTACAGGGGCCGTTTTTTCTCTTTTACCACCCCAGGAGGCTACTGGAAACTGGATCAAAATTGTCCAACGTCTCCCTGTAAGGGTTACCTTGGATCCAGAGGAGCTTAGAAAGCACCCCTTAAGGCTTGGGCTTACTATGGAAACTCATGTCCACGTTAACGATCTGGATTTACCCCAAAACCCACAACCAAGAAATGAAAAACCGATCTACTTGACAGAGGTGTATAACATTCAGGGTGACAAGGGAAAAAAAGATTCTATCGGTATCATTCGTGATAATAACACCCTTGTGGAATTTTCCGAAGAAGAGCTCAATTCGATGTTGAGTGAGCTATGAGCGATTCGAAACAAAATCTCTCCCCTTTTCAGCTGTTTGTGGTGACTTTTACTACTTTGATCGCCTCTTTATTATTCGTTTTAGATTATTCGATTTCGAGTGTAATTTTGCCCTACGTTGTGGGAGATTTAGGGGCAAGAGTTGAGCAGGGGACTTATATTGTCACCACTTTTTCTGCAGGAAATGCTTTTGCTATCCCATTGCTGTTTTTTTTGCTCAATTATTTGGGAAAAAGAAGGCTTTTTATTTTCTCCCTATTGATCTTCCCTTTTGCCTCTTTAGTTTGCGGTCTGACGGACTCCTTTAGCGTCCTTCTTTTCTTTCGATTTATTCTAGGGGTCATATCGGGACCTATACTCCCTTTGGCGCTATTTATCCTTTTGGAAATTTATCCTAAAAAGTATCACCAGAAAGTTTTTGGGTTCTGGGCCTCCACTATGATAAGTGCTCCCATGTTAGGTCCAATTATTGGAGGGTTTTTTGCTACTGCCTTGTCTTGGAGAATCGCTTTTTTAGTCATGATCCCTATCGGAATTCTATGTGGACTGGTTCTGGGATTGATTTTAGAGCTGGAAAAGGAAAAAAAGATTGTCCCTTTCGATAAATTTGGTTTTGTCCTTTTGATCACAATGACGGTTAGCGCCCAATTTATTATGGATAAAGGGCAACAGTGGGACTGGTATCGTTCTCCTTTAGTCCTTTTTTTAGCAGGGACATTCCTGTTAGCTTTGGCTCTTTTTATCGTTTGGAACCGGTATTGTGAGAGCCCGATTTTGAACTTTTCTCTTCTTAAAAAAAAAACATTTTCCTTGTCGATATTGATTGTGATTTTAACCTACAGTAGTTTTTTTGGAACGATTGTGATCATCCCCATCTGGTTAGAGACTTATATGGGTTATGACGCTTTTAAGTCTGGTCTTGCAAACGCACCTATCGGGATTCTACCTTTTTTGATTGCCCCTTTTTCAGGATTTTTTTTTAGCCACTTTTCGTCAAAGAAATTGTTGTTTTTTTCTATGGTGGTGTTTGCAGCCGTCTCCTATTGGACAACGAATTTTTATATAGATATCGATTTAACTCATATTCAGCTTTCTAGATTCCTTCTGGGTTTAGGGTTTGCTTTTTATCTAGCTCCGCTCATGACCCTAAGCCTTGAAGAGATATCGGAGAGCGAAAGGCCCTCTGCATTGATCTTTTTTCATTTTTTTCGAGTCACGTCGGGAGCCATAGGGACCTCTTGTTTTACAACAATTTGGACTAGAAGAGGCTATTTTCACCGTCAATTTCTCACTGAATTCGTTACACCTTTAAATCCCTATACAGGCCAGTTTCTGGAAGCTGCAAAAAAAGTCCCTTTTCCAATCGGAAAACCGATCGCAGAACTCAATTACCTCGCACGCGAGCAGGCGGTCGTTTTAGCTCTTTTAGATGTGTTTTGGGCCATTATGTGGTGTTACATTGCCGCAGCCTCGGCAATCCTTCTATGGTGGTTATGGGACAAAGCTCAAAGCTGGATTTACCCACCCCAAGTTTCAGAGCATTCCCTTTAAAAAACCAAGATCCAGGATTTTTTTATACAAAAAGGGTGTAGGGATGTTTAAAAAAAGCTGTTTTCCAAATGTTGAAGAGCTGTAGGTGTCGGCATTTGATTAAAATAACTCTCAAATCTTGAAAAGGTTTTTTGTGACCTATCAGCAATTTTTCCCATCTGTTTCATAAATGAACCTGTTATTGTGGTGGTTAGCTCATTCATAGTTCCCACCTGTGGGGGCAAACTCTTGTTTTGAAGAGTTTCAGGAATGGTATTGATAGGGCTTATTAGAGAGTTTAGGTAATCTTTTGTTCGTTTGAAAGGAGATTTTTTTTGCACATCTAAGGATAGATCAACTTTTTTTTCTACCGGATTAGCGGTGCTTGGGGTAAAAATAAAGGGATTTTGGGCCTCAAGCTCTAAAACATATTGTACAGGATTGCAAGCCTTCGAGAAAATTTTTTCTAATGTGGTTTCTTTTATAGAAGCAGTAAATGGAAAAACTGCCTGCTGTAAATCCAATCCCCTGATGAGGGGGTCACTAGATTTTAAAACCTCGTCTTTCAAAAAAGCAAAAGCTCTCTTTTTTTGATAAAAAATTTTCTCTAAATCTCCCACTAGAGGGGCATAGTGGATCTCTTTAACAAAACGTTTAAGACATTTATGTTCCATCCTATCGATGGCATTCAAAATAGCTCCTTGATGGAAAAGAACTCTATTCTCATCAGGATGCGCATTTCGTCCGAAAAAGACCCGATTTTTGTAGCTGGCACGTTCATTCCAAAAATAGTCCGTAGATGATCTAATAAAGCGGTTAAAACTGCCTGTGCGGTCTTTAAAGGCCTTAATATTCAGGATTTCTATGGGCGTCTTAACCCCAGGGAGGTTTATTTTCTGAACCTCTTTGGAGTGTTGGTAAACAATTTGTCCATAAGTCCTGTCGCCCGAACCCCTTTTTTCTTCAGTAACAAAGAAATGTTGCAAAGCACATTCTGCATCTAAATTACTATTAACTCGCATATAAAAACCCTTTTTTTAATCGGTAGAAAAAGAGGAACAGGCAGTGAAAAAATTAAAATTTTTTGTTTGTTTTATTGATCTACTTTTTAATTTTTGCACCAATTCCTAAATCGATTTCCCATTTCTTTAACTATTGTTTCTCTTTTACCAACCGCTTCTACATAAAAAATGTTAAATTCATCCTCTGTATCGAATTCTAATTTTTCTAGAAACAAAGGAAGGTGAGTCGTTCCAAAACGAAGGAGATCCATGAATTTTCCTGCCTGGTCAACACTGAATGGCACACCAGATACATCACTTGAGGGGGGCCGTTCCGAAGCAGCTTTACCTCCAGATTGGCTGCTAATAGACGCAGCTTTTTCAACACTGAATGGCACACCAGATACCTCACTAGCGCTGAAAGGGGTGAAAACAGTTGAGTGTTGCCGTTCCAAAGTAGCTTTACCCCCAGATTGGCTGTTACTAAACACAACTTTTTCAACTGGTGTAAAAGGAAATGTGGAGTAATCTTTGATAAATTGCTTGTAATCTTCGATATTTTTGATATCGAATACATAACCCATCTCTAAGTTATACCTTTCGATTTCCTCGCGTGTGATCACCCATTTATCACCCTCTTTTCGTACTTTCGGAGTCCTTACATTTTTGCGCTCAACAGGATCAATAGACAAACGGTACTTTCCCCTAGGGTCTTTTTCAGTTGTAAAAATTGGCCCTTCTTTTGTGGGCTGGGCTTTAAAAAAAAGATTTTTTTGGGCTTCATAAGCCATAAATCCGAGGCTTGGAACGATGCAAACCAATGAGGCATATTTACAAAAATTATTTTTACTCAGCTGTGCAAGCCCTGCAAAGGCCAATCCCGCTGTTAAGCTTAAACAACTGGCGCCTAAGGGGCCGACTTTATATTTCGATGAATTCCTAGCCTCTATAGAGGTATTTGAACTATCTTCGAGAAAATCTTGAGAAAAGGTTTTTTTAAAAAGGTTAAAAATCTTTAATCCACTGTATAGACCGACAGCAGGAATCGAGCCGATAGCAACAGATTCCCAAATTCTTCCTCCGTTATAAGCACTTATGCCGATAACCGAGGCCCCCAAACCTAAAGATACCAGCTCACTACGTTTATTTATTTGGTTAAAGAATCCTAGATTTTGAGACCCAGTATCCAATTGTTGGTCTGCTATAGCCATAAGTTTCCTTTTTTGGTTAAGGGTAGATTGTATCATTTTCTTGCATTTTTTTGATAAAAATTAATATTTTTTTTTAAAAAAATAGGTTGTTGAAAATCAATTGTTTAAAAAAATGACAATTAAAAATTTTAAAAAAAATTAAGAATTATCCCCAAAAATAGGGTTTTGAGGGTTTTTGAGTTTGAAAAGCCAAACCGCGCTGAAAGAGGCGAAAAGGGCTGAAAATACGATAGGGGAGGCGTAACTTATATTAGCGATAATTCCGCACAATATAGCGCTAATCGCTTCGGAAAAGACAATACAGGATTGGTTGATTCCCAGTGCAATTCCCTGATCCTCAACGCTTACTGCATCCGAAACCAATATCGCAAGGTAAGTCGTTCCGACCGCAATAAAAAAACTGGGGGGGATTAAGGAAAAGAGCAGATAAAAGGTGGAGTTGCTCAAAAGGACAAAAACGATTGAGACGGTGAGTAAAAAACCGGCAATTTGTGTGGTGCGTTTATTGGAAAGTCGGGCGCTTATGGCTCGGTAAAACAGGGGAGCAAAACAGAAAGGAATAGAGGTATACCCCTCAAAAAGGGCGATTACCGAGGGTGAGAAGCTAAACCTTTTTATGAGTAAGAGGGGTAAAAAGCTAAAAAAGGCGGTAAAAGCTAGATAAAAGAATGTTGCCCCTATCAAGATATGTAGAAGTTGGGGGCTTATAGTGTTGGAGTATTTTTTTATGGGGGATACTTTTGAGATATCGGGGAGTGTTTCAACAAAAAAGAGCATCACAAGTGCAAGGGTGATGAACGAAATAAAACTTGCTAGCCAAAAAGGGGTCGCAAAATTAAACCAGGTGACAATTTCTGGGTTTATAACAGCAGCACCTATAAAAGGGCCGACCATCCAGCCCAAATTAGAAAAAGTGATCACCCAGCCAAAGTTGAATGTTTTTTCGCTATTGGTCTCAGAGATATCTGCCATCGATGCTGTTGCAATCACTACATTCCCCTCAAAAAGACCTGTCAAAAAGCGGCTGATAAAAAGTAGTAAAGGCTGCTTCCAAGTGATGGCGAACCCCCCTAAAAGATAGGCAGGAATTACAGGTAGTAGAGTATAGATTAGGATATTTCTTCGTCCCAAGCGATCAGATAGTCTCCCCAAGATGGGAGAGCCGATTAATTGACCTAAAGGAAAACAGGCGATCAGCAACCCCACTAAAATGTAGCGGGTCGATTCGGTAACCGATGGATCTAGGAGGGTGTCTGTGGATACAAGCATTGGCGTCAATATGGGGAGCACCATGGAATAACCTGTGTATCCCATTAGCAAAACTATGGCTATTGTAAAAAGCTGTAAGTAGTGTTTATGACGGTGCAAACTTGAAACTCATTCATTAAAGAAACTTCAAACCTCTACATAAAAGAAAAAATGGCTATTGGCAAACGTTTTGTTTAGTTTTTTACAAAAACGTTTTTGTGTTATCTTTTTAGAATTTAAATAAGATCGGATTCTAATAAGGTAAATTCCCACATGAAAACAAAACTAACGATTGATAATCTAGACCAGACTCACTCTGTTACGTTTGAAAAAATGGTAGATGCGAAGAGTGCTTTTGAGGGTTTTGTTCCCCCCATGAGCCCTTTTACAACCTCTATCAGTGAACCTACACTTTTTTCCCAGCTTGATAGACTTTTTGGAATCAGCCCTTTTTTTAAAACCTTTAGTGGTTTTACATTTCCCAAAGCTTTTGCAAGAATCCGCTTTCTTTTTGGCAACCGCATCATAGCAAGGATTTGTCCCCTTGCCTGTATAGAATGTATCCAAGAGCAGATGGATTTGAACCCAGAAAAAGCCCGCGAAGGGGAAATTCTCATGGAATGTTTTCAAGAAATTGAAAATAAGGAGATCCTTTTGAAAGAAATCACATTGAAGATTCGCTCCCATCAAAGATCTTGAGCTTTGGTAAAAATGACTTAGTGGGGTTATTCAAAGGTAGGGCAAATTTCGAGATTCAAAAAATCAAAAGGTAGGGAAATTTCGAAGGTTTAGTTTCCTGCCGTTGCATATTTTGTAAAATGGCTGGCATCCACTAGCTGGGGTCGCACAAAGATTAAAATGCTCCTTTTCTCCTCTTTTTCTTCAGTTCGATTGAACAACGAACCGATGTAGGGCAATCCCCCCAAGCAAGGCACCCCTGAGGTGCGCTGCGTTTTGGAATTTCGTGCCATACCGCTCAATACCAAAAAATGGGCATTAGGGACATGAGCCGAAGTGGACATGTTAGTTTTTGTCGTTTGGATGCCCGACAGATAGGTATCAGAGTGGTGAGATAGGGCTTCAGAGATCTCTTCAACAATATTCAATGTGATCATATTATCATCTCCTATTAACGGAGTAATGAGAAGACTCACACCAACGTCTTTATAGTCAATATTGGCTGTTGTTTGTTGCGCTTGACCTGTTGTAGAGATTGTTGAGCCAGTAAAAGGGAGGTTATCTCCGACAAAGATTTTTGAGGGTTTATTGTCTTGGGCGATCACCTTCTGATTCAATACAATTTTGACATCAGAGTCCTGTTGTAATGCTGATACCAGGGATGTAAGGCTAAGATAACTTTCCCCTTGATGGCGAATGAGATCCCCAATAATTCCCAAATTGAAACCAAGGGGGTTTTTTGGCAGTAGATTTTGGGTCAAGCTAGGCATTATTTTAGTTTTTTTGGTTTCAAAACTCCAATCAAGCCCAAAATCTAACCCTTTATGCATACTAGTATCGATCACAAGAATTTCGATAAAAACTTGCTTCAGAGGCGCATCGAGACGTTTGATAAATGCCTCGACCTCAGCAAATACGCCCTGCGGGGCTGTAAAAACTATAGAATTTGTCGAGCGCACCCACTGCGTAGACTCAAGCGCTTTTTTTAGAGTCTCTTGCTCCTGATTCAAAGCGGTTGCAGCTTGTTTGATGGCATCGATAACTTCCGACCCTGGGTGAAATTGAAGTTTTACTATGTGAAATTGGCTATGTGAAGAGTGTTTTATCTCTTTCAAGTCGCTTTCGGCTTTCTTTTGAATATGATAAACCGAACCCCTTTTTTCCATTATAAAATCATGGCTTAAAAGAATGTGCTCAAAATGTTGTAAAAGTTCCTCTTGTTTTAGCCTTTTATGACAGACAAAATGGATGCAATATTTTCCCACATCTTCTTTGAAAACAAAATTGGTCTGTAATATTTTCCCAAGAAATTTGGAGAGTTCTTTAAGTTCTATACTATCGAAATTTATTAAAATCCCATTCTCGTCTTTTTCAGAAAAGACAAGGGATGAATTAAAAAACATTAAGAGTAGAGGAAGTATCCATTTCATGTGTCTAGTTCGCGTTAGAAGCAGGAATAATAACAAAAAAAATAGATATCATCGAGGTTTATTTTAAGTTCTTTTAAGCGAAAGTTTGAAAAAAGAGATCTTAAAAAGACCTGAAGTTCGTCATTAAAGAGTGTCTGAGATGTTTTTAAAAAAAGCGAACTCTTTTTTAAGACACTCCATTTCGGTTTCTCCTTTAATGGAGTGGCCAACCCCTTCAAGGATCTCATATTGGAAAAAACGGGTGGTATTAAGACTTTTGACATACTTGTCGGTATGTTCTTTTGCAACAATTCGGTCTACATCACCCTGGAAAAGGATCATGGGAGCTTGATTTGTGCAAAGTTTTTCAAAAGGGTCGTAGTTAGGGGGAAATAAAGAGGCTAATTCTGCATCTAAAGGATCGTTGTGCGTTACAGGACAATAGATTGCTAAAGCCTGCACCTCTTCTTCAAGAGAGCTTAAAATTGCAGTCAGACCCGCAGAGCTTTTTCCTTTTAAAAAGATGTTAGAGGTTTTGACCCCCTTTTTTTTGAGCTCTTTGATGAGACAGACAACATCCTCTACATCCGCTTTACCATAATTTCTCAAGAGGGCTATGCGATGCTCTCGGCCATATCCTGTGCTACCCCGATAATTTACACAAATGACCTGAAAACCCCTCTCAAGATAGAATTGAGTTTCCGGTGATAGAATTTTTTCCATGTGACCGATCGGTCCGCCGTGGATGCGTATCAAAGTAGGCTTATGAGGATGAAATGCTCCAAATAGCCAACCCTTCCCCATGTGAGCCTCTAAAGGTTCTACTGCTAAATGCGCTCTTTCGCTAAAAGTATTCCCATTTTTAAAATCTAAAGGCTCTGAATTTCTTATCTCGGACTGTAGCAATTTGAAGTGGCCATTCACCGTTAGGCCAGCGATATAAAGATGAGACAAATCGGCGAAGATTTCTTGTATCGAGGCCAAAGGTACGGGAATCTTCGTAATTTTAGATTCCTGCCATTCATAGAGGCCATCTTCACCCTCGAAAGAAAATAGCACGAAGATCCTATTTTCAAAAAAGAGGATATTCGTAGCTCCCAGTGCTCTTCTTTTAAAACCATCAAGCCCATGAGTTACTACAACAGGATCTGATTCAGTCAGAAAAAACGGGGTATTGTCGGCTTGAAACCCATAATGGGTAACCATGGAGTCACCGCTATAGAGAGTTGTTTTCGTTTTTTTTGTTTCATCCCATAAGAAAAGAGCCGATTTCTCATAAAAAGAGGCTCCACTTACAGTCTCATGGATCAAAAACCGCTTTTCGTTATGGCATACGCAGAATCCCAAAAGGGTATTCAAAGAGCGGCAAATTTCCATTTTTTCGCCCCCTTCAATCTTATAAATGTGTCGAAGATCCATGCCGAAAGCAGAGTTTTTCCCCCCTGCAAGAAAAACAAGGCTATTATCAGTGACAATCTGGTTTTTAACGACTGCAAAAGGGGATCCTGAGAAAAAAAGAGGGTGATAAAGGGGAGCAAGTCCAGTTTTTAGTGGGGTTGATACCCCTTTATTTAAAGAAAAAAGGGTTTGTGACAAAAAATCTAGGTAAAGGATGTTTTCACCCATAACCCGAAAAAAAGCGGGGTTTTTGTGAGCAAATTCCGGACCGTTCATGCCATCTCTAAGGCTGGTTGTTGTCTTTGTTCTTCTATCCATTGAAAAAAACAATCGCGGATTTTTGGAATGATTCCCTCTTCAAAATGGCGCAAAATAAGACCAATTGCACTAATTCCATATTGATCAAAATGGGTAAGAGCTAGCTGGGATGAGGGGATTTTCAGCTTTTCTAGGGATTGTTTGAAGCGTGTTTTGAAATGTATATCGGTTATAGCAAGACCAATAATTAGAGTATCGCCATGTACTTGGTGTTCAAAAAAACCGTTTTCACACGACTGGTCGGTCGCTTTTGTCAAAAGAAGGAAGAGCCTTTTTAAAACGCTTGGTTGCAAAACTCCTTGCATGTAACTGGGTGTAATTGCATGGAAAAAACGCTCCAGAAGAATTTCGGAGCCTACGGTATAAGGTTTCACCTGTTTTTTGAAGTCTAAAAGGATTTCACTCTTTTTTAGGATCAAACCACCATTGTAATCTCTAAAAGGGCCAATAAGCTCAAAAAGCCGCATGGAGGCGGCTTTTCTTGCGTCAAATAGATCTATGGAGCGGTCTTTACGAATGAAAGGGGCTTTATCAATAGTGAGTTCAAAAACAAAAGCCTCTTTTGGGTATTTTGAGCGCAAATTCCCCATCATTCTTTTTTCAACATTATCGATGGGGATCTCTAAGGATTGCCCTCGATTGAGGGCAACTACGATAGTGGTAAAGCTTAATGAGTGGGGCGACTGCTTATAAAAATTGAGCATCACCTGAGGTATATCATCAACATATTTGAGCTCTTTGCTCAATAAAATCATATGTTTCATCACCTCTTCTTCGTTTCGAGGCATGAAAATAGGAAGAACCGGTCTAAAGACCCTTTCATCTATTTCAAAAGGGAGTTTTTTCTTTAGATTGTTTAAGGTGCTTTTACCGAATTCCCCATCTTTGGTGATTTCAATATAAAGACTTTTAAGCCCCTCGTGGGGTCTATAATGGAAAAACCGGGAATTTGGTAGAAGTTTGCACTCTGGAAGGATGGCAACGACTGCCTCGAAAAGACCATTGCAATCAAGATTTTCAGACGGGGATTTGAATCGAATCACGGCCAGCACACCAAGCGAATGGATAGACTCCTCCCTTTTGTGGTGGGGTTTTAAGAATTTAATCTCAAGTTGAAAGGAATCTTTGATCTCTTTATGGATACACGTTTTTCTTAACAGGTAACTTTGGGCTAAAAGACGGCTAATAAAATGGTTGGAGCGCTCTTTAAGAAATTCCTCCTTCATAGAGAATATCAATTGCTGTAACTCTTGAAAAATTTCTCTGGAAAAAACATCGGGCGATATCTTCTTTGTAGCGAGTATTTTTTGTGTGAGTTCTGTCAGATGCTCGCTCTCGCGATTGGTCCCTAATAAAGTGTGGATGCCCTCCACCCCTTTTACCTCAATCGTATCTTTCATTTTCTCCTGAATGAGGTGGTTTTTTTCTTCAAAAGATAGGGGAGTGTTTTTAAAAATATCTCGAAGGTAACGAACAGCCTCAATGTTGAGTCGAATTTCTTGAGGTAGATCTTTGAGAGTTTTTAAAGCGATTGCAAGATCCTCTGGACACTCCAGTCGTGCATATACCTTGTGGAGAAAGTACCCCTCATTTTCCAACGTATCAATTTTGAAAGCCATCGAATAGGAGGAGGTGAGATTTACAAGCTTGCCCGGCACAAGGGATCTTGAACACACATCGTTCATGTATCGACCCACTCCAAGCGTATTTTCCTGGGAACAGACTAAAACTATACCGAGTGTCAATCCTACGTTAGTCCAAATTACACGACTCTCAATCGCATTTGGTATCTCGTCCGGATAGACCTCTTTCAAAGTTGCTTTGACAGATTCTAGATGATGATAGGAGGCCGGATCATGGTCCGGAAGGTCAAATAGAGGAATGATCTTCATGTGATCTCCACCTCCTCAAGATAGAGTGTTCCCTGTGGGAACGTTTTAAGGTTTTTAATCTTTTTTGAAACAACAAACCCATTACGAAAGTGGTAGAGAGGAAAAACTGTCGCCGATTCTATAAGAATTTTTTCGGCATGTCTTAGGAGCTTTTCACGCTCTTTTAAAGAACGGGTCTGGTTGGATAGATCGATTAAAGAGCTGTAACGCTCATTTGTAAATGAGGGATAATTCCTCAAGTTGGTGATGCTTTTGAACCGATCAAGATAGGCTAAAGGATCCAAATACTGTGCAAGTATAAAGCTTCCTGCTAAATCAAAGTCTCTTTTATAAAGACGGTCTAAATAGACTTTCGGCTCAAGTTGCTCTATTTGTAAATGGATATCAAGACTTATACGGATTTGCTCTTGAATAGCCTGTCCGATTTGGGGAAAAACCCCACCGGCCGAATAGGTAAAGCGGATTTTTAAATCCTCTTTGGCTAATTGCAACTCCTCTAAAGCTTCCCTGAAAAGCTCCCTTGCTTTTTTTCTGTCTGTGATCCATACATAGTGACTCTCTTCCTCCCTTTGTAACATAGGTGGCAAAAGGCTTGTGGCCACTTTTTCGTTCAAAAATGTGAGGTTTTCAACTAAATCTTTACGGTCAATAGAAAGCAAAAACGCCTGGCGTAGCTTTTCATTTTTGAAATATTTTGAAAGGGTACTGAAACATAAAAAGGTTGTCCCGGCAGTGTCGACAGATTGTAAGTCGTGCTGCTTTTTTAACATCGGCAGAGAATCGAGAGGAAGCGTTGTGAATGAAGACCCTATAAGATCGATATCTCCTCTTTCGAACATCTCCAAAGCAGTCATAGACTCGTCTACTAAAAAAAGGCGAATTTGCTCGAGTTTAACCCTGGAATTGCCCCAGTAGGTGGGATTCTTTTCCAGATCGATATGGTCTTTCGTTTTATATTCTTTCAGCCTATAGGGCCCACTGTAAAGTGGAAAGGAGGATTCTAGCTCTTTATAGGGAAAAAAAGTACAAAAAGCTGTGAGCTCCAAAAAATAGGGGGTTGGTTGTGCTAAATCTACCCTCAAAGTTTGTGCGTCAATCGCCTTAATACCGATCTTATCTTTGTGAATATTCCCTTTTTTAGCCTCTTCGGCACCTACTATAGGATAAAAAAGATAGGCGTTAGGACAAGGGAATTTTGGGTCCAGAATCTCTTTCCAGGAGCGCTCAAAATCGTAGGCGGTGATCGAGGAACGGTCAGACCATAAAGCCTTTTTTAAGTGAAAAACATACGTAAGCCCTTTGTTGAGGACTTCTACTTTTTCTGCTAAAGCGGGCTCGTAAATATTTTCGGGGGTGGAACGCATCAATCCTTCATAAAGAAAGAAGGTGAGGGTAGAAGAGGAAAAATCGGCCGCTTTTCGTGGATCAAAGGTGCTAGGGTCTTGGCTGATATTTAAGTGTAATGGCCTCTTAGTTCCTGGCGTAGAGGATTTGGAGCAGCCCGAAAGTATCAGTAAAAAAAAGATGCTAAGATACTTGAACATTTCTGCATTAAAACAGAACATTAAAGCAAATGTCAATGTTTTTTTAAAAGATGAAAAAGATTCTTTTAAGAGCAAGGGGATCAAGAAGGTTTATTTTCTTTAAAAGTTATCCACTGCAAATGGGGGCTACCAATAGGTGAGATATAAAACCCCTCAATTCTATCTTGCTCCATAAAGACGTAATTTCCGTGATAAATAGGAGTTAATGGGGCCTCATCAAGTAAAATTTTTTCAGCTTGCTCTAAAAGGCGAGCCCTCTCTAAAGAATCGAAAGTAGTCTCTGATTGCTCTAAAAGATTCGCAAAATCCCTATTTTTCCAACCCGGATAATTGCGGAAGTTTTTCCTGTTTTTAAATCTTTCTAAGATCGAGTACTGGTCATTATACATAGCAATCCACAGAAATTGTCCAAATTGGTACTGCTTGTTGTTGAGTAAGGAAAGAAAAGTCTTAAACTCGGTTCCCACAATTTTCACCTCAACATCCAGAATGTCTCTGAAATTCTCCTGCAAAGTCTGAGCGATGCGGTCGTGACATCCAAAGATGGGGTAGTGGTATGTTAGGGGAGGTAAGGAGGAAATTTTAAGCTCTTTAAGCCCTTTTTGGAGTTCTTGTTTGGCCTCTTGGGGATCATATGAGGGGAAGAGGGGATGATTGTCTTTTTTTAGTATGGGTGGGACAAATGTAGTAGCAGCGCTCTCCCCATTTTGGGTGATATTTTCCACAATCGATTCCCTATTAATTGCCAAGCTGAAAGCCTTCCGGATATGGGCATTGTTAAACGGAAAAGAGCATACGTTAAATGTAGTGAACACCGTAAGTGCCAAATCCTTTTTTTGTAGCTGTTCTTTTTCTCGAAAATCATGGATTGAGTCCACCGGGATTGTGGTGAATGGCCCACCGATCAGATCGAGCTCTTTTTGTTCGTATAGGTTTAAAGCGGTGGATTCATCTCTGATAAGTAAAATCTGGATTTCCTGTGGCAACACTTCATGTTTAGCCCAATAAGACAGATTCTTTTTTAAAATGATCTTTTCGTTGGGCATAAATGCCACACAAGTAAAAGGGCCATTAGCAGGAGGTTGTTGTGTTTTTGCCCATTTAGGATCGGTTTGTGCTTTTGTTTTGGGTACCGGGAAAAAAACGGGGAAGCTTACCATCTGAAGAAAATAGGGAGCAGAGTGCTCAAGCTCTACTTGAAGCGTTTTTTCATCGATGGCTTTAACACCAAAGCTATCTGGGTCCATTTCCCCCATTTTAATTTTTTCCCCATTTTTGATGATGTACAGCATGTGCGCGTTCGGGCAAAAAAAGCTCGGCTTGATGCTCTCTTTCCACGAATATTCGAAATCATAGGCTGTAACCGGGGTTTTATCGGACCAAAGAGCATCCTTTAAAACGAAAGTGTAGGTCATTTTATCTTCTGAGACATGCACCTCTTTGGCCATACCGAATTCTGCTGTGGAGGTTCTTGTAATCCTCATAAGACCTTCGTAAAGCTGGAAATGTAGGGCTGAGGAGAACTGGTCAGAGCTTTTTCTAGGGTCTAAAGTGGAAGGATCTTGCGTCATATTGATACGCAAAAGATGATGGCTGAGCCTGTTTTCTTGTGTTTCTCTTGAGAGGTAGAGCAACGTCATCGATAGGAGACCTAAAGGTATCAAAGTACGAAACATGAAGAAAAAATAATACAAAAGAAGATTTTTTTGGTAAACCCAAATGTCACTTAAAACACTCTAACCCTTTCGGTTTGACTTTTAAATTTTCTTAATCTATTCGAAAGAGTATGTTATTAAAGGCTTCTTTCCTCCCTTTCCTTCTTGTAAGTTTTCTTACTTTACCACGCATACTAACGCAGTCCTATATTTTTTTGGCAATACCCACTCTAATCAAAAGCCTAAACCTCACTAAAATCGAATCGCAATTTATTATTCCTAGCATGCTACTAGGCACCATAATTTTTTTGATACCCGCCGGTAAATTTGGAGACCGCTTCGGCCCCAAAAAAATGTTGATTATTTCAAGTTGGGTCTATGTGTTTGTCTCATTTATTGCGGCCTTTTGCATCTCGGGCGCTCTCTTACTAATTTCGCTTTTTTGTCTTGGTGCAACAGCAGCTTTCAGTATGACTCAAGGTTCGACTTATGTGTCGGACATCTATCCTTTTGACATTCGGGGTCGCGTGATCGGCACATTTGCAGCTTTGATCACCTTGACCTTTTTTCTTGGGCCAGTGATTGGGGGGGGTGTTGCAGAAATAGGTCAAAAAGGGGTTTTTTTAGCCAATTTACCCTTTTTGTTACTTGGTCTTTGTTTTTCTAAATTTTTACCTGCTTTACACAAAGAGCCGCAAAAAGACTTAAAAATAGAATACAAAGAATTTTTTAACAGCTCGTTTATTAGCCATTGTTTTATCTCTCTTTTCTGGCAGGCGATCATTTCTTTACTCATTTTTTTTCCCGCTGAATACCAGATCTATTTAGGTCTTACCCCATTTGAAGCCGGAATATGGTTTTCCATTTTAGCCCTCCCTTTTCCGATATTTAGCCCGGTAGCAGGCTGGATATTTGACCGTGTTGGCTCGAGAATTCCTTACTCTATTGGCTATATTTCCCTTTTTTTTGCTTGGTTCATTAGCTACAAAGGTTACTCTTCTGAGTCTGTAGTAGTTTTGGCCTTTGCGCTTGCTTTTGTGTTGCCTGTTACAGCCACTGCCAGCTGGGGACTTTTTAACCAAGCAAATCGTTGTAGCGCCAACAGCATTTACTATCTTTTAAGATTTGTAGGCTCTTTTATCGGTAGTACTGTTGCCGGCTTTTTTTTAGTCCGTGAAAATACCGAATTGGACTTTTTTTTCCTCAATTTTACCTTGGCAGCAGTCTTTGGCCTTTTGAGCCTTCCGGCTTTTATTTATACTTGGCAAAAGCGCTAAAAAACACCCTTCGATTAGCCTCAAATGACCCTATCTAACCTAATTTTATCAACTTATAATTTTTTTTATAAATAACGTTGATGAACGTCCTTTTTTTTGGTATGAAAAGAAAGTAGTGAACTCTTTCTTAAAGGGACGAAAAAGGCCAAATATGGACGATCAGCAATCTCAAGACACTGAGGCTTTGTTAGATGCAGTAGACATTCTTGCAGATGTTGTGGATATTGACCTATCTTCTGACGAAGCTGTCGAAAAAGGGAAAAAAAATGCTGATGCTCTAAAATTGAAGTTTACAGTAATCCACAACTACCTAAAGGATGTAAACAAAGTCAAATCTGTCGATCAGAAATTGGCACGCGGTGTCCAGTCTATTATCCAGCTTGCTTCTGAAGCTGCTACCAAAATTGACCGTATTCTTCAGCAACAGGGTGTAAAGGGGGAGCGATTCAGCTCTTCTAAAGAGTTCACAGATCTTATTGGTTTTTATAAAGAGACTTTAAAAAAACGTTTTGAGGAATCACTCGAGAAAGAAGAGAGCTGGTATAAGGAGTGGGTAGAAGAGGATTTTGATCCAGTCGATATCCAAAGAAAAGGGCTACGCGATCTTGAGATAGTCACCAAAGACAAGCATTACGAACTGTTTTTTTTAACAAAAGAAGACGGAACAAGATTCTATAATAAAAGTCTATTAAGGCATCTAAGGCTTGTTGCCGATTTTGAGACGCTTTTGCTAAATCAAAATGAAGAGGATCCGATTATTCGAATAGAGAGGATTAAAGACCACTCTATTTCTAAAGCGGCTCGTTCGATAAAAAATACTACTCGTTCCCTATTTCAGAAGTGGCTACAGCTTGCCTCAAAAAGAGATCAAGAGCGTATTGTTCGTCTATTTTATCAAGCTTATATCGCCTTGACTTTTGCAGCTGAGCCGATCCATCTTATAGATCAAGGGGGGAAAAAAAGTTGTCTCTCCTACTTTAGCGATTTCCAAAATTATATTCGTGAGCTTTTGTTTGATATGGGATACGGAAAACTCATCGATAACCCTCCAGATGAGTCGGATCGTTTTTCTAGTTACTTTTTAGAGTTAGTCCATGCTTTATGTTTTGCAATTTTTTCCCAGAAGTTTGATCATCAAAGAGCTATTTCCTATATCTACCAATTAATTGGTAAAGAGCTAAAGAAAAACAAAAACAGCATAGACCCGTCCCATTTAGAAACTTATCATGAGATCATGGAAATCCATGAGATTTTAGGTAAAGAGTTGAATAAACACCCCAGCGGCCCTCTATTTAAGGTGATAGAGATTTTTCAGCAGCTAGAACAGCATACAGTTTTTGACCCTTACGCAATGCGTAATATCGGTCACCGATTTTTTGATTTGAGTTACTTAGATCAAAAAGCCTCTATATATCTACAACCTTGCCCGACAATGCAAGAGCGGATTGATATGGCTCAGCCTATACCCGAATATGAGGCATTTTTGAGATCGACACTTTTACAAAATGAAAAGGTTCTTTGGGTGAACTTGCAAGATAGAACCTCATTAGAGGAATTTGCCCGTTGCAGAGAATTGGAAAAAATTTCTCTTTCTGCTGAATTTCAGCCTATTTTAGCTCTTATGACTTTACCTGTTTCTACCCCCTTTTACCTTCAATCTGAAGACTACCTCAAATTAAGTGATAAAAAGCAGTTCAAAAAAGTATTTCTTGATCAGCTTTTGTCGGGCATACAGTGTGGATTTTATTTTCCTAAAGATCTAGAAGTCGATAAGAAAATGTTTGAGTCTATAATTGATGCAGTAGAGGCCTGTAACTTTAAAGACAAAAAAGATCTCACGCGAAAAAATCGTTTAGATTGGATTGAAACGGTATATCTACTTTTAATTCTTAAAAGCGTTGAGATATGTAAACCCCGACATATAGTTTTCATCTCTAAAGATGGTGTTGATGTAGGGGCTGTTACAATGGCTGCTTTTTACGCTCTGATTAAAATGCTTGATGGCAAATCCAAATGGAAAGAGGGGGAAAAAGAGCTTTTCATCTCTATGCATTTTTTACCGGCCCTAATGGAAAGAGAGCGGATAGTTGACCTTCACCGGTTAAATAGAACCATTTCCTCCATTTCTGTTTTGGCGGCTAATATAGAGGTGAAGGGGGGAAAGTTTGAAGGAATTGATACCATCTTCTCCTCGAATTTCCTTAGAGGCCTTAGGCTTTCGACTGACGAATAGCTGAAAGAAGTCTTTAAGCTCTTCCATAGCAGATAGGTGCTTCACCTTTTTCGTATCATGCAAAACTGCATTTTCAATCTCCTCAGGTTGCTGATCTTTCCCTTCAATACCTTGGGGTTGAACAGCAATCTGAGAAGGATTGAAAGAGAGCGAATCTAAATTAACACTACCTGTTAAAACCTCTGTTGAGGGCTTTTCGCTGTCTTCTAGTGAGATTAGATGCAGCTGGACTGGACTCAGGCTCCTCTTTTTTTTTTATCCCTTCTGCCATTTCAACAGAGGAGTCTGAATGTAAGACGGCATCTTGGTTGCTAAATCTTGCCATTCCTCCTGAAACAGCTTCTTCGCCATCGATAGAATCAAACTCTTTTGAAGAGGGCAATGTGCCAACTAGAGCTTCTTCTATTTTAATGGTAGGATTTACGAACCAGTGCGCCACCGTTTTAAGTCCCCAAGAGGTGTACCCAACACTTCCCTTCGATGCCACAACAGTTAAATGGTAGTCTAACGGTCTTGATAAATCCCCAATTCTTTTATCAAAATGGGAACAGGTAGCCTCGACAGATTTTTGTATTTTTACAAGCTCTTGCAAGTATTTTTTGCAGGTAAGCTGTAGAACTTCTACTTGGCGTTGGATTTCGGGACTTAAGTGTTTTAAAGTCTCGACATCTATAGGTTGAATAGGGGGGCGATCTAGAAATTTGATCCCTTTATTCACATTGTCTAGAAGAATATGTGAGTGGGTTTGGGTTTCTTGGAATCGTTTAAAAAAACGTTGAAACAAAGCCGATTGTTGTTCAAATTTTTTTAATTCCTCTTCATTTAATCTTTTTGCATTTGCCTCAAGTTGTCTTGTTGCGTTTCGGATATCATCTATAGTGGAACCGATTTCTCCTACGGTCTCATCAAAATCGGGCTTAACCGCTTCGTGCCATTGAGAAAGGTTCTTGTACACTTCATTAAAACTGATACTGGGGTCTTGGTAGTTCGGCAAAGCGAATGATTTTCCATAATATGTTACTAGGCTCATATACTCCTCGTTTTGTTAACGATTGGTTAAGACAATGTTTAACAAAAATTTAGAATTATGAAAAGGCAAAAAGGGTTTTGAGGATGTTTTGGATCCATATTTACGAGGGAAAAGGTGAAGATTTTTTTTTAAAAAATCAGTTTGAATGGAGTTCTTTTGGAAAGTGAGAGACAAACGCAAAACGTCCACCAAGATCTTTGACGGCTTTTTGCCATAATTGTTCTGGTGGAGTATGGAACAGATATTTTTTATCCATGTTTCCCAAGTACCATTCCCCTTGCAAAAATTCATCGACAAGTTTGCCAGGGCCCCAAAGTGTATAGCCTACAACAAGGGCAATTTCTTTATGGATATCGGGTTCTCCACCCAAAAAAAGATTCTCGCAAACTGTAAACCCTTTGGCTGTCGGATCGGTGTGCAAAAGAAAAACCTCTTTTTTTTGGGTTGTTCCGCCTGAACGCCTCACGGTAATAGGGTCTAATTCATCTACTCCAAGGGGAAGTTCTTCCACAAAAGGGAGATCTAATCTTAAACCAATAGTTGCGTTTTCTGAATGTTCGCAAACAAGATACACAGAGCGGTCGAACGGGGTTTTGGAAACCTCGGGGCTTTTAAGTAGAATAGTCCCTTTTTTGATTTCTTTGGTCCCTTTTTTCATCGGCCTTTCCTTTGTCTTAAGAAATTTTCGAGCTCCTCCAGCATAGAGCGGTCTTCATCGTTCATAACTGGCTCTAGGGGGAGGTGCACGCTCTTTTTTTTCAGTGCGGGAACCGATTTTTTTTGTTCCTGAGGTTGATTGTTTGGTCCCATGGAACTTGGTTCTACAGAAGAGGAGGTCTCAGGGCATACTTTATTAGACGTGTCGTTGCTTTTATTAGGGGTTTCACAATTTGAAGCAGGAGTTGAAGGGGCGGCTCTTTCACAATTTGAAGCAGGACAAGAAGAGGGTGCGGGGCTGCAGTTTTTAATTGGCTCTACTTTAGGTGGAGGGACACAGGGTGAGGTGTTTTCGCTACAGCTAGGGTAGGCAAGCTCTTCTTGGACGCGGTTCAAACTCCCTTGAAGCTCTTTAAGCATGTCTTGAAGCTCTTTGAATTCTTTTTGGAAATTGTGGTTACGGAAGTAGGGTGAATCACAGGAATTGGAGAGCTGGCCGATACGAGAAACTGCTCTATTCATTTCATCCAAATCTTTGGAGTAATAATTTCTAAAGTCCTGGGGTGAGCGGATCAAATTCATTTCAGTAATTTTTTTGATTCTGGTCTTCTTCCAGTCGTTATTATAGGAGAATAGAAGCCCGTATTGGTTGATGTCGTTGAGGGTGATATTTGCTTTAGTAAGAAGCGTGTTGACTTTGAAATAGACCTCATCGTTCATCAAAAGCGGTCCAATTGAACCTTTACCGCTTGCAAGAGTACAGGCGATCGTATTGATGGAATCGGTAATAGATCTTATGTTATTGACGATCACAGGGAGATCTTGAAAGCCATTTCCATCTTTAATCTTTTGCAAAGCCTCGTCAATAAGCTCCATCCCTTTCGCAAAATTTGCAAGAGAGGCTTTTACCTCCTGCATCACATCCATATCATTGAAATCTTTCACTGCTATGCTAATTTCTTTAAGTGCTTGCCCAACGTAGTGCACCGCATTTGAAAGGTTATCTGAATTTTCATCGAGCCACTCGTTGACTTTTTGGAAAGTTTTGTCCATTTCGCTGGCAAGATTTGTGAGTTGTTTGAATGCATCATCAATTGCGTCGCCCGATTTAGCATACATCGGACATTCGCTTGTGACGCGTCTAGGCTTGACATTACTTGGAAGATAAACAGGGGTTATAGAAATGACGATATCTCCCAATAGACCTATCGTTTTTGTCCCTATTTTATCAGTTGTATAGACGATCACTTTTGAATCGACACGCAAAACCACTTCGTAAAAATAGACCGCTTCCCCATCTTTTGTAGGAGCTTTTTGTCGAGCATCAGGAATTTGTCGTATATCGTGGACCTCTCCGATCGTTTGACCGGCCAGATTTACCCTTGTTCCAGTAGTGATTCCGGAGATATTTGTAAAATAGACTCGTATCTCCTGTTTGCCATCTCCTGAAGAGGGTTCGATAAAAAGAATCATCCCCACTACAAGACCTATAGCGATTGCTACGAAAGCTCCGATAAGGGTGTTTTTTAGTTGTGGATTCATCAAACAACCCTCTTGTCTAGGCATTGCTGTGGAAGTATTGTTTTAAAGAAGTCAATCACATCATTGCCTTGGTGGGTGAAAAATTCTTTGGGATTTTCAACGATATGGATTTCGCCTTGATCGATAAGGGCAATTTTTGTTGCCACCGCAATCGCTAACACAATATCGTGCGTGACGACAATCGATGTAGCGTTTAACTCCTTATTTACTTTATTGATGAGATCAATAATCACTTGAGCAGTAAGCGGGTCTAATCCGGTCGTGGGTTCGTCATAGAGAATCATGTTGGGGCGGTAGGCGATGAGTCGAGCTAAAGCAGCCCTCTTTTTCATTCCGCCCGAGAGTTCAGAGGGCATCTTATCCATGACGTCCTTGAGATCTACTGAATGAAGAGCCCTTTGGGCGGTTTCTCGTAGATGCTCAAGAGGAGTGTGTCTATGGTAATGCTCGTGGAAAATGACATTTTCAAAAACGCTCATGGAATCAAAAAGGGCGCCACCCTGAAAAAGCATCCCAAGATCTTTATTTGCTTCATAAAGCTTTTCACCCGATAGCTGAGTCGTCTCTTTGCCCCTTATCCAGATTTCTCCCTCTTCGGGTTTGCTTAACCCAATGATTTGTTTGAGTAATACGCTTTTACCGACACCCGATTTACCCATCACAACCATCGTTTCTCCCTCTTCAATTTTCAAAGAGACCTTTTTTAAGACCTGAAGTGATCCGAAAGCTTTTGAGACATTCTTGACCTCGATCATAATAAGTACCTCACGATCTGATCATGGATCAAGTTCAGCCCCATCGTAATGAAAAAATTGGAAAAAAGGATAGCGGTATAGCAGATCACTACCGAGTTGGTTGTGGCGCGTCCCACACCCTCAGCCCCACCGCTTGTGTTCATCCCCTTAAAGCAACATATGGTGATGATCAAAACCCCAAAGAAAAAAGATTTGACCAACCCGATAAAAAAATCGAAATTATGCATGTAATCTTTAATCGGATCGTAGTAGCTATTGGGTGCCATTTTAAAAAAGTTCACCGCAATCAAATATCCCCCAATTATCCCCATCATCACACTAAAAATGGTTAGAAGGGGGGTCATGACGGTACCTGCGATAAATCTTGGCGATACCAGGTAAGCATTAGGATCTACTGACATGGTTTCCAGGGCATCAATTTGCTCGGTTACGCGCATAGTTCCAAGCTCAGCGCACATCGCAGCGCCAACGCGCCCCGTAATCATGAAAGCGGTCAATACTGGGCCAAGTTCCGTAACCATCGATTTGGCAACCAAGATACCGGTGGCACCGGCCAAACCTTTGTCGTTCAATTGGAAAAACGACTGGGTCGCCAAAACAAGACCTGTAGAAAAGCCAGTCATGGAGACCACGGGCAAAGAAAGAACACCGATTTGGTAAAGCTGATCACGAATAAGGCGCCACTTGGGAGGTGTTCGAAAAGAGGCGGAAATTACGGAGGCGATTAAAGAGGAGTACTCACCAAGAGCATTCAAAAACCAGAATGTTTCGGCTAAATTCCACATGTTTTTCCTACGACGACCGCTTAAGGCGCACCATATGAATCTGATGGGATTTTTTCAACCAAAAACCCTTTCAAAAAAAAATTGTGGCTTATTTTTAACAAAATCTTTAAAAGTAAAAGAGAAAAAAACTTGTGTAAAAATTTATTAAGTATCTCCTTATATGCGTAAGGATGCTCAGATTAGAAAAAAATATATAAAAAAAACTCCTTTTGGTGTATCATAGTTCCAAAATTTAAATAGAATTATTTATGAATATACAGCTCCCGCAGATTGTTTTCCCGGAAAATATCCTTACCCGTATGGAAGCAAAATTAAAAGAAGTGGAAAGTACTGTAACTTTTGGGGGTATGCATGCAGCTCAAAAAGACCAGGAAAAAAAAACCTTAAGAAATCTTACCCAGGCTGCGCATCTTATTTTAGAGTCTAATCATGCAAATAGAGACGAAGTCTCTATCGATGAGTATTTTGCAAAACTCCATCTTGCTTTCGAATCTTTGGCAAGCAACCATGGTTTGTGTAGAGAAGACTCAAGTCGCATGGCAGAAGGGAAAAAACAAACCTTTCTTGAGAGAGCTGAATCTATAAAGATGGAGATTCGGGAGGGGAAATATCCCATCAAAAAGATCTCTGAGCTTGCAAATCGCCTTTTTATGCGATTTAAAGATGGAATGGCCGTATGTGTTATGGCTCCTGAAGAGAAAAACCTTATAGTTTTTACCCCCGCCAAAATGAAACAGATCGAAAGAAAGAGAGCTCTATCGGTAGCATCTGACGCACAATCTCTGCCCCCAAGCGGCTGCGTTTTTCCATCGTTGGATTTGGAAGCAGGGCGACAAACGCCGGACACGGCAAGACTTACCCAAAGGGCGGGGTATTTGCATTCAAGTGGGAATCCATCTTTGAGTGATAGAGAATTTTCACCAGCTCCTCTAATTGGATTGAATCCATTGGATCAATCTCTGGGGAAAATGATGGGAGAGCTTAAAGAAAGTAATCTCTAACTAGATTTTTAAAGTCTTGACCAAATGAAAAACCCGTTATTGAAACGGGTTTTTTTATCCATAAAGGATTTTTTGTAAAGCCAAGGGATTTTTAAAAAGGAGAAGCTCGGCCGATAAGGTTACTAAACAGCCCTGTAATGTGATTGATCAGATCTCGTAAAGAGGCGGCTCTTTGTTTTGCCTCTGTGTTGTTCAGTTCGTCTTTTCTTAAATCCACCGCTTCAAATGTTTTTATCTGGCCATTTTTACGTGTTTTTAGAAACTCCCCGCCAACTTTAAACGTTGGATTAGCCAAAGCAGAGACGGTGGTGAGAACCGCTTTTCCCCTTTCCCCAAGGACAGCTGACGCTGTACAATGCTCTGAGCTCAAGTAGGTGTTGAGAAGTTGGCCCATGCCACCAAAAAGGGCGCTGAGCTCAAGATTTGCCAGGTTGTTATATTGGACTCCTTGTCTTTTTGCTCCTTTGATGTGTAGTTCAAAGGTTTCCCGAGCGATGCGCTCTTCTTCAAGTCGCAATTTGGAAAAAACGGTGTAAACTTCTTTCATGTATGCGGTAATTCGTGCAACGTGTGACATATTATCCTTGATAATTATCTTGAATTCCTCGAGACGCGTCCTGATAGGCATGAATAATCGAAGCGACTTGGCGTTCGATTTCTAATCTTTGTCTATCGTAGAGATCTTCATTGAAGGTGTCCGTAAGGCGGGATTCAATTGCTTTGATCTCTCGGTTTTGTTCGAAGGCTTTTTTAGTTAAAAGAGCAGATTGGTTGTTCCGATGCCCTTCATCAATAAGAGAGACGCCGGAAATGACTTGTGCGGCCATGTTTGAGAATTTTTCCACAGGGGTAGCGAGTTGAGCCATAGTGGTCAAATGCATGTAGGTGGAGGCTCCTAGGCCCAAAAGATTGAGGCCGAGAAGTATATTTTTGACTTTTTCATCAACGATATTGAATTTATCTAAAGCGTGAGTCGCCAAAGATAAACCCGAGAGCCCTACGGTGCTAGTTTTGAGAATTTTTTCAGTGAGCGAGGCTTCACCCCAACGACCTGTATAGATGAAGGAGATTGTTGAGGTAGCGAAAAGGGCTAAATCTTTCAAAAGAGCGGTAAACTTTCCCTTCTGTTCCGCTTTTTCGTGCGCTTTTTGAGCCTCTTGAAGTTCATGGCGTAAAGATTTGTGAACCTTGGAATAGTTCAAGAATTTTAAACGGTTCTCATCCTGAAGATTGTTTTTTAAATTGTCGAGATTATTGACCAGTGAGATCAGATTCGACATAGAACTTGAACCCACCCGAGATGGGGAGGTGAGTTGAGGCCTCAATTCCACATTTTTTTGGGACTTCGCCTCCTCTATGACGACAGAAGGGGAGAAGGGAACGGAATGTTTTTCCTCGTATAAGGAAAAAAATTCGGGACTTAAAACCTTTTTTTTCGGTCCAACAGGCTCAATTGCCACATCGCTCATAAAGAACCTCTAGTTGACTGTGAAAATCAATATCTTCTTTTGGGGCTAACTCTTCAGCTTTTAAAAGGGCTCCACGAGCCTCATCGAATCGATCAAGATCCATAAGGGCTTTTGCTGCATATAGGTGAAGGGCAGGGTCGTTGGGTTCGATGAGTAAAGCTACAGAGTAGTAAATAACACTGTCGGCAGATTCTTTAAGCATCTGAGATGTGCACCCCAAAGCCTTCCAGTACGCAGGCTGAAAGGGGTTAGAAAAAATCAATTTCAAAAAAAGGGATTTGGCTTTTTCGTAATGCCCCGATTCGTAGAAAGTGTACCCCATAGAGTAAACAAGCTCTAAATCTTTTTCTGACAATTCGATAATATCGAGCGGACTTAAAGAGCTTTTAGAGCGTATTTTTCTCACAATCGATTCGATCTGTTTTCTGGCTAATAGCGATAAATAACTATTTGCCCGCACGGTTCAAAATCCCGTTTTTACATCTTGAATCTTCTTGAACGATAATCTTGGTGATTTCGCACAAAAGTCTCATCAGTTGGATTTGTGCTTCGATCTCCATGATGTCGGGCTGGATACGGTTTTCAAGAAAAGTTTTTGAGTTTTCTACTTCCCCGATAAGATCCTCAAGAACTTCCAGACTCACTTTTTTAAGATCTACTTTGTTGAAGTCAAAAGTGCTCTTGAATTCAGCATCCATTTGATCTTGAATTTTTTCAAATTGGGCTCTGAAAGCGCCAAATTCGCTCTCAAGGTGGGTCAAATCCACCTCTTTTTTTGAAGTTTGTAGGACCCGAAGATGTCTTAAAAACTTTGCATTGTTAGACAAAGAGAAAGAAATTTCATCCAATTCCTTCTTTTTTGTCTCGATCTTTTCATCAACTATTTCATTAAATTTGCAAGTAAGATTTACTGCCATGCTTGCAGTGCATATGCCCATAAAATGACCTCAATAAAATTTTCCTTCGAGACCATTTTACCTTGATTTACACCTCTTTGGCAATAGTGAAAATTTTTTTATTTTATAAAGATTAAGTATTTTTTATTTTAACTCAGTATAGGGTACAGGAGACAAGGCAGTTGAAGTCGGGGACTCAGTGTATAAAACTTTTACCTCCATCATCGATTCGGCAAAAACAATTTTTTTCCCGTCGACTTCCATAAGGTATAAAGTGGTTTTGGGACTCAAAAGTCTTTTTTCTAAAATTTGCAACGAGTGTGATTTCATTCCAAACGTGTGACGATTATGCGAGAGGCGTCTTAGAAACCAAATAGTCAGAAGTATTAACGAAATGAGGCCAAAAATCGACAAAAAGGTCTTTAAGATGGCGTTTTGGAAATTTTTATTTTGCTGTTGGATTTCTTTGCTATCTTGGCCTTCGGCCTCTTTTTCGTCCTGTGTTGGTTTTTTACTAGAATCTAACGGGGCGTTTTTAGAAGGTTCTACGACCACAACAGCCTCAGTAGGTAAAGAGGTGGAAAGTTGTGGAGAAAGTTCTTGTTGTGCGAAAACACTTGTAGAGAAAAAAATAAGAGGAATTAAGCGGCATCGCATAGCTGCTCCATAAAAACATTAAGACAATACAAAAACCTATAACAGAAACGCTTTTAAATCGACAGATGAAAAAAAGGGCTTTAAGCTATAAAGATTTTTTAAAAGAATTCATCAAAATGGTTCTTATGGTGATCACTGGATTTTTTAGCGCTAAGAGGACTCTAAGCTTTTTTTTCTCATAGGATTGTTGTTTTTCAACAGAATAGAGGATATATTCTAAGCAGTTATGCGACAGAAAAATGATTTAATTCTTAAAGCCTTTGAAAGGCACTTTCAGGAAGAGACCAGGCTGATCCATTTTGGTGTGGTAGCCCCTATTTTAGAGAACGCGCTTTTTGCTCTGGCCCTTTTTAGAAAAAAAGAGCAAAAAACTATGCTTGAGGGGAAAGAGGTTCTTTTAAGGTTGATTGCCTATCAAAGCAAAACAGGGTTATTTCCCGATGCCATTCATCTTCTGGATCACGGGCATTTTTCCTGGAAAAAAAACCTCTATCTTGCGGCTGTTTTTTTTCTTGTATGTAGAGAATTTGACCGTGTGATTGATAAGGTTTCCAAAGAAAAAATCCATGAGTCCTGTAACCTCTTGATTGAGGGATTAAAAAAACTGGATTTGGATGGGGCTTTATCTTTTTTACGCTCAGTTCTTATGAAAGAAGAAATGCTCCCTCAGTTCCCCCTTTCCTCACAAGAGGAGGCAGACATTTTAGTGGTAGCATATTCTTTGGCCTCTTCAGCTCTTTGTTTAAAGATCGAAGAAAGGCTTTCTTTGTACGTTGTTAAAGGATGCCCTTATTATCAGGGACCTTTTGAGGGGTTGAAACAATATAGAGGATACCCCCTGAAATCTCTTTTAGAAATAGCGCTGACTTTTGAAGAGGATTTAAAAGAGGAAAAGACCATTTTAGATAGAACTTGGATGGAATCGGTGTTAGCGACCGATCTTTCCCATTTAGAGGGAAAAGCGGCAAAAGTGCGTCATAAAAATCCTAGCGAAAATGGGGATTTTACTACCCGTGCATTTTTAGATTTTCCCAAAGGTGCTACGGTTGCTTTTTTTGCTTCGCAAGCAACAACATTTGATCCCGAAAAATCGGTTTATACGATTCCTTTGAGAGGAATGTATGAAGAGGATGCGCACGAAATCGGTTTATTTGTGAATCTTGATCCCTCGATTCAAGTGTTGATTGAAGAGGCAAAATCTTCTATTTTTCATGAAAAAGAGGCTGTTACAATACACACCTCAGAACAAAAAATCCCTCTTAAATTTCGTGTAATAGAAGGTGAGGGGAAATTTATCGGGCACATAAGTCTGGATTCAAGGCCCTATGAGCTTGAAAAGGGGGGGATTTTTGATAGAAAAATCTCCATTCGCACTGTTGAAAGAGCGCCAGTCTGTACGATCGAGTTGTTTATTGGTTGGAACCAAGAGAAATGCCCTTTTTAGAAGCTTTAAAAGATCCCCTACATCTTGCCTTAAAAAGAGGAAAAAAGGGCCTCTTCATCTTGTATTTCAAAAAGAGGAAAAAAGGGCCCTTTTTCAATTTTTAAAAATACTAAATGAGCGCCTCTTCTTTTTTTTCTGCATTTTGTGTGGGGCGTCCCATGATGCCTAAACCATGATCCACGTAGATGACTTGTCCTGTGATAGCTTTACTTAACGGGGAGGCTAAAAAGAGCATTGTATTTGCGACGTCCTCTGCCTCAAGATCGCGTTGGATGGGGGAGTTATTGAAAGAGTATTCTATCATGGAATCGATCATACCGATAGCTCTTGCCGCTCTTGATGCCAACGGACCTGCTGAGATCGCATTGACACGAATCATTTTTTCTTGCCCCAATTCATAGGCCAGATAGCGCACGTCTGCTTCCAATGCAGCTTTGGCAGAAGACATTCCGCCTCCGTAACCGGGAATTACCTGGTCGGCGGCGCGATAGGTCAGAGTAAGACATGATCCGTTAGATCCCATGATCGTTTTGAAACAAGAGCATAAGCTGACAAAGGAATAGCTCGAAGCACTTAATGCATGCAGATACCCTTCTCTTGATGTCATGGATAAGGGGTTTTTGATCTCTTTAGCATTTGCGATTGCGTGGATCATGATATCGACCTTCCCAAAATCTTGAGCCACTCGAGATACAAACCCCTTGATGGAAAAATCGTCCAAGCCTTTGTAACGTTTATTTTCTTTCACATCCTGGGGCACAGCATCCAGTGTATCGTAAAGGGCATCGAGGGGATAAATGGCATCAAAAACAAGCTCTTGACCATTTTTAAGTTTTCTTGATTCGCTATATTTTTCATTTGCCAGGATCTGTTCTAAAATCCCGAGAAGTGGTGGCCATGTCCCCGCAATCACTTTTGCTCCAAGATTTTTGAAGGCTTTTGCTATAGCCCAGGCAAATCCCGCATCGTCACCGATACCGGCAATCACGACAACTTTATCTTTTAAGTCCCATTGATCCATATCTCTTCCCGATTCGCTTTGTCTTGAAAAGAATATACTACGAACTTTGTTTTCCTGTTAACCCAGTTTTTGTGTATAATTGGAAGCTGTGACGACAAAAGTAAAAGCACCCTTGATTCGGGCAATCATCTTTGACCACATGGACGAGGATATGCCGCTATTTGTTGAGCTCTATTGCCCCAAGGCAAAAGAGATGCCGAGCCTGGAGGCGCTCTACGCTCAAATCGAGAATCCGAGCTTTTTTGTCGATAACGATCCGATGGTCGTGCGCATTGAAAATTTGCCAAATAAAATCGACTGGGATCTCTTGCGATTTTCGACTGTACCGATCACCCTTTTTTTCTCGAAAAGTTTAAAAAATATCCCCTCGATTGAATGCCACAATTTTTCACTAGAAAAACCATGGGAGAGGCAAAAAAGAATTTTTCAGTGGATGGATCATTTCTGTCAAAAACAGAAAAAAACCCTGCAAAAAGAGGCCTTTGATCGACTGTTTCGATTAACTGAAGGGCACGGTTTATGCATTTTGCGCCACGTGGAGCAGATTCTGCTCACCCTTGATTCGGCACAAATCACTCTTGAGGTTTTGGAAAGACACCACCTTTATGAGTTAGGGCCCAATGATTGGGAAAAGGCTAAACAGATGATTTTCACACCCCATCATAGCCTACGCCCTACACCGCTAGATATGCTAGGTTTTATCTCAAAATTGCGACAGGAGGTTTATTACAACCTGTTTAGTTTTGAAGATGAGCCGCAAGTGCCGATTCCCCCTTTCAGAAAGAAAGATCTGTTGGGACAAAAAAAAGAGCGTGAAGCGCTGGGTAGGGACTATTTTTTAGCCCTATTACCCCTTTTATTAGAACTGGAGATGCTCGCAAAAAGTGGAAGTTTTTCCCAAGAGATGCTGTTTGATCTGCTCTACACGCGCCTTTTATCCGAGAGAAGTCTTTTTTAGCTTGTGCTCTCTTAAGTAAATAAAAATAGGAGGGGAAGGTCAGGGATACTGAAAAATTCCCCTCAAAAAAAGAGGATCTTTATGGGATTCTAGCGGTTCAAACTCCCTTGAAGCTCTTTAAGCATGTCTTGAAGCTCTTTAGATTCTTTTTGGAATATACACTGATTTTTGGAAAAATCTTTGTCGATTTTGTGTACTCTTGCAGCTTGGAGAACTGAAAAAAAGCTCATCGGTAAAATAGCTCGAGACGCGCACGAAGAGATGGTTTCCAAAGTTGATGATAAAAATGTTACCGGTCTAGACCAAGATGAACCCGGAAATAAAATATTCAAAGCAAGCTCGGACAGGCTCGTGACAATAAGAGAAACCCATACGCTTCGCTTAAAAATATTAAGTAAACGAAGGTCTTTTTCATTTACGCGTTCGTTCTTATCAGTGCCCCAGGATAATAAAGGTAATAAACTTGTTAATTTCATAATAGACTCCTATTAATTACGGTAAAATAATAGGGTATTTTACTTTATTATAAAAGCTCCATTTGCACGATATCGTAAAAATTCTTCCCTTTCTCGCTCAAAAAAAACGAGCAAGAGTCCTCTTCTATAAAACCTTTTTTTGATAAAGATGCGATAGTATCAATACTTTCTTTATGAGTAACTGAGGATTTTAACACACCTTGTTTGAGCCTCAGTGAGAGCCCTAATTGCTCCTTAAAGAGGGCGCCAGGGGAGAGCTCTTCCGTAAAAAGGAAAGGTTCTTCTCCTTTCAAAAGATTTTCTTTATATAGATTTAGATTTTTAACACATTGTGTGCGCTTGTTATTAAAAAAACTCCATGCAGAGGGCCCGATTCCTAGAAATTCCCGCCCTGTCCAATACCCGATATTGTGCTTCGAACTAAGACCGTTCTTACAAAATGCTGAGATTTCATACCTTTCAAAATTAAAAGATTCCAGGATCTCGACAGCAGATGTGAGCATTTCTAGACATAATTCCTCTGAGGGGCGTTTCTTTTCTAAAATGGTTTTTTTTCTAAAAAAGGAGGATCCCTCCTCAATCATAAGGTTGTAAAGAGAGAGATGGGTGATGGGTAAATGTTTGATGGAATAAAGGGTTTCTAAAAAATCGTTCTTATTTTGATCCATTAATTCAAAAATAATATCGACAGAAATATTGGTGATTTTTGCTTCTATAAGATGGTCAATCGCCTTTTGCGCCAGCCCTTTTTGGATGCTTCGCCCTAAAAAATGGAGCTCTTTTTCTACAAACGATTGAACGCCCAAACTCACTCGATTAAATCCCAAGTTATAGATATTTTGACTCCATTCTTTCGTAACATCTTCGGGATTTGCTTCTATGGTCCACTCGATATTTGCTTCGAAACAAAATGGGAGCGAGCGGATTTTTTGCACAAGGGTGGATAAAAAATCGATCGATAGGATTGAGGGGGTACCTCCGCCAAAATAGACCGAGACGAGCTCTCTTCCTTTTATCGAACTTTTTAGGGTTTCCAGATGCAATAAAAGAGATTCTAAAAGAAGAAGCTCCGATTCTTTTGAATAGGGAAGTACAAAAAAACTGCAGTAGGGGCATTTTTTACGGCAAAAGGGGAGGTGGACATATAAACTGATTTCATTTGCCATAAAGGGGAGTGCTACCAGTCATCCCGTTCGGGATCCTGGATCATTCTAGCACGCTTCCAACGATTACGCTCGCTGAAGGGGTCCTCATCATACTCTTGAGAGCCTCTCTCAGAACCCTCCTCAAACTCCTCGTCTTCGAACAGAGTAGAGGGGTCGTCATCCTCGTAGGAGCGCTCGTCCATGTAGCTGATTTCAGAGTGGTCCTCTTCAACTCCGATCTCGGGCATAGATTGAGGGTCATAGCCCTGATTTTGCTTGTTGCGCTTGGGTGCAATAAAATCTTCCGTTTCTCCGCTCTCTTTGAGGTACTGCAAACGCTGCTTTTCCTCTTCGATTTTGGCAAGAATTCCATCAATTTCGACCTGGTATTTTTCCCGCTCTTTTTTTGGGACAAGGTCATGCTCAAACATCTTTTGAAGATCGGCTAACTCGATCTCTAGTTTTCGGAGTTTCTCGGACTTCATAGCACCTTTAGCAAAAAAACTTTCAGCATTTTAGCAGACTCATCGAAAATGTCAAGAGGGGAGGTTTTAAAAAAACTCTTTTTTTGACAGACGAGTTTTAGATGTCCCCTACGAACCGGCGACCGTAAATGGTCTTCATGACGCGGTTCGATTCTGCGCTTGGTAGAGTTCCCCCACGGTAGAGTTGCGTTTGGAGTGTCTCGTCCGTCACATCTAACCTAAGATCTTTTTCAAAAAAACGCATTTGGTAGCCCTTCTCCTCATCGATAGAAGATAGGGGGCTAACGTGATCGTTTGTAGGTGTTTTTTGAAATCTTATTTTGTAAGACACCCTCCTATTCCCTCTGGATCTTAGCGACAAAATCTTAAAAAAACCCAAGGCAAGAAACGTAGTGGTAAATAAAATAAAAGAAATTTCAAATAGGCTGCTTTGCCGCTCATGAAAGCTCATTGGAACCTCTTTTAGATGAGGTAAAGGGGTGACTATCGGATGCATAAAAAAGAGTTTGCCTATCAAATGAAATATTTGCAAAACCCCTTTTTACATAGAGCGTTAAAAAGTCAGCTTTGCAAACAACGATCTTGTTGTTTGTTAAAATCTCCGATAAAACGTTGGCCCCACTTATTTTTAGCTTTTCTATCACGGATATTTTGTATCGCCTCATCACCTGTGAGATCCCCTTGAAGTGGTGGAATTTCTAAGAAATCTTCAGAAGGGATTGAGACACTCATTTGCCTTCTACAAAAGGGTTTTGGAGAAGCTAAAAGAAAAGAGGTCGCTTGTGGATTTTCCTCACTTTCATCAGTTTCTTTAATTGTAGAAAGACGGGGCCTCCACTTAGGTTCTTGGAATTTTTCTTCCGGTTTATCCTCTGGCTCTTTTATAAAGTTTTGGGCCTCTTTAAATGCTCGGGCAAAAGAGAAAGCCCCCCAAATGGCTGCGACCGTGAGCGCAATTTTGCCGGGGTTTTTCATTACAAAACTCGTACATTTTTCAAAGACGGCTGAGGGAAAATCACCAATGCGCATGTTTATGTCCTACTCTTACAATATATATGAGTATAACATAAATAATATTATAAATAAATTGTTTATTAAAAACCTGGGAACCAGTGGTTTAGACGTTTTTGCACCACTGCACCATACGATTGGAAAAACAGGCCACCTTGGAGACGACCAAGTGGGCAAACAGGGTAAATTTGGAGATTTTTTTTCCCCCTTTTGACAAGGTGCGTAATGTAGAAAGTGCCAAAAGTGTATTTACAAGACAAAAGCGGCGTATTTGCCTCTCTTGGGTAGGGAGTAAACAGATGTAGTCCAGTGCTTTATGGAGAAAATTTCGGGTTTTGTCTATCAGGTTTTTAAAGCCGGTCTCGGACCTAAGGGAAAGGGGGATCCATTCGACTCCTCTTTTACGGTCTTGCTCAACATCTTTTAGAATGTTTGTGAGCTGCAGCCCTTTTCCAAAATCATCGGAAAGTTTTAGTAGAGCCCCCTTCTTTTGCTCAAAATTTCCGACAAAACAAAAGATTTCGGTGAGCATCTCTCCAACACAGCCTGCAACGTAGTAGCAGTATTCTTCAAGCTCTTGCATGGTGCGAACCCGATCGTCCCCTTTCCTCTCCAAGAATTTAAGCATCCCGTTGCCCATCACTTTGCCGACGCGATAAATACTTTCTTGAATAGCTTTGTCGTATTGCAGAATCCGTTCTATGAGAGCTAAAGCGTCTTGAACAAGCAAGCGCTCAGCCTGTTTTGTGCTTTTAGTGAGAAGGGGAAGTATCTGTTGCACGAAACTTGGCACGCAACTCGGGTTTCGGAGCACCTCAGTCCAAATTTTTATAAATTTTTTTTGATCTTCGAAGTCAAGAGCCTCTTCGTCTTCAATTGTGTCTAAAATTCGTAAAAAAAGATAAGCGTCGGTGATTACCGGAATTAATGGTGCGTTGAGCATCGGGATTGTTAAAGCAAAAGTACGCGAAACCTCGCGCAATATGTTCACTTGCATCGCTTGTTTAACCCCTTGTTTTTAAGAAAAACGCACTTTTTAAGACCTTACTAGGCTATCTGGAAATGTATTAAAAAAATACAAATATTGCGAGCAGAACCTTATTAATAAAAATTTTTACATATAAACCCTATTTTTGGAATGAAAAAAAGTTTATTTTGGTTAATAGAGATATTTGTTATGGAGGGGAAAATAGTCGATAAAAAGTAGTGCCTTTGGATGAGTGAGCTTTTTTTCTTAAATCAAGATTACCTGGAGAAAGCCTTTGAGGAGTATCTAAAGGACCCCAGTAGCGTTCCCAAGGATTTGGCCCTTTTTTTTAAGGGGGTAGAATTTGCCTACAGTGGGACTACTAATATCCCTCTCCCCCCAAAAGAGGTGAGCGATCTTTCACTCAAGGTGTTTCGTCTTGTGGACCATTTTAAAAGGTGTGGCCATTACAAAGCGACTACAAATCCATTGAGTCAAGTACCTTTGGTTCCATTGGAGTTAACTTTAAAAGAGCATCATTTTGAGGCCAAGGACTTGGAAAAACAGGTTCCTACCTTCAATATTCTTAAAGAGCCTTTTGCCCCTTTGTCCCAATTATTGAAAGCTCTTGAGCACCGTTTTTTAGGAAACGTCGGTTTCGAGTATATGCATTTGCAGGACGCTCCTCTGGTGATTGAGGAGATTGATCGCTATTTGAATGAGGAGTACCAAATTGAAATTGGGGAAAAAGAAACCCAGAAGATTTTTAAAGATCTTAAAAAAGCCGAAAGCTTCGAGAGTTTTTTGCACAAAAGGCACATGGGCAAAAAGCGATTTTCGTTGGAGGGAGCTGAGAGCCTGATTCCTATGCTAGAGTGTTTGGTAAGCCAAGCGAAGTCGGCCGATTTGACCGATCTTATCATAGGCATGGCACACCGTGGTCGACTCAACGTTTTAGCTCACGTCCTCGAAAAAGACATAAGTCAAATTTTTTACGAATTCGAAAGCGATTATACACCGATGTTTTCTGGAAGTGGAGATGTGAAGTATCACATGGGATTTTCCAAAAAAAGGGAGGGAGTAGAGGTGACGTTAGCTCCCAACCCAAGCCATTTGGAGTCGGTGGATCCGGTTATTTTAGGGATGTGCCGCGCAAAGTGTGATCTTAAAAACAAGCCGACAGCCCTTCCTATTACCATTCACGGTGATGCGGCTTTGGCGGGCCAAGGTGTAGTCTACGAGAGCTTACAAACGGTCCGGCTTGAGGGTTACAAAGTGGGGGGGGGGATCCATATTGTGATCAATAACCAGATCGGTTTTACAGCCTCTGTACAAGAGAGTAGGTCGACCGTTTATTGCACAGATATAGCAAAAGCTTTTTATAGCCCCGTTTTTCACGTGAATGCTATGGATCCTGTAAGCTGCGTTAAGATCACAAAGCTTGCCTTACATATCGCAAAAAAATTCCATCTGGATGTGTTTATTGATCTTTTGGGTTATAGAAAATATGGCCACAATGAGGGTGATGAGCCTGCTTACACACAGCCCTTGATGGTCGAAAAAATTAAAAAAATGCCCCTTGTATCGAGTTTGGTTCCTGTGAGTGATTCCTTCAAAGAAAGTACTATTCAATCTATTGAAGAAGAATTAGAGAGGATGTACCAGATTGCTAAAGGGTTGAATCAACAAAAAAAAGAAGAACCCTCCCAAATTGTACAAAATACGGTTTTCAAAAGCTCTCAAATCCCCACAGAACAGGCCCGAATGATTCTTAAGAAGATCTCTCAAATTCCCTCTGATTTTGAGATCCATCAGCGATTGAAAAAAATTATTGAGGAGAGGGGCTCTAAAGAGCAGATCGATTGGGCTATGGCGGAGGCTATAGCTTTTGGATCTCTTTTACAAGAGGGTATTTCGGTGCGCCTATCGGGGGAGGATTCGAGAAGGGGGACATTTTCGCACCGGCACTCTGTCCTAGTCGATCAAAAAAACGCAAATGTGTTCATCCCTTTAAATAACCTAAGTATCAACCAAGCCCCTTTTACTGTGATCAACTCCTATCTGTCGGAATACGCCGTGATGGGTTTTGAGTATGGATATTCTTTGATGCACCCCAATTCTTTAGTGATATGGGAGGGGCAATTTGGAGATTTTGTGAATGGGGCACAGATCATTATAGATCAATATCTGGTTTCAGCCCAAACCAAATGGGGAGTGACTTGTGGTTTGGTGCTTTATCTTCCCCACGGATTTGAAGGGCAGGGCCCCGAGCACTCGTCAGCAAGAATGGAGCGCTTTTTGGAGTTGTCGGCCGAAAAAAATATAGTGTGCGCTATACCGACCAATACGGTTCAACTGTATCATCTTTTAAGAAGGCAAGGCATTTCGCATCCTAAGCGTCCGCTAATACTTTTTACACCCAAAAGCCTTTTAAGAGATGAAATCTCTTTTTCAGCTATTGAAGAGGTAGAGACGACTCATTTCGCCCCTATTTTGGAAAAAAAAGGCAAAGATAAAAAAACGAAAGTCTTGATCTTCACTTTTGGGAAAATCGTATACGATATTTTAAGAAAAGCCGACTTTCTTAAGCGTGAGGATTACCATATTTTTTGTATAGAGCAACTCTATCCATTCGAAGAGGAATTTTTGAAAGAACGGCTTGAAAAACAGGGTGGAGCTCAGCGCTATTTATTTGTACAAGATGAGCCAAAAAATATGGGTGCTTACCCATACCTCAGGCCTAAAATCGAGAAACTACTCGATGGAAAGAATCTACAATACGTTGGAAGAAAAGAGGCAAGCTCTCCTGCATCGGGTTCGCCCAAAATTTCTATGATGGAGCTTGATCTAATTCTGAAGGAGATTTTTGATGAGCAAAATTGAGGTCCTTCTTCCGGCACCGGGAGAATCGGTTAAAGAGGTGCACGTGAGCCGATTTTTGGTCAAAGAGGGGGATATTGTTGCTAAAGACGCCCTTTTATGCGAAATCGAATCGGATAAAGCGACTATGGAGGTGATTGCCCCAAGTGCAGGAAAAATCCATTTTAAAATAGAGCCACAAAACACCTATCCGGTTGGTACAATTGCTGTAGAAATTGACACAACGTTTCAACCCCAAAAAATGCCCATGGAGGATAAAGCTCCCCAAAAAGAGGAAAAAAAGATTTTGTCGACTGAAATCGAAAAAACGACTGAAAAAAAATCTGAGGGGCAAATTCGACAAGGGCTTGAGGAGTTTCTACAAAAGCCGCAAAAAAAAGAGCCCTCTTTGCAAGAAAGCGCTCCGATGAAACAGGAGGAATCCCTAACGCTTGAAAAACGCGAGCCCATGAGTCTAATCCGTAAAACAATTGCGAAAAGACTTGTGGAGGTGAAAAATGAGACAGCTATGCTCACCACTTTCAATGAGGTGGACATGAGTACAATTTTAAGGATAAGAAAGGAGCACCAAGAGGCTTTCACAAAAAAGCATGGGATAAAGCTCGGCTTTATGGCTTTTTTTACAAAAGCGGTAGAACGAGCCCTTGGGATATACCCAAGAGTCAACGCCCGTATCGACAAAGACACAATAGTCTATCCTAATGGGATTCATGTTGGGATTGCAGTCTCGACAGAAAGAGGGCTTGTCGTGCCCGTCGTGCGTCATGTGGAGAAACTGTCTTTAGCGCAAGTTGAAAAGGAGATAGCCTCTTTAGCACAAAAAGGGCGCGAGGGGAAATTGACAGTGAAAGATTTCGAAGGTGGATCCTTTACGATCACTAACGGGGGAGTATTCGGGTCTTTATTATCGACTCCTATTTTAAATCCTCCACAAAGTGGAATTTTAGGGATGCATGCGACTGTAGAACGCCCAGTAGCTATCCAAGGCAAAGTCGAAATACGTCCCATGATGTATATTGCTCTAAGTTATGACCACCGCATTGTAGATGGAAAAGAGGCTGTAGGATTTTTAGTTGAGGTAAAACGCTGGTTGGAGAGCCCCGAAATTGGAAGTTTAGGTTTATGACAAAATCGATTGTAATTGTAGGGGGAGGACCCGCTGGTTATGTAAGTGCAATACGTGCAAGCCAGCTTGGTGCAAAAGTGACACTCATAGAAAAGGGGCCAACTCTTGGGGGAACTTGTTTGAATGTGGGGTGTGTTCCCTCTAAAGCGCTGTTGATGTTTTCCCATTATAAACACCTTTTGGATCATGAATTTGCAAAAGTAGGCATAGATGCACAGCTCAAAAACTTTGATTTTTCCCGCATGCAAAAAGAGAAATCTAGAATTGTTGAGACCCTGACGCAAGGGATCGCCTACTTATTGAAAAAAAATAAAATCCGACATATTCAGGGCGAAGCTCGATTTATTGCTCAAAAAAAGCTTGAGGTGAACGAGGAGGTGGTTGAGGCCGACTACATTATTTTGGCTACCGGCTCACAACCTATCAGCCTCCCTTTTTTTCCAATCGATGAGAAACGGGTCCTCTCTTCCACAGGGGCATTAGCTCTTAAAGAGGTTCCCAAGCACCTTTTGATTATTGGAGCCGGGGTGATCGGGCTTGAGATGGGTTCTGTTTATCGCGCTTTGGGTTCTAAAGTGACATTTATAGAGTTTTTTTCCAGGATTGTCCCCAGCTTTGATACAGATGTATCCCAAACAATGATAGAGATCATGAAAGAGAGGGGAATCGTATTTCACCTGCAAACAAAAGTTGTCAAAGGGTCTACATCCCAAGATGGTGTAGAGCTTATCTGCGAAGGTCCTGACGGGCAATTTACTCTTGATGGGGACTATGTTTTGCAATCGATTGGTAGAAAACCCACAACCCAAGGCCTATCTCCTGAAATAGGGGGGATCCGTCTGGATTCCAAGGGTTATATTGAAACGGGTCTTGATCTACAAACGAATGTTTCAGGTGTCTATGCAATTGGAGATGTTGCGGTGGGCCCTATGCTAGCCCATAAGGCGTCTCATGAGGGGATTGCTCTGGTCGAGAATCTTCTCCAAAAGTCCACCCATTATAATCTTTTTGAAGTACCAAACGTCATCTATACCCATCCTGAGGTGGCTCATGTGGGGATGACTGAAGAGGATCTTAAAAAACATAACCTCCCCTTCAAAATGGGAAAATTCCCTTTAAAAGCGAATGCAAGAGGGCTTGTTGAAGGGGATCTCAAAGGGTTTGTGAAAGTTCTAGTTTGCCAATCCACAAAAAGGCTTATGGGGGCAACTGTTGTTTCGATGCATGCCTCTGAAATGTTACCGATGTTCCAACTTGCCATAAGTAAAAAAATGACTATTGATGAGATCAAGCACCTGATGATTGCCCATCCCACACTCAGTGAAGCTCTCGTCGAAGCGGTATTGAATGCCGAGGGCGAAAGCCTCCATTTTTAGAGGTTCACAAGTTGAAAATTTTCTCAAATACGGCAATCAGCCTGGATGGACGGATTGGAATGAAAGATCTCTCAAAAGCCCATCTTGGCAGCCAAAGATGTTGAAATTATTGTTTTAAATCGAGACAGTTTCTGCAAATCCAGGAGCGTCTCACTCACCAAATAGCGCAAAGTTTACAAGAGTGTCTAGCTCCAAAAGGGGTAGCGGTTATGGTAAGTGCACATCATCTGTGTATGGCGATGCGTGGGGAAAAAAAAAGAGATAGCACGACCATAACCCAAGCGATGACAGGGGTTTTTGAGACAGATCCAGTAAGACGGAAAGAATTTTTCCATCTTATCCACAACTTTTTATAGAAAAAAATTTATTCTCTTAATGAGTCGAAAAGAATCTGTCGCATTTCCCAGTTCTTTGAGTTTTTTTTAAATTCGTAAAGACTAAGGTTTTTTATCTGGTGGATTTGAGGTACATCAAGGATTCTGCATAATGACATAAATAAACGCCCATGAGAGACAATGAAAGGGTTGGGGCTGATAGCAAAAGCGAGTTTAAGCCCCTCTTTGATCCGAAGCTCTATTGCCTTGAGGTTCTCGATGGTGGGGTCTATTGGCCGATCTGGGTTTGTTTTTTCTTCTTCTTCAAAAGCAAACATCACTTCACTTGATTGCCCCTCTAAACATCCATAATTCCTCTCTTGAAATGCATCCAGGATCGTGAGTTGAGCTTTGGGATGACTTTTTTGCACGATTTCAGCGGTGCTTAAAGCTCTTTTTAAAGGGGAGGAAAATATATGGTGTATGGGCAGGTCTACCGATTTTTTACTGAAATGTTCAGCCTCTTTTAAACCCTTTTTGCTGAGTGCGATATCTGTTTGCCCCTGACAGCGCTTTTCAAGATTCCACAAGGTCTCCCCGTGTCGCAAAAAGAGAAATTTCAAATCTCACCTCTTCATAGATGAATTTAGATCAAGATAGCTTAGCAATTAAAAACAATCTGTTCAACTGATGCGACGAAGACGGCGATTTTTTTTCCATTTTCCAAAAGAAAAGAGGGTAGGAAGGAGTTGTTTACGGATGGATTCGAGTAGGAAGATCCCACCTCCCGGAACGAGGGCGATTTTCCATCCCTCAAAATTAAGAGGGAATACCGCAAAAGCTTTTTCCAAAACAGGTATGTAGAGGATACAAAGATGTAAAATAATTGCAAATCCGACTCCGATAAGCAGGTAACGATTGCTAAATAACCCTTGTTGAAAGATAGAAATTTCATCTGAACGGCAATTAAAAGCGATCAGCCACTCGAAAACTACTAGCGCTGTGAGGACTGTTGCTCGTGCATGATCAAGATTCTTTAGCCCTAAACAGAAGTAAAAAACTCCAAATATGGAAAATCCTAAAAGGGCAGACATAAGCCCAATTCTGTAGATCATACCCTCGAAGAGTAAACCGACACCCGGACTTCTTGGGGGTTGTTTGAGCTCTCGACCGGTTCTAGGTTCCAGTCCAAGAGGAATAGCCAAGATAACACCTGTAACAAGGTTCACCCATAAAATTTGCAGGGGAGTCAAGGGGGCAACTCCAAAATAGTAGACAGAGAGAATGAGTCCAAAAAGCTCCCCAAAGCAAGTAGTCAGTAAAAATACGGTGACGTTTCTAAGCCGGTTGAATATCGCTCTTCCCTCTTCGACGGCATGGACGACAGAAGCAAAATTGTCATCCATCAGGATCATATCTGCCGACTCTTTGGCGACATCGGTGCCGGTGATACCCATGGCAACTCCTATATCGGCTGCCTCCAAAGCTGGGGCGTCATTGACCCCATCGCCCGTCATTGCAACAATATGCGAATTCTTTTGAAATGCACGCACGATTTTAAGCTTGTCCACAGGCTCGATCCGAGCAAAAACTTTCATGAGCTCGATCTCTTCCGAAAGCTGATCGTCGCTCAAAAGTTTGACGTCTGAGCCCCGTAAAACACCTTTTGTGTGGATGCCAAGCTCATGGGCTATAGCCTTGGCTGTAATAGGACTATCTCCGGTAATCATCGCAACTTGAATACCCGCCTCTTTACATTTCCCAACAGCCTCAATCGCTTCGGTCCTTGGGGGGTCCATCATCCCCAAAAAGCCGACAAAGGTACCATCTTTATGCTGAAGTCGCTCAGCATCTAGATCTTTACCCATGTGTTGCATAGTGACGCAACCGATGAGGCGTAGTGCTTTTTCGGACATTCTCTCCAGGTGGAATTCGAGTCGCTGTTTTTTCTCCTCAGTAAGCTCTTCAAGACCATTTTGGGTTAAAATATGACTGCAAAACCCTAGAATTTTTTCTGGAGCCCCTTTTATAAAGATCTCTTCTTTTTCAGTATTGGCATTGAGTGTGGCCATATATAAGTGTTCACTGGAAAAGGGGATTTCATGAATTCTTGGGTGGTCATGAGACAGTTTATCAATTTGTAGCCCCCCTTTGATTGCCGCTACCATGAGAGCCCCTTCGGTCGGGTCTCCGATGATGGTTAATCTATCTGATTGCTGCGTCACTAGAGCGTCATTACACAAAGCGGCAACAAGCAAAAGTTTATGGAGGTGGGGGTGATTTTCCACTTGTATTCTCCCCCCTTCATTGTGGAAGGAGCCGTAGGGGGAATCACCGTCTCCTTCGACAACAATTTCATGTCCGTCGATATAGATTTCAGTGACCTTCATTTGATTGAGGGTAAGAGTCCCTGTTTTGTCTGAAGCGATGAGGGTGGTAGATCCTAAAGTTTCGACCGCCAAAAGCTTGCGTACGATAGCGTTTTTTTTGGCCATCTCAGACATCCCTGCGGCCAAGGTGATGGTAAAAGAGGCGGGTAAACCCTCAGGTATTGCAGACACGGCGGCAGATACACTTAACAAAAAGATTTCGGTGATGCTAAGACCCTGTTCAAGGGAGATCCAAACAAAAAAAAGGATAGCAATAGCGATCATGGGGAGAATCCAAAAACCGATGGACTCGACGTTTTTTTGTAGGGGGGTCTTTTGCTCCTCGATTTGTTTAAGGGAGCTGGCAATTTTCCCAAGTTCAGTCTGCATCCCAGTAGTTGTAACAACAGCCGTTGCCTTACCTGCAGAGACGGTGGTTCCCATGAATAAGAGATTGATTCTATCGACTAGAGGGGGGTGGTCGTCGATGGGTTTGTTGAACTTTTCAACGGGTACAGATTCGCCGGTGAGAGTCGATTCATTCACGCGTAAGTTTACCGTTTCAATAACCCTTAGGTCAGCCCCAATTTTATCACCGGGTTCTAAAATGAGAATATCGCCCGGTACCAAGAGCTTTGAATCGATGGAAACGACATGCCCGTTACGTTTGACTTTAGAGCGGTGACCCGAGAGCTGTTTAAGGGCTTGCATGGCCTTCTCAGCCTTGGCCTCTTGGATGAAACCGATGATGGCCATGAGTAGCAAGGTGCTCAAAAGCACAATCCCATCAGTATGGCTCTGA
>VGMG01000002.1 GCA_016866495.1 Chlamydiota bacterium | reverse complement strand
GAACTTCAGAAAAGGGGAGATTGGGGTATTCGCTTAAGAGATTTCGCACCTTTTCCTCAAGAGCTGCTTGGTGTTTAGAGAGCTCGCTTTCTTGCGTTTTGATAGCAGACATCCGTTCTATTTCCGAAGAAGAGTCCTCGTTTTTCCCTTTTTTTAACCCGACCTCTTTGGCAAGGCGATTTTTTTCGGCTCTTAGGTTTTCGAGCTTGGGGGTGATTTCTTGCCATTCCTTGTCAGCTTGCAGTAGGGGAGCGAGGTCAATTTTAGGATCTTTGAGACGCAGCCGTTTTTGAACAAATTCGGGTTCTTTACGGATAAGTTTGATATCTAGCATAATAGGATAGAGTATAACTCATTGATTTCAAATTTGTCTACCGGTGAAATCGGGTGAACTGCTAAACTCAAGTGTTATGAATGCATACCCAGAACCGCAGTGTCCAATCATCATCCGTTACCACCGATTATTAGAGGCTTTTTCAAGATCGGACGATGAGAGAGATTTTTATTTAGATCGTATTGAGGGGGCCATCGTTTATCTGGATCTCGATAAGCCTGAAGAGGAGATCAGGGAGGCGGAAAAAGAGCTCTTACAGCATGCAAACCGCTATATTCCCGTTCCGAAACTGACCTATTATGAGTCAAAAAAAGTCATGGAAGGGTTTGTCAACGAAAAAGTTTACGATATCGATACTAAAGAAAAACTTTTAGATATTATCAGTTCCAGAGAGGCAAAAGAAAATTTTCTTGAATTTGTTTTTGATCATTTAACTGAGCTGGACAAGTGGCAGCAATTTTATCTGGAGCGTTTCAAAGTAAGAATCATCGAATGGCTATGCAAACATCGGGTTTTTTTCACATTTGAAGAAGATTTGGAAATGCCAAAAAATCTTTTAGAAAAAGCAAAGCTCCATCTTTTTGATGTAAAAGTCCCCAAAGACGTTGCCCAGGCCCGAGATATCATCAACATCAAAGCCGCAAGTTATCAGTCTGCTGACAGCTATGTCCAAAAGCCCAGAAGGGGAAGACCGCCTAAAGCCCTCCCCAAAGTTGAGACCGAACCGCAATTTACGATGGATATTTTTAAAACATGCCCGTCGAGTTTGCGTCCGTTTCTTTATTTATCCGATTACAATCCCGACGCGATCTATTTCTCCACAAAATTCCAGCAAACCCAAGAGCTCAATCAAAGCCTTCGTGGAATTGAAAGACCCAAAACCGATTCTCGCTTAGAAATGCTTTCTCAGCGTCTAGAATCTTTACGTCACTTATCGGGAAAACTCGGATCTATCCCCGGACTTGATCAATCCCAAGATCGCAAAGTCATAGAGACACTAAAGCTTACTCCCGCCATGATTGCGCCGGAAGAAAATCGGATGGCAAAAGTTTTTGGTGGTTCACTTCCTGAAGCTCCCAAGAAAAGGGGGAGACCGCAAAAAGGGGAAGCTGAACCGAAAAAGATACTCGAGAAGAAAACAATCGATAAGAGAATTAAGCAAGTTAGCCCAATTCGACTTAAGAAGGGATAATGCAAGGATTTTGCTCTTTGGGATCTGGCTCGAAAGGGAACTGTACAGTTCTTAGAGGGGCTAATTCTATATTTTTAATTGACGCCGGATTTTCGATGAGAAAGACCCAAGATCTTCTCCATCGAGTTGGAATCGATTTGAGACAGGTTCATGGAATTTTGGTGACTCATGATCACCATGATCATATTGCTGGCCTGGAAATGATCGTCAAGCACTACGAGATTCCATTATACGCAAATTGTGAGACAGCAAAAGGTTTGCATCAAGCGATGGATGTGAGGCCAAAATTTAAAATTTTCGAAACGGGAGTAAGTTTCAAATTAGAAGAGTTCTTGGTGCATCCATTTTCCATACCACATGATGCCATAGAGCCTGTTGCTTTTACTTTTTCTTTTGAAGATAAGAAATTTGGGATCTGCACAGACATAGGATTTGTGACTCCTATTGCAGTGAGAGCACTGCAAAATTGCACTCATCTTCTCTTGGAATCGAACCATGATGTCCTAATGGTGCATGCGAGTAATCGTCCCCAAGTGTATAAAAAAAGGGTTTTGAGTAAACAGGGGCATCTTTCAAATGAGGAGTCAAGGACTCTTCTAGAGTCTGTTTATCACGAGAAGCTCGAAATGGTAGCATTAGGGCATCTTTCTCAAGAGTGCAATAGCCCTGAGACGGTTTTGAAAGCGATGGAAGGGATAAATGTCCCCCTACAGCTTTTGCACCAAGAGGGTCCTAGCCCTTTTTTTTCTTTTGCGACAACAATCGCCTGCCTTTAAGAACCTATTCTCAAAGGCGTAGAGCGATGGATTGTGTCTTTGAATCTTACATAACATCAGGTCTGATAAGAACCTTACGAGCTTTGGCGCCATCAGGGGGGCTAATGATCCCTTTGCTCTCAAGTTCATCAATAAGGCTAGCAGCCCTTGCGTAACCTATCTTGAGCTTACGTTGCAAGAAGGTCGTAGAGGCGTTGTTATGCTGAACGACTATTTCCAGAGCTCTTGAGTAGAGGGAGTCATTTCCCTCTGCCTCTTCAGTATCATCACCAAAAAGTGGATCTTCCGATAAGGTATCAAAAGACTGGATTAGATAATGAGCGGGGCGCTGGTCTTGGATGAAAGAGACTACGCGATTGATATCTTCATCACGAATATAAACTCCCTGGGCGCGCAAAATTTGTGAGGTCCCTGGCGGAAGAAAAAGCATATCGCCGTTTCCTAGCAGTGCTTCTGCCCCATTATCATCTAAAATAATTTGGCTATTGATTCGGCTAGCAACTTTAAAAGCAATTCTAGTTGGGAAGTTTGCTTTAATGAGACCTGTAATAACTTCGCGTGAGGGGCGCTGGGTGGCTAAAACAAGGTGTATACCAACGGCGCGTGCCATTTGAGCAATCCTTGCTATAGGGGTTTCTAAGTCTGCATTTGTGGACATCATGAGATCTGCAAACTCATCGATGATAGCAACAATGTGAAACATCTTTTCTGGAACTGGAATACTCAGGGATTGTTCAAGAGTGATATCCTGTTTTCTTGTGTTAAAGGAGTGGATATTTCGTACTCCTAACTGCTTTAAAATTTCATACCTTAATTGCATCTCCTGCACAATCCATTTGAGCGCAGCATATGCTCCATTAGGCTCAGTGATGACAGGGGCAATGAGGTGAGGTAAATGACTAAATGGGGTGAGTTCGACTTTTTTGGGGTCAACCAGAATGAGCTTAATATCATCAGGGGAGGCGCTCATTAAAATAGACATGATGATAGTGTTGATACAAACCGATTTTCCTGAACCAGTGGCACCTGCTATCAAACAGTGGGGCATTTTAGAAAGGTCGCAAATCACCTCTTCACCGCTCACAGTCTTCCCTAGGAGGACCGGGATGTGAAATTTCTTGGGATTATTACGGTAGGAGATGAGCATCTGCTTGAAACCCACCTCTTGGGGAGTTAACGAGGGTATCTCAACACCAACAGCAGCTTTTCCGGGAATCGGCGCGATAATACGGATGGATTTGGCTTGAAGATTTAGTGCTATGTCATTTTCAAGGGCTTTGATTTTTTGGACTTTAACGCCGATAGCTGGGTGCACCTCAAAAGAGGTGATGGTAGGTCCGCAATTAATTTCCCCAACTTTCCCTTCGATCCCAAAACTTAAAAGAGTATCTTCAAGGATACGCGCTTGACGCTCTAAATCCTTTTTTAAAAGGGGTTGATCAATTTTTTTGGCATCTGTCAAGAGAGTGATAGGTGGCAATTCATAACCATTTGTTGTGATCTTCTTTTTGCTTTCCAATTTTATGGGGGGATGAAGTTCACTGGCTTTGATTTTGGGAAGAAGTCTTTTTTTTTCGGGGAGGTGAGGCTCTTGCACATCTACTTCAACTACTGCCTCTTCCTCATCAGGGGCTTTAAGCTTTCTTGGCCAGACGCGCCTTGGAGCATCCAGAGTTGTGAGGCTAAATGTGGCTGTTTCATCAATTGGAGGCTCTTTTTTAAGGCTAAAAATACGGTCTTTAATGTGGTCTACTAAAGCTAGAGGACTTATTTCAAAAAGAGACATTAAAGAGATAAACAAAACCAGTAGGAACGTAAAAAATGTGCCTGTGGGAGTCAGTAGTATCTTAAGGTTAAAATAGGGGAGCCCTTGATAAATATAATCGGCTAAAACACCGCCTAAAAATACTTTTGTGATTTTAGTTGGGTAAGGTCCATCTCCGATTGCAGTATCAAAAAGAACAAATTTTTTGAGGTTCACAAAGAAAGAACCGCTTGCAATAAGAGAGAGCAAAATACAAGAGGAGAGTAAAAAAAGACCAAAAAAAATGAGCTTCAATCCCGGGTTTTCAAAAGGGTCTTTCATTAGATGCTTTATGCCCCAAAAAATGAGGAAAAAAGCGAGCATAAAAGATTGAATTCCGATCAGATAATTGAGTGCAAAACTTACAAAATATCCTACAAGGCCTAAAAGATTGGCATCTGGTTTTTGTTGATGAAAAGAAAAAAGAGCTAAAAGTAAAAGTGAGGCGATAGCACAAAGGATGAACCCAAATAATTCGCTGGGTTTATTTTGCGCTTCTTGTTCAGTTGTATTTGTTTTAAACGAAACTTTAGGCATTTACCTAAAGGGTATGGATTAAGCTTATTTAAAGCAAGAAGGGCGAACGACGGGACTCGAACCCGCGACAGCCAGATCCACAATCTGGAGCTCTACCAACTGAGCTACGTCCGCCACGAAACTTTATCAAATATTAAACAGTATCTGCTGTTTTAAGGCAAGAGCGAAGAATGGGGAGGGCAATTATAAGAATAAGAGCGGTCTCTAGCCAAGGTTCTAAATTTGGGGGGGCGGTTAAATTAAAAGTGAAAGGGCGTGGCACCAGCTCTAAAATGAGAAGAATTTTTTTTGTATACCAGCTGCACAAGGGTGAAAAAGGGGGGAGGGCTAAAGACACAACGCATAAAAATACTGTGGGGAGCATGAGAGGGGGAATGAAAAGATTCGTTATGAGCGCCAAGGGGGGAAATTCTTTGATCTGTAAGAGAATATAGGGGAGGGTAACAAATGTTACCGCCAAATTTAGACTGAGAAGATCAAAAAAAAATTTTTTTATCCGATTTTTAAAAGAGGGAAAAAAGTAAAGAGAGGTTTTTAGAAAGTTTTTCTCAAAAAAATTATTTATATTTCGACTGTAGAAAAGAATCCCGAAGGTGGCCAAAAAACTTAAAACAGAGCCAAGTTGATGGAATTTTTCTGGCATCAACAAAAACACGAGAAAATAAGAGAGAAAAAAAATATTTTTTGAGTCCGAAAATCGTTTTGTTATGGGCGCCAAAAGTGTCAAAAAAATTGAAAGAAAACTTCTCAATACTGAGGGCGAAAGCTGGACTAACAGGATGTATCCGACAGCTACTAAAAGTAGTATACTCAAATAAGTTCTTCCTTTAAAACATCGAGATAGAATGAGGTCAAATGTGGATAGAATTGATTGAAAATGGAAACCAGAGATCGCCAAAAGATGACTTAAACCCAAAGATTGAAACATAAAGCTCAAGTTACGCTCGGCACTTTTACCTAAGAGAAACGTTTTATAAAATTGGGCTATTTCAGGGGGGTAAATTGCGTCAAATTTTGATTCGATGGCTTTTTGAGAGGATAAAAAAAGATCTTTCAAATTCAAAAATTCGATTGGGTGATTTGGGGATAAAAGCCCCAAAAGTGTTGATAGAAGAAAGAGCAAAGGATGCATTAGGGCTATTGGAACTATAAGGACGCAAATTAGTAGTTTATTCAAGAGACAAACAGAAAAAAACGTAGTAGAAAAAAGGAGGCCAGAACCCACTACAAGGGCACTATTTTGCAAAGGAAAAAACTTGAAAAGAGGGCTTTTATAGCACACAGCCTGATAAGGATAGTATAAAGACAGCTTTCTTTAAAGGTGTGGCTAATTTTCTTTGTCTAACTCCTCAACGGGCTTAATGATCACTCGATTGTGTCTAGCTCTTCCTGATAAATAGTGGATCATCCAGTCTAAAGCTACCATTAACCGATTTCTAAACGAGACTAAGTAAATTAAATGGATAAAAAGCCAGGCTAACCAGGCGATGAAGCCCTGAAGTTTCAGTTTACCTGAAACGGCAACAGCTCGATAACTCCCTATAGTCGCCATCATTCCCTTATCGAAATAGGAAAACGGTTTGTGCTCATTTTGCCCTTTTAATTTAGCGCTTAAAAACTTTCCTAAATAAGAGCCCATTTGTATTGCCACAGGTGCAATACCGGCAAGAGGCACGCCCTCTTTGCCTTTGAAGTGCGCTGCATCTCCAATCACAAAAACATGGGGATCTTTAGGAAGATGTAAATGGGGTTCTACAATTGCTCTACCTTGCCGGTCAAGCTCAGTCCCTAAAGTTTTTAAAAGAGGTGAAGCCTCGTTACCTGCAGCCCAGATCACCGCTTCTGCACGCATAAACCCTTTATCAGTTTCGATACCATGGGAGAGGATGTTTGTTACTTTGGTGCCTGTGAGAATTTCTACCCCTAAAGAAACAAGATCTTTATGAGCCCTTTTTCTAAGTGATTCAGGGTAGGGGGGGAGTACCTCAGCAAACCCTTCTATGAGAATTACCCGGGCTTTATGTGGGTCGATATGTCTAAAGTTTTTACGTAAGGTGACATTTTTTAATTCGGCAATAGAGCCCGCAAGCTCTACACCTGTAGGTCCCGCTCCAATCACGATAAAAACCATGTGCTCCATAAGCTCTTTGGGATTTTCCGATTTTTCGGCACGTTCAAAAGCCAATAGGAGACGCTCTTTAATTCTATAGGCGTCTTCCAGGGTTTTCAAACCAGGGGCAAAAGCCTCAAAGTGGGGATTTCCAAAATAGGAGTGCTTGGCACCTGTGGAAAGTATGAGTGTATCATAAAAAAGCTCATGTCCATCATGAAAGAAAATTTTCTTGTGTTCACGGTCGACGCGCACCACATAACCCATTAGGACTTCGACATTTTGCTGATTTTTGAATATCTCCCTTAGAGGTTTTGAGATAGAGGACTCCGATAAACTAGCCGTAGCTACTTGGTAGAGTAGGGGTTGAAAAACATGGGAATTGATTTTATCAATCAGGGTGATCTTACACGGGCTGTTTTTGAGCTTTTGGATGACATTAAGTCCCGCAAAGCCCCCTCCTATGACAACAATTTGATGGTCCATAATTTTACTGCCTTAACAAAAAAAGCAAATAAAATTAACTCTTTTTTGAAAAACGGAGGCCAAAAGAAAGAATAGTATTAAAGGAAAAGATCAAGCTGCCTCAGGGGCATCTAAACGAAAAATAAAACCCCATACGACCTAAAGAGGATTTAGGTTAATTGATAATTTTTTTTATAAATAATGGAGCTTTTTCAACCCTCTTTTACGAGGATTCCTCGTCGGAAAAATGGGGAAGTTTTTTTGACAAAAATAAAGTCCACCTCGAACAATTCTCTCTTATTTCCCTGTCCAAAGTAATGAAGCTCAGCTATGTCCAGGAGATTATAACCGATTTGATCCATATAAGTCATAATTTCAGTAGCCAGGGGAGCATCTTGATTATAGGGGAGTATTTTTGTCTCTAAAATAATCATTTCGGCATTTGTGATAATATTTAAGCCACCCTCGATAATCATTTTTTCCGCTCCTTGAACATCTAATTTAACTAAATCGGGTCTGGGTATGGAATTTTCCTCTAGTACTTTTTGGAGAGTAGACATCATAACGGTTTCTTCTCGACAGCGCCCTTTTTCATATAGGAAAGTTTGCTCGCGTAAAAGACTATCACCTGTCCCATCGATTGAATAGAATTTTGTCAGTTTATTTTCATTCCCAAGAACACCAATAAAATAAGGATGTCCGATTTTTTCTAAATTTGCTTGATGCTTAGCATTTGCTTCAAACATATAAAAACGGGACTTTGGAAAAATTGCACTTATATTTTTCGTCCATTCACCATGGTAAGCCCCGATATCGTATATGACTTTGGGCTTGAACCCCCTTTTTTTGAAAAAGATCAATCGTTCCTCATGAGAGAGGCCAAAAAGACAAATGTGAGTGAAAAGGATGGAGCTTAAAAAGCTTAGAATATGAATCCAATTAGAAAGCATCATAAACCTTTTTGTGTTTTCAATAAAATTATAATGAACAAAACTAAAATAAACCTGATTTATGTTCTAGAGAATTTCAGAAAATAGAAATAAACATTCAAAAAACCCAAGTAGCAAAAAAAAGGGGGACTTGTTTGCAAAACGTGGTTTTTTTCAAGGGTTTGTTGCAACTGTAATGCGATCTTTGGCAAGATAGAACTTTAGGTTGGATCGTTTCCATGTTAACCGTTCATGAGCTACTTCAGAAGTATAAAGAGCCCTTAAATTTAGAGCTCACTGCTGGGTCAGAGGGGCTCAAAGAGAAAAAAATCATCGTTCCGGAAGTGGAGCGTCCCGGTTTAGCACTTTGTGGTTATCTCAAACATCGGTCTGAGAGGCGCATACTTGTTTTTGGAAAAATTGAGATTGAATACCTAAAAGATATATCTCAAGAAGAGAGAAAAGAGCGATTGTCTCTTCTTTTTGGCAAAAAACTTCCGGCAATTTTTGTCGCAAGAAGGTATCGTCCTCCGAAAGAATTAATAGAAATTTGCAACGAAAAAAGGATTCCTCTTTTTCGCTCGAGCTTATCTACGATGAATCTCATCACCCGATTGACGGTAATTTTAGTGGAGGAGTTTGCTCCCACTATGTCCTGCCATGGCACACTTGTAGAGGTGTTCGGTATTGGTCTTTTGATCCAGGGGAATTCTTCTGTTGGTAAAAGCGAAGCTGCCTTGGGGCTGATAGAGAGAGGACACCGTTTGATTGCGGACGATGTCGTCTTAGTTTCTAAAAAGAAGGGCGGTTATCTTGAGGGGACTGGTCCTGAGCTCACGCGCCATTTACTAGAGATTCGGGGAATTGGAATCATCAATGTTGCGCATCTTTATGGGGCTGTTTGTATTTCTGAATCAAAAAAAATTGACCTCATAGTTAAGTTAGAGCAATGGGATGATACCCATTTTTATGACAGGATAGGGCTTGAAGAGAAATTTTGTGAGCTTCTCAACATCAAAGTGCCGTTTTATATTATGCCCGTAAAACCGGGCAGAGACGTTGTTCTTTTGTTGGAGACTATAGTGTTAAACCATCGCCTAAAAGAAACCGGTTACAATTCAGCAAAAGAATTCAACGTTCGACTTTTAGATACTCTGTCAAAGAAAGCTTGTTCGAAAGAAACCTCCTTAGATATACTCTAGAGGCAAAATTATGACAACGCACTCTTTAATTGCTTTTGACGGTAAGCCTATTTTGAAAGGAGTTGCGTTAGGTCCCCTTTTTATCTATCGCGAAAAATCTTTCCCAAAAAGAAATGCCTCTCATTTTAATCCTCAAGAAGAGATCGCCAATTATCAAAGAGCACTTGGTATTACAAAAAAAGAGATTTTAGCTCTTTTGAAACGTTTGAGTGCTCTAAACCACCTAGAATCAGCCACTATTTTTGAAGCGCATCTGGCTATCCTCGAAGATCCTCTCTTCAAGCAAGAAGTAGAGACAAAAATTATCGAATCAAGTTTTACCGCCGAGCAATCTCTAGAGAATTGTTTAGAAAATGTTTTCAAGGTCTTGCAAGCAACACATGATCCCTTTTTTAAGGAAAGAGCTGCCGATCTTCAAGATTTAAAAATGCGTATCATATACCATCTGCATGGAAGTGAACCTAAAGTTCCTCAAGATTTTCACCAAGCGATTGTGTGTGTAAAAGAGGTGACCCCCTCTATGGCAGCTCAAGGAGCTTTGAAAGGGGTAAGGGGATTTATAAGTTTAAACGGATCTAGTGCATCTCATACCTCTGTAGTATTAAAAAGTAGAGCAATTCCCCACCTTATTGTTGAGGATTTGTCAATTTTGGAACCTCACGAGGGGAAAAACATTCTTTTGGATTCTACAAAAGGGATCCTTTTTGTCGATCCTTCTTTCGAGCTTATAGATTCATACGAAGCCGAGGTAGAACACCCGCTTTATAATCAACAAATGGGTCCTAATCTTCAAACTAAAGATGGTCATAGGATCTGTATTCAATCGACATTTGATGGCATCGAGTATTCAAAAGAATTAAAAAATGGGATTGGTCTTTACAGAACCGAATTTTTGCTTTTGCATGATAGGGAGATCGCTTTTTGTGAAGAGCGTCAGATTGTTCTTTATCAATCTATTCTTGAAGAGGTCCACCCTGAAAAAGTGGTTTTTCGCCTTTTTGATTTGGGAGGTGATAAGAACTTTCTTCATGATCCTGATCCAAAAAGGGGGAGATTACGATCTGTACAATACCTCCTCGAAAGAAGTGAAATTTTAGAGTTGCAACTTAGCTCACTCATGAAAGCCTCAAAAAATACGCTCTTAAACATTCTGATACCGTATGTGGTGAGCGCAAATGAATTGGAAGAGGTGCATAAAGAGATTCTCCATTTGAAAAAAAAGTTTCACCTGTCTCAAGAGGTTCGACTGGGAGCGATGATTGAATCACCTCTTACAAGCTTTGAGTTAGAATCTATCTTGAACGTGGCCGATTTTCTAGCGATAGGGACAAACGACTTGACTCAGGCTTTGATAGAGATTCACCGCGATTCTGCCGATTTTTGTTTATACCAACCCGCTCTATTCAAAATGATTCAAGAAATTGTGGCAAAAGCCAAATCAGCTGGTAAACCTGTAAGTGTTTGCGGTGAAATTGTTTCAAATCCTGTTTTTACAGAGCTTCTTTTGGGATTGGGTGCAACCGATTTCTCTTGCTCATTTCATGAAATCCCACAAATTAAACAGAAGATACTAGCATCGGACTGGCATAAAGCCTCTCAACTCGCCCAAAAAGTTTGTGCAGCTAGCTCATCAGAAGAGGTTAAAAGTCTTCTTAGCTAAGAGAGCTTTAGGTTGAGAGAATAAAAAGAGAAAGTCGCTTTTTAAAAGCGACTTAACCATTAGAGCGGAAAATGTTCCATTTTTTTTTCAGCATCCCCGTAAGCTGCCAAAATGAGATCCTCAAGGCCTTCGACATCGTCTGGGTTAACACATTCTTTTTTGATCTTAATGCGTTTCATTTCTTTGTTGCCTGTTAAGGTAATCTCCACCAACTGGGAGGGTGCAAATCCTACGTACTCTTTAGATTTGAGCTCTAGAGTGAGTCTTTCTAATTGCTCAGAAATATTGTGTTGGTTTTTCTTTTTTTTCAAAAATCCGCTTCCCATAGGTTTCCTTAGTGATTTTTCATGTTTTCAGATTTTATTGAGGTACGGCGTTCCACTCGACAATCGCAAACTGGATAAGATTTTGGTGGCGTACACTAGCAGGTAAAAGGGTCAAAGAGGGGGAACTTTTTTGAGCCTGAGTATCTAAAGAAACAGGTTGAGCTGCCTTTGTATCGGTAATCTGGTCATCGGTGGATAAAGTCTCATGAATGGGAGGATGTGGCGCTACTTTGACTCTTTGAATCTCTACAGTTTCTTTACTCTCTATTTTTTCTTCAGCCGAGACGAGATCTATTTCCTCCACCAGAGTTTTTTCATCTATCGGGACAACCTGTTCTTTTTTGTCATTGTGCTCTATTGGGGGATTTAAAATGACCGGTGTGGAATCGATCCTTAAGGTTGAAGAGGGATCTATAGTCTCGCTAAGCTCTTTTGAAAAAGAGGGGCTTTTTACAAGTTTTTTTTCTAGCTCTTCGAGCCGCTCAACAATTGCCGAGATTGAAGGGCGATGATTTTTTTTCATCAACAGGATTAACAGTGTTTCAAACTGCTGCTGAGATAAAAAAGGTCTCGTTGGCTGATGAAAGAAAGGGTAGATTAGCTCAAGCATCTCCAGAAGAGATGCTTGGTTGTAATTTTGACTCAACTCCTGGTAGGTTTGATACTCAGCTTCACTCAAATGGTAGGATTTAGCGTCTAGGCTTTTTTGCAAACATAAAAGGTGGTTGCGTAAATGCTCTGCAAGATCTTCAATCAATAGAGAGGTCTCTTTTCCGGAGAGCAAAAGAGAGTCCGATGCCTTTTTCAGATCTTCAATAGAGCGTTTTTGGATGGCTCGATCTATTGTAAAAAGCCCCTCTTTAGAAACTTTCCCCAAAGAGGCACGTACGATTTCTATCGTAAGCGAGCCATTTGAGGTGCAAAGGAGCTGATCTAAAAGAGATTCTGCATCTCGCATGCTACCCTGTGCTGCTTCGGCAATTAATGAGAGAGAAGCGAAGTCGGCTTGTAGTTTTTGGTCACTAACGATCGACTCAAGCTTTGAGATGATGGTCTCTAAGCGAATTCTTTGAAGATCAAATTTTTGACACCGACTTTGTATAGTTAAAGGTACTTTATGCGGTTCTGTCGTCGCAAAGAAAAATTTTACATAGGAGGGAGGCTCCTCTAAAGTTTTCAAAAGAGCATTGAAGGCCTCTTTAGTAAGCATATGCACTTCGTCGATCAAATAGACACGGAATCGCCCCTTAGGAGGCGCAAAAGCCACCCCTTCGCTAATCAAGCGGATATCGTCAATGCCACGGTTTGAGGCTCCATCGATTTCCATAAGCTCCATGGAGGCGCCACCCAGCATTTGTAAACAACTTGCACAATGGTTGCAGGGTTCAGCCTCATCGGAAAGATTCTCACAATTGATTGCTCGAGCAAATAGCCGGGCTATCGTTGTTTTTCCCGTACCTCTTGTCCCTGAAAAAAGATAGTTTGCAGCGACTCTTTGATTTTTGATTGCATTTTGTAAAGTGTCGATAACAATCTGTTGTCCAAAAACTTCTTTAAAAAGTTTCGGTCTGTACTTACGGGCAATAGGCTGGTACATTTGCATAGTTAACGTATTTTAACCGATTTCTACTTTCTAAAAAACTTAAGATTTTTAAACCTCTAAAGAATGTCATTTTAAAAAAGCTAAAAAAACCTCAGCAATCGCTTTTTTATAATTAAATTTAACAATTTACATGAAAAACATCTAAAAAAAAGAGAAGAATTAACGCTTGCAAGGTATCAAGCTTCTCTTTAAATAGTGGGGGTTGGTACAATGAAGATATGCAAATGAGACGATGGATGCGGTCCATCAGCGAGGGTTTGAGGGAAAACCGTCGTGGGCTGCGTCTCATAATTGCAAGCGTGTTTTTTTTGGCACTCTTTGCTTTTATACATTTTAGAGAAGTGCGAGTTGAGGCTCTTGAGATTGAGGCTAAGGCCTCAAGTTATATAGTAGCCCAGGTCGATTTCTCTTTTCCTGATGAAGAGGCCACTATCATTTTGCGCCAAGAAGCGCTGTCGGATATCAGTTCAATTTACCAAATCGATCCAAAATCGATTAAAGAGGCCAGATCCCAAGTCGAAGATTATTTTATAAAAAATAAAAACTGGAGGGGAAATAATGCGGCGACCTTTGAGGAGATTTACCAGACTATAGAAAAAGTTGCCGACGAGCTCAGTAAAATAAAAATTACTGATGAACGTACGGTGAGAAAGGCCTGCGAGTCAAAATATATGTGTCAGGGGATGATCCAGGTTCCGATTGATTCGTCCAATCCTAGCCTTTCCAAAGATTTTTGGCCAATTTTTTTAAAAGAAGAGCTCCAAAAAGGGGGGGCACAATCCAAAGATGCGATCAACTTGGTCGTAGAAAGATATGCCACTTATAAAGACTGGAATATTGAGGTAGACTACGAAGAATTGCGAAAATTTCGGACCCATATAGAGGCGCTTGTTGAAGGAAAAAACACCTCAGTCAAAGCGGGTTCTTTGATAATTTCTGAGGGAGATACGGTCACCGATAGGCACGTAAGACAACTAGCGGAGATGAAAAAACAGATCCGAGAAAGTCGTAACCTCTTATCGTGGAATACCCTTTTAGGAAGCGCAATTATCGCTTTAATGCTTACAATTCTCATAGCGAGGTATTTTAGGCTTTACCATAAGAAAATCTATTACTCCTCCCTGAGCTTATCCCTTTACACTACCATCATCCTCATAACTTTAGGCGGATCTAAGATCATAGAGTATTTCCTGGTTGAAAATGCCCAGTACCTTACCGATTATATCCGCTTTCCGGTTCTTGTTCCTTTTGCCGCTATTTTGGTATCCATTCTTCAAAATAAGCAAGTGGCTTTATTTTCCTCTTTTTTCCTCACAATTACAATAGGCTTGACTCTGGCTGTGGATCAGGGGAGATTTCTTCTTATCAATTATGTAGCTTCATTAGCTGCGATCTTTTTTAGTCAGTCGCTTAGTAAACGCAAAGAGGTTTTTAAGGTCTGTTTACTCTTATGGCTGGTTTGCGTTCCCGTCATTTTGGGTGCTAATATGATCAGTCTGAGTTTTCTGGAAATGTCGACTTTTTATGATCTTTTCGTCACTTTACTTCTTGTGATGTGCGAAGCGGTACTGATCGCCCTTTTGCTACCCGTTTTTGAGACAGCATTCAATGTCATGACCGACTTGCGGCTTATGGAGCTCATGGATCCAAATAATGAGCTGATTCGAAGACTCTGTTTTGAGGCGCCGGGAACCTATCAGCATTCTATTATGGTGGGGATTTTGGCCGAAGCTGCGAGTTTGGCGATTGGAGCTAATGGACTTTTATGCAGGGTCTCTGCCCTTTTCCATGATATCGGGAAATTGTTCAACCCCAACTATTTTACTGAGAACCAGTTCGCCGATTTCAATGTCCACAGGCTTTTGTCCCCAACCGAATCGGCTATGGTAATTATTTCCCATGTTCACGAAGGGGTGGAGCTGGCAAAAAAGCATAAGCTCCCTAAAATCATTATTGATATGATACAGCAGCACCATGGAACCACCATGGTGTCTTATTTTTACCAAAAAGAGGTGGAATTGAGGGAGGGAAATGCCGATTTAGTAGATAAAACGCTTTTCACCTATCCTGGACCTAAACCCCAAACAAAAGAGGCTGCTGTCCTGATGATCTGTGATACAGTAGAGGCAGCTTCTCGCTCACTAGAGGAGATCAATGAAAAAAATGTAGAGGATCTGGTATCGCGCCTAATTAGCCAGAAAATTAAAATGGATCAATTTTCTGACTCTGATATTTCCTTTAAGGAATTGGAAATTGTCAAAAAAGTCGTTATTCATACCCTCTACGTCAGTCGCCACAGCCGAATAAAATATTCTACAAAATCCAATAGAGCTGAAGACTGATGCGTCTAAAAGCTAAATTTTACGAATTTTGAAACATTTCCTGTAGTTGCGAGGACACCAAAGAAAGGTAACTCTGAGCTTCTAAACTCGTCCCTTTGAATGGGCCAAGCTTGAGATAGAATTTAACCTTGGGCTCTGTTCCGGAGGGTCTTACAAGGATTTGTAAAGACTCTAGCTCTATCACTACAATACCCATTTCGGGATGTACCCCTTTTTTTTGAACTTTTTTATCTGCAAGGCTGGGAAATGAGGCCTTAAGGACTCTATTTTCTACAAAGTCTTCTCCACTTTGCCCCTCTTTTAGCTCAATACTTACCTGGTGCTCTCTAAAAATACCGTAGATCTCATCCAATTCTTGACTGAAGTCTGTCAAAGTCTTTTTTTGTTTTTTCAGTTCGTGAGCCAATTCGCTCACATAAAGAGCCATGTGGGGTGAATCTTTATCTAAAGAACCCCCTTTAACAATCAGATAACCTATAGATTCCTCAAATCCCATAAGAAACTGATCGGGGTTTTCGTGAAGAGCTTGAGATATGTAGCGAAACCCTGTTTTGTAACGGTGCACCTTTCGCCCATACTTTTTTGCTATGGCATCGACCAAATTCGTCGAGACAAATGAGGTGTGGACATCTCCTTTTTTGCCCGATCTAAGTAGAGTTTCCAAAACCATAGCACCGATACGGTTGCCGGTAAACTGAGTTTTTTTATCCATAAAAGCTATACGATCAGCATCCGGATCGGTTGCAATACCTAAATCGGCATTTAAGTCTTCCATCATCTCTTGGACGAGATAGAGATTGTGGGGATCTTCAGGGTTAGGCTTTTTGAATCCTGCAAAGTCCGCATCAACAGGAAGTTGTTTATCGACTAAAGAAAAAGAGGTAAAACCGGTTCTTCTTAAAAATTCGGGTATTAAAGTGGAGCCACAGCCACTAAAAGGCGAGTAAACAATTTTGAGATCCTTCCTTGCATGATCAAAAGGTTTAGATAAAACTTGGACAATGACAGAAAAGTATTCATCCACATTTTTTTTATCCACAAAGTGGATGTTTTCGAAAGAAAGCTTTATCGGGTCTGCTTTTTTCAGGCACTCCAAAAGTTTTTTTTCGTGGGCTAAAAATTGCCCTCCGTAGCTTTCGTAAATTTTGACTCCGTTATCTTGGGACGGATTATGTGAAGCGGTAATCATAATCCCACCTGCAGTATCTAGATGGTGGCATAAAAAAGAGAGGTATGGGGTGGGCATCAGCGTGTCTGTGATATGCACCTCAAAACCATTGCCACTGAAAACTTGGGCCACGGCAAAAGCAAACTCTTTGGAATGGTGGCGACAGTCGTAAGAAATGACAAATTTTTTATTGGGTGAGTCATGGAGGCAAAGAGCTGTTGCCTGGGCAAACTTCAAAACCGTTTCGAGATTTAAACCGTCTAAACCCTCTTTCATCGGACCACGAAAACCCGCCGTTCCGAATGGGACTAATGGAATTCTTTGCATATCTGGTTTTTAGCAACAAAAACCATTAAAACAAAAAGAAAAATTAAACTAAGTCGATTCCTCTTTTAAAACGGCACGTATTTGTTCGAAAGTGTAGTGATCCCCTTCGAGGTGGTCCAACCCTTCACAGCGCATTTTTTCATTGTCCCACGCTTTTTTTGAGCGCAAAATTTCAGGCCAAAAAGGGTAGGTTTTACATTGTTTGGGGCGAGCTTGGTACAAACTGCAACGATTCTCTTTTAAAAAAACGCAATCGAAATTGGGACGCTCTAAAAGGGCAGTTCTTCCATGCAGTTTACGAGTGTATTTTTCTAAAAAAACATTTTTGGAGATTTTGAGCTCATCTGCCATAGTTGAAATCTCCTCAAAAGAGACAAAAACGGCTCCGGGTTCTTTAGCACAACAATTTCCGCAGCCAGTGCATTTAAAATTTGCGCCTGCCAGGTACCAGGGTTTCATGAATGCGTCTCTCTTAAAAAGACTTCCTCATTTTGCCAAGCGTCCTGAGAATTTTTCTTCTCTACTCTTCTCAATTCAACTTTTAAGGATTTGGGTCCAAATTCATAAAAATTGTAACGACCATAGCTGCCGCGGGAGATTCCCGGATTGGCTACAACGGTATCTTTTAGATGGAATAGCGTTTGTTGATGCGTATGACCATGAGCGAAAAGGAGTATTTTAGGATTGGATAAAACGATTTTTTCTAAAGCAAAGCCCCGGATCAGTCGATTATTTTTGCCTTGTGCAACTGGAGGAGGATAGTGGCATAAAATGGCGATTTGTTGTTTTTTAGACTTCAAAAGATGCCCGTTTAAGGTTTTTTCCAGTAAATCGCAAAAAAGACCGCAGTCCCTTTTTTTGTTGTTATGGGATAAATCAAGCGTAATAAGATCTAAGTCGTTGTTGATAGGAAAGGTTTCTACAGGAAAGAATTGCTCTCGACCCAAGAAGTGCTTGGCTAAAAAATCTTGTTGGTTGCTTCTTACATCATGATTACCCGGAACCATGCGAATTTTAAGCGACGGGTGTAAAAAAGGGTCTAACTCCTCTTTAGCTTTTAAAAATTCCTCTTCTAAACCCGAGACACTAATGTCTCCAGATATCCATAATTCCTGAATATTTTGTTTTGTAATTTCAATAAGAAGATCTTTAAAAAGACCTGAGTGAAAAAATTTTTTTCTAAAAAAAAGGTGGTTGAAAACTCCTAATCCGTTTTTTCCCAGATAACCCTTAATCGATTTTGGAAAGCAAAAAAAATGGAGGTCACTGATGTGGGCAATACGAACCATACCCTCCCATATTGCCCCATATCAAGAGGTAAATCAAGAGAAGTTATCTCTTTTTTTTGCCCACGTATTCTTGTTTATGAACTGTCAAAGACTTAGTAATTTTTTTGGAGCGAGCCATCCCGCTGGCTTTACGATTGTTAAGAATCTTTGTGTGGGTGTTATGCAAGGGATGCTCATCTCGATAGCAGCCCGTTTCTTCTAAAGTATCGGCCCGTTTGGCATGCTTTTTTGCCCTTTTTTTCTTATCAGCTCTAAGCTCATGGATAAAACGGCGAATCTGCTTTTGTTTATCCTGTGGAAAAAAATGGGTTAGAATAAAAGGGAGAACTTCACCCGTGATCACAAGCTCTTCCTCTTCAGTAAAAGGAAGATAGGATTCGGCTTTCATCCCTGAGCGGATGGCTTTTTTTCGTGTGTGCTCTTGGCGGTGAGTTCTTCTTGGCATGGGCCCCTCTCATCTATAATTTTATATATAAATTCTTTTACTTTTTTTGTGAAATTGTTTATGAATTTTTTAAGGGTCTCATAGAAGAGCTATGCAATTTATCGTGCAAAAAATTTAAGGTTAATAGGTTATGAAAGAGTATAAATCCAGTATGTCCAAATGGATCAAAGAGGGGCAAAAAGAGCTAAACCCACAAAGAATGGGGCAAATGAAAGAGGGGCATATGGATTCCCACCACCAGAATATGGGGGCAAAGAAGTTTCATGGCGCTAATGAAAGTACCGATAAATTTCAAGAAAGACGCCCCTTGCATGGCTCTCCTTCGGGAATGAAAAAAAAGAATAAAGACGCTAGAGCTTGACCCTTTTTTTATAAAGCCCTACGATTTTTTAAGCTCTTGGTTCAGCTTTTCGTAGAGGAGTTGTTTTTTTACTTTGAAATGTTCTGCAGCTATCTTGGCTGCAGAGCTGAGGGTTAGGCCATGGATTTTGATCAGATCTTTTGCAAAAAAAAGAGCTTCGCTATCTTGTGAAGGGATGGCCGAAGGCTCAATAGCTACAACAAGCTCTCCTAAATGTTCTTTTTTTTTCAAAATTTCTAGAATATGGTCTTTTGCACCCTCAATTCGTTCTTCAAATTTTTTTGTAAGCTCTCGAAACAGGGTTATTGTGCAGTCGAATGGGATGCTTTCAATAGTTTTAAGGATCCTATGCGGGCTTTCAAAAAAAATTGTGATTCCAGAGTAAAACTGTATCTGTTTAAACACCTCTGATTGCTCTCCCCCTTTTTTAGGAAAAAAGCCTATAAATTGAAACGGTTTCATTGTGCCTAAAAGCGAGTAGGCAACAATAGGGGCAGCAGGTCCCGGAAGAGATTGCACTGGGAGATTTTTTTCTATGCAATTTTTTACAAGTAAAGCTCCGGGATCGCAAACAGCAGGGGTACCAGCGTCGCTAATAAGAGCTATATTTTTACCCGCCTGAAGCATCTCTAAAATTTTTTCGAGCTTAGTTTTTTCAGAAAATTGCTCATAGGACATTAGGGCAGCTTCGATACCGTAATGTCTTAAAAAGGGGGCTGAATGTCTCGTATCTTCGCAGAGAATTAAATCTACAGATTTTAAAACTTCTAAAGCTCTAAGAGTGATATCAAGAAGGTTTCCGATTGGAGTAGCGACAAGAAACAGCAATTAGGACCTCAGCTGAAATTTTTAAGTAAAGAATTAAAGGAGGTGGCCGGATTTGAACCGGCGCATGGAGGTTTTGCAGACCTCTGCCTTACCGCTTGGCTACACCTCCTTATAAGAACCTAAAATTTGGATTTTAAGTTTTAAGAGGGTTTTTGAATAAAAACTGTCTGATTTTAAACGATTCTCTATTTTTTTGTCTTCAAAAAACCCTAGAGCTTAAACCTTTCACCAATAAAGAAGATCTTTTTAGTTGTAGCTTTCTTGCAGTTTCCCTTCAGGCACTGATAAAACTACAAGACCTATGCAAGCTAAAATCAATAACCCCATCGTGATCAGGTCTATACCTGACCAGAAGGTAGCTACTGCTAAAACTAAGGATAAAACATAGTTAAGTTTTCTTAATTGCCGCGCTACTTCTGCCATGCTTAAGATAGAGACAACAACAATCAAGGCTCCAAACGTGTGGGCAAAGTCGCTCATTGTACCTACGAATTTGAATAAAAATGGGGAAAACATAAAAAATATTCCCAGAGCTGTTGCCCCTATAAGGTAGGGCTGAAACGTCACACCTCTTACCATTTCAACCATAAACTCTTTCAAAGAAGGGGGAAATTTGTCACAACCAGGATCATCGCTCACTCCGTCGGGATAGGTACCTTTGAAAAAAGTGCGTACGAAGTGCCCCTCTTTGTAGGCTGTTATCAAAAGTTGAGAAACAGCAACTACTTCATCTAATGTGAGCATACACATCAAAAGCATGCAAAAGGCCGCTAAAAGACAAAGGCTGCACCAAGCTCCTACAATCAAAGGTTGCAAAATCACTAAAACAATACTTACAAGTCCCAAGGGAACTACCAAAAAAGAAAATCCGACTACGAGCCAGGGCATCGTTCTCCATCTTGCTGTACGCCCTTTGAGACCTAAAAGTACCTCAAGAGAATAAGCAAGTGCTCCAAGCCCCGCATCGGGGATTGGAAAAGCTTTGGAAACATTCGATGTGATCACTTTTTCTGTTCCATCAACGAAAAAAGGATCCCAGATATAATCAATATATCCAAGTTGATAAGCGCACATTAAACGGGCAGCAAACCAGCCGATTGTTCCGAAAACAAGTATGGGGAACCGCTGTACCCAAGAGGAGGGGTTGTAGGACCAGCCCTTAGGAATTTGCCCCTTGTCTTCATCCATTACCCCTTTTATTCCCGGAAAAATAAGTGCAAAGAGGATTATAAGAATCCCGGAAACAGTGTCGTTAAGGTAAGACTGAGGATCTTTGGCCCAAAAAAGCATAGGCGCCAACTGAAGATAAACGCCTGTAAACGTCATGATCCATGGAGAAATAAAGCCGCCTCTCAAGGCAAAAAAAGAGCCTAGGATTACAATCAAACCGCAAATGCGATCACTATAGAGAATTTCATTTTGGGATATTCCTAGCATATCTACAGTAAAAAGGAGCCAAAATCCTAAAAATAGGGTGACGAAAAAAAACCAACGACGGTGGTGTTCCTCTTTAGCGAGAAGGTTTTTTTTGAGCATCTTCACGACTCCAAAGCTTTTCAAGTTTTCTAGGGACTATAAGGTTATTTTCTCTGTAGTAATCTTTTAGGTTGTTTTTAGCCCACGCAATCAATTGCTCCAGCTTTTTATCAAGTGAGTTCTGAGGTCTCCAGCCGAGCAAATTTTTCGCTTTGCTACAGTCGCAGTCATAATGGAGATCGGCAATATCGATCATAAATGGCTTGATAAATGAGTTCCTTAAAAAGAACGAGCCAATTTTTGCGGCAAACTTGGGCACCCAAATCAGAGGGAATTTGTAGCCAAAAAGGGCTTTACTCATCCTTTGATGCAGCTCAATATAGGAAAATGATTTATCTTCGGTGGCTAAAAGTGTCACAAAATCCGGGAGCGAGTGGGCTTTTTCCATAGCTAATACGATAAGGCTCACTAAGTCATCCATATGTAAGAAGGGATTTCCATGAGTGCGCTTACCCGGGTAGAAAAAGGCTAGAAGTTGTTTTTCCATGACTCGTTGTAATTGAGTAGAAAGGGGAATCGAGTGGAACATGTCATCGTAAATTCCCGACATACGTATAATTGTAACTTGCTTGATGGAGCCCCTTTCTTCTTGAATTACCGATTCTGTGATAATTTTAGATTTCGGGTAATTCCAATAAGGGCAAAGTGGGTCCTCTTCCTTAATTTTTTTTCCTACAGGGGTCTCTTTGTGCACAAGCATCGTACTAGAGAACATGAATTGATCGACCTCAAAGCTCTGCAATAGCTGTAGCAAAAGCCTGGTGCCCTCTACGGTAATTTTTTGGTATTTTTTAAAAGAAGAGTTATCCTCAAAGCTGTAAAACGCGGCTAAATGGATGACACAATGGATTTTATTTCCGTGCTTGATTTTGATATTATGAAAAGTGGAAATCATCGACTCTCTATTAGAGACATCGAGCGGGATGATCTCCTCATCTTCAGAAAAAAATACGGCACTTGAGCGATCAAATCCTATCACTTTATACTGATCTGCAATCCTTTTGATAATGGCCTTCCCAATACGACCTCCGGCTCCTGTTATAAGGACTAGACGCTTTTTCCCATTTTCCATTTAAAACTCTTTCTTCTTTTTTTTTGCCACATACTGATTTTTAAGATTTGAATCAAGGGGTGTTAAAAAAACAAAAAGTGTTTTTATAAAAAAATATAACGATAGCGTTTAGTTGATTTATAGCAGAGAAATGGTTAACTTTTAGTAATCTATGGGTCAGCTCAAGTTCATAACAGATAGCCGTCAAAAAACAGATAAAGGTGTTTTTTTTGCTATAAAAGGGGCTAAAACTGACGGACACCTTTATTTAGAAGAGGCAAAAAAAAATGGGGCTGAATCGGCGGTTGTTTCTAAAGTCTACAAAGGGGAAGATTTTGGACTTAAACTGATACGATCAGAAAACCCCGTTCAAACCTTACAGCAGATGGCCCAAACTAAAATCGAGACCGCCCATCCTTTTGTTGTAGCTGTGACAGGCTCATTTGGAAAAACAACAACCAAAGAGGCCCTTTTCCAAGCTTTTTCTTCAAAAAAAAGTTGTTTTAAAAATCCCCAAAATCAGAATTCCCAAATTGGGATGCCTCTTTCCATACTCAACTTCTATAACAAAGAGCCTTTGGTTTTTTTAGAGATGGGTATAGAAAACGAAAAAGATATGGAAAATCTTGTCAGGATTGCAAAACCTGACATTGCTGTTATTACCCGTATAGCAGAAGCGCATCTTGAAAGCCTCAAAAGCTTAGAAAATATCGCGCTGGAAAAGGGAAAAATTGTTGTTCAAGATAAAACACGACATCTATTTTTGCATCATTCAGCTAAGTACTTTTATGATAAAAAAGAGATGCGAGGTGTTGAAAAAACACTCTATGGTCATTTCGATGAGCCCCTTTTTGGGGATATTTATGATCTGATTGAAAAACTGGGGCCACTTTTGGGTTTGACTACAGAACCTTTTAGTTTAAAGCTGCCCGATTTGAGATACCAAAAAAAGAGTTATCAAAACGGGATGGTAGTTCTAGATTGCTACAACGCTAATCCGACGACCATGAGAACTTTTTTTAACCTAGCTCCGATTGAGAAGGGGAAAAGAAGGGTGGCAATAATTGGGCAAATGGCCTCTTTAGGCGAGCAATCCGATTATTTTCATCTTAAGCTTATTGAAGATCTGAGGGATTGTTTTGATTTAGCGTTTTGTTTGGGTTTAAAAATGAAACCGGTCTTTGAGTATTGGAAAAAAGAGGGTAAAGCGGTTTTTTGGGTCGAAGCTGTGGAAGATTTACAATCCTTGATCAAAAAACAAATTCAACCGCAAGATGCCGTTTTAGTCAAAGGATCTAATGCAAATCGTCTTTGGGAGGTGGAGCCATGGTTAGAGCATGCTTTGAGCAATTGAGCCCTTTTTTTGTCGGGTGTTTATGCTTTTTTTTCTCATGGATATGCTACCCTTTATGGATTAAATGGATAAAAAATTTTAATCTTCTGACTAAAGGGCATGTTGATCACATTCTCGATGAAAATCTGAAGCTCAAAAAGGAAAAAACACCCTCTTTTGGTGGTGTTTTGTTTTTATTGATCCCTTTTCTCATCATTCCTATCATTTTTCAGCCGATTCCAAAAGCCTATTATGCATTTTTGACTTTAGCTTTATTGATGGCTTTGGTGGGACTTTTTGATGATTTATTCAAACTTGTCCCACCCAAAAAAGGGATATCTTCCAAGGCAAAATCCTTAGGACAACTCTTTGCATCGGCAGTTTTTCTAGGGTTAGTTTTTTTTTCTAAAAAAACCTTTATTTTACATATCCCATTTGGCCAAGATTTGGTATTTGAAAGTTTACTCCTTAAATCCCTGTTTTTATTTTTTCTAGCTTTTATTCTCGTGGGCACATCCAACGCTGTGAATTTAACAGATGGTATGGACGGTCTTGCTGGTTTACTAAGCCTTGTTACACTTTTTTTTCTAGCAGCGATTAGTTATTTTGAGGGGGAGGTTTTCCTTACGTGGATGATTGTTGCTTTTATGGGCTCATTGCTGGGGTTTTTTCTTTTTAACAAAAAGCCTGCAAAAATATTTATGGGAGATGTAGGGTCTTTACCTTTGGGAGGATTGATAGCAGGATTTGCGATCTTTTTGCACCAAGAGCTACTTTTAGTTCTTTTGGGTGGGATGTTTGTGATTGAAACTCTTTCAGTGATTTTACAGGTAAGCTATTACAAAAGAACAAAAAAAAGAATTTTTTTGTGTGCACCATTACACCACCATTTTCAGTTTTACGGACACAAAGAAGATGTGATTGTTCTAAGGTTTGCAGCTTGTCAAAGCTTATTTGCTTTAGGTGGTTTTTGCCTTTATTGGACTGCGAGAAACTATGTATAGACCGCTTATTTTAGGACAGGGTCTTAGCGGAAAATCGGCCTTTCGTCTTTTTTTAAAAGAAAACATCATTCCAATTCTTTATGACGATGTTTCAAAAACAGCTGTAGATTTCCACCAGGTCAATCGCGTTGTTGTATCACCGGGATTTACCCAAGACCACCCCTTAATTCAAAAAGCCAAAGACCTAGGGATCAAAGTGCAATCTGAAGTCGACCTTGCATTAGAAAAAATGCAAGCGGGATGTATGATTGGAGTCACCGGGTCTAATGGCAAATCTACATGTGTAAAAAAAATAGAACATGTCTTAAATTTTTGCGGGTTTAAAGCTAAAGCGCTCGGAAATATCGAAATTCCCTTAAGCTCAGAGAATCTTTTGGGATGGGATGTTGTAGTCATAGAGATGAGTGCTCAACAGCTTGAAACCACTTTTGAGAGGGTTTTAGACCTGGGAATACTTCTCAACATACAACCGAATCACCTAGATCGCTATGGGACTATGGAGAGGTACGCTAAAACCAAAATGAGAATTTTTGACCTTGTTAAAGAGGGGGGGGATTGTCTAGGTCCAGAACCCTTTTACGACCAAATTTGGGATTGGATAGAAAATAAATTTGGTATTAGTAGCAGTAAAATTGATGAGGCTTTGAAGACTTACCAAAATTTACCCCATAGATTAGAATATCTTGGAGACTTTTTTGGAAAAAAAATTTACAATGATTCTAAGTCTACAACAATAAGTTCTACCCTTTTTGCACTTGAAATTGTAGATGGACCAATTCAGCTGATTCTTGGGGGAAAATCTAAAGGGGAAAATTTGGTTCTTTATAGAGAGAATTTTTCTAAATTCCCACTGAAAAGGATTTTGGCTATTGGGGAGACCATGCATCAGATTCAAGAGATCTTTGGATCATCAATTGAGGTGGTGATGTGTGAAACTTTAGAAAAAGCTGTTGAAGCGGGGATAAAGGGGGAAGGCAATCTGTTATTGTCGCCCGGTTTTGCAAGTTATGATCAATTTCACTCCTATGCTCATCGAGGGGAGTCGTTTAAACAGAGGATAGAATGGGAAAAAAAGATGCTATCTTAGTCACAGTTTTGATGAATTGCATCCTGTTGTTTTTTGTTTTTTTTACGGGGCGTCAAGGGGACACGGTGAAATCTTTACCTAAAGACACCTCCGTTGCCGTTGAAACACCAAAACAGGATCTTTCAAAAAAAGAGGGGATCGATGAGGTGGATCAACTATTGAAAAAATTGACGCAAACACATCTTTTTGAAGAAAAGTCCACTACTGAGAAAGCCTCTAAATTAAAAGAAGAGGTGCAAAAACCGGTCGAACAGGTTCCTGAAGGGGAAAAAACGATACCGCAAGATATTATTGTTCGCGCAGGAGATACTCTGGACAAAATTGCGAGAAGTTATGGCTTAAGTGTTGAAGAGATCATGCGTACCAACCATTTGATAGACTCAAGGCTACAAATTGGACAAGTTCTTAAACTCACTAAGTCGATCAAAAAAGGGCAGGAGAAATATTATACTGTCAAAAATGGGGATAATCCCTGGACGATAGCGATGAAAAATCAGATGAAAGTCGATGAGCTTTTACGACTCAATAACCTTGACGAAGAAAAGGCCAAAAGACTTAAGCCTGGAGATCAGCTGAGAATTCAATGAATTTAGTTTCCAGACTGTTACTGATCTTAACACTCAGTGTGTTTTCGTTGGGGCTTGTTATGGTCTACAACACCACTTCAGGCGAGCTTTTAGATCGTATGCATGAGTTTGGGTTGATCGATTCTCTTCTTAAACAAGGGGCTTATGGTGTACTTGCTCTTTTTGTCGGTTACGTTGTTTTTGTTGTCGGCCATAAAAAATGGGTCGAATATTCCCCTGTTTTATTTGGGATCTTTTGTCTTCTTTTAGTTCTTGTATTTGTTCCAAAAATCGGATGTACGATCAATGGGGCTAAAAGGTGGATCAAACTTTTAGGTTTGACCTTCCAACCCTCTGAGATCATGAAAATTCTGTTACCCCTTTTTTACATTTGGTACCTTAATAAAAGAGAAAACTTCAATTCTTTAAAAAAGTTTTTGGAGATTTTAGCGCTTTTAGCAGCTCCAATTTTATTGATTTTAATTGAACCCGATAATGGGACTGCGCTCATACTTACATCAACAATTATAGTCCTTCTTTTTTTAAGTCGTGTTCCGTTTCGTTTTTGGCTTGCACCGATTATGGTTTTTATTTGTTTTGCAGCCCTTTTCGCCTCAAAAATGCCGCATGTACAAAACAGGATTCAGATCTACTTAGATCCAGAAACCGATCTTTTAGGAAAAGGGCATCAACCTTACCAGGCTAAAATTGCTGCTGGCTCAGGGGGGCTAAATGGCAAAGGTTTGGGGCAGAGTTTACAAAAATATAATTATCTTCCTGAGGCGCGTAGCGATTATATTTTAGCGATTTTTGCCGAGGAATTTGGGCTTAGAGGAATCTTGGCGCTTATTTTAGTCTACATGTGGATTGTTTTTTTGGGGTTTATTGTTGCTATGAGAACTACAGATAGGCAAAGTTTTCTCTTAGCTTCTGCTTTGAGCTATGTTTTTGCAATACAGGCTTTTTTAAACATGGGTATTGTATCTGGTCTTTTGCCCAGTAAGGGAACGAGTCTACCCTTTATGAGCCAGGGTGGATCCTCTTTGATCGCAAACGCTTTATTGATTTGTCTTTTAATGGAAATAAATGAGGTAAGATGTCGTGGCAACAAATTGCACTTAGTGTAGGGGGAACATTTGGACATTTACATCCCGCTTTACAAGCGGCAAAAGCCGCAAAAGACCGCTCTTTTCTGATTGGAATTGGTCTAAAAGATTCAGTTTATCTTAAAGGTAGGGATTGTGAAATCATCTCATTAGATGGTGCAAGGGCTTTTTTGAAACTTTTGAAAAGCTGCTGGCAAGCATTTATCGTTTTACAAAAGAAAAACCCCCAATTTGTGATTACTTTTGGTAGCTTTCATAGTTTTCCGGCAACCTTGGTCGCCCTTTTTTTAGGCAAACCGATTTGGGTGTTTGAGCCGAATGCTGAGATGGGGAAAGCGAACAAATTTTTCTCTTTTTTTGCTCATAAAATCCTGTGTTATGAAGAAAGCCTTTTACAAAAGTTCCCACATAGAGGTATTTTGATTCGACCCGATTTAGATTTTGGGGATAAAAAGAAGATTTTTGATTCTTTTCAGTTTAAAGCAGGTCAACCGGTTCTTTTAATTACCGGGGGCTCATCCGGCTCTTCATTCATTAACGAATGGGTAAGAAGAAATGTGGATAGACTCAAAGTTTTCCAGATCATCCATTTAGTGGGACCCAAAAACGATCCGCTCATACTTAAGACGGTTTATAACGATAGAGGGATTAGCGCTTTTGTGGAGCAATTTATCCCCAACGTAACAGAAGCGATGCAAATTGCTGATATAGCGATCACTCGTGCCGGTGCGAGTACTCTTTTTGAGCTTCACCATTATGGAGTCCCTTCTTTAATCATCCCTTTTGAGGGAGCTTACGAACACCAAAAGCAAAATGCCCTTAAGTTTCTTTCTAAGGGTGGAATAGGTGTTATTTGTTCTGAAAAAAAGGAGGAAAAACTCTATTTAGAATTGATGGGGCTAATAGGATGTAAAAAAGACCAACCTTCAGAAAATAAAGGGAAAAAATGGAGCGATATCATTTCATTGGTATAGGGGGAATTGGGATGAGCGCGCTTGCTAGTATCCTTTTAGACAAAGGATGCACGGTAACTGGTTCTGATTTGGCACTCAATGAGCGTACACTCTATTTAAAAAATAGGGGGGCAAAAATTTTTGAAGGGCATGAAAATACAGTAGTGGATGAGGATTCGGTAGTAGTGATCCACTCGCGCATACCTCAAGACCATCCAGAACTTATAAAAGCCAAAAACAGCATCCACCGTTTAGATCTATTCACCAAAACAGCAGCCCCCACACCCATAATTGCTGTTGTCGGAGCACACGGGAAAACCTCTACATCTGCCCTCTTGGCCCATGTTTTAAGCTCTTTTGATTCCTCTATAGGATTTAAAGTGGGCGGTGTTTCAAAACTATCGGGGCTGAACGGGAAGGCAGGAACTAGCAAATATGTTTTAGAAGGGGATGAAAGCGACGGCTCGTTTTTAAGAATTCATCCAGAGGGGGCCATTCTTACTAATGTCGATGCAGATCATTTAGATTTTTGGGGGTGTTTTTCCTCACTCAAAAAGGGCTATAAAGACTTTTTAAAGACGGTAAGAAAAAGTGAACTCCTTTTTTTTGCTGCATCAGAGGATGAGGGTATTGTTCAAAAAGGTACTTCCTACGGGATAGAAAAAGGGGATATACAGGCGTGGCGTTTGCGGATTCATGAGGATGGTTCCATTTTTGATATTGTAGAGCCCTCCAAAAATTTGTTAGTCAAGGATGTCTATCTCCCTTTGATGGGGGAACACCAGGTCAAAAACGCTTTAGGAGTCTTTGGCATGGCAAAAGCCTTAGGAATAGATCCAGATTTTATAAAGGAGAGCTTTAGAACTTATCTAGGAGTCAAAAGGCGCTGCGAAAGGGGAAAAGATTTTTACCAGAGGAAAACATTTTTGGATTATGGCCACCACCCTAAAGAGCTCCAGGCGACTTTCCAGGCTATAAAAAATCAGTATAAGATCCCTTTGAGAGTCGTTTTTGAGCCGCACAAATTCACTAGAACAAAAAACTTTTTTCAAGAATTTGTCGAAGTTTTGAAAATTCCGGATGAGGTGTTCTTGCTGGAGACCTATTCTGCAAATGAGGATTATGATTACGAGGGTTCTTCTGAAAAATTGGCCCAAGTGCTTAATATAGAGGTGACAAAAAAAGGGGATCTAAAAAAGGTTTTGGAATCTAGAAAACACACGGAAGGTGCATTTCTTTTTATTGGAGCGGGAAATATTGATAGGGTTTTTGAGGAATGTCTTTAGCACAACGTCTAAGTCTTGTTTTAGTTCCTTTATTTTGCATCTGTGGGGTGGGATTTTTTTTGGGGTTCAAATTTCAACCTGTGGAAAAAGAGGTGGACTCTATCCTTTTTTGTAGCGATAAACCCTCATTAATAGAGCCTCGTTGGCTATTAGGCTATATGAAAAGCCTGGATATGTCTAACGGTTTTAAAGCTCAAATACAGGAAAAAGATCTCCATCCAGTCTTCAGGCATTTGAGTGTAACAAGATTTCCCCCCTCTTCCATTTACATATATTATGGCCTAAGAGAAGTGGCGTTTAACCTTGCCGACTATGATAATTTGGGTCTAGATCCTGAGGGGGTGATTATCGCTTTGCATCCGTTTCAGTCTCCAAAAAAAGCTCCTCTGGTCTACTTGGGCCAAAATGAAAATTTGCATCTAGGAATGCAGTTAGAAGGAGCTTTTTTTGAACAAATCTGCCTTGTAAAGAATGCTTTTGAAGATTCGTTGGATTTTATAGATTTATCTAAAAATGGGCGCCTTTTGCCTAGTCGCACGATCAATATTGGCATACGCCAAAAGAAAGGGCCGTCCAGGGGAGGGAAAATGCTTTTGGTGAGGCTGAACCCCGCACATCTCAAAGAGGGGTTACAAGAGCTCAGAGCTTTTTTGCACACAGTCCCCATTGTGGGTATGGATAAGGTAATCAAATTAGACCTTAGGCACCGGGGTATGGGTTTTTTACAAACGGTGGAGGGTAAAAGGGAAAAAAGCTGCTTGTTTGAAGATCAGTCCTTTTGGGAGGCATCGAGGATTTCTAAAGTAACTCATTAATGCGTAACCTGTTAATAACGATGGGCATGAACTAAAAAATACCACTACTCTTAACTTGGCTCAGGTTTATCCCTTGCTTTATAATGAGTTTTTTAAGATTTTGAGTTTAGAACGGAGAAAACAATGAGCATCAATCGGTTCGATGAAAACGGTGTTTCCTTTCTCGAAATTATTGGGAGAGTGGACTTTGCAAATGCTGCCTACCTTGAGGACGAGCTCAAAAAATGCATCGACGAAAACCGGAGTGCCATTGTTTTAGACTGTTCTCAGCTGGAATACATCAGTAGCGCCGGCTTAAGAATCTTGATCACTTACACAAAAAAAACAAAACTGGTACTATTATCCCCCTCGGAGGACCTCAAGTACATTTTACACTATGCAGGTCTCGATAAAGTTTTAAAAATTTCCCCTTCAAAAAGTGAACTCAAAAAATTCATATCTTTATAATAGTATTTTCTTGGCTGGCCCAACAGCTGCCGGGAAAACAAGCCTAGCTATAGCTTTGGCAAAACGGCTCAATGCCGAGGTAATAACGGTCGATTCTGCCCAAGTATATAAAGGGATGGATATTGGAACCGCTAAACCCAATTTTCAAGAAATGGAGGGGGTGAGACACCACCTTATTGATGTCCACGATGTGACATCCCCCTTCAACGTGGCCGAATTTATCGCCCATGTCGAAATAATTTTAAAGGATATGAAAAAAAGGGGGGTTTTCCCTATTTTTGCCGGTGGAACCGGGCTCTATTTTCAAGCACTTTTAGAAGGACTCCCTTGCACTCCACCCTCAAATACCTCTGTGAGGGCTCGTCTAGAGGTCTTAGATACAAAAGAGCTCTATGCTATTTTAGAAAAAAAAGACCCTGAATATGCAAAAAAAATCACCATAAATGATCGGCATAAAATTTTGCGGGCGAATGAAATTCTTATAACAACCCAAAAAAAAGTTTCCGATTTTCAGGAAAAAACAAAATCTTTTTATTGTAGTCAGCTCAATCCCAAATGCTATTTTATCCATCGTCCACGCCCTGTTCTTTATGAACGTTTAAATAAAAGGGCCAAAGACATGTGCCAAAACGGTTTGATTCATGAGGTAGAATCCCTACTTGCTAAAGGAATAGAAACCAATCTCAATGCAAAAAAAGCCATAGCCTACCAGCAGCCCCTTAAATATCTTAAAGGGGAACTGTCTTATGAAAAAATGCTGGAGGAATTACAACAAGCCAACCGAAATTATGCTAAAAGGCAATTTACCTGGTTCAAAAAGATGAGAGATTTTCTTTCTATCGATTTAGAGACACTTTCAGAAGAGGAGTTTGTAGAAATGTGTCTTAAAGATCTTGGGGTTTTTTTTTCCAATTTAATTTAAAATGGCTTACACCTAAACCCTTTTTTGCATCTGAAAAATCCCCATTTTGGAGAATTTCTTCTTTTTATTTCAAAACCGCTATAGACGGATTTAAGTGAAAGCTAGTATAATCTATGCCCATATGGATCAAGAAAAACTTCGACTAGTAGCTCAAGCAATTTATGATAAAAAAGGCACCGACATTCTTTGTTTTGATGTTCGGGCCGTTTCAGGCATTTCCGATTATGTGATTATTGCCACAGGAAACGTGGATAAACACGTTAAATCGATAGCACGGCAAGTCGAAGATCAGATGCGCCTTTTGGGTGAAAAACCCACCTACTCTGAGGGATATGAAGATGGCAGATGGGTTGTTTTGGATTTTGTAGGGCTTATTGTGCATCTCCTTTTAGCTGATACAAGAGAGTTTTATGACCTTGAAGCCCTTTGGAGAGGGGGAAAAATCGTGGATTTAAAAATCGAGGCCAAGTGAGTAAAAAGCGGGTTGTTATTACGGGAATGGGGACTGTCTCTCCCTATGGTTGCAACACTGAAGAGGTGTTCCAACAAATTCTTCAGGGTGTAAGCGCCATCAAGGAATTACAAGTCTTCCCTGCCGATAGACCTTTTAAAAGAACTGTAGGAGCCCCCCCTGTGGAGGTCCCGATTGAAGATTATTTGCCGAAGATTGAAAAAAAAGAGATCAGAAGACTAGATCCCTTCATGAAGTATGCACTGATCGCATCCCAGATTGCTTTGGAAAATGCCTCCTTATTCCCCTTTGAAGAGAATATAGATAAAACACGCGGTGGGGTGTTGATTGGCTCGGGGATGGGGGGATTGTCGACAATCGAAAATAATATGTATCTGACGCTTGAAGGTTACAATAAAATCAGCCCTTTTTTTATCGCTCATTCGATTGTAAATATGGCGGGTGCAAGAGTTGCTATTGAGTATGGGTTAAAAGGTCCATGCTATGATATCTCTACAGCTTGCGCAACCTCCAGCAATGCTCTTCTGGCAGCAAAAGAGCAGATCGAATTGGGAAAAGCAGATTTTATCTTGGCTGGTGGATCTGAGGCTGCCATGGGCATACCCGGGTTTTCTGGTTTTTTTGCTTGTAGGGCTCTATCTCATTGGGAGGGGGAGCCAAGCGGTGCCTCAAGACCATTTGATAAACAACGCAGTGGGTTTGTGATGAGTTCTGGTGCTGCTGTTTTAGTCCTGGAATCGTATGAACACGCCGTAAAAAGGGGCGCCAGAATCTTAGCCGAATTCAAAGGGGGCGCTACCACTTGCGACGCTTTTGACATCGTTTTGCCCGATTTAAAAGCTTCAAGCGCTATTCGTGCTATGCAGTTGGCATTGGAAGATGCTGATCTAAGACCACAAGATATTGGGTACATAAATGCGCATGCGACCTCTACTTTTCAGGGCGACATAAGCGAGATGCTTGCCATAGCAAATGTGTTTAAAGGGTGTGAGAGTACCCTCCACATCAGTTCAACAAAATCGATGCATGGACACAGCCTGGGAGCGTCAGGTGCATTTGAGGCGATACTAGCCATTATGGCATTAAGAACCGCTAAAATTCCTCCTACAATCAATTTGGACGATCCTATCGATGAGGTAGCAGATTTTGATTTGACCGCCAATATTGCAGCGCAAAAAAACGAAGATCAAATGAGGGCAGTGATGAAGAACTCGTTTGGTTTTGGAGGACATAATGTTTCATTGATTTTCACTAAGTATGAGTAGAATTAAAGATGTTTCATGATCTTTTTTTAGAAAGAAAAGCTTCAAAAGATGTTGTGTGCATCGTCTTTTTAGCTTTAGCGATCACATTTTTGGGAAAAATCTCTTTTTTCCTCCCCTACACTCCAATACCTGTCGCTTTGAGACCACAGCTTGTATTGCTTTTTGCCTGGTGCTTTGGTTTTAAACGCACTTCTATAGCGCTACTGATTTTTATCTCGAGCTGCATGATAGAACCACACCTTTTAGCATCACTAAAAAGTTTTTCTATGGGACTTTTTGGACCGACCTTTGGATACTTGATAGGCTATTTTGTGGTTGCTTACCTTGCTGAAAAAATGAAAATGAAAGGAATAGGGATCACTGGCACTTTTGTGCTACTATCTTTATTATTAGATTTAATAGGAGCCTTAGGGTTGAGTCTTTTTTTCGGAATCTCAAAAGGCTTTACCTTGGGTTTTTTCCCATTTATTGTAGGTGATCTCTTTAAATCAGTGCTTTTTTCTCAAACTCAAAAAGGTTTATCGAGATGGAGAAGATAGAATAATATTTTGCGCTATCTTTGCTATGATTATGTTGAGTCGAACATTTCTTTGACTCATTAGATTCTCCACTATTTGTGAAGGACTAAAAGCACTATATATTTTCATAACACCCCTAAAATTGTTATAACTATTTTTCCCCAATTTTTAATAAAAAATCTTGGCAGCATCTAATTTGCCGGCAACAAGATCCAAAAAAAATGGGGAAAGCCCTAAGTGTTTTTTAAAACAAATCTATTGTTTTATTCAACCTTTTTTAAAAAATCTTGCATGACTTGCTTGATTTTTTGACAACTTTTTCGCCAGGGATAGACTTCTGCAAGAATCTTCTCCTCAAATCCATCAAAGAACTTGAGCTGGTGCTCATTTTCTGAATTTTTTCTTTTAGAAGCAGAAGGTTTGTTCATATTTCAAGCCATAAAATATTAGGGCGATCGCGTCAACATTTTTTACAAAAAGCGACTCATGATAGCAAAAAACTCTCTATTTTTTATTTAGTTTTTTAGAAAAAAAAATTTGGAGGGGTAGGGTGATAAAATGGGGTTTGAAGAAGAAGTCTCTATTTTGCTATAGTAGCATCAGTTTTTTTTTACTCGTAAACCAAGGGGTTAATAATGATAAGAGATATTTTTATCAGGATCCTTTCCTTTCTTTTAAGAAGACTATTTAGTCTTCGCTATCGCGTCCGTGTAGAGGGGCTGGATGAGATTAAAAAAATTCTTACTTCAGATAAGCCCGTTGTGGTTTTGCCGAACCATCCAGCGATGACTGATCCGCTATTACTTTACTCAATTCTGGGGCAGATAGCGTCGCTAAAGCCTGTGATGGATGAGCGGTTTTATTATCAAAAGGGGGTGCACTGGCTCTATAGACTAATTCATGTTGTTCCGATTCCCGATTTTGAGATTGTTGTAAACGAGTGGAAAGCCCGCCAGGGGGAACTTGTTTATCAAAATATCCGTAGATCTCTAGATCGGGGAGAAAAAGTGATAATTTATCCCGGGGGAGGTTTGAAAAGATCTCCAAAAGAATATCTAGGGGGTAAATCTTTTGTACACAGACTGCTTTCCGAGGATCCCAATCTCGAGGTTGTTCTCATAAGAACAACCGGTTTATGGGGAAGCTCTTTTTCTCGTGCTATCATCGGGGACTCGCCGAATTTTTGGAAGACCTTGAAAAGATCTTTTTTCTACCTTCTCCAAAACGGCATTTTTTTCATGCCTAAGAGGGAGGTGAAAATAGAATTTTCTAGTTTGCCTGCGGATTTTCCCTATCAAGTAAGTAAAATTCAGTTCAACCGCTTCTTGGAAAACTGGTACAACCAATACAAGTATCTAGACGCAACCGATTCGCAAGAAAGACCTAACCTTGTTCCCTATCTTTTTTGGGATAAAAAGGGTTCTACTCCTAAAGCCTTCGTATTTAGTCCGCAAACATTGAACAAGGACGTAGAGGTTCCTCAAGAGATGCGGGAGATCATCTATGAAAAACTTAGCAAAATGACAGGCCGACCCAAAGTTCAAATCAAAGATGAGCAGGATTTGGCTGTCGACCTAGGTTGCGATTCTTTAGATCTTTCTAATCTGATCACCTTTTTAGATTTAAAATTTGGAATAGACAAAAAGATCTCCTCATTGGATCTGGTTCATGTATTTGATCTTTTCTTGGTATCGTTGCAAAAAAAAGTTCCCAAGGCGCGTGAAATGCAGTCCAAAGATATGCTTCGTGGCTGGAAAGAAAAAAATGTTGAGGGGATGAAAAAAGTTGAGATTTTAGGAAAAACTCTTCCTCAATCCTTTGTTGAGCGCATGAAACGAGTAGGTGGTAAAGAGATTTTAGCAGATGAGACCGCAACGCTCACCGGAAAAAAAGCTCTAATTGCGACTATTCTTTTAGCCAACAAGATTAGAAAACTTGAGGGTAGATATATAGGGATAATGCTTCCTGCTAGCTTAGGGTCTACACTGATTTTATTTGCGACAATGTTAGCAGGAAAGGTTCCTGTGATGATCAACTGGACATCGGGATCGAGAAGCACAGATCATGTCATTCATACGCTATCGATTAAATCCGTTCTGACCGCTCGAAAATTCCTTGATCGTGTGGCTCACATTGAATTAGGGGCTATGGAGCCCTACTTGGTTTTTGCAGAAAATCTTAAGGCAAAAATTTCAATTTTTGACAAAATAAAAGGGTTCATCCTCTCGTCTAAACCCACACGTTCTATTCTGTCGCATTTTGGGATAGAGAGCCTATCAAATGAAATGAACGCTGTTGTATTAAGCACGAGCGGCACCGAATCCCATCCGAAGTCCGTTCCTTTGTCCCACAAAAATCTGATTGCGAATATGGAGGATTTTGAGGATATCATTTATCCATACGAACCCCAATCGGGTCTTTGCGCCCTTCCGCAATTCCACTCCTTTGGACTTACGGCGATGACGTTATTTCCGATCTTAAATGGAGTGAGGACGTACTTCTCTCCTGATCCCACAGATTCTCCAAGGATAGTACAAGAGATTCAAGCTTGGGGGATTGATTTGCTGGCGTTGACACCTAGCTTCTATGCTAATTTATTGGCATCTAGTGAGTCAGGTCAGCTGGATTCCATCAGGATTTGTTTCACGGGTGCAGAAAAAGCGCCACAGGCTTTGATTACAAATCTTTATAAGATCAATCCTAATGCTAAATTAGTAGAAGGTTATGGAATTACTGAGTGTTCACCTGTTTTATCAGCACAACGCTTTAGAGATGAAAATCGTGTTGGTGTGGGGAAAGCTCTCAATAAAATTGAACTCCTTGTGGTGGATAGAGAGGATTTAAGGCCTCTTCCACAAGGCGAGGATGGGGAAATCTTGGCACAAGGACCCTCGGTTTTTAAAGGGTATATCGAAAAAGATATCAAATCCCCTTTTGTTTTGATTAATGGGAAATCCTATTACCGCACCGGGGATTTTGGGCATTTAGATTCAGAGGGCAATCTAATCTTGAAAGGGAGATTGAAGCGTTTCACCAAAGTGGGAGGGGAGATGGTAAATCTGCCTCTCATCGAGGAGATTTTGACAAACACTGCCAAAGGTTTGGGCTGGTTTAGCGGCATGCGTAAAATTGATAATCCTTTTGTCGTAATCCCTATTGAAAGAGAGGGAGAAAAAACAGAACTGGTCTTGATGAGCGTCGTTGAGACGACCCTTGACGAGGTGAATAAAATTTTGTTCCAGTCCGGCTTACCCAAGTATTTTAGAATGCATCACGTAGTGAAAGTTTCCGATATGCCACTTTTGGGTTCAGGAAAGGTACACTTAAGAGCCTTGACCGATCTTGCTTATAAGGAAATTTGCTGATGCTACACCTTTACAACACCTTATCTCGCAAGCTCGAACCGTTTCAGCCGATGGGAGCTAAAGTAAAAATGTATACCTGCGGTCCGACGGTGTACGGCTTTGCTCATATTGGAAATTTTCGAACTTTCATAACTGAAGATTTGCTCAGGCGTGTCATTGAGGCTAACGGCTATCCCGTAATTCAGGTGATGAACTTAACAGATGTAGATGATAAAACGATGAAAGGCGCCAATGATCGGAACATGCCTTTAAGGGAATTTACCGACATCTATATTAAGGCTTTCTTTGAGGATTTGAAGTCTTTGAAAGTCGAAGGTATAGCGCATTTTCCAAGAGCCACTGACGCTATTCCATCGATGCTTTTGATGATTCAGAAGCTGATTGATAAAGGCTTTGCGTATCAGGCTGAGGATAAAAGCGTCTACTTTCGCGTTCATGCTTTTAAAGAATATGGGAAGCTCTCTCATTTGGACAGACAATCATTAGTTGCTGGTGCAAGTGAAAGGGTGAATCAGGATGAGTATTCTAAAGATAATCTTTGTGATTTTGCCCTTTGGAAAGCCTATGATCCAAAAATAGATGGCCCGATTTTTTGGGAAAGTCCCTATGGTCGTGGCAGACCAGGGTGGCATATAGAGTGCTCTGCCATGGCTCAAGATTTTTTAGGCCCCTCAATTGACCTCCACTGTGGTGGAGTGGATCTTGTATTTCCACACCATGAAAATGAGATAGCGCAATCAGAGTGCTGTAACCATGCCCCTTTTTCAAGATATTGGCTCCATGTAGAGCATCTCCATGTAGATGGAAAAAAAATGTCCAAAAGTCTGGGTAATTTTTACACTTTAAGAGATTTGATAGATAAAGGGTTTACAGGACGAGAAGTGAGGGCTTTAATGGCCCAATCCCATTATCGAATGCCTTTAAATTTCACCCTTGAAGGATTAAATAGCGTTCGCCAGGCGCTTGATCGAATCGACCAATTCCTGGATAGGCTGAAAAATTCTGACAGTTCTGGTGCTGAAGAGTTTCCGATTGAAGAGACTGAAAGCGCTTTCATGGATGCGGTCAATCAGGATCTAAATTTTCCAAAAGCCTTTGCGATTTTGTTTGATATGATTCGTGATGTCAATAAGGGACTGGATCAAAAAAAGCTAAGTCAGCATGCTGTTAAAAAAATTCTATCTTCAATAGAAAATCTCGACAGAATTTTAGGCTGCTTACAAAAAGAGGAGCAAAGTGTTTCTGAGGCGGTTTTAGAACTTGTTGAAGCACGAAAGCTGGCTAGAAGTGAACGAAGATTCCAGGACGCGGACAAGATACGAAATGAGATCATCGCGTTGGGATACGAATTAGAAGATGTAACGAACGGAACAAAAGTTAAAAAGAGACATCCATGCAACATTCAGAAGAATACCGTAACCGATTAAGAAAATTGGAGGAGATCCGAGGGTTGGGTGTGGAAGCCTATCCTGCCGATTCTCTCAGCCCAATACTTGCTTGTGATCTAGCAAAAAAATACCATGGTCATCCTGTCGGCCATTCTGAAGAGGCGCAAAAAGGGGAAACTGATTGGGTTGAAGTTGCTGGGCGAGTTGTTCTTTTCCGAGCGATGGGTAAAAATGCATTTTTAACCCTTTTGGATGAAAATCAACCCATTCAAGTGATGCTGAATCGTGAGGATACTGCCGTCATGGGGCTGAATCCTAGCGAGGAGCTCACTGGGTTAAAATTTGTGGAAAAACTGGTAGATTTGGGCGACTTTTTATCGGTCAAGGGGCACCTTTTCCGCACTCGTGTCGGGGAGTTAACCGTCTATGCTAAAGAGGTCACGTTTAGAGCAAAAGCACTTTTACCTTTACCCGATAAATATAGTGGGCTTAGCGATATCGAGATGCGTTACCGTAAACGTTGGCTAGATCTTATCAGCAACCCACAGGTCATGGCAACATTTCAAAAACGTTCTCGTATACTTTCCCTTATTCGTCATTTTTATGAGGATCATGGATTCATTGAGGTAGAAACACCCGTTTTGCAATCTATTTATGGCGGGGCTAATGCAAGTCCTTTCATTACGCACGTCAACGCTTTACATATGGATACTTTTCTTCGCATTTCGTTGGAAATCCAGTTGAAGAAGTTGATTGTTGGGGGGATAAGAAGAGTCTTTGAGATGTCTAAAGTTTTCAGAAACGAGGGGCTTGATCGTACTCATAATCCCGAATTTACGATGATAGAGTCTTATGCAGCGTATCAAGACTATTACGATGTGATGGACTTTACTGAAAAATTATTTGTATCCTTAGCACATTCGCTTTATGGGACAACCGATTTAGGAGTGCGTCAAGATAAGAAAGGGAACACTCACCACCTTAATTTAGCGGGGCCCTGGAAGCGTTATACGATGAAAGAATCGATCCGTATCTATAAAGGTTTAGATGTGGACCAGATGAGCGATCAGGAGATGAGACATGCTTTAGCATCGACTCCGCTCGATCCTTTAGAGGTCAAAAAGCTTCCAAGAGGTTTATTGATTGCTAAAATCTTTGAAGAGTTCGTAGAAGAGCATTTGATTGAGCCCCATTTTATTATCGATCATCCGGTAGAAACGACACCCCTTTGTAAGTATCACCGTAATCTAAAAGAAAAAGAGGAGGGTATTGTTGAGCGTTTTGAGCTATTCATGCTCGGTATGGAGATGGCAAATGCCTATTCGGAACTCAACGATCCGCTTGTTCAAGAGACTCTTTTGCGTCAGCAACAAGAGGCAAAAGATGCAGGGGATAAAGAGGCCCACCCTATGGATGAAGAGTTTATTGAGGCACTCAAGTCCGGAATGCCACCAACTGGTGGACTTGGGATTGGAATAGACCGTCTTGTCATGGTGCTTACCGGTGAAGTGTCTATCCGTGATGTCATCTATTTCCCTATGATGAAACCGCACCAATCTTAAAAATTCTTATTTTGAAGAGGATCTCTTTTAAAAGAGATCCTCTTCAAGAAAAAACTTCTAGACATCCTCTATTGAGGGTTTTCCAAGGTATTTTATAGTCAAAATTTGGTCCGGTTTAGCTTTCCTATAGAAATGTACTCTGATAGAGACCGATTCGATGCTCTCTGTTGGGAGTTCTCCATACAAACTCAATAATCCATCAGTAACCCTTTCTCTAAAAAAAGAAAAAGGGTTTTGTTGTTCTTCATGGTGATTTTCTTTTACCTGTTTTAAAAAAAGTTGAACCTCCCGCGACTCATAAGGTTTTTTTAATAACCCCAAAAGCGGCTGTATTTTGGGATCGCTTCGCTCGCTTGGACTCAGCTCAGCGCATTCCTCAAGAAAAATTTTATAGAGCTCGCCCATATCATCGGGGATATCCCTTTCAAGAGGCAGGTACCTATATTTTCTTTTCTCCAAGCATTTTCTCTCCCCCTCAAAAGCTATAACAGAGCTGGTTATTTTTAAAATTTTGACTTTTGTACCTACATCAAGAGAGTCTTGCAGTTTTGCATAAAAAAAAGAGAGATCATTGGTAGATACGGGGGGGACTAAGCAAAGGGCAGATGACATGAATTACTCCTAAAACAAATTACTTCAGGTTAAACCATGGTAAGATTTTTTAAAATTATTTTAAGTGTATATTAGAAAATTTAAAAGAACGTTTGAAGCGGATCAACATCCACAAGACATTTAATTTTTTCATGTTTAGGGATTTTAAGGACCATTTTTTTCAAAGAGGTAAATTTTAGCGCTTTTAAAAGAATTTGTCCCCGGTGTTGTCCTTTTGCTTTTGTCAATCCACAAAGAGTGTAGGGATAAATATCCACATCCTCTTCTCTATGTTTTTCTAAAAGATGGGTGAGATAGGACCCAAAACGATCCAAAAGGTCGTTTTGCGACGATTGTAAAATAATACGACACATTTTTTTGAAAGGGGGGTACTGAAACTGCTTACGTAAAATCAACTCTTCGTCAAAAAAATTTTTGTAATCCTCTTTGGAGGCGTGGTGGATTACCTGATAATCGGGCAGACGCGTTTGTAAAATTACTTCACCGGGGAAATCCCCTCGGCCTGCACGCCCGGCAACTTGGCTCAGTAATTGGAACGCATTTTCTGCAGATCTGAAGTCGGGAATATGTAGCATGGAATCTGCATTTAAAATTCCCACTAATGTCACTAAAGGGAAGTCAAGCCCTTTGGCAATCATTTGTGTCCCGATCAGGATATCTGCTTTCTGGGATTTAAATTCTCGATAGAGGGCGTCGTGGCTCCCTTTGTGGCGGGTGGTATCTCTGTCCATGCGTAAAACTCGAGCCTCTTTGAATAGAGCTTTCAAGGCCCGCTCCACCTGCTCAGTACCCGGACCCTGAAATCGCATAGTTTCTTTTGAATGACATTTTTTACAAAAGACCTTTTGGGGGTCTTGAGTATACCCACATAGGTGACACGCAAGAATATTTTCCCCTTTATGGTAGGTCAAACAAACATCACACTGATCGCACTTTAAAGTTTCATTACATGTCGTACAAATCTGGCATTTAAAAAACCCTCTACGATTTAAAAAAAGGAGCGTTTGTTCCCCTTTTTTAAGCCGTTCCTCAATTTTATTTAAGAGAAGATCACTAAAAAGAGCGCGACACTTTTTCTTGTCGTCCTCTAGTCGCATGTCCACGATTTTTACATCGGGTAAAGGATTTTGTTTGGCTCTTTGGGTAAGATTGCTGATCCCATATTTATCGTGCTTTGTGTTGGTAAATGTTTCAAAAGATGGAGTCGCGCTTCCTAAGATACAGACTGCTTTCAAGTTTTTAGCTCTTACAATCGCTACATCTCTTGCATTGTAGCAAGGCATCTCTTCTGTTTGCTTGAAAGAGCCATCCTGTTCTTCATCCACAATAATCAGCCCTAGATTTTGAACAGGAGCGAAGATTGCAGATCTGGCACCTATCACTATCGAAATTTTACCGCTAAGAATCCCCCGATACGCATCAAAGCGCTCGCCATCGGATAGGCGATGGTGAAGGACTGCGATCTGCTCACTAAATCGAGAGTTAAGCCGTTCGATAGTTTGGGTCGTGAGTGCAATTTCGGGTACTAAAAATAGAACTCCAAGATTCAAAGAACGGGCTTTTTGGATCGCTTGAAGATAGACTTCCGTTTTTCCACTTCCTGTAACACCGAACAAAAGCTCGGCATGGAACTTTTTTTCGCCAAGTTTTAAAGAAATTTTCTCCAAAGCTATTTGCTGTTCGCTGTTCAGCACTTTATTAGGGGTTAAAATAAAATCTTCGTGCTGAAAAAAAGAGCGGTCTACCTCTATTTTCCTCAGTTCCAAAAACCCTTTCTTTACAAGCGTGTCTACAGGGCTTTTCGAGACTGCGGCTAATTCCAAAAGTTTAGTTAAATAAATCCCTTTTTGCTCTTTTAAAATCACCTCAAGGACTTTTTTCTGGGGGCTATTTTTTTGATGGATAGAAGCAGCTAACTCTATCAAACTGGCAGTAGGAGCTTTCTTTTCAACAAAAAATTGCTCCTCTTTTTGGGTCTTTTTTTTCAAAGAAGCAGGTAAAAGGGTAGTGAGCACTTTTTGATAAGGGGTCATATAATACTCACTCATCCAAGACGCAAGCTCCATCAAGTCTTCTGTAAGAGATTCCTCTTCAAGAACAGAATGGATCTTAGCCGTTTTTTCAAAAGTGGGTTTTAAAAGCCCCTTTATAACGGTTGCTTTCACTATTTTATTGCGTAAAGGGACAAGAACACGAGAGCCAATACTAAGAACATAACCCCGATTTTCATAACAAAGGGGTTTGTCAATTTTTTGGTCTACAAGAACCTCTAGGAAAGGGAAAGTGTCAACAGAGCTTTCCATAGCCGCTTTTTACCCAAAGGGGTTTTAAGTGTTTCGTAAGGTTCTAAAAAGAAGATCGGGATCCCCCACAAAGAGGTGTTTTGTGTTTCAAGATCATGCTTCAATTCTTTTTCAAAAGATCTTATCCAATCTCTGTCTAGAATCAGAAGCCTCGTTTGCCCAAGGATGTCTTTACTAAGCTGTTCTGCCGCTAGAACCATGCAGGGGATGAGATATTGATGAATAGCAGTTTGGATAGCTTTATAAAGCTCTTTCCCCTCTTTGAGTTTTTTAGGAATTAGTAAAACAACTGGTGCCTCTTTAGTCCCATCTTTGTAACGCATCTTGGCATCAAAAGCTTTTTTATCGCTCAAGGGAGTGATCAATTGCGTTTTGAACCTTTTTTGATACCATTCGCTCAAGTCCTCTAAAGGTAGATGAGTGACTTTAGCAGGTAGCGCCTCAACGATTTTTTTCTCATTTTTCTTCTCTTCCTGTCGCATTTTTGGAAGAGCGAGCGGTTGTGTTGGCAAGACGATTGGAGCCTTTTCACCCCTTTTTTGAGCCTGTTTTGGTATAGAATCGGGCACGAAGTTTCTCTTTTTGGGGGTGACCAAAAGTTTTAATTCTCGTACAAGTTCTAACAGCTCTTTTTCCACTAAAATAAGGACTCTACATACTGGTTTGCATCAAAAGGTTGCAAATCTTGCAAACTTTCCCCTAATCCAATCCAGAGGATCGGGATTTTTAATTCTTTTTGCACGCGCAAGGCAACGCCCCCTTTTGCGGTGCCGTCCATTTTTGTTAAACATATGCCGGTCACGGGACAAACCTGTAGAAATGCTTTTAGCTGATCTAAACCATTTTGTCCAAGGGTTGCATCCAAAATATAAAGAATTTCTTGCGGAGCATCAGGTTGGAGTTTTTTTGCGGTGCGTAATATTTTTTCCAGCTCTCTCATAAGCTCTACTTTTGCATCGAGTCGTCCAGCTGTGTCGGCGATGATGAGATCGTAATCACCACTTTGCCCTTTTTGTAGCGCCTCATAAATCACTCCGGAGGGCTCTTTGGAAGGGCTTTGAACCATATCCACTTCTGCTCTTTTCGCCCAAATCGAAAGTTGCTCTTTTGCAGCAGCTCTAAAAGTATCTCCGGGGGCTACAAGAATTTTTAGATTCTTTTCTTTGTAAAAATGGGCAAGTCGACCAATTGTAGTCGTTTTACCAGAACCATTGACCCCAACAACAAGTATCAAAGATCCTTTTGCATAAGATCGGGGTAAGCTCTCCTTTTCTAAAGAAAACAAAGAAAGCATGAATTTTTTCATCCACTGGATGTAATCGGCCTCCTCAGCTTGGGGGTGAGTTTTATGAAAATGTTGGATCCCCTCAAGTATCTCCTCCACCAAAGCCCCCCCAAGGTCCTGCATATACAAAAGCTCTTCGAGCCGATCCCACTCTTCTTGATCCATTTTTGAAGAGAAAACAGTTTGAAGGGAATGAAAGAAGAATTTTTTTATCTTTTTGTACTTATCTTTTAGCAAGCTAAACAAGGGATTACCACATTTCGATAGAAAGGCTTCCATCTTAGCATAAACCCATAAGGTATGACAAGTAGAGCGCAAAAAAGGGAAAGGTGGGTGTTTTTACCCCAAACTCATGAGAAGTTTTTACCCGAAAACCGAAATTTAAACCTGTTTCCTGCTCTTAATCAAATAAATAAATAAAAACCTACGATTTGATAGTTGAATTATATTGAATTTTTAGAGATATAGGAGGAGAGGATGAGATATGAATATTCACGAATATCAGGCAAAAGAGCTTTTGAAAAGGTATCATATCCCTGTGCCTGAGTATATTGTGATACGCCATTTAGATGAACTAAAAGACGTAGACCTTGAGGAAGCGGTGGTGAAAATCCAGGTGCATGCCGGGGGTCGAGGTAAAGCAGGGGGGGTAAAATTCGCAAAATCTCCTCAAGAGATCAAGGATATCACCAGACGTCTTTTGGGGATGAAGATGTGCAATAATCAAACTGGACCTCAGGGTGTGGTTGCCAATTCTGTTATATTGAGTAAACCTGTAGATATCCACAAAGAGTACTATCTAGGTGCAATCATAGACCGAGCCAAAAAGCAGATGATCCTTATCGCCTCTACGGAAGGGGGTATGGATATCGAGGAGGTTGCTGAAAAACATCCCGAGAAAATTCTTACCCTTCCCATAAGTGCTCCTGGAAAATTAAGAATGTACCAGATTGTCGCTTTCAATAAATTTATGGGATTTAAAGGGGATGTGGCAAAACAAGCTACAAAGTTAGTCCAAAATTTGGTGAAAGCTTTCTACGAATTGGATGCTTCTATTTTAGAAATCAATCCTCTTGTTTTGACACCCGGTCATCAGTTGATTGCATTAGATGCAAAATTTGGAATTGATGATAACGCTTTATTTCGTCATCCCCTTATTGCGGAAATGCGTGATCCTTCGCAATACAGTAAAGCGGAGAATGCCGCTTTTGAAAATGATCTCTCATACGTTTCTTTAGAGGGGAATATTGGCTGTATGGTGAACGGAGCCGGGCTTGCTATGGCTACGATGGATATCATACAACATGAGGGGGGAAAACCCGCTAACTTTTTGGATGTGGGGGGCAGTGCTACAAAAGAAAGGATAGCTTTTGGCTTTGAAATGATCCTTAGCGACCCCCAAGTGAAAGGAATTTTAGTAAATATTTTTGGTGGAATCGTCAGCTGTAAAATGATTGCGGAGGGGATCATCCACGTCGTTAAAGAGCATAAAATCAAAATCCCTATTGTGGTCCGCTTAGAGGGAACACATGTTAAAGAGGGAGAGCAACTCCTAGAGGATTCGGGTTTGGAGATTATTGCAGCAGTCGATCTTTTGGATGCGGCCAAAAAAATTGTGGCCCAAGTCCAGGAGGTGATTTAAATGGCTGTTCTGATCAATAAGAATACAAAGATTATCACGCAAGGGATCACTGGAAAAGCCGGAGCTTTTCATACAGAGCAATGCATAGCTTACGGCTCAAAATTTATTGCCGGAGTGACTCCGGGTAAGGGAGGCGAAAGGATATTCAACCTCCCTGTTTTTGATACAGTCCATGATATTGTCAGGGAGATGGAGGTAGATGCATCTATGATCTTCGTACCCCCTCCCTATGCGGCCGATGCTATTTTGGAAGCAATAGACGCTAAAATTGGACTTATTGTCTGCATCACCGAGGGGATTCCCGTGCGAGACATGTTAGAGGTGCATGAGGCTTTGAAACATTCTCAAAGTAGGCTCATAGGACCTAACTGTCCGGGTATTATTACTCCGGGAGAGTGCAAAATTGGGATTATGCCCGGGTATATTCACAAAAAAGGGCACGTAGGGATTGTATCCCGTTCGGGAACTTTGACCTATGAAGCTGTTCACCAAACAAGTCAGCTAAATTTGGGCCAATCCACATGTATTGGAATCGGTGGCGACCCTATCAATGGAACAAACTTTATTGATGCGATTAAGCTTTTTGAAAAAGATCCAAATACTCACTCTATTCTGATGATCGGGGAGATCGGAGGTTCACAAGAGGAAGAAGCAGCTCGATATATTCGAGACCATGTTACAAAGCCTGTTGCCGGTTTTATTGCAGGTTCTACAGCTCCGGAAGGAAAAAGGATGGGCCATGCGGGTGCCATAGTTTCTAACGGATCAGGAAAAGCTCAAGATAAGATGAATGTTTTGAAAGATTGCGGTGTTGTGGTAGCACAAACGCCCGCAGGGATGGGTAAAGCTTTAGTTCTTGCAATAAAAAATTTTGAGGGGAGTTAATGTTTGAATTTGGAAAAAGCATCCCCGTTAAAGTGACTTGGCCCTTCTTTTTGGTTGCAGCCCTTATCGGGTTTTTAAACTCTTTGAATCTCATCGGGACACTATTTTGGATAGCGGTTATTTTCGTCTCTGTTTTAGTCCATGAGTATGGGCATGCGGTGGTTTCAAAAATTTTTGGGCAGAAGCCACGAATAGAGTTAATTGCCTTCGGAGGGCTCACTTACCCCGAAGGTCCTAAAATTAGCGGATTCAAAGAATTTCTGGTGATTTTAGCCGGTCCTATGATGAGCCTATTTTTATGCTTTTTGGGCTTTTTTATCTTTAGCATACCGGCTGTAAGAAATTCTCCCTACGCAGTTTACCCTTTTTTATTCGGTTTTGTGAATGCGTTTTGGACTGTTTTGAATCTTTTACCCATATTACCTCTTGATGGCGGGCAGTTGATGCGCGTCATTTGTCAGGGAATTTTTGGGTTTAAAGGCTACATGGTCAGTGCCGGTTTATCCATCTTTTTTGCAGTCACTGCCGTGGTTGGATTTTTCTTCATAGGACAGCTGTTCTTAGGCATCATTTTCATGTTTCTACTCTTTCAAGGGATAGAAATTTTTAAACAGGTGAGAAGAATGGGAGAGGCCGATTTCAATGATGAAACCCGTAAAAATATCACCCAAGCTGAGATTTTAGAGTCGGAGCATAATATAGCTGAAGCAGAAAAGCTCTACCGTAAAATAAAAGAGCAATCCAAAGAGGGCTACTGCTTTACTAAATCGTGTGAGGCCCTAGCGAAAATGGCCCATTTAAAACAAGATTACAAAGAGGCCTACGGACTTCTTAACTCTTTGAAAGGCCAAATCTCATTAGATTCAAAAAAGATTCTGCTAAAAGCCGCATTTGAGGAAAAAGATTATTCTCTTACTATAGAGATGGCCACCTATATATTCCAAGAAGAGCCTGGTCCGCTGGAGGCGTTTTTGGCTGCTAAAGCCGGAGCGATAATAGGTGAGACAGAGCTTGCGATCCAGTTTTTAAAAGTGGCTTTGGATTTAGGACTTGATAAAAGCTCCGTACAGGATCCCACTTTTGATAAAATCCGTTCGAGCGCACTTTTTCAGAGTGTTATTCTCGAGAAATGAAAAACCCGGTGACTCACCGGGTTTTCGATCTATTTTTTTTGGCTTTTAAGCTCTGGCCCTAAGCTGACAAAAAGATACTGGCCCCTCTGGCTTAACACGAGTAGAGTCGTTATTTTATTTTCAGACTCTTTCATTGCCATAACAAAGTCTTGGGCGGTACGAATTTTTTTGTTGTTGATCTGGCTTATGACATTCCCTACCTGAATTTTGCCTTTCAATGGGGAGTTGTCATCAACAGATTTTACCACAACCCCTTCCACATCCAAAACCGTATGTTGATAGCGTTGTAAAGTTCCCTGTGATGCCGGTTCTACAGTGATTCCAAGCCTTGCATCATGCCCTTCGCCAAGCTCAGTTGTGGTTCTATCATCTATGATAGCCTTGAGTTTCACCTCTTTTTTATCCCTAAGGACTCTTAAGATGATCTCTTTGCCAGGAGTTTTTAAGCGCACAGCAGATTCTAGCTCCTGGGGGGTATGAATATTTTTGCTATCGATACCAAGAATCACGTCTCCTGTATGAACACCCGCTTTTTCTGCAGGTGACCCTTTTTGCACCGATGCAACGAGAGCTCCTTTAGTTGTTCCAAAAGCTTCGCCAAGTTCAGAGTCAATAAATTGTACCGATACTCCCAGATATCCCCAGCGTACCTGTCCATCTTTTTTGAGCTGGTACATGATATTTTGACAAATAGAAGAGGGGATCGCAAAACCTACCCCCATGTATCCTCCCGAGTTCGAGAGAATCGCGGTATTCATCCCAACCACTTCACCGTACAGGTTTAAAAGGGGACCACCAGAGTTTCCCGGATTGATAGCTGCATCTGTCTGAATAAAATCTCCCACATCGGTAATTTGAAGATTATTCCGATTTTTTGCTGAGATCACACCCATAGTGATGCTTGTGGTAAGTTCAAACGGGTTTCCCGCTGCAATGACACACTGGCCTACTTCTAAATTGGAGTCTTCTGCAAAACTGAGATATTCATGGTCTTCTACATGTACTTTGATCACAGCCACATCCGTTTTAGGATCTCCTCCAATAAATTCTGCGGGCATCTCATTTTCAGAGTGGTCCAAAAAACTCACTTTGATGTTTTTAGCGTTTTTCACAACGTGGTAGTTCGTAAGGATATAACCATCAGGGCTAACAAAAAAGCCGGTCCCTAAACTCACCTTCGCCCTTTGTTGTTCTTGAGGGGGTCTTTTTCCAAAAAACTGGTTGAAAAACTCATCGTCAAACGGCCAGCCATGGATTTCGGCTTGAGTATTTGTGGCACATTCGACTTTAAGTTGTACTACAGTTCTTTTAGCTTTTGTAGAAACATAGATAAAGGGTCGTTGGACTTCATCTACTATTTTAACATAATTTTTATCTAAACGAGGTTCATAATTTGATGTAGACGAGGAATTGGCGCCTAACATGAACCCGGATGCAAGGCCAAAAGGAAGTGAAAGGCCTACTAAATAATAGGAAAATGGTTTTAACATTAAAGCTCCACAAGTGTTGATGGATAGCGTTTCAGGTTCTCAAAAGCCTTTTTTGCCGACAGAGTTACCGAGATGCCATCTAATAGGTTGCCTAGTATTTTTGATGCGCATTCCCTTATAGCAGAACGGTCCGCTTTGATCAACCGATTCCGATCTTCAAGTCGTTGTTCGTCGGTGCGCCCCCTACGGATTTTCCAGTATTGGTCTATGGCTCTTGTATTGATTGAGGAGATTTCTTCCGTTCTTTGTAAGGCGGCTATTTTGGCCTCATAAAGATCCTCATCACTGAATTCTCCTGCAATGATCGGATGTAGAACTTCATGAAAAATTTGATAAGTGAGGTCAATATTTGGATCACAGCTTGTATACATCGATAAAAGCCCCTGATCTAAATCGATCGACATCGATGCTCCGTAGGCTCCATGCTTTTCCCTCAGTAGCGGATGGAGCTGCAGATGTTTGACAAGTTGAACTACAACTCTTGATATGGGGGATAAAGGGTCCTCGAATGTGAACCCATTGAAAGTAAAAGCATTTTCGCTGGCTTGTAAAGGGACAGAAAATCCAAAAAAATCGGACCTATTTCGGGGATGGAGCACTCTATTTTGAAAAACAGGTTCCGTCCTTGGGGTTTTTAGTTTAAAAGGCGGTAGCGTTTTTAGGTCAGTGGATAAGGTCATTTCAATCAGCCCTTTACTAGAGAGAATTCTCTGAAAAAGCTTTTCGAGCCCTTTAATTGTCGTCTCTATAGGCTTATTAAGCTCCTCTTTGAGCCAAAGATAGAAGGAGAATCCTCTTGCGTTCTCTTTAGCTTTGAAGGCACTTCTCAAATAAGATTTTGTGTTCAAAATACATCGAGTAAATGATCTTTGGGTGAATCGGGCTTTTAGGTGATTAAATAGATCCTTCATGATTTCCAAAAGGCGCTCTTTATCATCAAATACCGTCTCTTCAAGAACCTCTTTTATGTAGGCAAAGGCTTTGGGAAGATTTTCTGAAAGTGCTGTAGCCTCAAGGCTCAAAATTAAGCGATCTTTTATCGGCTCTATATTCAAAGAAAGCATAGAAATGCAGGATTCTTTTTTCTCAAGAACCTCCTCAAAATCCCTTTTTTTAGTTCCCATTTGTCCTATGAGCTGGATCAAAAGGCCCATAAAATGGGATTCATTTTCAGTAAGCTCGGGTAGGTCAATTATAAGATCTAGGTAGCTCAATCCATTTGTCCATGTTTCGTGAACATAAATGGGAATTTCTTCCCCCTTTTTTTCTAGAGAATAGGTTGGAGGTCTTGGGGGGAGTTGATCTATATGAAGTATGGGAAGAGTTGAGGCGCTGTGAGGCCGAGACTGTTTTGCCTCGATTAACCGATTCTCCTCTTCAATAAGTTTTTTCTTTTCTAAGTCTATTGGTGGAGGAATGGGCAATTCCTCCTCGAGCAAATCCACCTTATTTGTAAAATGCACCTCTACACGATGCGTGTTTTTTAAAAAAGTTTTCTCTAAAATTTTTTTTAGATTTTTTTCTTCACGGGTTGTATTTTCTAGCTCTTCAATTCGTTGTTTAAACATTAAAAGCTTTAAAGGATCTGCACCATTAAAATAGGGCAGCATTGCTTTAAAAAAGAGAATCAGCCCTGTTGGGTAGTTGTCTTCGACAGTGTTTAAAAAAGAGACTTTGAGTTGATGAAGCGTCGCCTCTTTAGCCTCTTCTTCAAAACCCTCATCGTGAAGTTTTTGAAGAGCTTTATCGAATGTCTCTATCAGTTTAGAAGAATCTGTGACATCTTTAAAAGTAAAGTATACATAAGGCTCTAGTACCTCTGTATCCATGAAAACATCAATAGAGCTGGCAAGATTCTCCCCCATGATAGCACGCTGCATTAAAGAGCCGTCATGGCCTGCGATGTATCTAATCAAAAACAAAGATTCAAGAAGATGCTTTGGATCTTTTTGATCCCCTACGATGAATCCTATAGTGAGATGATGAGCTCTGTCATCCTGTGCTCCCGGGTAAAAAGTATGGTGTACTTTTTTTTGTTTTAACTGAGTTTGGCTTACTCTTTTGTTAGATTTTTTAGGACGAATGGGGAGTGTTTTGATCGCTTTTTCTAAAGCATTAAGTTGTTCGTCTATATCCAAATTTCCATACAAAAAAACCAAGGCATTTGAAGGGTTATAGCACTCTTCATGGAAGGCCACAAGCTCCTCATGCGTTAAAGTAACGATCTCTTTAGGAATGCCTCCACTGTCAAATCGATAAGGTGTTTCAAAAAAAAGCTGGCTCAAAGTTTCGTGGTGAAACCTATCATGAAGAGAACTATGTCCTTGTTTCATTTCATTATAAACAATCCCTTTGTACCCCTCGGTGGTTAATCGAGACCCCTCCTGCAAAAAGCTGGCTTTTTCTATTAAAGGGTGAAATACGGCATCTAAATAGACCTCAAAAAGATTGAAAAAATCCTCTTTCACATGTGCTGCAAATGGGTAGCAAGTAAAATCAGAGCCTGTGAAAGCATTGGCAAAACCGGCAATAGAGCGTCTTAACATTGAAAAGAAGGGATCTTTTACATCATATTTTTTTGAGCCGCAAAGTACAACATGCTCCAAAACATGGGGGCAACCGTTGGAATTTTTTGGAATGGTTTGCAAGAGAATGCAGGCGACATTTTCGGGATCAAGATTGTTGATCTTGATGACCTCTAGGCCGCTGGGATGAACATAACGTAAAAAGGTGGAGCGTATCTCATCGATGTAGTGGCTCTCTTCGAATTTGAAGTTGTGAACATGCATACCCTTTTTCCCATGTCTTTTTAAGTTTAGAAATTAGGAGTATAGCTTTTTCGTTTAGATCCTTTCCAGTCTCTTTTTAAATGGCAACCCCCACTTAATTTAATGGGGGTTGCTTTTATTTAGGTCCAAGAGAGATTAGAGGCCGATTGATAATCGGTAACCCTTCTTTCGAAGAAGTTCCCCTCTTTCTCCAAGTCGATTGTTTCGCTCAACCAAGGGAAAGGGTTTTTTGTGTGATAACGTGCTTCTAGACCGATGCGCTCAAGGCGTCTATCAGCTATATAGCCTACGTACTCTTTGAACATACCGGTGGTCAAACCAAGTACCCCGTGGGGTAAACAGTCTTTTGCATACCGGATCTCAAGCTCCACGGCCTCATCGATCAAGCTATAAATGTGTTGTTGAAACGCATTTGTCCAAAGATGCGGATTCTCCTCTTTAATGGTATTGATCAGATCGATACCAAAATTAAGGTGGATTGTTTCGTCACGCAAAATGTATTTGAATTGTTCGCCAATACCAACCATTTTGTTTTGACGGTGGAGTGATAGAATCATCGCAAAACCGCTATAGAAGAAGATTCCCTCCATGATCACGTAGTAACCTATCAAATTTTCAAGAAATTTTTGCGCTCCTTCAGTGGTTTCAGTGGTGAAATCACTCTTGAGAACCCCCTCGGTAATTTTCATTTCAAAGACATCTTTGTCATGGATGGAGTCAATTTCTTGGTACATGTTGAAAATTTCACCCGGATCCAATGCTAGGGATTCCACGATATAGTGGAATGTATGCGTGTGGATGGCCTCTTCAAAACCTTGGCGAAGAAGATACTGGCGTGCCTCAGGATTGGTGAGATGGCGGAAGATAGCAAGGACAATATTATTCCCTACTAAACTTTCTGCTGTGGAAAAAAATCCCAAGTTTCTCATCACAAGAAGGCGCTCTCCTTGAGTGAGTCGATTGGATTTCCAGAGCTCAATATCCGATTGCATAGATACTTCGGTCGGCATCCAATGGTTTGCACACCCATTAAGGTAATGCTCCCATGCCCAATGGTATTTTAGGGGCATAAGTTGGTTGACATCTACTTTACTGTTATTGATCAGCCTTTTTTGATCGGCTTTCAAACGTTCTGTATTTTTCATTCTGGTTCCCCTTGAATTTTTTTATCCTCGACCACGTTTTCATGGCCGAAGAACAACTTTTACCTTATTGGCAGCTTTCGCAACCCTCATCCAAAGAGCATGCTTTTGGCTTGCTTTCCGGAGTGCGGTCTACTTTAATATTCGCCGAAGCAGAGACGCTTTTCATCCATTTCGGCTGGAGCCCACGTTTATTGATATCGGTTGTGGACTTTTCAATTTGGGTTGCGGCTCTACTACGTAAGTAATAAGTAGTTTTCAACCCTTTCGTCCAAGCGAGTAGATACATATCATGAATCTTTTTACCACTTGGTTGATCGATATAGAGGTTCAATGACTGCCCCATATCAATCCATTTTTGACGACGTGACGCACATTCTATGATCCAGGTAGGATCGATTTCAAAAGCGGTCAAGTAGACTTTTTTCACCTCTTCAGGAATTCTTTCGATTTCTAGAATCGATCCGTCATAGTACTTAAGATCGTCAATCATCTCTTCATCCCAAAGATTGAGCTCTTTGAGTTTATTGACCAAATGGACGTTAGGTACTGTAAATTCTCCCGACAGGTTGGATTTTACATAAATATTTTTAAACGAGGGCTCGATGGACTGCACTATCCCTGTGATATTGGCGATAGTAGCTGTCGGAGCAATAGCCATCGTATTAGAGTTGCGCATACCATGCTCTTTTATAGAAGCGCGTACAAGGTTCCAATCTAGGCGTGCTGTCGTATCTTGGTCTAAAAATCCACCCCTTTCTTCTTTCAAAAGCTGGATGGTATCAATAGGCAGAAGGCCTCTATCCCATTTTGAGCCTTTGTACGTTTGGTAGGTGCCACGCTCTTTGGCTAGTTGGCTTGAGGCCATGATGGCGTAATACGAGATATGTTCCATGCTGGAATCGGCAAATTCGATAGCTTCGTGGCTGGCGTAGCTAATATTCATCATGTATAGAGCATCTTGGAATCCCATCAATCCTAAACCGATAGGTCTATGGCGTAAGTTTGCATATTCAGCATCAGGTATGGGATAGAAATTGATGTCAATTACGTTGTCGAGCATACGCACGGCCGTTGTAACGGTTTTTTCCAGCAATTTAGTATCTAGCTTACCATCGGTGATATGCTTTTCCAGGTTTATAGACCCTAGATTGCAAACAGCGGTCTCTTTGATTGAGGTGTTCAAAAGAATCTCGGTGCAAAGATTTGAGCTGTGCACAACACCCTCATGATCCTGTGGGGAGCGGATGTTAGAAGGATCTTTGAATGTAACCCAGGGGTGACCTGTTTCAAAGAGCATTCCTAACATTTTTCTCCATAGAGCAGTTGCCTCTATTTTTTTTGACAATCCGATTTTGCCCGCTTCGGCAAGCTTTTCATAGTGTTCGTATCGCTTTTCGAACTCCTTACCGTAGAGATTATGAAGATCAGGAGTGTCGCATGGGGAAAAGAGGGTCCAAGGTTTATTTTCATGCACTCTTTTCATGAAAAGATCGGGGATCCAGTTGGCCGTATTCATATCGTGAGTACGACGTCTTTCATCTCCCGTATTTTTTCTTAGTTCAATGAAATCTTCAATGTCAAGGTGCCATACCTCAAGGTACGCACACATAGCGCCTTTGCGCTTTCCGCCCTGGTTTACAGCAACTGCAACATCGTTTGCTACTTTAAGGAAGGGGATCACACCCTGACTTTCACCGTTTGTTCCTTTGATTCGCGATCCGGTAGCACGCACATTTGTCCAATCGTTTCCTAGACCACCTGCCCATTTAGAGAGGAGAGCATCATCCGAAATGATTTTAAAAATATTTTCCAAATCATCCATCACAGTAGATAGATAGCAGGAGCTGAGCTGGGAGTGTTGGGTGCCCGAATTGAAAAGGGTAGGTGTGCTGGAGACAAAATGAAATTGAGAAAGGGTATTGTAAAATTCAATAGCTCTTTCGGTACGGTTTTCCTCTTTGATAGCTAAACCCATGGATACGCGCATCCAGAAAATTTGGGGTGTCTCCATTCTTTTTCTTTCATGATGAATGAAATAGCGATCGTAAAGAGTTTGCAGTCCAAGATATTTGAAACTATAATCTCTGGAAATATCAAGAGCCTCTTGCAATTTTGCTAAATCGAAATCAAGCAGCTCTTTGGATAGTCGACCTAGAGAAATACCACGACGGATATAGTTTGGGAAATACTCTTTATGCCTACGGTTTAAAGAGGGATCCATCATAGAGATACCAAGCGCCTCACGATAGACTATATCGAGGAGTAACCTGGAAGAAATTTCAGCATAACAAGGATCTTTTTCTACCATCGCCCTTGCAGCCAGAACCATAGCTTGATCCACCTCTTCCTCGAGTATTCCCTCGTAGAAGTTATTGATCGTCGCTTGTATGAGCTCTTCGACTTTGATGATCGACTCAAAACCTTTACAAGCAAAGGCGATTTTATTGCGGATCTCATCATCGCTGATGGTACGTGGTTCCCCTGTTTTTGTTTTTACCTGAAAAATATGCGCTTTTTCTGATCTTGTTTCGGTTTTTGGGTGAACCTTCCCTTCATTGGCTTGTTTAAGGATGTAAGCTTTTGCTGCACTAAAATGGCGTTTGTCCATTAAGACTTCTTCAACAAGATCTTGAACGACATGCACCGATAAAAGCTCCTGATTTTGCCATTTTTGAAGGACTTTTTCCAAGATAAGCGATGTGAGCGGATTGACCATTTCAAAAAGATTTTCTGGTACCTTAAGCCCCTCGTTCTGGTGCCCAGTCCGTAGAGCGAATTCAATCGACGAGGCGATTTTTACAGGATTGAGGCGGACTAAAGTGGAGCCATCTCTTCTAAAAATACGAACGTTATCGATCCCTTGCTCGCGAATGGCTTTATGCTCATTGCGGTAGGTGATATAGCCTCTTGCTACGTCATGATAGCCTTTTTTCATCAAGATGATCTCTACAAGATCTTGGATCCCCTCAACAGTGAGCGTTTTACCCAAGTTGCTTTCTTGTATACAGCAAGAAACGACTACTTCGGTCAAAGACCCGATCTCTTGCAAGAAACTTGTAATATCGCTTTTGTTTTTGACGTCTTTAAAAGCAGACTCAATTGCACGATGAATGCGCTGGGCATTGAACGGAACAACATGGCCGTTACGCTTGACAACAGTGAGACTGATGCCGTTGTTATTTTTTACCCATGATTGATTAATCAAGGCTGAACTAGTGGTTGTTTTCTCTTCACTCATGATTCCTCGCAACACTACATGTTGTATTCATTTACGCTTCTGACACACTATATATTGTAAATCGACACAATTTGTCCAGTTTTAAAAAACAAAAAATTTTTCTTCTCCTCCTAGGAAAAAATTTCTTCAGAGGGAAAATTTTTTTAAAAATTGGGTGGTTAGAGATCAAAGAATATCGTTCAAATATATGGTGAGCTTCGTGCATGATTGTAGCAAAAATCGGGGTTTAAATCACATGAAAAAACCATATGTTGTTCCTAACGTCATCACAGCGCTCGGCCTATCGATTGGATTGTTTGTTATCTTCAAGGCGACCCTTTACGATGCGACACTAGAACCTAAAATTTTGCTATTAAGATCCTCTTTGCTGATTATGGCAGCAGCTTGCATAGACGTCCTGGATGGCTTTGTGGCTCGACGGCTTAAAGGGGAGAGTCTATTTGGAATGAATTTTGATTCTTTGTCTGACGCTATAACATTTGGTGTGGCACCTGCAGTTCTTTTGATGAAAACGGCTCAGGTAGCACCAAAAACTCTTCCCTATTTTTTCACTTTTTGGGGTGCTATGCTTTTTTCTTTAAGTGGCGTTTTAAGACTTGTCCGTTTCAATGTGCAGACATTGGGGGTGGAAAAACCTGAAAATCACAAGATCTATACTGGTTTGCCAATCCCTGCAGCTGCGATGGCGGCCCTTTCGATGCAGCTGTTTTTTTGCAATTCTTCTGTTTTGGAACTTTTCGGCTCTGTTGTTTTATCCTACATAGCTCCTTTTTTTATGATTTTACTGGCTTATGCGATGATCAGCTTAAAAAGATTTGTCTCTTTGAAATGGATACAAAAAGAACATCTGGATTTTTTTGGGATATTTATTATTTCTTTAATAATGTTGACGCTTCTTTTTGGTTTCATGTACCATTTCGACTGGTTTTTTTTCCTTGTGACCTGGGCTTATGTGATGTGGGGCATTTTCTACCGTTCCACAAATCAAAGTCTTGATGCCTTGGAGGAATAGACGATTTTTTTAGTGTTAAACGGAGAGGGTTTTATGAAATTGGGATGGAGAGGACTAAAGCTAAGCCTTCTGTTTTTTTTGGGAATCAGTGCACTTGAAGCAAAGGGGAGCATTTGTACAGAGCCCGACATTAAAGGGGACAATATTGTTTTTATCCAAGGCGGCAATCTTTGGTTAGGGAAAATAGAAAAAAATCGTGTACGAGCTTCTCCTATAATAAAAGATAAAGGGGATATCAGCTACCCGAAATTTTCTAAAAATGGAGAAAAGTTAGCTTTTGTAGGAAAAGTAGGTTTTCTTCTGAACTGGGATTTGTTTTCTATCGGTCTCGATGGGGACAACCTAGAGCGGCACACTTACACGGGAATTCATCGAAGCCCATGCAGCTGGTTCACAGACGGTAAAATAGCCTACCAGTCTTTTTCCAAAAATATCTCAAGAGAAAAAACGCTTGCTCTAGTGGAATTTGATAATCAAAAGACAAAAGAAGATTATCTGGGAGTTGACCAATCCTCTGAGCCTTTTTTTTCTCAAAACGGGGAATTCTTTTTTACCCGTTTTTCCCCCCAATCGGTTATTGAGGCATATAGGGGCGGACAGCTTAGACAGATTTATAAAGGGGTTTACCCGCAAGGGAATTTCGGTCTAGAAAAAATCACTCTATTTGAGGAGGCAAACTGCTTCAATCCCATGGTTATTGGAAATAAGCTCTACTTTTTATCCGATATAAGTGGTAGGGCCAGTCTCTACATGCTGGAGGCCAATGAAATTTTAAAACTTTACGAGGATGAACAATTTTCTATTTTGCATGCCTCAACTGACGGTGAAAAAATCATTTTAAGTATTGCTGCAGATCTCAAGATTTTTGATCCAAAAACCCAAACTGTTTTGAAATTAGATATAGAATTTGTTGGGGAAAACAGGGAAAAAAAATCGAGGGTTTTCTTAAAAAAAGAGATACACGACCTTCTCGCTTTTCAAAACCCTCTAGGATATTACATCCAAGAAAAGTGTGCAGTTTATCCTCAAGCTGGCATGATCGCCTTTTTAATTCGGGGGGATGGTTTTTTATTATGCGAAAAAATGGCTGGTTTTAATCGGTTAAAGTCTGAAAAAGGGGATTATATTTATGATCTGGCGTTTTCGGAAAAGAAAATATTCGCTTTATCCTCAAATGACAAAGGGGTGAATTTAGAAATTCAAGATTTTGAAGGCGGGAAAGACTCCTGTTACTTGGGGGACCGCACGCGGACAAAATTGGTTGTAAATAGTCAGGGCACAAAAATGGCTACGATCTCCTCCCAGCAGGAATTATTTGTCTATGACGTTGAGACAAAAAAAGAGATTCTTATCGACAAAAATATTCCGTTTGATTTGGGAAAAGAGGGGGTGGCTTTTTCCTCTGACGGGAAATGGATTGCCTATTCAGTTTTAAAAAGAAACCTTTTCAGAGAATTGAAGGTCTATGACCTTGAAAATAGGGTCTGTTATCCTATTACAGCCTCAGAGATAGACGGTTTCAACCCTGTGTGGCACCCAAAACAAGCGTGTTTGTACTTCCTTTCACGAAATAGAAGATTTCATTTTAAATTAGACAACCCTGAAAAATCTCATTTAAAAACCGTTGCACTCCCAAGTTTAATGGGGGTGAGTTTTAACGGCCAAAACCCGTTTAAGCTTACAGAGATCAAGGATTGTTTAGAACTAAGCCCTTCATTGTTTACCAAAAAAACATTTAATCTGACTCCCTTTCTTCCTGTACAGAAATTGATAGGTACAGAAAAAGGTGTGATTCTCATAGGAAACGGCACAAACTTTTTTTCGTATGAGGGTAAAAAGATCGAAGAGGGGGACTATGATTTCAGTGATGCCTATTTTTCACCAACGTCCAGTAAAGGGGTTGTTATCGAAAACGGGGAATTTCTCTGGGCCGATTTCAGCAGCGGTTTAAAGGGGGGTGTCGGTAAAAAGATCGTTATACCTGGTCAAACAATTTTTTTTGATGCAAAAAAAGAGTTTGAAAACCTTTTTCAAAATGTACACAGAACTTATAAATCCTATTTTTATAACCAAAATTTACAAGAGGCTTACTGGTCGAAGCTCAGAGATAAGTATCTCCCTTTATTAGATCGTGTTTATAATAAAAAAGATCTTATTTCGGTTTTGTCGATGATGCTTGCGGAGCTAAATACTCTACATATTTTTATCATCGATTTAAATGTACCGCTTAACCCTTTAATAAGAAGCGCGACTTTGCCATTAGATTTGGAGTATGATGCCGAAAAACAGGGTTTTAAAATTATAAAGGCTTTAGAAATTGATCCCTTGATAGATACTTCCCATGTCTTAGATCCCTATAAAGATTTTACAAAGGGCTCTTTCATCACCTCCATCAATGGAGAACAGGTTGTGGGCACTTGTGGGTTTGAGGCTCAGCTTTATGGATCTTACGGAGCAAGTGTCCAGTTTCAACTCAAAAATGCTAATGGTGAGCAGGTGGTGGCTCAGGCAAAGCCAATAGGGGTAGAAACTCTTTCAAGACTGCGCTTATATGATTGGGCTTACGCCAACCGGATGGAGATAGACAAAAAATCAAAAGGAACAGTTGGGTATATCTATTTAAGCGAAATGTCTTTCAAAACCTACGAACTTTTTACTCAATTATATAATGCTATGGTTGATAAAGAGGGGATTATCATCGATTTGAGGTATAATTATGGCGGGAACACTAGCGAGGCTATGATAGACGAAATATACACACCAACAGATTTTATTCATGAATTTCATGGAGGTGAAAGTTGTTTTGAACGCAGCGCAAAAGCCCCCAAACTCGTGATCCTTTGTAATCAGCAGACCAGCTCGGACGGGGAGTTTTTTATCGCAAAATTAAAGAGGGTACACCAAGCTACGGTGATCGGAACAAAAACCTGGGGAGGCGGGATAGGTATTTGTCCCTCCATTTCTATCTTACCTGGCTGTGCATTGCAAGTCACAGTTCCGGCTCACGCCTCCTATTTAAAGGAAAGCACAACACCTATCGTTGAGAGGGATGGAGCCGGTCCTATTGATATCTATTTGGATATCTCTCCAAGAGAATCTTTCGAAAAGAAAGATCTTCAGCTTGCAAAAGCTTTAGAGATTTTGCTAGAAAGCAAATATGAGGAACCTTCATAAGTTTTTTTTGTTTTGCTCTTTTTTGGCGGTTTCACAACAACTAGAGGGAGCAAAATGCCAAAAGTTCAAAATTGAGGCGACTAAGAACCAAAAAGAGGATATTGCCTATATAGTAGACACTTTAGCAGGCAATTCCTCCCTTGGACTTCTTAAATATAAAAAATCTCTGGAGGAGGCTGGCGAAAGGACTAGAGAAGTTTCCCCCTTTTCTTTTTTTGGGGTTGTCCTGACAAATAGCAACCTTAAATCCAACCTTAAAAACCTTACCTCTTCAAATTCCATTCAATTTAAAAAGTTTTGCAATGGCTTTACCAAAGAATTTATCAATGAAGCGACTAAACCCTGTTTTGATACAACTTTTGAGGGGTTTTGTAAAAAAGCAGGGTTAAATCCAAAGAAGATGAAACCTATTTTTCTTGATTGCTATAAGGCTGCAAAAAAAAAGAAAGGAATCCCTTTTGCACCTTTTATGCGAGCCATGACTAAATAGAAATTCCCTTTTCAACAAAGGGGGAGTGTAAAAAAAAAGATAGTTTTGTATCGCGTGGAACACAATATCGAGCATTTTTTGTCTGGTTTTCTTTTGAAGAGATCTTGAGAAAAATTTTGCATGGGTGAATAAATTTTTAAAAGGGATAGGAGTGCTTCATGGGCTTTTTTTCTTTGTGACTAAAGACGGTAATTTTAAGATTTGAAGAGGAGTCTCGTCCGATTTTTTGTTAGAGGAGTATTGGCAATTACTTTGATTTGCAGTCTAAAAAGAATTGTTGTCCTGTTTGATTTTCTATTTATTAAAAAATATGCTATACAGCGTAAAGAGTTTTTAATTGGTTTTAAGTCATGGAATATCTCATTTTACCTCATCAGCTTTTTGATCCGAAAAGGTTTTTTGAAAAAGGGGATCGAATTGTTTTGTATGAGCACCCATGGTATTTTAAACATTTTCCCTACCACAAAAAAAAGCTCCTTTTTCATCGAGCCACGATGAAAGCTTATCAAGAGGAGCTTAGAGATTTTGGAATCACTGTCGATTATGTGTCTTTAGGCGAAAAACCGCATTATAAAAAAGGGATGAGAGCTTTTGATCCAATCGATCATGAAGTAGTTAAAGAATTAAAAAAAAAAGTAGAGATTCTAGAGTCTCCACTTTTTCTTACCAAAAAAAGTGAAATTCCTGAGCTTTTAGGTAACGAGAAACATCTAAGCATGGCCTCTTTTTATATAAAGCAACGAAAACGCTTCGATATCATGATTAAAGGGGGAAAGCCGGAGGGGGGCAAATGGAGTTATGATGTTGAAAATCGAAAAAAAATTCCAAAAGGGGTACGTCTTAGTTCCTACTCCAGTCCCAAAGAAAGTCCACTTTTAAAAAAAATTCAAAAAGAAATAGAAAGCGAATTTAAGAAAAATCCTGGAGATATTGAGGACTTTTCTTTTGCTATCGACCGTGAAGGCGCAAAAAAAATGATGCATCGTTTTTTTGATGAGGCTTTTTCCACTTTTGGTCCTTACCAGGATGCGATTTTGATGGGTGATCCTTTTACAGTGCATTCCGTACTAAGCCCCTATATAAATGTAGGACTTCTGACAGTCGACGAGGTTTTAGAAGCTGCCATTCATCATCGAGCTCCACTTGCTTCCAAAGAGGGTTTTGTTCGCCAAATCCTGGGCTGGAGAGAATTTATGCGGGCAGCATATGAAATTTACGGGGATAAGATGAGAAAAATGAATTTTTTTCATCACAAAAAAACGCTTCCCAAAGGGTTTTGGGAGGGGGAAACTGGGATAATTCCTGTAGATGATGCTGTGCAAAAAGCGCTTAAATTTGCCTATTGCCACCATATTGAAAGGCTGATGGTTTTAGGGAATTATCTCCTACTGAAAGAGTGTGATCCAAAAGAGGTTTATGACTGGTTTATGAGCCTTTTTATTGATGCTTATGATTGGGTTATGGTCCCTAATGTTTTTGGAATGAGTCAGTATGCCGATGGCGGCATGATGACTACAAAACCCTACTTTAGTGGTTCAAATTATTTAAAAAAGATGGGCAATTACCCTTCTGGACCGTGGTGTGAAGCTTTTGACGAGCTTTTTTGGAATTTTATACGCAAGCATAGAGATTTTTTTTCTAAAAATCCGCGCTTATCCATGATGGTGCATCTGTTAGATAAAAAGAAAGGTTAAGCCAAGAAAAATAGAAAAGGTGATCATGATTAAATTAGGGCATTTACCGATTTGGGGATTTTTTTGTTTCACAATCTCCTCCCTTTTCTCTATTACAATTAACAATACAGCTGATTTAAATACTGCTATCGCTTCTGGCGGAACTAATACTTTGGGATCCTCCTTCACTCTCACAGCTACATTAAATAATGTAACGACAAACCTGACGATTAATGGAGCAGGGTTTACCATTAACGGGAACAATCAATACCAGATTTTTTCTGTTAATGGAGGCACTTTATCTTTATCCAATATGACACTTCAAAATGGCCCTGCCACAGAAGTTGTTTCGGGAACTTTACTAGTCAATCAGGATGTTTTTGGAAACGGTTTGAAAATGTCGGGTTCAACAAACGCGGTTATACAGGCTACGAACAATGTTTCACTTTCAACAAATATCAATATAACAAACACACAAAATTTTATTCAGACTAACAATTTTACTTTAACTATCTCTGGAAATATTACGGGGACAGGTTCTTTTACAAAGTCAGGATCCGGAACGCTTTCTTTAGCGGGAGCAAATGTTTTCAGCGGGGGTGTTGTTGTAGGGCAGGGAACTTTACAAGCTAATTTAGTGAACTCTATAGGCTCTGGACCCCTTACATTGAACGAGGGCTCAACGTTTGTTCCGAGCACCTCCTATAATCTTCCAAACATTATAAATATTGGAATCACACCCACTACGGGGGCTACCATCAGTGTAGCAGGTGGTCTAACCTCAACATTTTCGGGTGTTATTCAAAATACCGGCACCGGTTCCAATCCAGGAAAGATCATCCTTACAGGCGCCGGAACGATCAATCTGGCTGCACAGAATACATTTTCAAGTGAGCTTAATATCAATTGTAATACTTTAGGAGCTCTTGCCTCCTCTTGTCTTGGCAAGGGTAACGTTGTCATTAATGACGGAAAAACAATCCTATTGAGTAGTGGAATTACCTTATCTAATACTATAGATATCAATACTGCTACTTCTAACGGAGTAATTTTAAGTGTCCCTACCGGGGGTGCAGCTTCTTTTTTAGGAATCATATCCGGTGCCGGTAAGATTATAAAAACAGGTGCAGGTGAGTTAGTTTTAAATGGGGATAACACTTTTACTGGGGGAACAACCATCACCTTAGGGATACTTGGAGCCGGAAGTAATACAGCCTTAGGATCAGGACAGGTCATAATCTATAATACAGCCGGAATCGATTTCAGACCTGGGATAACCGTCTCCAATGCAGTTTCCGTTGCTAACGCAAGCGGTACAGCTGCTGTTTTAAATATCTCTACAAGCGCTTCAACCCTATCCGGAAATATCACGGGAGCAGGGGGTAAAATTAAAAAAACAGGTGATGGAGATCTGAATTTAGGAGGAACCAACACCTATAACGGGGTAACCGATATTTTTTCGGGTAATCTTGTTCTGATTAATTCTGTGGGAAGTAGTGATTTTATCACAACGCAAACCGGTTCAGGAGCTATTCGCCCTCAGCTCACAATTCAAGGTCCGAATACATTTGGAAGAAAGCTTACTATTGACGGGGTGGGTACAAGCGGTTTTATTTTTAGTGCGCTAAGCAATCTCAGTGTCACAGGAAATTTTGAGGGTGCTTCTAATAATAAATTGATTTTATCGACTGCAACCACAGCAACAATGACCTTAACAACTTCTAATCCCACTTTTTCAGGTATTATACAAATCAATCCGGGCACTGTGAGCATTACCAATCAAAACCAGCTTGGAGCTTCGAGCTCACTTCTTTATTTAAATGGGGGTACTCTAGCCGGAACCGTCCCTTCAATCACAAAAACTTTGACGATTCTTACCTCTTCTACAATCCTTACAGGGAATCTCGCTATCTCTGGAGTGATAACGGGTTCTAATAGTTTGAGTCTACAAAGCAATACCGGATCGGCTACGACTGTCACTTTATCTGGTAATAACACTCCTTTTTTAGGCTCTTTAGTTCTTGGAACACCTACTGTAGCTAAAATACTATCTGTATCAGCTGCAGAAAATATCGGCAGCACGTCGCAGATCGTTTTCAATCAAGGATCTATTTTAGACTTTCAGGGTGCAGTATCTACAAACGCAGGATTGAATTTTACTGGTTCAGGAGTAATCCAAAAAAATACCAATAATGTGACGATCTCAGGACAACTTGTCGGAACTGGTGCGATGACGATAACAGGTAATTCTACCTTAAGGTTGTCGGCTTCAAATGTGGGCTATTCTGGAAATATCTCCTTACAGTCTGGAACGATTACGTTTAGCAATTCGAATAATGGGATGGGAACGGGTACATATATCCCAAGTAACGGAGTTACTTTGGCCCCTTTAGGTGGAATGACTTTGGTTAATCCATTTAATATCTCTTCGTCAGGAGTAAACTCGACCATATCGATACTTAGCGGTTCAGCAAGTCTAACCGGGGCCATTACGGGGACAGCGGGAAATAAGCTTACAAAAACTGGTGCCGGAACAATTGTTTTGAGTGGTCTTAATCAAAGTCAGAATTGGACTTTGGACGTCAACGATGGAGCGACTAGAGGTTCCAACTTGTACTATCCCACTAAATTGTTTATAGCAAGTATAGCTACGGCATTTTATGATGTCACAAGCAATCAAGTGGACGACCTAAGCTCTATAAACTTGAACGGATCTGGCACATTCAATAAAACAGGTCAAGGAATTCTAGATCTACGCCAAGTCCCAGCGGGGACTTTTACTGGAAAGTACGCAGTCTCTGAAGGGTTGATGAATGTGAATGGAAATTTCTCTCAAAACAACTTCCTAATACAAAGCAGCGGACTTTTAAGAGGATCGGGAACTACAGGGACTTTGACAAATAACGGTTTTTTACGAACCGGAAATTCGATCGGGACACTAACCGTTTCTGGAAATTACACCCAGGGTGCTAGCGGTGATATTGAGGTAGAGATTGACCGGTTTGGAAATTGCGATCTTTTGCAGGTCATACCGGGTACAGATCCTGGGAATATTTCCCTTGATGGGACTGTAACGGTTCTACAGGGATCGGGATATTATCCCATTGGCACAAGATATAGATTTCTTACCTATTCAGGAACTCGTACCGGAACATTTGATCTTATTGTTGCCCCAAGAAATGAATTGTTTTTTCTATGGTATGACAACCCGACTGCCAAAACAATCGAGCTGGAAATATTAAGTTCCCATTTTGTCCCCCCAATCGATAACGCAGATTTGACAGGGTATGCAAGGGACGTAGCTTTTGATCTATTTTGTTTCCCTTTTCCACCAGATGCTCCAAGTTTAGGTCTTTTGGAGGTTTTTATTCCATTAGTAAATTTAAGCCCAAGTGCCTATAGAGAAGCTCTTGTCACGATTGCCAATGGACAGATCTCGGGAATCACAACTCTTGAGGCAGAGAATAATTTCCGCATGATCGAAAGTGCTTATTTACGCTGGGATCGTGATGGAGGTAGAATCTGTTATGATTTCGACGAGCTTAATCACACAACTTTTTGGGTCAATCCTCTCGGATTTGGAATGTGGCAAAACAATTACAAAGATTGTAGCGGCTATTTTGCGGATACGTTCGGGTTGAGTGCAGGGGCAGAGTATAACTTTTCTGAGGAGGGGAAAGTCGGTTTTTTTGGAGGATATAGTCAATCTAAATTGCACTGGAAAAGGGGAGTCGGAAAAAGCACATTAAGGGAGGCCTTTTTTGGCCCGTATATCGGAGCCCAAACCAGTGGTTTTACCCTGGCAGCAGCTTTGATGGGATCAGTTGATGCCGCTAAAATACAAAGAAATATTTTCTGGAGCGGTTTTTCGGCGCCGACTTATTCAAATCCTATAATCTATAATGCGACTGGCTCTATAGATATCGCAAAAAAATTCCTGTTGGCAACGCCACTTTATGTTGAACCTCAGGCAAACATAGGGGTTGTACAGACTATTAGACCAAGTTTTGACGAGATGCAAGGGAGCTATTTCAACACTCACATCGACCGTTCCTACGAGGCAACTTTACGCTCTTGCTTAAGAGTTAATTTAGGTACTAATACCTGCACACAAGAAAGTTTTCATGGGGATATGCAAGTGACAGTTGGTGCCATCATCACCACACTCCTTTCCCCAAATGCACTTTCCTCAAATTTTATCCAGGCAAGTGAATTCTGTAATGATGGACTGCAGTTGTACGGAATGCAACCCTCCATTTTTATGTTTGAAGCCAAGGCGAAGGCAATGCTGGGGTATAAAGAAAACTTCAAGTTTGGATTTGATGCCGATTACATGATTGGAGATCGCTCGCAAGTCGTGCAAGGAACTTTCTTTATCGAGGTAAATTTCTAAAAACCCTACCGACTGCCCCCTTTTATTTTAAAAAAGGGGGCGGTATTGTTTAAGGAACAGCGTTCATTCTAGATCGCCAACTCACAGAGACAGATTCCAACTTTTCCAAAATAGGGATCGAATCGAAGGAAATTTTTCTAGATTCCAAATGCTTGGATAAAAACCGACAAACAATCATAAGGACCTGTTTTTTTGTTTTTATTAAGTGCTCTTTAAAGAGGGGGGTATGAACCTCGTCCTCTAAACCATCTGCATTTTTTAAAGCATCAAGATAGGATTTTAAAGGACCTGAAGACCAGTCCTGATAATGGCAGACAGAATTAGAAAAATTAGCAAATTCTCGGAAAAAAGGGAGCTCTTCTTTTGTAAATGATTCCTGAATATCTTGGGGCAAATAGTGAAATTTCACATTTGTATCGTGTGAAAATCCCAAAGGTCTCCCGTTGACAGTTTCAAAAATGACATGTTGCGCTTTAGAATGATCTGTCTCATTGCTAAAGTAAAGACCAAGATCTAAGGCACTCTCAAGCAACATCGAGAGGCGATAAAGGATATGGTGTCCTAACGTATAAGAGAGCCTGGGTCTTTTATTCCATTCCAAAATTAGGGGGGCTAATCCCTCTAAGTGGTATTCAATTTTTTTAGGAATCGCATGAATTTTTGAGAGGCGGATGTATTTATGTGAAAAGGATTCTTTGGGACAGACCTCTTTTAAATCCTGATCCTCTAAAGGGCGCTCTTTGATCATTTTATTGAGTTGCTCAATAGTCCCCAAAAGATATGAAGAGGGTACAGATACTTCTTTAAAGATGGAGGGTAATACAAAATGGACTGATGGCTGTGAGTTTTGATTGGATACAAACATCAAGATCTTTGTGGCAAGGTGCATCGAATCAAAAAATAGCTGTTCAAAAACCTGTTTTTCCTCATTTTGATCAAGAAGTCCCCTAAATAAAGGACAAAAAATAGTCTCTACAAGAGCCTCATCAAGATCCCAGTTAAATACATAGAGCCTGGATAAAGCCGTGAGAAGCTGACGCTCTTTTTTATCCAAGATCAGATTGTCATGCTCAATAAAAAGCTTTGAGGGTAGACTTACATAGAGGTCATAAAGCTGGTGACCTTTGTTTTCAGGATCATAAACTTTAAGCATCCGTTCTATCCAACCCCTGACCGAGGAGAAAAATTCTCTATAGAACGAGCGTCCTAAAGAGTTCAGTTCTTGCTGTTCTAGCATTTGACAAATCAGATAAAAATTGGGCTCAGAATCGAGAGAGATTTTTTTCATGAGCATTTTTAAATCTTGAAGACGATTGGATTCTTTAATAGGAACCTGAATAGCAAGGGTAGGTGAAACTTCAACTACTGGGTCGAGCACTAAGGGCTCTAAAACACCAACCGCCTCTACTTGTCCTTTGAACGGATTAAAGTCCTCCTTTGGTGGAATTTTAGGAGAATTTTTTTTCTTTGGACTCCGTTTTTTCTCTATTGGTTCTTGTGTAAGATCATGCTCAATCTGCATACGCTTAAAAGGGGCAAAAAAATAAAGAATGAGCGAATGAATAAAAAATTCGGTACTTGAAGTACTGTATTCTTTAATAACAAATTCTTGAGCTTCATCTATTCTCTTGCTAATTTTTTTTGCATAAACTATCAGATCTTCAATTGTCCAATCAGGTTCAGAGATGGGTAGATTGAAGAGTTTAAATAGTGTTTTTTTCTCCTCTTTTGAAAGGATAGAAAGCTCGACAACATCTAAAAAAGTTTTTGCTCGGTTTTGAAAATAGCTCGACACTTCAGTCGTGATATGTGAATCAGATCCGGTAAAACTTTTTAGTTGACCGACTAAAATGGGGTCAAAATATTGGGGAGAATGCTCTAAAGAGATGGGGTCTTTAAGAGCGTATAAAGGATCTAGCTCAGGATTTGTCACCTTAGGTTGAGCGCACACGAGCTCTTGAAACTTAAAATCAAGGGCGTTTGCCTCTAACCGATAGTAATAGGCCACCGATAGAGAAAAAATCTCCATCTCATTTTCTGTTTTGAAATAAATCCCCTTTTCAAAAGGAAGGATGGTGTCAAAAAAATGGAGGTAGTAAGAATGGAATGCATTTTTTTTTAATAAATTTTTATAAAAGGTGAGAACTCGATCTAATTTTAGAGAGCAAGCTAAAATACTCAGATTTGTAAATCTATTCGCGTGTAGAAAAGAATAATCCAAATACATGATAAGTCGAAGAAGGGGATCGAACTGTCTAGTTTTAGCCTCATTGGTCGGTTCTGAAGAGGGATCTTGCAAAACATTAATGAGATCTGAAAATGGTCTTTTCGTATCCTGGTTATCCATTTCTATAATGATGTGGTCCTCATGCTTGGTTAATTTTATTGTAGGACTTTGCCGTAAAATAGGACTATCCTTAGCTACAAAATCTAGAGAGGGGCTTTCTACCCTTGAAGAAGGTTGAGATTGTGCTTTTTTTGCCTCAAGAAATCGAGCCTCATGGTCCTTACAAAGTTTTTTGTGAAGATCTAAGGCTTTAGAGTTTAGTTCGCCAAATACTTTGCCTAACTCATTGAATTCTTTATATTCTTCTAAAAATTTTTTATTATGTAGATCCAAAAAGTCTAAAAATTGCTGATCCGTGAAAGAATCGTTTTTGGTATTTTGGGGCGGTCTTTGCTGGGAGCTTTTGAAAATGCGGGCTTTCAAAAGGCAGGTTAAAAACTGATCCAGTTCTTTTAAATAAGAGCAAAAGTCCTTTTGTAATTCGGGATTTTTTATGCCTTCGGCGAGGGAAGCTAGTTCCTTCTCAGCATTTTTGACACTATAAGAAAAAAACTCCCAAAGTTGATTAAAAAAAATTACCGCTTTTTTATTCAAATAGAGTACAGGGAAAATCTGAGGTTTAGTTTTTTTTAAAAGGATAAAATTGTCTGCTGGGCTAAAAAGAATGGGGGCGAGGTCGAAATCTAATTTATCCTCTTTTGGATTGGCAGAAAAGGCCATTTTTAGAAGTGAGATGTGTTCAAGTATATGTGAAAATGCACTATCAATACTAAAAAATTCTAAACCATGTCTAAATGAGGAGAGGGTGGTTTCAAGATGATTTACAACTTCCAGGCATTTGGGAAAAATTCTTTCTTCGGGCAACGGATCCTGAGTGATGAACTGGTAGCCCTCAGCTAACATGGAGAGCTCACAGATGGCATCGTAGAGCTTATAACGTATGGTTTCTAAATTTTTTTGAAATGGGCCCATTTGATTACTTGCAGATCTCGACAGGTGTATTTTTGGTCGAAATTGAAAATCTGAACCTAATAAACAACCCATAGAGATATGGATCACACTAAATAATGAGAGGTAGGGGGTGTTTCCCCATTCAATAAATCCTTGAGCTTTTTGCAAAAATTGGATCTGTCTTTCAGAAAGTTTTAAAGGCTCTTGTTTCCATAAATAGCCCCAGATGCGTACACGCATAAGCTGCGAGAGCTTTTCGCTTTTTTTGGTACTTTTTTTTTCTTCACCCTCATTAACGCGTAAATCCAACAAGGAAAAAATTTGTTTTTGGTAGGAAGTGAGTGCAAGAGTGCTCATAAGATTTTTTTTTAGAAAAACAGTTTAATCGATCCTCAAATGAGATGAGGACCGAAAAAATCTTAATTCGTCATGAAATATTTCTCAATGAATAAATCTTAAAAAAAACTTAACACATTTTATTCAAGCATAACCCTTAGGCGCTGATAGGGAGCCGATTTTTGTAAGGGATCTATTTCTTCTAAAATGCTCATGTTGTCGTAAAGTTTTTGCCGTTCCTCCTCCTCAAGACTTTCTAAAATACCGCGGATCTCAGGGTAAAAAGCGTCAAAAAAAGAGGTAAAAAAAGTGGGGCCTAAAAGGGGAGAATAGACCAGGATTTTTCCTAAAGCTGACTCATCGTTATAGCTTGAACCCAATATGAATTCCCTTAGGGCTAAAGAGTCATCTAGTCGATTTGAAAAGGCAAGGTATTCCTTGATAAAGGTGGTATCAATTCCAAGATTATTAGTAAAAAACTCCTCTTTTTTTTCGAGAATATAGGGTACTAGATTTCTGTCGTCTGCGTATAAAATGTTTTGGATACAGTCAGTCACCTTTAATTCGGTAAAGTCCAATCTTCCCAACGCTATATATCTTGCAAGGTCTAAAGGGATAAATAACCCTTTTTCCTCGTCAAAAAGAACCATATGATTGACTAGTTCTACGAATTTTTCAGAGTGACTTGACTCTAGTGGAGAGGGGAGAGAAGGGTTATAGTCCGAAGAAAAAAATTGAAAAAAATTTGCTGCAAAACGAAAAAGCTTTTTGTCCTCTTCATTCAGTGAGGGCTCTTTGGAAATCTTTTTCAAAGATAAGCTGAAATCCTCTAGCTCACGAAAAAAAAGAGGATAGGGTTTGCGCAAAAGAAAATTCTGGGATAAGAGCTGAACGGAATTAAACTGGATCCGTTCTTGGGGTGTGTACAATTCGAAAATATTCGCTCGATAATCTTCAACGTGAGGAATAACAGATGACAGAGTATTCATAGTTAAAAAGGGGGGGTTATTTAGAAAGTGTAAATCGTGTTTTAGACCACCATCGAAATCTTCCCCATAAAAAAGGGACAAATATGAAGGGGTTGTAGACAAAGCGCCAGTCGCGAATCCAGTACATTCTTGGCATCGGCTTTTCTTTGGGACAGTTAGGGTCAAGAGCATCCTGAATCAGGTCGTGGTATAAGGGTACAAGGTTTTTTGGAAGGTTGTCCAGAGCAAAAAATTTCACCTCACGAGTTTCTAAAGATGTTTTTGGGCTTCCGGAGAGAATTTTTCCTTCAAACAGGTATGTGGTACGGCTAAAGGGGCCAAAGGGAGAGTAGAGGGCGACTTGTCTTTCTATGCTGATTTTATACCCTGTCTCTTCTTCAAATTCCCTTTGTGCAGCCTCTTCGGCAGAACTATCCTGCGGATCAATTGCTCCGCCAGCGAAGGCATACAAACGCACGTCGTCACGCTTGATCAAAAGTATGCTTTTACGATCTTGTGAGAATACAATGACGAGTACAGCTTTTTCTAAAGTATGGGGGTTTTGCATGGTAGATTGGATTTTAAGTTTACAAAAATAGGGGATAAAAACCAATCTTGTTTTATGAGAAATATTTAGATGCCGTGTTGATCCATTAATTCAATAATAGCGTCGAAAGTTTTTTTCATGATGGAGACAATTTGTTGGTAGGCCTCTTTTTGGATAGCATGAATTTTTTCTACCGACTCTTCAATATTGTCTGTTTTTAAAAGATCTTTCATCTCAGATGTTGTAAAACCGCTATAGAGTGTTTCACAATCTTTTGCGATGAGATTGAGGTTTTTTAAAAGAAAAAGGTAGTCCTCATGACAGTGGCCTTGGGCATGGGTTAGATAGCGAAAGACAATATTTGAGAAATTCCTAAACGTTTCTATTTGCGCTTTTGCTTCAGGTGAAAGGGCGGTGTCTGATAGAACTAGCTGTAGGATACGGGCTGTGTTGTGGTCATTATAAAGGGGGCGATTTCCGTCTACGGTTTCAAAAACAATGTGGCGGTTTTTTTCTGTACGACTCATCTGAGGTTTTGTTAAAAGCAGCTGTATCAGGACCGACTCGGTAAGGAGCGATAAGTGATATAGGGTTTGGTGAGCCATGGAAAAATCGCACATTTCGGTACTATCTGGATGAAGGATCTGGTCTATATCCCTTAAAGCTCTTAAGGATTTTTCAATTTTTCGAGTTTGTTGATCAAACCTTTCGGTTCGTAAACAACAATCTTGGGGCGATTCACAAGGGATATCACCCATTCTTCTAAGACGTAATCTTTCTAGAATTTCGCTTAGATGTGAGATTTTGGGATCTAGCGTTTTTTCCACAAATTTTTTTGCGCTACAGGGCTCTAAAAGGGTCAATCCGGTTTGGTCTAGTTCTTTTTTGTGGACACTTTTTAAACACTTTAAAACTAACGAAAAAAAGATTTCCTGGTGTTTGTGAAATTCTTCTTCTAGATGAGGGGAGATTGAGTAGTTATTGTGATGGGGGTATATCGATTCAGGAATATTTTTGCCACTAAGACGGTGTTGTCTATCCTTTTCTAGAAGGGTCAAAAGTTCCGTTTCTTCTTGAACAAGATCTATTGAAGGGGGCACCATTTTAAGTAGTTCGTGGTTTTTTAAACCTTTGGGATCCAGTAATAACTCTAAAAGATTATGAAAGAGATTCAAAGTCTCGTCGTAGAAAAGCAAGGGGCTTTTAAAAAGGTTGGATTGTTGCTTCAAACCCTCTAAAGCATGAACGACGGTTGGATCTAGGCGTAGAGAATGAAAAGCTTGTATGAGGCTTTGTGTGATTGGGCTAGATCTAAATTCCTCAATAGGCTCCTGTTTTGCACTGAAATCGACCGCAAGAGCTCTATGCGAAATAAAAGAAGGAGAGCGACGCAACATAAGTGTAGGGCTACCACTTTGGGGAAAGAAAGATTTCTTTTTTGGTAAATGGGGTGTGGGAGAGGGGGTAAATCTAAAGGCTTCATTTAAAATTTCGATTTCTGTGTAGCGGATTAGAGGTTGGAGAACAATACTGACAATATTTTGTGTGGAGGTCATGATTTGTGGATTTTGCTCAAGAAATTGCTTGCCAATATCGAGAAACTCCTCAATAGACTTACTCTGGTGCAATCTTTTCAGCTCTGAGAGAATTTTTAAAGATATTGTATCCGTGATTGTTTGGTCACTAAGGAGAGAATTCAAGTTTTTTTGCACGAACTGGACAGCCTCCATATCTAGACCTAAAAAATTTCCTGCTGATGTTCGGTAAAATTTGTGGTGAAGATTTAGCCCCAAAGTCTTTGAGTAGGGGGTTACATGGACAAAATCACACACTCTAGGGTCCAGTTTATCTAAAGTCTTTTGTAGGGATTCTTCTAAAGGGGTTCCAAAAAGTGGCTTGAGCTCTTGGCATAGATAGTTGTAGAGAATTTTTAAATGTTCGACCTTGTTTTTTAGGGATGTTTGTAGGATATTTGCACACCACAAATCGATTAATTGCAAATAAGAGCTTTTGGAATTTGTCGATTGTAAGAGTTTTTCTGTAGATTCAAGCGCTTGTTTCAAATATTGAAAATGATCGAAAACAAGGTGCTGATGGAGTTTAGATAGATAAATAAAAGGAAACTCTACGTCTGTGATTAATTCAATACAGATTCTATCGGGAAACTCAGGGAAAACTTTTACTAAATTTTGCACAGAATTATAAACTTTTGCGTAGATTTGAGGTTCAAGAATGAGCCCTTGTATCTCCTCATTTAACGACCCTAAAACTTGGACAACTTTGTGAAGAGACTCCAAATCCTGAACCCCATTCTCAAAAAAATGCGGGCATCTAGAGGTCAGCTCTTTGAGCCTGTTTTGAGAGATAAAAAGGTCGATATTAGGTCTTATTTCATTGTAAGCCGATTGTAAAAGTTCTAGGTTTTCAATCACCTCTACTAAAAGTTGCTTTTTCTCTTGATCGGCCTCTTTTTTGATGAATTTTCTTACATGTTGAGCCACTTGGGTAAAGACATTCTGACTTCTATCGATACAAGAGGCGACATACTCAAGACTAGATTCCATACATCCTAGCTCTTTAAGGCGAAATCCGGGACAGGGATCTAAGGGAAAAGGGGCGCCTAATTGTCTTTCCAAAGTGCCGTCTAGAGGGAAAGCAAAAAACGGGAGAATTTTTTCAGCTGTTGCTTGGGTTTTAAAAACTCCTTGTAGAGCTTGGAGCATTTTTGCATATTGAATAATTTCTCTAAAAGACCCAACAAGAGTAAAAAAATCTTTATTTTTTTTTATAGCTTCTTTGTCTAAGTCGATTTTTTCTAACAGGCAGCCTAACAACTTTTGTTCTTCATCGTCGCTGTAGCCCAGGAATTTTGCTTCGATTAAACCCCAAAGCTTTAAAGGGGTTTGCCTCAAGTGATGGGACAATTCATAATATTTTTGTTTACCCTTAGGAAGAATCGCCCCCTTATTGCGATGGTCGAAGTCTTCAAAAATCCTATCGATTTCTCTTAATTGATCCAAAAGAGTGATCATCCCTTGTCTAAAGGGGGTGAGGGCCATGCACCGCACCCCTAGGGCGTTTGTCAAAAAATGGTTTGTGGTGATTTGAGAGGGAAGGGGCTCTTTTGATTGGGCTAAAGAGGTTGGCTCTAAAAAAGTTTGGGATCTTAACTCTATGGCTTGCAACTGGATAAGTGATCTAGAGAGAACGAGCTCCATTTTTTCCAAGCAGTCGCAACAGGTTTCACCTTGAGTGAAACGGCAATAGGGGCCGATTTGGGTGGGATTTATGCCTTGTGGCACCATAAAAAGATCTCTTAAATATATTAAGAGTGTATCACAAGTTTATTATAAATAAAATTACAGTCTTTCTAAATCGAAAAAAATTGCCTTAAAAGAAAACTAGATGGATACAAGTTCCTGAAAATAAACCGATAAAGCTTTTTTCAGGGTCTGGTTATCCGGTTTCTCCAGTGCACCGCTTGAAGCCAGCCACTCCACATAATTTTTGGGTAACCGTTCTAGAGGAGTTCCTCTATGTTTGCCAAAAGGCATAGTAGAAACGTCTTGGGGTGCTTGAAGCCTCTCCATCACATCCGAAATAGTCAAATCATCAATCATCAAAAGAAATATTCGGGCTAAAACCATCACATCATCGAGGGCTCTATGAGCCTGGTTTGCCTCTATACCGTAGGCTTCTCTCAAATATTGTAGTCCATGTCGGGGTAAGTCCCTTCGATATTTTCTCGCCCACTTGAGGCTGTCAATATAGCGAAATTGGGGGATTTCAAGTCCTGCACGTTTAAATTCTTCCTCTAAAAAAAGCTTGTCAAACGCGTCATTATTGTGAGCCACTAAAAGGACATCGCCTTGGCAAAATTCTAAGAAATCGAGCGCTACGGATTTGAAAAGGGGTGCATCTTTTACCATTTCGTCGGTGATATTACAAATCGCACTTGCTTCAGGGGGAATTGGTACCTGGGGCTGTACAAAAGAGCAGAAGGTTTTATTCAATGTAGCGTCATAGGCTGCAATTTCTATAATACGATCCCTATCTGGTCTTACCCCGGTAGTCTCCGTATCGTAAAAGATCAATCTCGTCATATCTATAAAGTATAACCAGGTCAAGGGATTTTGAGCTAGAGTGAAAGGGGTCGGCCATGTTTTGTTTTAAAAACCTGGTTTTTTGATGAAAGATCTGTTGATTAATTAATGTTCAGGTCTTAGAGTTTGGTGTCATGCATGCACCTTTAAGTGGTTTTTTTTACACCACATTTGATAAAAAAAAGGTCCTCTCATCAATAGGTAAACAAAAAGCTACTGAGCTTTTTTGTCACATGTTCAAAATTCGTCAGTTTGAATTGATGTCTGAGGGTATCTATCTTGAGGGATTGGTGGCCGGTTTTTTCCACTCCTACATTGGCCAAGAGGCTATTCAGGTGGGGGCGGTTGGAGCTATTGGGATGGAAAACGCCCATTGGATTACCACCTATCGCTGTCATGCCTTGGCACTTTTAACCGGATGCTCGATAACACAAGGTTTTGCCGAGTTGTTAGGCAATCAATTAGGCTGTGCAAAAGGGCGCGGGGGCTCTATGCATTTTGTTACAAAACACATGCCGCTGGGGCAAGGAATAGTCGGGGGGCATACAGCTCTTAGCACAGGATTTGCTTTTAAAAGCATTTACATGGGGGATAATCTTGTTACTTATTGCTTTTTAGGGGATGGGGCGTCAGCTCAAGGAGCCTTTTATGAGTCAATCAACCTTGCTTCTCTGTGGTCTTTGCCTGTTGTTTTTATTATTGAAAACAACGTCTGGGGTATGGGTACACACTATAATAGGGCTGTAGCTATGGATCCTATTGGAGCGCATTTGGCAAAAGCATTTGAACTGGAAAGTCACCTTCTGGACGGGATGAATCTTTTAGATTCTTACCAACTTTTTAAAGAGGTGCACGAAAAAGTTTTAAAAACCAAGCGACCGATAATTATAGAGGCTAAAACGCAACGCTTCAAAGGGCATTCACGATCCGATACAGAGCACTATAGAACTAAACAGGATATGGAAGAGATACGCTCGTTAGATCCGATTGAGGCCTTTAAAAAAGTTCTCATAGAGGAAAATATGGCGACATCCGATGAGCTCAAAGAGAGGGAAAAACAGATAAAAGAGGAGCTTTTCCAGTTTTTAGAGGCTGCTAAAAAAGGGGCTCTTTGTGATATTGGGGATATCGAATCTGGAGTGGAGAGCGATTAGTATGGGGTTTATCGATGTGCGTGAGGCGATCCGCTCGGCTTTGAAAGAGGAGATGTTAAGAGACCCTACAGTTTTTATCATAGGTGAAGAGGTTGCAGAATACGATGGTGCCTACAAGGTTACAAAAGGTCTTTTGAAAGAATTTGGTGCTAAGCGTGTGATTGATACGCCCATAAGTGAGGCCGGTTTTTCTGGTTTAGCGATCGGAGCTGCTATGGCGGGGTTACGGCCGGTGGTAGAATTCATGAGTTTCAATTTTTCATTTGTTGCTTTTGACCAAATTGTTTCTAACGCTGCGAAAATTCAATATATGACAGGGGGATTATTCCATGTCCCAATCGTATTTAGAGGCCCGAATGGAGCAGGTCCCAGAGTCTCTTGTCAGCATTCCCATTGTGTAGCAGCACTGTACTCCCATTTCCCCGGATTGAAAGTAGTAGCTCCTTACACTGGTGCGGACCATAAAGGACTTTTGAAATCGGCTATTCGCTGTAATTCACCTGTTCTTTTTTTAGAGCACGAATTGGAATATAACACAAAATGGGAAGTCCCTGACCACGATTTTTTAGTTCCCATAGGGAAAGGGCAAATTCTTAAAGAGGGAAAAGACCTTACGATCGTTTCTTTTGGTCGCCCTTTGAAATTTTGTATAGAGGCGGCAGAGCACTATTTAAAAAAAGGGATTTCCATTGAGATTGTAGATTTAAGAACTGTTAGACCTCTTGATATTGGGATAGTTCTGCAATCTCTAAAAAAGACTCATCGCCTTTTGATAGTTGAAGAGGGGCACAAAACAAATGGTGTTGGGGCAGAAATTACGGCCCAGGTGGCGAGAATGGGTATCCATTTGTTAGATGCTCCAGTGGGGCGAATTGCGCAAAGAGAGACGCCGCTACCCTATGCGGCCAATCTTGAAGCACTCTGTTTGCCATCGACAGAGCGTATTGTAGATGAAATCAAAACCCTTTTGAGATTATGAAGCGATTTTTAAAGTTTGTGAAACTCTCTCCTACAATGACAGAAGGGGAGATAGTCGAGTGGAGGGTAAATGAGGGGCAGCCTTATAAAAATGGGGATGTGCTTTTCACTGTCCAAACCGACAAATCTGTTGTGGAATTTAATGCTCTAGATGATGGAATTCTTAAAAAGATTCTCAAAGGACCTCAATCGATTTGTAAAGTCGGAGATCCGATCGGGATCGCAACCGATGAAGCGAATGAGGATATTCGAGATCTTGTTCAAGAATTTGACAAAATGCAAAAACCGGCATCCGCTTTGGTGGATACAACACAATCCAAAGAGAGTCCTTCAAGTCAAACAGCCCCTAGTGTACCCCAACCGAGTGCACCTGTGGCGTTTGTTGAACCAGAATTTTTGATAGCTCCTCCATTAGAAAGTATCCCCTCTTTTCAAGCCGGTAATGAGATCTTGGCAACACCTTACGCTAAGCAGCTCGCGCAAGAACAAGGTAGAGAACTAAAGGGTTTTGCCGGCACCGGCTACCAGGGGCTTGTGACAGCAAAAGATGTAGAAAGGGCCCCCTCAACCGTATACCAACGCCTAAAAAGCAAAAGTTTTCCTGAGGAAAAACCGGGTTCTTACTCATTAATACCGATGAGCCCTATGCGTAAGGCGATTGCTAAAAGATTGCAACAGTCTAAACAATTCATTCCCCATTTTTATGTAACGCAAGTGGTAAAGACTTTAGAATTTACTAAAATTCGCCAACAGCTTAAAGACTATGGAATCGAATGTACAATCAACGATTTTATTTTGAGAGCTACTGCATTAGCCCTTCGTGAACATCCTGAGGTGAATGGAGGTTTTGATTCCAAGACACAATCTATAATTCGTTTTCACACGATAGATATTAGTGTTGCTGTATCTATTCCTCAGGGTCTAATCACCCCCATTATACGATTAGCCGATTTTAAAGGGATTGAAGATCTCTCTAAAGAGATGAGATTCTTAGCAAAAAAAGCCAAAGAGGGGACTCTTAAACCAGAAGAGTATCAGGGAGGCTCATTTAGCCTTTCAAATTTGGGGATGTTTGGAATCGACTCATTTATGCCGATTATCAATCCCCCACAGGCCGCAATTTTGGGTATTGGTGGTTCTATCGACGGGGAGATGAAGATTACGTTGGCCGCAGACCACAGAGTGGTCGATGGGGTGGAGGCTGCCAAGTTTTTAGGTACTCTTAAGAAGTTTCTTGAATCTCCCACTCTTCTACTTCTATAGAAGAAGGTCTTCTTGAAGATAGGCATCCATTCCCCACTCAACATAAAGAGGAATGTTGGAATTTCTTCGAAGGACCCTTAATAGCGTTTTTAATCTGGATTGGCTATTAAGAGACTTTCTGATTAGCATTTTCCAGGTTGTTTTTTTGAAAAGTTCGGGAACTTTTAATTTGATCGGTTGACGAAGTTTTTTTTCTAAAAGTTGGAATAAGTAACCAAGGTTGAGTAGGTTTGGATTCTTATTTTCTAACTCGCGGTAAAGATTCGGTAAGTACTTCTTCAAGGCTTTAGTTGTATTGTCTCCCCAAACACCATCCTCAATTAAAAAACTTGTTTCATCTTGCATTTGGGAGTTCAAAAAGTTTTGAAGACCCGCTATTTTTGTACTGAATATGCCTGCGTTGTACTCTGCAAATATCAATGAGGGCTCTTTATCTAAACCGATATCTTCGCAAATATGGCGAATTACGATGTTTGTGGAGAGCTCAAAATCTTTTAATATCTTGATAAATTCTTTTAGCCCAAACCCAAAACGCGCTGCATGCTGCTTATTAAAATTCCAAGGCCCTAATGTTCTGGAAACATAGGATTCTAACCCAAGATAGAATGCAATTTTTTCTAGAAGCAGGGTAATTTTTTTCCCCTGCGCTTTGAGTTGCTTTTCAGCCCAAAAAACACAAGGGAGAATTTTTTTAAGCCTAATTTGATCTAATTCATTAAGGTTTTTTACATATTCAGATTGAAGACCTTTTTTAATAAAATGTTTTTCTTTTTCGTTTAGGCGGGGGATCTTATTTTTCACTTCAGTCCATATTTTCTAGAGTAATTAAGGTCTGCTAAGCCTATCTAAATATTAAAAATAATTCTTTAGATCTACTTGCCATTTTTTTTTCATTCTGTAAATAAAAAATTCATTTATTTTTTTTAAAAAACATTGAAGGTTTTGCTTTCATGTTTTAAGAGGGTGTTTATGCGATTGTATTATGGTCTCATGCGTTTTATTGTATTTAATTTTATACTAATTTTTAGCTTAAACGCTGGGTTAAAAGTAGGTGTACTTCATTCGCGTACGGGTGTTATGGCTCAAAATGAGGTACCTGTCCTTTTAGCAACCCTTGCGGCGATTGATGAAATCAACCAGTCGGGGGGAATAAATGGAGAACTTTTACAGCCAATTGTAGAGGACGGGGCTTCAGACCCAGAACAATTTAAAATTGGCGCTAACCGTTTATTAGATCAGGGAGTCGTGGTCATTTTTGGGACTTGGACTTCCGCAAGTCGAAAAGCGGTTGCTGAGGTTTTAGAAAAAAGGGATGGGTTACTTTTTTATCCGGTGCAGTTTGAAGGGCTAGAGGATTCTAAAAATATCATCTACTTAGGTGTCACCCCAAACCAGCAATTGATTACAGCGACTTCGTGGGCTTTGGACAACATTGGCAAACGGTTTTTTGTGGTGGGGTCTGACTATATTTACCCCAAAGCCTCACTGCAGATCCTTCAGGATTACTTACCCCGGCAAGGGGCACAAATTGTTGGCCAGGAACTTATCCCCCTCAGCAATCAGAATTTTAGCTCTACAGTTGCAAAAATCAAACTTCAAAAGCCAGATGTGATCATCAATTTGATCAATGGGGATGGAAATCGTAATTTTTTTAATCTTTTGGAAAATGATCCCGAATTGAAGAAGACGGCTATAATCTCATTGAGTGTAACCGAGGATAATATCCAAACTTGGAATGTAGGATTAGAAAATCATTTTCTATGCTGGAGCTATTTCCAAAATCTAAAAAATCAAGAAAACCTAAATTTTTTAATTAATCTGCGTCAGAGAATCGATCCTAAAATCCCTATTAATGATCCTATGGAGATAGCCTATTTTGGGGTCAAAATGTGGGCGAATTCTTTTAAATTGATAAAAAATCCGACTACAGAAAAACTGGTTAAAATCCTTAAAGGGCAGGGGATTGAGGCGGCTGAAGGGATTATTGGAATTGATTTTTCTAATTATCTATATCGAAATATCCTTCTTTCAAAAGTCTATAATGGAAAGCTCCCCCAAATTGTTTGGAGAAGTGTCGACCCTATTCCACCAGAACCCTTTCCCTCTTTGAGAACAAAAAAAGAGTGGCAGGACCTTATGAATAAGTGGTACCTAGAGTGGGGAAATAAATGGAATTCTTAAAAAGGTGGGAATTTCTTTTTGCCAGCTGGTTAGGTGCTTTTTTGCTCCTAATAGGAACCTCAATTTTTACCTATCAAACTTTTATCGATCATCAAAAAGAGAATTGTTTAGCAAATCTTGAGTTATCACAAGAATCTGTTTATAAAAATATTTATAAAAAGGAGGTTTTTCTAAAACTTTTGGCAGAAAAAGCCTATCTTGATCCCTCCACTAGGCTACCTTGCGACCTCACCATCTATATTTACAACACCAAGCGTGAACTTCTTAAAACCACCGATCCTCTATACAATCAATTACCCTCTACCAAAAATATAGATGATTTACTTCTGATTGCTCCTTTATCCAACACCCCCCAGTGGGCCACGGTAAATGGCCTTAATCGTGCAAAACCCGAAATTTTCTATATTTTCCCTTTACTAAAAGAGGAAAAACCTGAGGCGATTATTTTATTCCGGTTTCAAAATGCTGAGAATTTGATAGAAGAATTTTTGGGGGGGATAGACCGAACCTTTTTTAAAGGTGTTTTGTTTGCTTACAAGGAGGGTGTTGGGGGAGCGGTTCAATATAGTAAAGATTTAGAGATTTCTCCCCTTATTCTCGAAAAAGCATTAAGCGGCAGTAAGCTTGTGTTGCAAAAAAACGACTGGTTTGGAATCAGAAGCTACGGCGTTTTTTATCTTCCGAATATAAAATTTGGATTTGTGTTTGAAAAAACCTCTTTTTTTTCAATTTTATTGATTTTACAGGTTTTAGGTTTGGGAGCTTTAGTTGTTGTCGCAACCCTCTCTTATTTAACAAGTTTGTATAAAATTTTTAGTGTATTGACTCTGTTTTTGGGGTTGGGGGTTCTTTATCTTGGCGCATTAAATTATTGGGAACAAAGGGAGCTTCTGGCTAAAAAGAAAGCTGGGTTTATATTTGACTCTGACAGCACAGTTGTGATGATTAATCAGTACATTGATGAGTTCAGGGGGGTATTAGACAGCTTTGTGACTTTCAAATACCAGCTCAAACAATCTAACGATGAGATAAAAAGTAAGCTTGACCGTTACAATGTCCTTGCCGTTAATTTTTATGAAAATCCGGTAAGAGGATTTTATAAGAACACTACAACTCTCACAAATTCTGATTGGAAACCGACCTCTTTGATCCCGCAATCTTATAAGGAAGAATATAAGATAGAGGGGCCAATTACAGATCCATTATTGGGTTCAATTTTTATTTTCTCTACTCAAAAAAATGTCGATAACCAAGGGACTACCTCAATTGTTATCGATGCAAAAAGGGTGAATAATATTCTAGAGATGCTCAGTCAAGAGCATAATCAACCTTTTCTGATCGTTGATCCTACAGGCCACCCTATTTATGAATACAAAAATTTATCAAAAGTAGATGTAACAATAGAAATACCCGCTGGAAAATGGGTATTCAAAACCCAAAATTTAGATAAGCTCACGATGAGCCGCTCTAATACCTTGTGGATCTCTTTTTTATTTGTTTTTGGATTGTTTTTTTGTGCCGTTTGCCTTCTAATTTATTTCAATTTTGAAACAATTTTTTCTATATCCACTTTGCCGGTAGTCTCAGTTGCAATCATAGTATGGGTAGTACTATTTCAGTTGATGAGTTATCAAGTCCTACAACAAAGAATAAATATCCAATGTAGCCAGATTTACAACCAAGCTGAAGAAATCCAGACTCAGATCGAATCAATTAGGGAATCTTATAACCTTCTTCATGATGAACCTATGAAGATAGTCCCGGTAAAGCTACGTATTGACCATTTTGGAGTTGAGGGGGTGGATAAGTTGAATGCCACAGGATCGTTTATTGCGCCCTTAGGTCCCAAAACAAAATTGTTTATATATACATCGGCAAAAGGGACTGTTGGAATCGAGGGGATAGGTGATGAGACACCTGTATTCTATTTTAATAATGATTTTCTAGATAATTCCCAGTTTAGAGAATTCCCTTTTAACCCCGGAAATCTAAATTTACCCCTACAGGCTACTACAGTCGAGAAGATCCTTTTTGTACCTGATTTAGAGAATTTAGAGGAGCTCTCTAAGTTAAAATTAAGGAATTTTAATTTCAGAAAAATCGGCTGCAGATACGAGTATATAAAAGATGATGAAATACCGATACTTGAGTATGAATTTATTTTTGATAGAGGGGTCATGCACGTGATGGCCTGTTACTTATTACCGCTTATCATAGGATTATCCATATTGTATCAGAGCTTTATCACAAGAAAAGTGGGGGATGAATTAAAAACATTTGTTCCTGTTTGGGGTTCTGTGATGTTCATTACGGTCTTGATGTACGTAAGTTTTAGAGGATATCTGGGCAATCGAGTCCTCTCATTTCTAGAGAATATCTATATCGGTTCTTTTCTCTTACTTGTGGGTGTTCAAGTTTTATCCTTGATAGAAAAATTCGGCAAAGATGAAAAATTCTTCGTACATATACGATACTTTTATTGGCCTGCTTGGGCATTTATAAGTATGATAGTCTCTTTTTTGGCGCTTATATAAAAGGGCAACGGGGCTGACTAGAAAATCTTGAAAATCTAAAAGTTATTTTATTTTTCAAAACAGTTAAAGCCATTTGTTTTTTCTAAAGTAGACAAAACCTGCCAGAGTACCACCAAAGATCATAACCATAATAAACAGCCAGGCGTTTGCCAAATCTTGGCCGGGTAGGTTGATATTCATTCCATAAATGCTCGCAATCATGGTTGGAATATTCAAAATAATCGTCAGGGCTGTCAAAAGCTTGATGGTTTTATTCAGCTGATTTGTGAAAATGATCTGATAAGAGTTGCGCAGTCGCGCTAAGCTCCGCATATTGATTTTGCATAGATCTTCCGATTGGCGAATCGCATGAACAAGCCCCTCAATAAGATCCTGATCCTCCTCGATCAATAAAGAGATCTTTCCAAGGCTTATTTGATCAAACACAGAACGTAACGGTACAAGAGCTGAAAGGTACTGGTTAAGATTCTCCTCGTAAATTGTCATCGCATTGATATCGTCTGAATCGATCTGCCCTAGATCTTTTTCTTGATGCAGAACATTAGAGCGGATCAACTTTATATTCACTGTATACTCTTGTGTAATTTTTCCTAAAAATAGAACCAAGAGTCTAGTTTTCTGAGAGGTGAGTAAATCGCTTTTCCGATTGACTACATTTTTAACAAGAGAGCTTTTTTCAGTACAAATTGTTATAAAATAGTCTTTAGACAACACCATAGCAAAAGTTGTGGTATAAAGACCTATGTCGGTCGAGGTCGTGGTTTTTGAAGGATAGCGAGTGATTACGATGGCAACATCATCAAATGTCTCCAAACGGGGGATCTCAAACCGGTCAATACAGTCTATTAGATCTGCAACATCTATGTTAATAAGATGGGCTATCGTTGTGATATCTTGATTAGAAGCCATATCAACATGAATCCAGCAGCCAGGCTTCGGATCATCCAGAACCTGGAATTGGTCTTGTTCGGTCTGTTTGATATAGTTTGTAATCATAAGTTCTTTTAAGCCTTAGAATTTTCCAGGGCATCCACTCGTTTAAATAGCTGATCCAGCTTTTTAAGTCGTGTATGAAGTCGACCCTGGTCCATAGCAGGTCCTGCGGGCAATCCTACATACATTCCAGGTTCTACGATAGAGGCCATCACACCCGATTTTGCGCCGATTTGTATATCAGATCCAATTTGGATGTGACCATTTAGACCTGCCTGGCCACCGATTTGCACTCGGTCGCCCACTTTTGTTGAACCTGCAATTCCTACCTGAGCTACAATAAAGTTTGCCATACCGATATCTACATTGTGACCTATTTGCACGAGATTATCGATTTTTGTCATTCTGCCAATCTTTGTTGCTTTGAAACGTGCCCTATCGATTGTTGTACCCGAGCCAATTTCTACATCATCTTCTAAAATTACCTTACCATAATGCTCAAGCTTTACAACTCCTCGATGCGGGTCAGATTCATAACCAAAACCGCAGCCTCCAATAACACAATTGGGTTGAAGGATCACTCTATTTTTTATGATGACATCCTCTCGGACTGTTACATTCGCGTAAAAGTGACAATATTTCCCGATTTGTGCAAGTGGATAGATCACACTACCCGCATCTATCTGGGTAAAGTCGCCGATCGTGACCTCTCTATCGATCACAACGTTTGGTCCAATTCTGACGCCCTCTCCAATTTTAGCGCTAGGGTGAATGACTGCGGTAGGATGGATGTCTTTGAAACCAGAGCGAATGTCTCTCTCTTCAAAAAGAATATGGAGCACTGTTTGAAATGCAAGCGAGGGCTTTTGATGGATTAAATAGGTTTTGCCCTCAATAAGCTCAATATCGGGTCCTACGATTATGATCCCAGCCCTTGACGATGAGAACTGTGAGTAGTATTTCTCATTCGAATAAAATGAGATGTCATCACCTGTTGCACTAAGGAGGTCATCTGCACCATTTATTAGGGTTTGAGGTGAGCCTACAAGCTCTGCCTGTAGAAGTTGGGATAATTGCTGAGCAGAAAATGTCTTACTAGTGGTAGATCTCAGAAGCATAAATTGGACCTAAAAGGGTTCAAACTAAGAAATAATTAACCCCTCTATTTGAAAGAGAGGGGTTTTGTTTATTTTGATTCTTGGGAAAACAGACGATCCATTTCTTTAATGACGTACTCTGTAACGTCCAGATCATTAGTAGAGAAAAAGGCCGCTTCCGCCTGAAGAACTGAATCTAAATTGCGATCTTTAGCAACTTTTTCAGAGGCTCTTTTGATATCAGAATGAATCACATTATAGACTCTGCCTTGCGCTTGTTGAAGAACTTGATAATATTGCGATTGGGCCTTTTTGATATCTTCAATCTGGTTTTGGTAAGTTTGATGAAGTTCATCAATAGCCTGAGGGGAGAGAGCATCAAGGTAGTCTTGGTCAGATCGTTTTTTATGTGTCTCATTAAGCTGGGACTCGAGATCTTTAAGGATCTTTTCCATTTCTGTCTTTTGCTTTTCTAAAAGCTCACGCTCTTTTTTGCCACGAAGACTATTTGTTACACAGGTCTCAAAATTGACGAATCCATAGGTCAGTTTGGGAGCTTTTTCTTTTGCACTGATAGGTAATGCGGTAAAACCTAAAAGGGCCAAGTTTATGATCCAACGATTGAGTGCCATATCTACCTTAATTTAATTTAACTTATCTCTTCTAGAAAGCGGCTCCCATAGAGAAGAACACGGTTTCAGAAATTTGTTTAATTCCGCCGTCTGAGCGCATGGGGAAACCCACACCCACGGTCACGGGAGCACCTCTTCCAATGTCTAATCTCAGACCAAAACCTCCGGTAGGAACAAATTGTCCGATTTGCCAGCGTTGTAAAGAGATGGATCCACCGTCGACGAACGCGAAAACATCAATGGGTTTAGCAATTTTAACCGCTACCTCTGCAGAAAGCAAGAGAGAAGTGATACCTCCGGTGGGGTTTTCTGAGTTTCCATCTTCCCAATTCACAACACTTCCATCAGTGTTCAATGGAGCCGACGAATTATTTGGAAATAAAGGTCCTAAAGCTCCGGGCTTGATCCCTCTTAAAGAATCGACACCACCCAAAAAGAAGCGCTCGCTTAAAGGAACATCACCAGCTTGTCCGCGGCCCAATGGCAATAGAACTTTGTACTCGCCTCTAAGCTTGAGAGTTGCTCTACGTCCAAGCGGGAAATAATAGCTGTTCAAGCTTGCCAACCGGATGATAGGGAAGGAGCGGGGAACTTCGTGGGCTTTTCGCACGACACCATCAACTTCTGTATCAAAGAGGATGCGCGCACCACTGTGTGGTCTAAAGGCGTTGTCGGTCGAATCATAGGCAAAGTTCGGACCGGCTCCACCAACGATACCGTTATTTCCTCGCTGTTCTTGAACAGCGGGGGGTGCGCTTTGTCGCACACGAGTGAAGGAGTCTCTAAGGCGACCTTTGAGCCCGAGTGCTGCATAACGTGCAACAGGATAGCCGGCAAAAAGTTGGAACACAATGCTATCAATGGTGTAGTCGTTAGATTGTACTTTGCTCGTCCCATAGGTGACGTCAAAACCTATCCTCCAATTAGAGTCATTGAAATTCGGATCGGTCCAGTTCAAGCTGTAGGATTGTTCTTTCAAACCCACCTGTGCTTTGAGGTTAAGACGCTCGCCTCCACCACGAATTTTTAAAATACCCTGGTGCCACCAGTTTAACAACCCTTTATGGTTAAAGTTGTTCTCTGAGATGTTGAGTCCACCATAAGCACTCTCGGTTGAGTTGAATCCAAAGAAGAGGTTGGCAGAGCCTGTCCCTTTTTCCTGGACGTCAATGATCACGTCTCTGTATTCATCTCCAAGAGATTTGCTGGGTTCTTTGACTGCAACCACGTCCACAGTCTTGAAATAATTCAATGACTGAAGTCTCATTTGGGTATCTTGAAGCTGGTAAGAGCGGTATACTTGACCAGGGACTAACTCACACTGGGACAAAATGATTCTTGTTTCGGTATTGTTGTTACCGCGAACAATAATTCTTCCCACTTTGAAAACTTTAGATTCATTGATGATAAAAAGAATGTCGATTCGGTTGGTTTCAAAGTTATACTCGTAGACGTATTGAACGCTAGTTTCAATCATCCCTTCATCGCCATAAAATTCTTTGAGCTTTTTAGCCATAGCCATCAGCTCATCTTGGGAATAGGGTTTATCGCCTATGATATCCTCTTCGATAATTGCACGTACCTTGTCGGGATCGTAGTAGGTATTTCCCTCAAAACGGATATTCCCGAAATAGTATTGCTCTCCAAGCTTAATGTGGATGATCACCTTGCGCTGATTTTTTCCAAGATCTTGCACCTCAATTTCGACCTCTGCATCCAAGAATCCTTTATTTTGCAGGTAGTGGAGAATGATGAGCTGGTCCTGCTCTAGTAGGGCTCGGTCAACTTTACCCGAACCGGTCAAGAAGCTGATCATGCTGAGTTTTCTTGTTTGGATCATTTCTAGAATGCGATGGCGTAGCGGATGGTCAGAGACACCCTCAATCTCTACTTCATGCACAAAGCCTTTGGGTCCCGGATAGATGTCCAAGTAGAGAGTTCCCTGGTTGAGTTCGTTCACTTGCTCTTTGGTTATGATGCGGATGTCATAGTAACCAAAGCTGATATAGGCGTCTTTGATGTTAGCAACAGCGCTTGCGATCACTTCGCTGTCGTAAGGTTGTCCCACTTCAAGTTCAGCTTCGCTACAAGCTGCAAGAATCCTTTTGCGCGAAAGTTTTATATCGGTGCTAGAGGGACCTAAAACAATTTTCGATAAAACTGTTTTGGGATAAACGTAGATCGTGATTTCAAGCATGTTATCCTCAATATTGACTTGAGGGATAACGGAGCGGTTATTTTTTGCTAACATCTTCAAATCCTCATCGAATGTTGATGAGGAGAAAACGTCTCCGGATTTCGTCCTGAGTCTGTCTTGAATGGAGCGCGTCTCATCGAGATTTGGATTTTTTGTGTCGAAAATTACCGAGATTTTTCGGACTATTTTCCCATCGTAAACGTCAAATGTTTCTTGCGAGAAGAGCTGTAGAGAACATAAAAAGAGAAGAAGAGCTAAAAAATTTTTCATGTATGTATTATATAAGAAAAATTGATTTAGGCAATAGAAGTCTTTTCATCAGGAGTTTACAGAGGAAAAACGATTTGTTTGGCCTTGGCCTACTTTTCGATCGGTTTTTTTCATTGCTTGAAGTGAGTTTTCACGCAAGATTTAGAGTCTTACCCGTCCGCGCAGCGCAAGATGGAGCGTCTCTTCGTCTACATATTCTAATGACCCACCAATCGGTAAACCATGGGCTAGTCTTGAGATGCTTACGGGAAGCTCTTTGAGTTGTTGACGCAAGAAAAGAGCTGTGGCATCCCCCTCAAGGGTCGCATCAAGAGCGATGATCACCTCTTCGATTTTTCGATCCACGATACGATCTTTGATTTTTTTGAGTTCCTCCTCTTCAACATAACGGTTTTCAATAGGGGAAATAAGTCTTGATAGCACGTGATAGACCCCCTCAAAAAGATGGGTCGATTCAATTGCGTAAATATGCTTTGGGCTTGACACAATACAAAGGGTTTGCGATGCGCGCGCATCGGCATCACAAAAAGGGCAAACAGATTTGTCGTGCAGCCCGTTGCAAGTGTCACATCGATGCAGCTTATCTTTGGAGTTCAAGATCGCATAGGCCAAATTATCCAATTGGACTTTTTCCCAGTCAAGAAGATGGAAAGCAAATTTTTCGGCTGTTTTACGTCCAATTCCGGGAAGCTTTTGTAAGTGGGCTACAAGATTGAGAATGGGTTCAGGGTAACGCATATTTTTATCATTTTATAATGGGAGAATCTTTCTTGTATATCGAAATACCGAGCTCTTTTTGCTGCTTTAAGAAAATTTTTAAAGAGTTTTTTGCTTTTTCATAAAGAAATTATTTTTCTAGTGACCAAAGCCTTGCTTTTAAGCTAAAAACGCTTGGGTTTTGGATTCAAACTTCCTTTTTAACCTCGTATGGATTAGCATAGTCAGGATAGACTTTAACAAAAAAATGCCACTGCAATTGGTCTTTTGAACCTTGGCTTAGAACACCCCGAAAATAAAGGGGATTCGAAGCTAGATAGTAAGACACCAAAACCAGTTGTTAATTCCTGAAAAACTGTTTGCAAAAAAATGATTTCTGAACCCGCTACAATTATTGCAAGTGCAGCCTATTTACCTCCAAACAGGGTAAAAAACTCCCATTTCGAAAGTTATTTAGACACCTCAGACTCTTGGATTTATGAGCGTACCGGAATCAAAGAGCGTAGATGGGCAGACATGGGGGTTAAAGCCTCAGATATGGGCGTTTTTGCTGCGACCGAGGTGCTAAAAAAGGCAAACATGGAGCCTAAAGATCTCGATCTGATCCTTGTCGCAACTATGACACCTGATCAGCCCTTACCTTCAACAGCTGCTTTGATTCAGTCGAAATTGGCGGGCTGCAAAGCGCCTGCTATGGATATTTCGGCAGCCTGTTCCGGTTATCTTTATGGATTGAGCGTCGCAAAAGCTTTCATCGAAGCGGGCATGTACAAGAATATTCTACTTGTAGGCTGTGAAAAGATGAGCCAGGTGTTGGATCCGAATGATCGATCGACAATTATTTTATTCGGGGATGGTGCGGGTGCATCGGTGATTACAAGTGGGGGAAAAGGGCTCAGAATTGACAATATCATTTTGGGTCTCGATGGCAATCTTGCAAATTCTTTATATATTCCACAGGGGGGGTCAATGAAGATGTTTGGCCAAGAGGTTTTCAAAACTGCGATCCAGAGGGGTGTTGAGGTAATCGAGAAGCTTTTGGAAAAAGAGAAGCTACTGATTGAGAACATTCGGTATGTGATTTTTCATCAAGCTAACATGCGCATCATCCAAAATATTCAAAAGCGTTTCCAAATTCCTGAAGAAAAGATTCCCACAACAATAGAGTACACCGCAAATACCTCTGCTGCTTCTATTCCTATTTTATTAGAATCGATTAGCCATGAACAAAACCAGCGCTATATGTCTGTTGCATTTGGTGCGGGTTTTACCTACGCTGGAGCGATATTTACAAGCTTATGAAATATGCACTTTTAACACAGGGTCAAGGGGCCCAGTTTGTCCACATGGGCAAAGATTTTCATGAAAATTTCTCCCTTTTCAGACAGACCATGGAGGAGGCTGAGGATGTAACACACCTTCCCATCCGTTCCTGGATTTATGAGGGGACGCAAGAAACTTTGAGCGATACAGACAAAAGTCAACTGAGTATTTATGCAACGACTGTTGGAATTTATCGCGTTTTAAATGAGGTTTGTCCAGCGATTGAATTTGTTAAAGGGATCGGATTGAGTCTGGGGGAGTACAGTGTGCTGACGATTGCACAGTCTCTTAAGTTTAGCGATGGTCTTAAACTTGTGCGTCGCCGCGCGGAGCTGATGCAGGCTGCTTCAATCGAAACACAAGGGAAGATGGCCGCCGTGATTGGTCTTTTACCAGATGAAATTGCACCGCATTTGAGCGGAACGGCTGTTTTGGCCAATTTAAATACCCCGCTCCAAACCGTTATTTCTGGCAAGAAAGAGGACATAGAGCAATCGATAGAAAATCTCAAAAAAAATGGGGCTAAACGGGTCATACCTCTTGATGTCAGAGGTGCCTTTCACTCCTCATTAATGCAAAGTGCGTATGAACAATTTTTGCCGGTTGTAGAGCAAACTCCTTTTGAGATTCCCCGTTTCGAGGTGATCATGAATGCGAATGCTCAAGTGGAGCAACAACCCGAAAAGATCAAAGATCTTTTAGCAAAACAGCTTATCAGTAGTGTAAAATTATCTAAATCCATCGAAACGGCAGGCAATCTTTATCCTTTCTTAGAACTCGGCCCTGGAACAGTCGTAAAAGGTCTTGTACAAAAGAACATCGAGGCTCAAGTGATTTCAGTGAATACCGTAAAGGATTTAAAGGAGTTCGAGGTATGCGCGTTCTTGTAACAGGGGGAACTAAAGGGATAGGTTTGAAAATCGTTGAGAAATTTCTCAAAGAAACAGATGCCCAAATCCATTTTACCGGTAGAGATGAAGAGGCTGGAAATAGAATCACTCAGATGGATTCCAGGCTGAAATTTCACTGTATCGATACGGCACAAAGAGAAGAGATACCAAAACTTTATAGTTTAGTAGGCCCTGTGGATGTTCTTATTTTGAATGCAGGGATCTGTAAAGACACCCTTTTTTTAAGGATGAAGGATGAGGATTTTGATGCGGTTCTAAAAATGAATCTCTACTCTCCTTTTTGGATTACAAAGGCCTTCATTTCTGATATGCTAAAAAAACAGTCGGGCTCTATTATCTATTTGAGTTCTGTTTCTGCTAGAGGAAATGCAGGTCAAGCCAATTATGCCGCTAGCAAAGCCGGATTAGAGGCCATGGCCAAGTCTTTGGCATTGGAAATTGGGAAAAGAAATGTGCGCGTTAATGTAGTGCGCCCCGGATTTACTGATACCAAGATGACCCAAGATTTGCCCGATACCTTAAAACAAGAAATTATGAAGCACATCCCTCTTACGAGGATGGCACAACCGGAGGAGATCGCTGAGGTGGTTTACCATTTAGCGATGAACTTCAGCTACGTCAACGGTCAAGTTGTGACTGTAGACGGAGGTTTAACTTTACACTAATGAAAAAGGAAGCAACAACATCATGAGCGAAAAAGTTGAAACAATTTTTGAAGAAGTAAAGAAAATCATCGTGGAGCAACTTGGTGTTGCTGAAGACAAGGTGACTCTTGACTCTACAATTATGGAAGACCTTGGTGCGGATTCTCTAGACACCGTGGAGCTGTTGATGGCATTTGAAGAGAAATTCAAAAAAGAGATCCCCGATACAGATGCGCAAAGTCTCAAAACAGTTCGAGACGTTGTAAATTACATCGAAAAACACTTAAGTTAAATCTCTAGGTAAACTCTTTTTGGATCCCTCGATTTTGAGGGGTCATATTAAAAGCTTTTTATTCGCTAGGCTGATGTCTTTTTAATGAAACCCATAAATCACGCGTATCTTCTTCTTTTGCGAGATAGTGGAAGAATTGTGGGTCATTTTTCTCATGAATTTCTGCTACGATTTTTGTCTCAGTTGTAAGTTCTTTATGCACTGGAAATACCAAAGTGTTTTCGCTGTGAACTTTTTGAGAATTCTTTGAGAGAAAAAAGTTGATGAATGTATGAACCTCATCTTTTTTATTACTTGAGGCTGTAATAGCAAGATTTTCGATGTTGATAAAGTGCCAGTCGTTGGGAAGTGAGTAGTGAATCGGAACTTTATCCTTTTCCATCAAACGGGCAAAACCGCTTCGTATAAGAGCTAAATCACAGTTTCCTGTTTCAATTAAATACTTAGCGCGGTGATCGACGTAGGCTTCAATCGATTTTTTTTGACTTTTGAGAAGGCGGGCCACCTCTTTGAGCTGAACATCGCTTAATTGATCTGTTTTTCCGAAAAGGGTGTAGGCCGCGTACATGATCGCCTCGACGGGATCGGGTGTCATCACAATACGCTTTTTACCCTGATCTTGAAAAAGATCGGCGATTCCTAACTGGGTAGGTTCATTAGAGACGATCACATAAGGCTCCCACTCTACAGGTAATGAAACCTCATTTTGAGGGTCGAAATTCTGGTGCAGCAGGTAGGGATCAATAGAGGCTATATTAGGGATTTGACCATGGTCAATAGGAGCAATCAAGTTTTCTTCTTTGAGGATACGGATGGCATAATCTGATGCACAAATGAGATCGTAACCCTTCCCTTGAACCGCCTTTAGCTTTACGATCATCTCCTCATTCGAGCTAAACGGGTGGATGTTGACATGGATCTTGTAGGTTTGCTCAAACTCCTCTAGAAGCTCAGGTTCTATAGTATCACCCCAGCAAAAAAAATCGATGGATTTCACCGGTGTTTGGAACCATGAGGGGCTATAATGCCCCACAAAGATCGCAAAGTAGATAGCTAAAACCCATAGAAATGCGTAAAATACTCGAACCATTAGAAAACCTCCGTCCCTTTTTTAGAAGAGAAAAATAATAGGGCTAACGGAATGGTAAGAAATAAAAGAATGGTCGAGAGAGCGTTCACTACCGGAGATATACCAAAACGGATGGAAGAAATGAGATATAAAGAGAGAGTCTCAACAGAGGTTCCGGCGCAAAAGTAGGAGAACAAGAAGTCATCAAAAGAGATGACAAAAATCAATAACCCCGAGGCCAAAAGAGCCGGTTTCAAAAGAGGGAGAGTGATTTTAAAAAAGGTTTTAGTGGGACCTGCCCCAAGAATCAAGGAGGCCTCCATCAAGCTTGGAGGAAGCTCTTTATACCTGACAAAAAGAATGGGTATGGCAAATCCTAGTCCTAAAACCGTATGGGCTATTAAAAGAGTCTGAAATCCTAATGGCACCTGGAAAAGACTGAAATAACTTACAAGTCCTATAGCAAGTACTAGCTCAGGGACAATCAGGTTGCTGTAAAATAAAGGGACAAGGCTTTCCCCCTTTTGTCTACGGCTGATGTAGTAAATAAAGCAAACTCCCATGAAAAGGCTAAGTAGAGTCGATAATATCGAAACCGTAAGCGAAGTGGTAAATGAGGCCCAGAGATCTTTGGATTGAAACAACTCTTTATACCAATGCAGAGTAAACCCATCCCATGGAGAGGGGAAGCTTTTCGAATTAAAAGAAAAGAGCACCAAAACAATGATGGGTACGTACAAGAAAAGATAGATTGCAAAAACAAATAGAGGAATCATCGATGACCTCCTGTTAACCAGCGGTTCAGGGCAAAAGTCCCTTTGTAGAGCAAAAATGAAGCCGCCAATAGGATGCCCCCTGATAAAACTGTAAATGCGATACCGATGGGGGCCGTTTTTTCGCCCATGATAAATTGGGATACGACCGATCCTACGTACATGAATTTATCTCCACCCATCAATTCTGGAATCACAAATTCCCCAAATGCAGGGATAAACACTAAAAAGAAACCTGTGCGGATAGCGGGCATCAAAACGGGTAAAACTACACGACGAAAGGTTTGAAATTTAGTAGCACCCAAATCCATGGAGGCCTCTATGAGGGTAGGGTCAAATTTCTCCAATGAGGAGTAAATCGGCAAAGTCATGAAGGGAAGATAGTAGTAAACCATCATCAGATGCACTGCAAAGCTGGTGTTGAGAAAGTGAATCGGTTCTTGAATTAAATTTGTCCACAAAAGAACCTGATTCAAAAAGCCCCCTTTTTCCAAAACGAAAAACCAGGCGTAAATATGCAAAAGAAAATTAGTCCAAAACGGGATAATCACCAGAAATAATAAAAAGCTTTTAAATCTTCCCCCTTTGAGAGCGATTGTATAAGCTAAAGGAAACCCTAAAAGAAGAGTACTACAAGCAGTCGTAAAACCCAATTTAAGCGATTCAAAGATGACTAAAAAATAGTCGATTTTCAAAATTTGTTTAAAATGGGCGAATGTAAAACTTTCAAAAGTGCCGTCTATATGAAAACGGGAAAAGCTCGATATGAGCATCAAGACAAGCGGAGCATAGAAAAAAAGAAACTGCCACACCAAAGCACCTGAGCCAACTCCAAAAGGGGCCTCTTTTTTCAGATGCCGTTTGAAATTTTTGGGCCTATTGTAGGCAGAAGTGTTTTCGGGGAGCAAAATTGTTTCCATTTTAGCGCTCCATCAAGACAACATTCTCTTTTTGCCAAGAAATATAGACTTCATCATCGTAGTTGATTTCGTCACGAATGAAGTGGTGCTCGTTTTGTTCGAAAACGATGATTTTGCGCCCCGTATCGAGTCTTACATAGTACTTCGTCGACATCCCTTCATAGACAATCGAGGTAACGATCCCCTTGAAATTGTTGGAAAAATTGGCTAAAGGCTTCTTGGAAATGTCTATTTTTTCAGGGCGAATCGAGGCAACAGCGGTATTGTTTTTTTGTAACCAAACAGGTTTATCGGCTACAGAGATATTCATGAGCTCATTGCTGGTGCTTTTTAAAACAACCTCTTTATCAAAAATTTCCTCGATAGTTCCCTCAAAAAGGTTGGTAGAACCGACAAAGTTTGCGACAAAAGCATTTTTGGGAAATTCGTAGACCTCTTTGGGTGTTCCAATTTGCTCTATAGTTCCGCCCGCTCCCATTACAATTACAAGATCCGCCACAGTCAAAGCCTCGAGTTGGTCATGCGTTACATAAAGGAAGGTCATCTGCAGTAAATCTTGTAAATCGATTAATTCAATGAGCATCCTTTCGCTAAGCTTAAAATCTAAAGCGGCTAAGGGTTCATCTAATAAAAGCACATGGGGCTCAGCGATGATAGCTCTTGCGATTGCAACCCTTTGTTGTTGTCCCCCAGACAACTCTTCAGGATAACGGTGATAAAGCGGCTCAATGTCAAAAGATTTTAATAATTTTTTGACGCGCTGCTCAATCTCCATTTTCGGTCTACGTTGGATTTTCAGGCTGTAGGCGATATTTTGTTCGACTGTGAGGTGAGGAAAGAGGGCATAATCTTGAAAGACATAGTTCATCGATCTTTGGTGAACGGGGAGATGGGAGATATCGTTTTCCCCTAAAAAAATACGTCCGCTATCGATCGTCTCAAAGCCGGCAATCGCTCTTAAAAGAGTGGTTTTTCCGCATCCGCTAGGCCCTAGCAGAGCAACAAACTTAGAGGAGGGGAGTTTTAAGGAGACCTCATTCAAAATTTTACTACCACGTTTTGTCATAGACACGCGGTCAAGGGTAATGCTTCTCAATCCTTAAGTGCCTCCATGTAAAAATTTGGCTAGCGCCCGAGTGCGATCTTTTTAAAACCCCACTCTAGGGTCTTGAAAGAGGTCTATTCTACCCCAGTTTTTTGAATTTCGTCGATTTTTTTTTCTCTTAAGGTTATTATTACTTTTTTAAAGAAATAGTTTGGTTTTTCTTCATGGAATGCGATGTTCTTATTATTGGCTCCGGCCCCGCCGCATGGACAGCGGCAATCTACACATCAAGGGCGAGGCTATCGACGGTAGTTGCGGCCGGTTCTTTGCGATTTATGAAGGGCGGGCAATTAATGACGACAACGGACGTAGAGAATTTTCCTGGATTCCCGGATGGGATTTTAGGGCACGAGCTGATGCATAAAATGGAGGTACAAGCCCAACGTTTTGGAACACAGGTTCTAGCCATAGATATCGATCGCTTAGAGTACGATAAACAAAGCCCCGTTCACTTCAAAGCGGCTCATGAGAGGGGCGTAATTCAGGCAAGAAGTGTGATTTTGGCAACTGGTGCTCAAGCCAACCGCCTCCCAATTCCGGGGGCCGGTGACAATGAGCTCTGGAACAAGGGGATTTCAGCTTGCGCGGTTTGTGATGGACCTCTACCGTTTTTTCGCAATCAGGATTTAGCGGTGATCGGTGGTGGTGATTCGGCGTGTGAAGAGGCCCACTTTTTGACCCATTACGCAAAAAAAGTTTATCTGATCCATAGAAGAGACAGCCTACGTGCTTCTAAAATCATGGCAGAAAGAGTGAAAAATGATCCGAAAATAGAGATTATTTACAACGCTGAGGTTATAGAGGCTTTAGGTAAAGATTTTTTAGAGGCGATCAAAATAAAACAAAATGGGGACATAATCACCAAAGAGGTGAGGGGGTTATTTTTTGCAATAGGCCACACCCCTCTAACTGAGCTTGTAGACCAAATGGGTGTCGAAAAGCATTCTAACGGATACTTGAAGACGCAACCCGACAGCACAAAGACCTCTATTGAGGGTCTTTTTGCTGCAGGAGATGTTCAGGATTTTCGTTATAGACAAGCGGTTACAGCGGCAGGTTCCGGTTGTATGGCAGCTTTAGAGGCGGAAAAATATTTAGGGAACTTAAAAGCAGCATCTCATTCGGTTTGAGTTTTTTTATGTATTTAAAAAAAATAAAGCTTAAGGTTCTTGGGCTTTTTATTCTTCTGCCCGTACAGCTTACGGGAGCATTGGGCGATTTAGAACCCAATATGCCCTATCTTATTCACTTGGATGCGACATACAGTTTTGCAAATATCCCAAGAATCCAGGGTGCAGTGAATCCTGTAAATTATCGCACAAATGAAAATAAGCTCACATTGAGTAGCTGGATGTCTACGATGAGTTACTTAGAATTTGGCACTTTATTTGAATTCAACCAAACAGTAAAACTCCCCTTCAATTTGGAAAGTGGGGGATTCTATCTTAAAAAAGCTTTTCTTGATGATCTGAGCGGGGACTTTTTGAGTTTTGACGGGGGGCTTTTGGTGCAATTTGTCCCCACGAACAGGCTTCGAGATCCAATCACACCTTACAACGATGTGGCTAATTTTTCTTTATTTGGAGAAATTTTTAAAAATTTTGTTTTTGACCGATCGAACCTTTGTTTCACTCCCTACCTTGCAGCAGATTTTGGTATCGCCAACAGAGGTTATCCATGGCTAGACCCTGCAGTGGGGGGAAGACTCAGCTATAACCGCTTAAGTTTTGATTTGTCGATTTTAGGAACTTTTGGTTTCGGAAACCTAACTGGTATCAATGTGAATGCATTTCGCGGATACGCAATGACTGCTTATCGTGCTATAGATTTAGAGCTTTTTTTGGGATATTCATTTGCTGAAGAGGGATTTCTTTCAGTGGGATATTTTGGCCGTCTTTTTGCGAGAGCATTTCCCCAAGATCGGCAAGGGTTTTTTATTCAGCTGGACTTACCGCTTCCGGTCTTCTAACAGCCTCTATAAATTGACTTTTGTCTATAAAGCAAAGAGCCTCAAAAATATCTAGAGCTTTGATAGGTTTTTTTGAATCCAAATCAAAGATATCAAAAAATAGAATTTGAAAAGGGGGCGCAATACAGTTTGAAATGACGGAGGCAATCCGGTCTTTTAGCAAATGGTTTTTTGTTGGATAAAGATCGTTTATGAGTTCTATATATTTTTTGGAAGGTCCGCATTTTTTTGAAGAAGCACCGAAAGCCTTCAATAGTTCATCCATGAAGAGTTTTTGGTTCGAAAAAATCGAAAAAAGAGTGCAACCAAGAGCCCAAATGTCTTGCCGGATGGGGTCAAAAACGGGTTTAGGCCTACCCATGGCAACAATGGAGGAAAAAGATAGAAAAGGGATGGGAGTATAGAAAAAGCTCGTATCAGACGCTTGCCGCAAGTTCTTCAGATTCCCAAGTAGGCAAACTCTTTTTTTTGTGTGGTCTTCAGTAATATAAAGACTCATAGGATGAATATTTCCGTGTGCATGGCCACTTGAGTGGAGTATATGTAGCTTCAAAGTTAGATCTTTGGTAATAGTATCAATAGAGTTTGGAAAATCAGGGTGAAGCCTTAAGAAAACATCCAAAGTCGGGTAGTACCTACTCAAAATAACCGCCTCTTCATGAAATTTCTGTGTAGGGTACATCTTTGTCATAAGGCAATTTTTTTCTAATTTCAGTGTATTTCTTAGAGCCTCTTCCTTGGTGTAAATAGACTGAAATCTTTTTACCGACTCGGCGTTGTTTGCCCTATCTAAGATGGATAAACGGTACTTGAAAGGTTTGCCATCACTAAAGTCTCTTGGCACTTTTATCCATAGAGAATAAACTTTTTCTGACCGATTCATAATGATACCAAGTTCTAAAAGTATCGCCCCTGGATTTTTAGAACCCTCAGAGTTGGGGAGATAGAATAAATTGGTGGTATCCAGCTTCTTTTTAAACTCTTTTTTGATCGAGTCGAGTCGGGGGTATTTGGATGCGTACTCCACAATTTTTTCGGAAATATCTTTTAAATAGTTAGAATCCTTAAGAAAAGGGGCATCCGGCAAAAGAAAAAGATCTGATTGGATCTGCCCTTGAATATTGCTTGGGGTAATCATAAAACCTTCTTTTTTTTGCTGCCATTAAGCCCCAGCCAGTTAGCAAAGAGCTAAAAAAATACCCACCACTTAAGAGGTACGTCTCCAAGGAGCAAGGGAATATTTTAACATAAAGATGGAAAAATTATAAATTTTTTTTATACAAAACAGCCTTAACGGGTAACGTACTTAAACCCAAATGGCTGTTGCGGTTGCAAAAAGCCGGCAGTGGGATATGGAGAGGTAGAACGTCTCTTTTGGTAGAGAACTCACTTGAACTTTGGGGGCTCCAAGTTGGTCATTTTCGATTTCAATGTCGAGAAAGCCCAATTTTGTAAAGCCTGTGCCTAAAGCTTTGACTATTGCCTCCTTGGCGCTGAAACGGCCGGCAAAACGCTCGGCAGGCCGGCTAAAAGACTGGCAATAAGCAATTTCTTTTGGGGTGAAGTGGCGCCTGAGAAAGTGCTCCCCAAATTCCTCTATAGACTGCTCAATACGGGCAATCTCTATAATATCGGTTCCAAGCCCCTTCAAGCGTCCTCATCATGATATTCGTCATAAGAAAAACCGATCTGTTGACCCGATTTGTCCACGGCATTGCAGAAAATGATCCTACCCGATGGGCTTGATTTGGAGGAAAGAATGGCCGCTCGGATAGTTTGTCCGATGGCATCGCCTGCGTTATTGATCACAACCATGGTACCGTCTTCAAGATAGCCGATCCCTTGTTGCGGCTCTTTGCCCTGACGTTGCACTTTGATGTGAATAAACTCCCCAGTTTGCATAAGAGGTTTTAAGGCAGCGGCAAGAGTATTGATATTGATGATCTCCACCCCTTCAGAACCGCTCAATTGATACTGTTTTGATTCGGCCGTTAAAATGTTAGCGTCCACAAGTCGACTTAAACGGACCATTTTTTGAGCGATTTCTTTAATTTCAGGAAAATCGGTCTCACTATAGCGTAAGCCGAATCCGGGTAAGGTTTCGAGCCTTTTCAAAGTTTCAATCGCTTTACGAGCTTTAATTTTAGAGTTGTCATCTGAAACCTCAATTAAAGCGTAAAGCTCTTTAACGATAAAACGGGGAACTAAAATAGATTGGTCTAAAAGACGGGTAGTACAAAAATCGTTGAATCGTGGATCCATCAAAGTCGCTATATCGATCATGATATCTCGTCTACGCTGATTCATTTGGCTAAATTTGATAAACGGGATACTCACATAGAGTTCATCGGACCAGCGAAGGGTCATGATTGTACCGAGGTAGGTGCCAAAAAGAAATAAGCAAATCGAAATGATTTCGATACTTGTAATGTTCAAAGAAAAAGAGAGGGCACTGATGCTCAGGATCGCTTTTAGAATCAAATTCAAAGCCTCACCCATGAGATAGCCAAGAAAAAGACCAACAACCGCTATATTGAATGAGCGTAAATTAAATTTTCGAAAAAAAGTGTCAAACCCAATTAAAAGAAGGCTGAAGCTAAAACCTCCAAGCATGCCAAAAATCACTCGACCTATTAGATCCCCTTGGTTTGACTGGATGGAATAGAGTGTGATAAAAAAAATACTTAGGATTGTAAAAAAAATACGTGTAAAGGCTAAGGCTACATTCATAAGTCTTCAAATATAAAGCAAGAGGTCCAAATAAGTGAAGAGTTTTTTTGTCGCAAAATATCGGTTTTTGCGCTAAGCTTACACTATGATCTCAATACGCATTCAAAAAATTATTCTGATGATTTTATGGTTTTCCGGAGGGCTAATTCTCTTTACAAAAGGGGCTGGTAATCTTGGGGCAATCTCTGAAAATCGCGCGCTACACATTTCATTGTTAATCGTGGGGTATTTGCTTGGAGAGCTCAAAGCTAGAAATATTTTAATGAGAAGTGCTCTAAGAGATCCTTTACCTAAAGACTTTCTTTTAATTGCACTTATGATGGGATTTGGCGTGATTTTAGCTCAGCTTTCTATGCCCGCCGAGGCTAGAGGTCTTTTGCAGGTCGCTATAGGTTTCGCCCTAATTCGTGGAGCAGTCTTTAGATCCCGACGTTTTGTTGAGGGGAGCCGGGCTTTGGATACAAAATGATCCTCCATATTTTTGTTGACCCCCCAAGAGTCGCATTTACCATCCCTTTTATCGATTATCCGATCGCCTGGTATGGCATATTGTTTGCGCTAGGTTTTGGTTTAGGGTTAAGAGCTCTAAAATTTGCTTGTGACTGGCGCCCTTTTTCTCCATTTAGTGGAGAAGAGATCGCCACAAAGATCACGAATTTCCTGATAGTGGGTATTGTTTTAGGAGCAAGACTGTTTCATTTATTTTTTTATGAGTCTTTAAATTGGCTATTGGAAGATCCTTTACGCCCTTTTAGATTTTGGGAGGGGGGGCTTGCAAGCCATGGGGGGATTATCTGCTCATTTTTGACCTGCTATCTTTTTGTTTTTGTTTATCGGCTCCCTTTTTTTAAGCTTTTAGATAGAATTTTCCCTTGTGGTATGATCCTTGGTGGATTCATACGTTTGGGAAATTTTATGAATCAGGAGATTCTTGGTTTAAAAACAGACCTGCCATGGGGTATGGTGTTTCAAACCCCACAAGCTTTTTCGTCCTATGGACTCTATCCCAGACACCCTGTGCAGATTTATGAATCTCTTTTTTATTTTTCTCTTGCTCTAATTGGATTTGCCCTATTAAAGAATCGCTCAAAAACCGCGGTTGTTGCGTCTGTGTTGGGTTTATTGATGTCTATAGGGAGATTTTTTGTGGAATTTCTCAAAGAGGATCAGAGTATTTATACTTTAGGTTTCACACTGAATATGGGTCAGCTTTTATCGATCCCGTTGATCGTAATGTTTGCTTTTAGTCTATTTTTTGCGCTGAACAATAAAATCAAAGAGCCCTTTTCTCAAAGGATTTCATAAAATTAAAGTGCTTTAGATTGCAGCTACTTGCAAGCGATACGAAGGCATCAAGGGGAGCGTTTTTGTGGTAAGCTCTTCCATTTTTTTTATCAATTCTCGACCTTTTATAGCGGGATTCTTGGCTTTGAGTTGCTCATAGTGCCACTGGTAAAAACGCTCAAAAGAGGTTTTTTGTCCTTTTTTACTTGAGGTATACCAAAGAATTTTATTAAAGAACACCACCTCTTCATGGTAATAGGGGGCGTACTTTCGTAAAAGCGGGTTTGAGATAAGAAACTTTTCAATAATGAGATCTCTTTCATCTCTTGATAAGGTTGTGATCTCCTCTTTTGCAACGCTCCTTTTCACTAGCTTAAAGAGGGGATGATCTAGAGATGCTTTCCACAAATCGAGAACAAGTTCGTTCTGAGAGGCAAAATGGGAAATTTTGTCTATGAGAGTCTCTTCTCTAAAGAAATTGTCCTCTTGACTAGTGGGAATTTGGAGGTTTTTATACCTCACAATTCTGTCGTAGGTCGTATGAACGGTCTGTCTGAACTCTTTAGCTCCTTTCTCTACGGCGGTTTTAGCTAAATGCCTTGAAAGGATCTCTTTGTGCTCATTTTGGAGTTGTTCCATCAAAGGATGATGCTCATAGAAATGAGAAAAAGCAAATATCTCTAAAAGATCTTTTTGTTGAGCGGGTATACCCACGACATCATCTACGAAAGAAAACATTTGTTGCACCTCCAAAAGAATCTCTTTAAGAGTTGTCAAAGGGCGCATTGTTTTAATTTTTCTGATCTCATTATTGATAAAAAGATAAACCTCATGCCCTAGTCGATGTAGCGAGGGGGAATATAAATCGGTAGATAAAGAGGTAAGATAGTCTCGAGCTGCGTCAACAATCTCTTTTTTTTTCTCTTTTTGACCGCTGACATGGTAAAGAAAGAGTATCCTATTGACCAATTCAATCGGGTGCATCGTTTTATGCATTTCAATTTGTTTTGAAACAAATTTTTTTAATGATTCTACGTTTTTTTTACCCCATTTTTTTTCGAAGTCCATCGAGTAAGCTAGATGATGGGCATGCACTGAAGCGATGAGCACGGGTAAGTGGTCCATTTTCGCAATTGCTTCTGTAGATTTGAGGCGCAAATAGACATTTTGCTTTAAATTTTCATAAGAGGTTATTTGGTAATTGGAAAGAAGGTCAAACTGCTGCTCGAGAATCAAGTAATCCAGTGTCTCCATTTTCTCAAAGGGGGTTTTAGGCCCTTTGGATGTACAAACGTGTTGACCGATAGAAAAAATAGCTTTAGCCACACGCTCTTGAGCTTTTTGATCCTCCATATTTGGAAAGAGTCCGCATAGTGTTTTTGCGTCCAATAATGCTTGATGATATACGTCAAAAGTAGATTGGTTTTTATGAGTCTCTATACAGTTTTGGATCATCAAAGGGACATTGATTTGTCCATTTGTCTCTAGGGCGCTTTTATCTTTATAGAGTACTTTAACGTGCTTGATCGCCCGTTCAACGCTATTTTTGATGTACCCTTCTGTAGATTGGAGAGAGGAGAATTTTTCCACAAGGTCGGGAAGAAGCTTTTTAAAAACCATAGATTCAATTTTATGGTTCCATTTTTTTACCTCTTTTTGCTGCACGGTCTCCAGAAGTTTTTTTGTGACAATAATATCGATGGAACCCTCATCAGAGGGTGCTAGGCTGGAGGGCTGATCTAAAGATTTTAGCGCATACATAAAAACTTTTTTATTCTATTTTCTCATTTAAGTCCATTTATGGTTTTTTGAACGAATCGTGGCGATATTCAAGAGGGAAAAACAGGAAATTTTTTAAGGATTGGCTTTGGCGCACTAAACTGACGACACACATTCTATTTTTAGTGCAAAGATTGCATTCATAATGCTAGAGTAGAGATGTAAATTTTACAGGAATTACCAGATGAATTTCGTCTTATTAGCCGGCCGTTTAGGTTCGGATCCGGAAACCAGATTCACTCCTTCCGGACAAAAGGTGACAAACTTTCGTTTCGCTTGTAGCTCTAAAAAAGGTGGCAAAGATGAGACGATTTGGTACCGTATCACTGTTTGGGGTGAACAGTATGATAAAATGCTCCCCTACATGAAAAAAGGTACAGCTTTGATGATTCAAGGCGAACTACATAAACCACAGATCTATATGGATCGTGAGAACAAACCACAGACCTCTTTGGAAATTACAGTTTCAAACATCTCTTTTAGTCCGTTCGGCAAATCAGATAGCTCCTCATCGGCGAACTCGGGCAATAAGGGATCGAGTCCAAACGGATCGGGATTTGAATCTAACGATTTTGATTTTGAGCCGGTGATGCAGGGAAGCCAACACCCTGCCTTCCAAGATGATGAAATCCCTTTCTAAAGAATAGGAAATCCCTATGAATAAACCTGTGCATCTCAACGTAGAATTTTTAAAAAAAGGTGAAGGTCACCCTACGAGAATTCATTACTCTACCAAAGAGGCCATAGAGATCTACATGCATGAAAATGTCGTAGAAGTAGGTCTTAAATCGTCGATGACACCCGAGGCCTTGAGAGATGCACATAAAAAACTAGGGGCATTTTTACGCGACAAAAAAATAGAAGATGTCTATTTGCCCGCCCTAAATGATCAGATCGAGGAGCAGATTTACGCCCTTTTTGAGGGAAACTACCGCTTCGATCGCTACCTTTCGAAAAAAGGGGTCTTTTTGAAGAGGGTATATTTGGATCAAATCCCTGCCAATATCCATGCAATCAAAACTGTTTTAGATACACAGTTTATGATGAAAGAGCTTTTAAGCACTCCCTACAAAGATCGAAACGTTGCCTATTTTGTAGATTACGCAAAAGAGCTCTTACATGGGCTTAATGGTATCCATCTAGAGGTACATGACCACAAGTGGTTGCAAAAAGAGGGGTTGAACCTGCACTACGGAGTCGGTAAAGGATCGGAATCTACAGATCCTCCTAAATTGATTTTGATAGAGTATCGCGGTGGTGATGATAAAGAGCCCTTTATCGGTCTTGTTGGAAAGGGAATGGTTTTCGATACGGGTGGTTACAGCTTGAAGCCTAGCGACTCAATGATCGAGATGCATGGAGATTGTGCCGGTGCCGTTTTATACTTGCATTTGGCCTACCTTTTGGCAACACTGAAGGTGAGAAAAAACGTCTATTTTGCACTTCCGATAGCAGATAACTCTATTAGTAGTAATTCGATTAGATTATCCGACATAATCGTGGGTAAATCTAAAAAAAGTGTAGAGATAACCAATACGGATGCTGAGGGTCGCCTGATTTTGGCCGATTCGGTTGCCTGGATTGCAGAAAATAAAAAACTCAGCTGTATTATTACTGCTGCAACTCTCACAGGTGCTGTGATCATAGCTCTTGGAAAAAAAATAGCTGGGCTTTTTTCTGATAATCCTAGGCTCAGGATGGCGCTTTTGGAGTCTTCTGAGAAAGCTCAAGAGCCTCTATGGACGTTGCCTTTTGACAAGGATTCTTTTATGGATCTTTTGAAATCAGAGGTAGCGGATATGAAAAACGCCGGAAAGCGTGAGGCCTCTGCTACGCAAGGCGCTATATTTATTTATCAACATCTCTTGAAAGACATCCCTTTTGCCCATCTTGATATTGCGGGCACCGCTATGGATAAATCTCAAGGCACATCCTATGGATTGAAACTTTTCTTAGATTTTGTGTCCGAGTGGAAAAGTTTGTAGACCTTCTTTTTAAGATCCATCACGAAAAGATGACAAAAACTAAAATTCGGTCGGCCATTGACCAAGGTTTTGCATTTTTGAATGGGAAAATGCATCGAATAGCAACGACAGTTTGTTCTCCGAAAGATCGTGTGGAATTACGTCTACCTTTAGAAAGTCAGCCCGATAAGATGGAGAAAATCTTTACGGTTTTTGAGGATTCGTTTATAGAAATTTTCAATAAACCCCCAGGAGTTTTGAGTGACCCAAAGCGGTTCAAAGGGCTTGTGCATCGATTGGACAAAGAGACTTCGGGTCTTTTGATGAGAGCAAAAACCCTAGAGTCGCAGGGAGCTTTTGAGGCACTTTTTAAAGAGAGGCGAATAGAGAAAGGCTATTTGGCTATAGTCCATGGGAAATACCATAACCCAGTTACTATCGACTTGCCGATAGCACGAATGGGACGGGTGGGGGGCTTTGAGCAGTTTGGAATTGTTAAAGGGGGGTTAAAAGCCGTAACCATTGTAAAACCGCTTTATATAGGGAAAAATTATACTCTGCTTGAATGCAAACCCATCACAGGCAGAACCCATCAGATCCGCGTCCACCTTCAAGCTGTCGGCTATCCTGTTGTTGGGGATCTGTTATATGGAAAAAAAGAGTCTAAATATCCTCGTATGTACCTTCATAGTAAAACCTTAGAATTTGAGCATCCTTTTACCCATCAAAAAATGACGATAGAGTCCCCAACTCCTAGAGGATTTGATCAGTTTTTCCAAGACTTAGATTAGGCCAAAAACATAAACTTGGGGCCCGATTCTGTTTAATTCGCATAAACCTAAGCACACGCCCCTCTTTTTTTTCTTTCTAACCCCTCTTGCTCAACAGTTTAAAAAATATTTTTAAATTTTCTTGTCAGAATATACTAAAATTTTTTAAATAAAAGATATAGAGAGGTATGTATGAAGAAGTTTTTAACCCTAGCGACTTTCGCTTTAGTGTCTGCAGGTCTAGTATCTTGTGGTAATGGTCAAATGAATAAGAAAAACAATAGGTCACAAAATTGCGACAAATGTGACAAATGCTCAAAAAACGGAAAAAATAGATAGTTTCTTGTTTTTTAAAAGTTGTACGTCTGCTTTGAGAGATCGGGGCAGATGTATACCCTTTTTAGGTCGGTAACAGCTGATCTAAAACAATTCTTTTTATAAATTCTTTATCAGTAAGCCATTCGCGAACCTGCATAAATCCCAAATTAATCCCAAAAGCAATCGCCTCATCACCAAAATTCATCCTTTCAAATTCTGGCGGATATTCTGGTCTTAAAAAGGATACATCTTGTTGAAATTCTCTAATTTTCTCCGTTGGATTCTGCATAGTTTCCAATAAGAGGTGTATTTCATGCATATGACCCAATATACGATGATAATTGCTGCCAAAAACTGTAGGGTTTTTTTGTTGGCAGGAATCCATAACCTCTTTTAAAAGCTTTTTGAACATATGTTGGAAGTAGGCATGGTTTTGATCAAATTCTGGCAGGGCAAGGATTTGCCCGGTAATGTATTGGAATCTTTGGTCTATGTGATCTTTTGGGTTGTAAGTGAGGACCTCTTTCGTAACGTAGGAGCTTAATGCATGTTCAATATCTTGTATGGGGAGGGATAATGGTTGGGGGAGATCACGACACCAGGTGGGTGAGGTGGAGCTGATCCTTCTTAAAAGGGCTACGCATCCTGTTTCAATTTTCTTAATAGTTTCTGGGTGAACCATATTTTCCCAAATCATACTCACCCCAGCAGTGGCTTTATCGTAAAAAATGCCCCTGGCAAAAGAGGGCAAAAGCATGAATAGGTTTTCTTTAAGACCGCTAAGATCGTTCCCTTCATTTTTAGGGATGATATCCAACATACTCTTCAGTAGTTCCTTGGAAATTTTAGAGTCTACTCTTCCTCCTAACTCCAGATTCAATAACCCTTTTTCCCCTTGTCGAAAGTCCTCTAGAACTGTATCCAAAAGAGATCTATACATTTTTTGTAATCTTTGTGTGGTAAAGATATGGTCCAGAATTTTTTCGGTAATCATATAGTAGGGAACCACCGATAAACTGACTCTAAGAACGACCCAGAAAATTTTTCTTAGAATCCAGTTTGTGATCACTAGTCCCATATCTATAAAGTCGGAAATCAAACTCAAAACAGGGTTGGTGGGTTTTTTCTGGAAACCAATCGATACAAAATTTTCAAGTTTGATATCATCTAAAACTAGATCGGTTAGGATTTTCCCGATACGCCAACCCTCTTTAAAGGATTGCTTCAGACTTATACGAGTTTCAAATCTTTTTGATTTAAGATAATCCTCTCTCATAAGAACCGATTTCGAAAGACTGTAGCTTTCTAAATCTTTGGAGAGCTGATTTAACGTTTTTACAATCCTTTTGAGGGGGACAGGGTTTACGGTATCTTTTTCGAGATTATCTATACCTCTTAAAGCTTCTAGGATTGTTGGAACCCATTTTGTGCAAATTCTAAGAGATAAAGCCTCATAAACTGTATCAAACCTTTTCGCTAGAGCCTCTTTAAGGGGTGGGAGGATTCTCAAACTCCCTTCAACAAAATTTTGAGATACCTCCTTCATAGTAGTCTCAAAACTTTTATCTTTGATGGAAAAATTTTCGGCAATAATACCCATTTTTCCCACAAAATTGAGAAAGATCGATGTTTTATTTTCGCATAAAAAAGATTGGATTTCGTCGGTAAGGTTTGGCAGGGGAGCTGTAAGAACAGCCTCGGGGGGATCTTGAGGTTCAAATTCGATAGAGAGTCGTCCCCTTAAAAGCTTGGGGGTCACTCCTCGTGGGGAACTCTGGAGTTCATTAAGATTGGATTGGGAAAAATTATATGGAATTAAAAGAGGGTTCATCCCTTTTCGGGAACTTTGGGCGTTTCTTAAAAAAAGAGCGGTCGTAGTTTCATAGAGTTGAACGGCCACACCAGAGGGTTCAAAATAGGGGAGGAATTTTTTTAAGGTTAGATAGATTCGTTGGTAATATTGTTCTGGGGCGATTTCAAAAGAGTTTTTTTCAACTAAAAGTTCTTGAAATTCCTCTAAAGCCCTCTGAAAATTGACGTCATCCTTGAAAATATCGTCTAAAAAAATCACAAGGTGTTCTAAATTTTCAAAAAGAATAGGTTGAGGAAGCTCAAGTTTAGAGGATTCTAAAAGATGACGCAATAAAGACATGCATTTTTCTAGCTTTGTACGTGCGGGATCGGCTTGTTTGAAAAGCCCGGAACCTACAGTTGTAAGACAATCGGATAAAAGCTGTTGGGTTTTGATACGGACATTATCTGAACTTTGTACCAAAGAGCCGCTAAGTTCTAACTCTTTTTCCAAAATGAGAGAGTGTAAGTTCTGCCAGTCCAGTAGCCCCTCTTCTGTCGATAAACAGCGGATAGCAGCCTGCAATCTTTCCATTTGGGGCTCACTCCAACTCTCTTTTTCCATACATGCGGTCAGATGATATTTGAGTGCTTCTTTGTCAAAAGGGAGACTGTGATTTTTATAGTAGATTTGCCGTTTTGCTTCGATTATATGGACCGGAGCTGTTTTAAGGGCTTGATTGATAATTTGGCCTAATTGAGTCGAGATATGCCCTATCATCGGGGTCTGGTACAAAATGACTTGCTCTGCTTCGGTTTGGATTTTCTGGAGCAATTGTGGAATGGTATCGGCTGATGCTGCTTGAATTTGAGTGTACCAGCTCTCTAAAGTTTTTCTAATAGCAAGGTTTTGAGGTTCTTTTGATAAAATTTCGATTCTACCAGCAAGGGAGCTGATCTCTTCTGGTGTTCTTGAGTGATGACATAAGGATAAAATTTCATCTAATCCCCTTGGAACCGGGCCTGCAACACGGCTCATTAAGTGACCACTCAATCCCGTCATGACATGATTCGTAGAGCGACTTATAAATCCTTTTACAGATGAAAGCATAGAACCCTTTTTTGAGGTATTTTAAAAGGGTTGCTTGATTTCTAATCAACAATTTTTTAAGAAATTGTTAACATTTTCACTTTTTTTCAGATAAAAAAATCGGGGTATTGCTAGAAAAAGTCTTTTTTAGGTTAACTTAAAGATACTCTATGATGATTTTTTTTGTTTAAAAGCTTGCGAAGGACTTTTCAAAAGATTAGATTGGAGGCTAAATTCAAGACCATTTTGAAATTTTTGTTTTCAAAGGTCTTTTGTATGAGGATGAGGCATGAAACGCTTTTTAATAACTAGTTTATTGGCTTGTAGTGGTATTTTTGCAGAGGCTAAACTTTTGGAGCTGGAAGCGGGTATAACTCCTTGGGCTCGACAAAATCTTCCCCAAACAACATTAGCTTATCAAACTGTAGCCACCACAACCACCCCCGTTATTATTGCTACCGATTTAGCTAAGATCAATCAATGGGTACCGGGTCTTTTTGCAAGGATAGCCGTCTTGCCTACCGATGAATATGGAATCGAGGCGCGCTATCTGGGTCTTTTGCAATGGAATCGTGTTTATGCCATTTCGACAACCGGAACCAGTCCCACCTACAGCCTTGCCGTCACGAATGTGTCTCCTATCACATTTACAGGAGCTTCTCAGGTGATCGAGGACTACAAAATGCGGTACGAATCGGGAGATCTTTTATTTCTTTGGAACATCTCACCCTTATATGATCAATTTTTTGGCGTAAGGGGACTATTAGGCCCTTCGTATATCTTTTTAGAGGATAAATTAGATCAAACGATTAGTTCTTTAACTTTTTTGAAAGAGTACAATATAAAATCCACAAATAATCTTGTCGGTCTAAGAGCTTACGGGGAATGGATTGGTACACCAGAACCTTTCATTTGGGGCGTTAGAGGCTCTTTTGGGGTTTATGGAGACATTTACAGACAAGTATCCACAATTTCTCAGAGCATCCCTGTGAGCGCTACTGCAAATTACAGATTTGTGGCATCAACTGCTTGGGCCAGTACTCTTTTTCAAGGAGAGGTTTTTTTAGGTATCAATCTTTTCAATAGTTTGAGAATCAAGGGGGCCTTTGGAGGAGAGTGGCTAAATTATATCGGATCCGCCGTTTCACAACCGGGAAGGGGATTTCAAACGGGAAGCATTTACCATAAAAACCATTTCTTGTTTTACGGCGCAAATATTAGCGTGGAATGGGATCTTTTTTAGAAAAACGAGGAATTGGCTGCCGCAGTCGGTGCTCTTATAGCTGCTGCGTTCCCGCCCTGACTCAGTTCGAGCTGTACCGCTCAGCCAATCCTCGAACATAGTTTAGCAGACTTGCCCCTTTCTGGAAAGGTCTTACCGGATTAAAATAATAATTTCACATTTAAAAGGGCTTTAGCCTTAGGTTTTTGGATCTAATAGATAGGGAGCTGTAATCCCTTTTTGCTTTTTAACAAAAAGCTCATAGGGACCATAAGCGACAATTTTGCCACCTTCTTTGCCCGCTTTTGGGCCCATTTCAATAAGGTAATCCACCTCTTTCAAAACAGTAAGATTGTGTTCAATTATGAGTAGCGTATCACCTCGTTCGATAAGACGATCAAAAATGGGCAAAAGTTTCAAAATATCAGCATCATGCAAGCCGGTTGTGGGTTCATCTAGAAAAATTAAGCTAGGCCCCTTTGTAGGGGTAATCAGCTCTCTAACAAATCTTAAACGCTGAGATTCGCCATGTGATAAAGTCTGCACCTCTTGTCCTATTTGAAGTTGCCCCATTCCTACGTCGATCAGTAATTGTAATGTTGCAAAAATTTTAGGATGAAAAGAAAAAATCTCTAAAAGATCTACAGCACGCATCTGAAAAAGATCCCCTAAACTCAAACCATGATATTTGATCTTCAAAGCGATGAGAGAAAGTCTTTTACCCTGACAAAGAGGACAGATTTTTTTTGCTGGGGGTAACAGCTGAAGTTTCACTTCAATATGCCCCAAACCAAAACACTCAGTGCACATACCCTGTATATGATTTGGGCTGAAATGGCGAGGCATGAGGCCATAGGCTTGAGCCTCTTTCAATTCAGCATAAAATGAGCGTAGGTGACCTAAAAGCTCAGTATAGGAGCATATATCGGCTCTTGAGGTGGTGCCAATCGGATTTTGATCTACAACTATGAGATGTTTAAACTCTTTTATATTCGAGATGGTACAACCCCCTAATGTGTAAAAATCGAATCTCTTTCTCGAGGAAACGGTCTTTTTCAAAATAGGGGCTAGGATCTCATGCATCAAAGTCGATTTACCCGAACCAGAGACGCCCGTAAGAGCAGTGATCCTGTTTTTTGGAATTTTAAGATCGACTTTCCTTAAAGAGTATTTAGTTGCATTTTCGATTTCTATCCAATCGGTGTCCTGTCCGATAGGTTTTTTTTGTCTGTTGTAAAAGAGTTCTTTTCTCAAAACTTTTCCCGTAATGCTTAACGGGTCTTTTTTTAATTCCTCAAGGGTGCCTTGGGACAATATTCTTCCTCCCTTTTCCCCCCCCTCGGGGCCAAACTCGAAAATAGTTTTGGCTACTTCTAAAGTCATCGGGTCATGCTCAACTAAAAGGAGCGTATTTCCCTCATTTTTTAGCTGGATAAGGGCATCTAGAAGCTTTTTGTGATCGTGGGGGTGTAAACCGATGCTAGGCTCGTCTAGAACGTAAAGGCAGTTACTCAGATTGACTCCAAGTTGGCGGGCTAAATGAATTCTTTGGATTTCTCCACCCGAAAGGGTCAAAGAGGTTCGGTCGAGAGAGAGATACTCTACCCCTATTTGAATCAAGAGTTTAAGTTTCTCTTTTATAGGTTCTAAAACATCCTCCAGCACTTTTTTTCCCTGAATTTTTGAAACAAACAAAAATGCCTCATCGATAGGCATGCTTAAAAGGGAGGGAAGGGTAACATGGTTTATATGAACATGGGAGGCAAGGGGGTTAAGCCTGGTTCCTTTACAACTAGGGCAGGGTTTATTTTGACAAAGCGGTAAAAGAGCCTCTTTTTGATGGGTTTTACCAAAACTAAAGAGCCTTTCAAAAAAGGGGTGTAAGCCTATCCATTTGAAACAAGAATGGGGAATTTTCCCCCCCTCCAGGACGAACTCCAAGTCGCTTAAAGACATTTTGTCGAGCCGTTCTTTAGGATCGATCCCATAATCTGTCAAAAGTTTGAGAATAGAGCGTATAGGGTTATATTCAAAATTCAAAACTTGATCTAAAAGATCTTTAAGAGTGGATTTGAAAAGTTTTGGGACCTCTTTGATATCTACAGTGCTCAATGATCCGATGCCTTCACAGGTGGTACACATCCCCTCATCAGCGTTGAAAGAAAATGTTTTTGGCTCGATTTTTGGGTAGGTTTTTCGTGTCGAGGGGGCCGAAAATGCAAGGTAATAGTTCAAAAGATCTGTGGATTTCCCTTTTTGATCACTCGATTTGACGACTTCAAAAAGGATAGATTGGGGATTGATTTGGGTTGCTGTTTCGATGGCATCGAGAAGACGTTTTTTGCCGGACTTTTGGATTTGGATTCTATCAATGACAAGCTCACAACTCTCCTTAAGGCCGCTTAAAGAGGGATATTCATCAGAAAGCTCATACAAAATGCCCTGAATTCGCACCCGTAAGAATCCCTCTTTTTGGTAGCGCTCAAAAAGCTCTTTGTAGCTCTCCTCTTTTTTGGGACTTATGGGGGATAAAACAATACATTTTTCATCTAAGTGCTTTTCAAGGAGGTCATTTGCGATATACTCTTTTGTGACATGAACCAGTGTCTCTTTTGTCTCAGGACAAACTGCAACACCCTCTTTAGCATAAAGGATTCGGAGATAGTCCAAAATTTCTGTGATCGTACCTACAGTAGAGCGAGGATTTCCTGCATGTCTTTTTTGTTCAATCACTATGGATGCGGATAGACCTTGAATATACTCCACTTTGGGTTTAGGGCTTTGTTCAATAAATTGACGGGCATACGCATTCAAAGTTTCATAGTAGCGTCTCTGCCCTTCAGCAAAAATTGTTTGTATGGCCAATGAGGATTTTCCGGACCCTGAGGGACCTGTGAAAGCGGTAATCTCGTTTCTTTCGATTGTGATATCGATATTTTTTAGATGGTTTTGGGTCGCGTTTTTTACTTCGATGTGGGTGATGGGTTTTTCATCACTTATCACATCATGAGTGGTAAATTTCAAAGAATCCTCAAGCGCATCTTTCACAAATTTACCCGTTAAAGAGTCCACCTGGGCTATCGATTCAGGCGTCCCTTCCGCCATGATAAAGCCCCCTTCACTTCCCCCTTTAGGCCCTAAATCGATAATCCAGTCTGCTATTTTGATCAGATCTAAGTTGTGCTCAATCACTACAACAGTGTTTTGTTTTTCTACCAAGCGCTCTAGAATTTTGATCATTTTTTTGATGTCATCGAAGTGTAAACCGGTAGAGGGCTCATCCAATAAATAGAGCGTTTTAGAGGTACTAGGCCTTGATAGCTCTTTTGCAAGCTTAATTCTTTGCGCCTCGCCTCCCGATAAGGTAGTGGAGGACTGCCCAATTTTCATATACCCTAGACCCACCTCCTGAAGAGTCTTCAGTTTTTTTGCGATCATGGGAATCGCCTCAAAAAGAGTAAGAGCTTCATCGACACTCAGCTCTAAAACCTCATAGATATTTTTCCCTTTAAATTTGACCGAAAGAGTTCTGGGATCAAATCTTTCCCCCTCACAGTGGGGACACTCAACCCAGCTGTCTTCTAGAAAATCCATGTCTATACGAATCAATCCCATACCTTTACAGGTAAGACAAGAGCCCTCTTTGACATTGAAGCTGAACCTTCCCGCTTTAAAACCCAGCGCTAAACTTTCGGGGAGGGAGGCAAAAAGATCACGAATGGCATCGAATACTTTGATGTAAGTTGCAGGATTGGATCTTGGAGTTTTTCCAATCGGCTGCTGATCTATCATAATCACTTTATCCAGCTGCTCGAGCCCTTCAATTCCCTTATACGAGCCGTAGCTTAGCCTTGATTGCATTAAATGGTTGCTGACCACGGGGAAAAGAATGTCATTCACTAAAGAAGATTTTCCTGAACCTGAGACACCGGTCACCGCACAAAAAACGCCCAAAGGAAAAGCGACGTCAATATTTTTTAAGTTATGGTGACAGGCCCCTTTGATTTGTAAAAATCCTGCGGGCTTTCTTCTTTTTAAGGGGATAGATATTTGGGATTTTCGGCTCAGGTATCTACCTGTCACCGAGTCCTCTGAATTTATTAAATCTTGAACTTTTCCAAAACCGACAATCCGTCCACCAGCCTCTCCACCGTAAGGCCCAACATCTACAATCGTATCGGCATGGCGAATCGTCTCCTCATCATGCTCCACGACTATTACGGTGTTGCCCTGCTGGGTCAGATTTCTCAAAGTTTTTAAAAGCTTGAGATTGTCTGCGGGGTGAAGTCCAATGCTGGGTTCATCGAGAATGTAGGTAGTACCCACCAATCCCTGCCCAAGCTGAGATGCCAGGCGGACCCTCTGTGCTTCTCCCCCGCTCAAAGTCGAGGAGGTTCTTTCCAATGAAAGATAGCCAACGCCAACGTCTATAAGAAAAAAAAGTCTTCTTTGGATTTCACGAATCAGCTCTTGGGCGATAGGAATGTCTGTGGGATCCAACAAAGAATTTAAGAAAAACTCTTTCAGCTCAATAAGGGACAAACGGGAAAGCTCATGAATCATTTTCTCGTGAAAGAGGGTCACTTTAGGATAGCGCTCAATACGAGCTCCTTCACAAATAGAGCAGGGGATATCGATGACAAAATCTTTCAGCTTTTCTTTATATTGATCGCTTTTTGCCTCGTTGTAGCGTTTTTTTAACTCCTCTTTAATTCCTTTCCAGGGAATGTATTGGGTCGATCTCTCTTTTGTCTTGGGATGAACAAAAGTCATTGTGAGATATTTTTCATCGACACCATCAAATAGGATGTTTTTGGCCTTATCAGACAGCTCTTTGAGAGGCGTCTGTAGAGAAAACTTATAAATGCGTGCCAGGTTTGTATAGATATTTCCCCAAATTTGTGTATCAAATGGGGTGATAGCATCAAGTGCACCCTCAGGGATACTCTTTTCAAAATCTACCAGCCCTTCCAATCGGAAAGTTTTTATAGTCCCAAGACCCTGACAGTGAGGACACATACCCTCCGGATGATTGAATGAGAAGTGGTAGGGTTCAAGTGTGGGATACCCCTTTTTTGATATAAAGGAGTAGCTCTCTGTGGAAAAAAAAGTCTCTTTACCAGAGTCTCTTTCGATGATCGACAACTTCTTTTGACCGATGCGTAAGGCATTATCAATTGCCTCCATGAGCCTTTTTTCCCCTTTCGTCTCCACCTTTATCCTATCTACAACAATTTGCAGCTGGATATTTTGGTGTTGGTCTATTTGGGTATCGCTATCTAATTCTATCCACCGTCCGTTCAGTCGAGCTTGGGTGTACCCTTTTTTGTAAAAGCCTTGAATGAGCTCTCTACTTTCGGCCTTTTTGTTTTCGATAACAGGAGCTAGAATGTAGATCGCCTCACCCAAAAAGTCTTTAAGGATAATCTGGTGAATTTTTTCTTTAGAGAGTTTTGAGAGCACCTCTAAAGAGTCAGGACAGCGGGGTTGACCGATTCTTGCGTATAGAACTCGTAAAAAATCGTAGATACCGGTCATAGTACCGACAGTAGATCGAGGATTACGCCCTATAGTTTTTTGTTCGATCGCTATACAGGGTGTAAGCCCCTGAATTAAGTCAGCGTCGGGTTTTTTCAACCCCCCAATATGGCGCTTTGCAAAGGTAGTCAAAGACTCAAGATACCGCCTTTGCCCCTCCATATAGATGGTGTCAAAGGCAAGCGAGGATTTTCCTGATCCTGAAACTCCTGCAAATACAATCAGCTGGTTTGTTTTAAGACAAAGGTCTACCCCTTTGAGGTTATGAACACGGACATTTTTTAGAAGAATCTCGTCGTGAGCCATGGAGTGGTACTGACCTTTATAAAGGGGGTTATTCAATTGGTAGAGGTTAAACCAATATACCCTCTTTGGGGATTTTTTTACTTAACTATTCCTGAAAAATTCGGGGTTTTAGGGAGTCAAGCCTTTTGAAAAGATTCGTGATCCATTTCTAGTAGTCGGGTATCAGGTTTTTTTGATCGTTTTCTTGAGAGATATTTTTTGCAATTAAAAGGGGACTTTAGCGATAAACCAAAGATATGGGGTACCCACGTACAAAGATCATCGCCACGATTGGGCCAAGTACAAGACAAGAGGACATGATAAAAAACCTTATCAAGTCGGGTGTGAATGTATTTAGGTTAAATTTTAGCCACGGAACGCACGAAGAGCATCTGGAGGTAATTCAGCGGATCAAAAAAGTTCGTGAAGAGCTCAAAGAACCTATTGCAATCATGCTTGATACTAAAGGTTACGAAGTTCGAGTGGAGCCTTTTGTTCAAAAAGAATTAAAAATCGAAAAAGATAAAATCTACCATCTCGGACCCAAGGGGGATTTTCATCTACGTCCTTCGGATGTTGTCCAAAAAATTGAACCGGGTATGGAGCTGCTTTTTGATGATGGTTATCTGGTAGCCAAATGTGTAGCCAAAGACGAAACCGGGGTCAAAATCGCATTTAAAAACGAAAGAATTCTGAAACAAAATAAAAATTGTCATATACCCGATGCGCAATTAGATATTCCTGATCTTACAGATGGAGACCGAGAAGACATTCTTTTTGGGATCAAAAATGGTATCGATTTAATCGCTGTCTCTTTTGTAACAACGAGATTCAATATTTTAGCCATCAAACAGCTCTTATTGGAGAATGGTTTTGAGGATGTAGGAGTCATTGCAAAAATTGAGACGCTTAAATCTTTAGACAATTATGAATCCATCTTACAGCAAGCAGACGGGATCATGGTTGCGAGGGGAGATCTTGGAATTGAGATGAAGATGGAGGCGCTCCCTTCAGTTCAGAAGATGCTGCTAAGTCGAGCGCAGGAGGCAAATAAGTTTACTATTGTGGCAACACAAATGCTTGAGTCTATGATCGAAAATCCTAGACCCACACGTGCAGAGGTGAGTGATGTAGCTAACGCAATATTTGACTCAGCTTCAGCAGTAATGCTGTCCGGTGAGACTGCTGTAGGAAAATACCCTCTAGAAACGGTAGACCAGATGCGTCGGATCATCATAGATGCCGAGGAGCACATAGATTACACGCATAGTTTTTTTGAAAAATCTTTCAAGAATCATCTCGATATGAATATCGCTATTTCGCACGCTGCTGTGAGCCTCTCGATGCAGTCCAATACCAAAGGAATTCTCTCTTTTTCTACAACGGGTAAATCTGCCTGCACCATAAGTTCATTGCGTCCTTCAAATCCGGTTTTTGCTCTAACAAGCTCTGATAGAACGTTCCATCGGCTTGCAATCCAATGGGGTGTCTATCCAGTTCTAGGAAATTTTAAGAATCTGGAGGAGGGGGTTAGTTTAGCCTCTAAGATCGCTTTAGAAAAAAATTGGGTGAAACTTGGGGATCTTTTAGTGGTCTCTTTTGGTATCCCTTTCAATCGTCCAGGAACAACGAATACAATTCAGCTGATCAATCTTGGAGATGTTCTCATGAGAGGCGTCGGCAAAGGCGACAAAGTGATAGAGGCCCCTGTCATTCATAATTATCCTTTGGATCCTATTTCTCCTCATGCGGCAAAAAACAACATCGTTTTGCTCATAGATTTTAATCAACAATATGTTCCGATGCTCAAATACGCCTCCGGAGTGATTTTTATTAGTCACAAGGAGAATAGTGAAGAGGAAGAAAACTTTCTTAAAGCGATGGAAAAATTCAATATCCCCTTCATCTACAGAGCTCGTGGGGATGTGCACGGAATTCAGCAGGGGCTATTTGTCACTTTAGATCCAATGAATGGGGTTATTTTAGCAAAAAAGCATGTGTAGCAAGACCCACCATCAAAATTGCTGCAGTTTCAGCTCTTAATGTAGCCTGGTTAAGATAGACACCAAACACGTTTTTTTCTCCTTTTAGAAATAGGACCTCCTCTTTGGAAAAACCTTTCGCCGGTCCAACCAGGAGCTTGAACGGGGTGTTAAGGTCAAAAGCTTCAAAAAAAGGGGGAGAGGTGGGGTCGATATCACCAAAATAGGTGAAAGCCCTCTCGTCTAAAAAATCCTCTAAGCTTGGAACAAGATCAATTTGCGGGAGCCAGAAACGACCTGACTGTTTCAAAGAGGCAATCAAAACTCGGCGCATTCTTTCGATTTGTCCGTCCGTCAATCCTCCCTTTGAGGTATTTTGGGTTTTAATTAAGGAGATCTTTGTAAGACCTAATTCGCACCCCTTCTCCAAAAGTAGATCGAGACGGTCTTGGACAAGAAACCCTATACCAAGCTCAACGGTTCTTGGCTCAGGGTGACGCTCAAGATGTTCTATTTTAAGCACAACCTCTTTTTTTGATATTTCGAAAACCGTTGCATAGCCAAGTAACCCTTTCCCATTCACCAATTCGACGGCATCGCCTAATTGATTTCGCATTACCGTTTTCAAATGCAGGGCCTCATCAGATTCTAGAAGAATACTCGATCCTTTCGAGATGTCTTGAGGAGTATAATAACGATTAGCTGGCATCGGATTTTGATAGTAGGGTAATTTTGTAGTTTTTATACTGGATATTAAAGTCAAGAGGGGTGCCATCCTCAAGAGTGAGGATCATCTGATTCATATAATTTCTAAAACGGGCTTTGTATAATTCACGCCGAATAGCCTCGGGCTGATCATTATGCCTTGCTGAACTCTCCTGGATCATTCTTGTGACGTACTTTTCTTCAAGCTCTTTAGAGCCGATAAACTCTATAGACCAGCTAGGGCGCTGCCCCAAAAGGAGAGGGGGAACAACGATCAGTTGCATCATCGATTGGACCGTTTCTAGGAAAGGCTGACTTACATTTTTGGCATAAATCTTTGGTGAGAGGACTTTGACATCCATAAAGGTTGTAACAGAGGGGCTCTCTTGTATGCTGATTTGGGTCACGTCGATTTCTTTAGTGTGTTTAGAGGGTATAAAGAAAGTTACAGGGATCTTGGTCTCCACAAACAAACTTTGAGTTCTCAAAAAATCAATTTTGACTTTTTCTGACGAGGGGTCAAAATAGAATTTTTTATCGGGTGCCAAAGAGGGGATGTAGACGTAACATTGATCCAGAGGAACGTTGTAAGTGATCACATCGTTTTTGGAAGTTTTAGAGGCAATTCCATCCAGGTCCTCACTAGAAATATCACTTAAGCTTAAAACCTTTACAAGACCTTGCCCTTTCAATTTTTTTATCAGATCGTCCGGTCCTGTGACATCCACAAAAACCATGTGAGGATGAATGTCAACAAATTGATACCCTTTCGGGGCTTCACCTGAAGGTTTTAGAAGATAAACAGGGACCTTTTCTGCAACTAAATTCAAAAGTTGGATGAAGACCTGTCTTGTAGAAACTTTACGAATATCCCGAGCGATTTTTATCTGGGGATTGAGTGAGATCAGATTTTTTTCTGTGATTGTTGCTGTAAAACTTTCTTTTTTAGCGGTAAGATCGATCACAACCTCTAGATCTGTAGAGGAGAGTTCTTCAAGAGCCGATTTTTTTCCATTAAGAGTTAACGCAATTTTTTTGATCAGGTAGCCGTTTGGCAAAAGTCCTTCCACAGTTTTTTGGCTAGGAACGTTGATCAGGCGAATCGAGACGTTATTGACAACTTTTGTGACAGTCAATGATTGATTCACAAAGAAAAAAATGATGATCGCAGTAAGGATCGCTACAAGTTTTCTTGGAATATTTTCTAAAAAAAGATCATGTAAAAATTGCTTCATTGCCGAAACCAGTCGAGAATTTCTTTATACCAGACAAGTTGCTCTCTTCTTTCAGGAGCAAAAATGCTTCTTAAAATAGCTTTAAACCGGTCTATTTTGATGTTTTTTGTCAAAATTCCATCTCTTGCAATCGACACGAAATGGGTCTCTTCGGAAACAACTATCACAATAGAATCTGAAACTTCAGATAAACCTATCGCCGCACGATGGCGTGTACCCATGGATTTTGCAAGTCCCGATCCTTGGGTCAGAGGAAGGATTACGGCTGCTGCTATGATCTCTTTTTCACGCATGAGAACTGCCCCGTCATGTAACGGAGTGCTAGTAATAAAAATAGATTCAAGAAGCTCAGAGGAAAAGCGTGCATGCATCAACACCCCTTTGGGGCCAAATTCCTCAAGGCTGTCCTCATTCTCGATTGCTATAAGAGCTCCTATCCCTTTATCGGCGAAATTGTAAACCGATTTCGCAAAACCGTCCAAGAATTGGTCAAATTCCTGAATCTCTTTGTAACGGCGACCTTTGAAAGAGAGCTTCGACAAGGCCACTCTAAGTTCGGGTTGAAAAATAACAATTACTGCAATTAGAGCAACATTTGTCAGTAAAATGAGAATTTGATGTAAAACTGGAAAGTCGAGCCAACTAGAAAGTGCATAAAGCGTAATAAAAGCTGAAAGCCCAATGAAGGTATCTAATGCCCTAGTATTCCAAAAAAAGGCCAAAAGATAGTTCATCATAACTGATATGATTAGGATTTCAAAAAACGAGCTAACTATGTACGAAAATTGTAGCACGGCAGAAGGAACCCCAGTTATGATTGACCCTGTTCTTCATCTTTCATCGTACTCAACTAAAAAAAATAAATCTAGACAAAAACCAATGCAGCATTAAATATCGCTATAAAGTTTAACAAAAGTTTTTTAACCCTTTTTAGGGTTTTTTGAAAATTTAAAAAATGAGCAGGGTAAGCAAAACACCATGGATGAACTTTCTCTAATTCTTGCGCGCTGTCAGTACGCCTTGACTATCTCCTTTCACTATTTATTCCCACCTATGAGTATAGGTCTAGGGCTTATGCTAGTAATTTTCGAAGGGATCTACATGAAAACAAAAGATCCTGAAATGAAAGAGGTTTGCCGCTTTTGGACAAGGATATTTGCTCTGTTTTTTGCGATGGGTGTAGCAACGGGATTTGTACAGCTATTCTCATTTGGTAACAATTGGGCAAGATTTTCCACATTTGTTGGAGATATTTTTGGTTCGCTTCTAGCTCCTGAGGGAATTTTTGCCTTCTTCTTGGAGGCAAGTTTTATCGGTTTTATGCTCTTTGGGTGGGAAAAGGTGAGTCGCAAAATGCACTATCTTTCGACCTGTATGGTTGTTTTTGGTGCACACTTCAGTGCTATTTGGATTGTGATGGCCAACTCCTGGATGCATACACCTGACGGCTATAAAATCATAGGAACCGGCGCCCAAAAAAGGGCAGTGATCGTAGATCTTTGGAAGGTCTATTTTACACCCTCGACAATGGATCGCATCATTCATGTTCTCATAGGTTGCTGGGTTCTAGGCGGATTTTTGATTTTGAGTGTTTCCAGTTACTATGTTTTAAAAAATAGACACCAGCTTTTTGCTAAAACCTGTCAACGCATCTCTATTCTCTTTTTAGCGGTAATGCTTGTTGTGCAATTTATATCGGCAGATTCTACTGCAAGAGGAGTTTATAAAAACCAACCCGTGAAGTTTGCAGCGCTTGAGGGAGTCTACAATACTGAAGAGTATACTCCGATCTCCCTTTTTGGATGGGTCGACGAAAAAAATGAGAAAGTTTACGGTCTAAAGATACCGGGTGTACTCAGCTTTTTAGCAAATGAGAATTTCAAAGAGCCTGTAAAGGGGTTAAAAGAGCTTGCTCCGAACCCTCAAGATAGACCTAATGTGCAGCTCGTTTTCCAAACTTATCACATTATGATCGCCTCTTGGGGTACGATGGTTTTTATTATCCTTTGGGCTTACATCCGTTACAGACAAAAAAAATTAGAGGATTCCAAGTGGCTTTTGAGAGTTTGCGTTGGCTCGGTATTTTTACCCTATGTGGGTAATTTGACCGGCTGGATGACTGCTGAGCTAGGTAGACAGCCTTGGCTTGTTCAGGGTCTTTTGAGGACTAGGGAGGGGGTAACAAATGCTACCGTTTCAAGTCCGCAAATCATGGGATCTTTAACTATGTTTAGTATTATGTTCGCTCTTCTGTTTGTGCTTTTTATTTTCCTTTTGGATAAAAAAATTCAACATGGACCCGATCCTGTGGGTGGAGAACATAAAGAAGATACAGATCTCTACACAAAAATGGAGTCCAAAATATGACCGAATATTTAGAAATCCTTTGGTATCTTGTCATTTGCACTGCTGTTGTGATGTACATTCTATTGGATGGGTTTGATCTCGGAGTCGGCAGTCTTTTGTATTTAGGGAAATCGGATCAGGAAAGGCGGCTGATGCTGAATACAATCGGACCTTTGTGGGATGGAAATGAGGTGTGGTTAATTATTGTTGGAGGAGGTCTTTTTGCTGGCTTTCCCCCAGCCTATGCAGCGATTTGTTCCATCTATTATACCCTCATGATGATCCTTCTATTTGGAATTATCTTAAGAGCTGTAGCGATCGAGTTTCGTTCCAAAGTCGAAAATCCAAGATGGAGGCTCACTTGGGATACAATTTTTGGAGCCTCTTCTTTGATCATAACATTTGGAGCAGGTCTTCTTTTGGGCTCTTTAGTGACCGGTGTCCCTTTTACAAATGAAGCAGGCGTCGTGCTCTTCACAGGTAATTTTTTCTCTTTTTTACGCCCTTTTCCTATCAATATAGCGTTTATGGCAGCTTTTCTTTTTGCGATGCACGGGGGGATCTTTTTGCTCTTAAAAACAGAAGGAGAGCTCTATGAAAGGGTCAAAAAAACGATTCCGTTTTACATGGTTCTTTACCTATTGGCCTACTTCATATCCTCAATTACAATGGAGATAGATGTCCCCGAGATGTATGAAAGATATGATGATCATCTATTATTCTATATTTTTCCTGTTTTGATTTTTGTGTTTATTTATTTGTGTCATGAGGCGATTCGGCGAAAAAGAGATGGCTGGGCATTCATTTTTTCTTGCCTAAACATTTCGACCCTTTTTGGACTAGCCAGTATCGGATTTTACCCCAATATTTTGCGCTCTACCATAGACCCCGCCTACACGATAAACCTCCACAATACGGCTGTTTCTGAGACCACATTAATTATATTGGTGATTGTTGCAGGTCTTGGGCTCCCTTTGGTATTTGCATATGGGGTATGGTTGTATAAAACTTTTAGTGGAAAAACTTCATTAAACAAAACTAGTTATTGATGATCAAAAAAAGCTTTGAAGCCAAGCACCCTCTTTATTGAGGGTGTTTTTATTTATGGTAGGGGGTATTTTTATGAATTTGAAGCGCGCGGTAGATCTGCTCTAATAAGACAAGTCTAGTAAGTTGGTGGGTAAATGTTAGTGGTGACAGAGAGAAAAGATGTTTTGCTCCATTGCGAAGTTTTGGCGTAAGCCCCTCACTACTACCAATAACAAATTGCAATTTCCCTTTCTCGAGTTCGATATTTTTGATGAGGAACTTACTGAATTCTTCACTAGAAAAAACTTTCCCTTTAGGATCTAGGGCTATCCAGCTTTTTTCTAGAAAAACTTGATTTTCTAACTCTTCATCGTTTTTTAAAAGAACCCACTGAATTTTGACTGTTCCCTTGAGTCTTTTTACATACTCATCGAGAGCTTCAGTCAGCCAAGATTCCTTATTTTTGCCGACAGAATAGATCGTGATATCAAAAATCAAGCAGGAGCCTCTATCCGGGTTGATCGGCTCGGCTTTTTACTTTGAGGCCAAGCTTTTGACTCAATTTTACCCAGTAGGAGTGGTTTTTAAGTTTCACCATTTTCATTTTAACTCCAGCCGCTTTCACTAGGATACGCTCCATAGGAGCTAGCTCCCGATTGATCTGTCCGTCGATCGAAATCTGGATAGGCTTTTGGTTGGTAATATACTGAATTTCTAATTCAATGCTGGAGGGGAGAACAATTGGACGGTATGCAAGCGATTGTGGGCAAATGCTGGCCATGGTAATGGTTCTAGCCTCTGGATACACGATCGGACCACCGGCTGAAAGGGAGTAAGCCGTAGAGCCTGTAGGCGTAGAAAGAATAAGTCCGTCACAAAGATAGTCGCAAATAAATTCATTATTGCTAAATGCCGTAAGTTCAATAATCCCAGGATTTAGTCCTCTATGCAAAACAATATCGTTAATAGCTAAAAACTTTTCCCCGTTTGGCATCGAGCACTCTAACACTTCCCGTTCCTCAACAAGAACGTTGTTTTCTAAAAGCTGTTTAAAATCTAGAAGAGCTAAAGAAATAGAGGTATCTGCCAAGAAATTAAGATGTCCCGCACTCACTCCAATAAAAGGAGCTTGCCAGGCAAGATACTTTCTAGCACTAGCAACAAAACTACCATCTCCACCGATCAAAACAAAATAGTCGATCTTTTGAAATGGGACAATTGAGGGTACACCCACCTCTGCAAAACCCTCTTCAACAAAAATGGCAAAATCAAGCTGTTTGAGCATTGTCACAAGTTCTCTAGCGATCTCAACTGTCGAGGCTTTATACCGTGTAGGAACTAAACAGAGCGATTTTTTCATAAACATCCTATTTGTTATTAGATTACAAATAAGGGGAATTTCTTTGAAGGGTTATCCTCGGCATAGGAGATTTACCCTCCCTTTTAATGTAGGGAAAATCTCATATAAGGCTTGATTTAAAAAAATTAGATTCCGTTTTTTTGGATCACCAAAAGCATTTTTTCGAATATTTTATTTTCAGATAAACCCGCTTCATCAAGCAAATCATTGTAAGAACCGTGGGCATAAAACTGATCTGGAAACCCAAAATTATAAACTTTTTTGTCAAAGATCTCTTTTTCAAAAAGAAAATTCAAAAGTATAGATCCCAGACCAGAATTTTTCGCATGCTCTTCAATCACAAAAACAAACTCATTTTCTTGTAGGATTGGCAGAAGCGCTTCCTCATCCAAAGGTTTGAGGAAAATGGGGTCAAATATTGTTGCATCAAGTCCCCGTTCTAACAATTTCGATCGACAATTAAAAGCCATATCGGCCATATGGCCAAGGGAAATAATGAGAATTTTAGTTTTTTTAGAGCTACTTTTTACGAGAATTTCCCCCTTTCCCAAGGGCCTGAAAGTGAGAGTTTGAGGAGTATTTACAGCTTCGAGATTCGGGTAACGAATCGCAATAGGGGTATTATAAACAAGAGCTGATTCAAGAAGTTCTTTAAGAAGCGTTGCATTTCTAGGTTGAGCGATCGATAGGCCCGGCATAGTTTTCAAAAAGGAGATATCATAGATCCCATGGTGGGTAGAGCCGTCTTGAGGGGAGAGCCCAGCCCGATCGATCGCAAGAATGAGGGGGATATTTTGTAAAACAACGTCGTGGAAAAGATTGTCTAGAGCCCTATGAAGAAAGGTGGCGTAGATAGAGAGGATGACCTTGAATTCTTGAAAACGGCAAAGCCCTGCAGCATAGGTTACAGCATGCCCTTCTGCGATTCCGACATCATGAAATTCTCTAGGGAAAGCTTGTCCGAATTCCTCGAGGCAGGCTCCCGTTGCAGTGGCCGGAGTAATTACATGTAGATTAGGCTCTTTTTTCTTAAGTTCAAAAAGGTGTTTCCCAAATATTTTTGGGAAGGGAAGGCTTTGAGTTGTAGTCTTTTTAAATGTGCCCGACTCAATACAAAAGGGCTTAGGCCCATGCCAGACTGTCGGAGAAGTTTCGGCGTATTCAAGTCCAAATCCTTTAATAGTTTTTACATGAACCAAAAAAGGGCCCTCTTCAAGTTTCAATTTTTCAAATAGAGCTACCATTCTTTCCGGCTCGTGACCGTCAATAGGTCCTACATATTTGCAATTGAAAATAGAAAAAATATCTTTAAAATTTTCTTGTAAAGAAAGGAAGGGGAAGTTGCGTATTTTTTGTAAGTAATCGTGAAGGTTACCGCACCCTTTTGAAATACTCATTCCGTTATCATTAAGGATAATTAGCAAGCGCTTGTAGGAGGAGTGGATATTATTCAATGCTTCGAGTGTTAACCCACAAGATAAGCTCGCATCTCCAATCAAGGCGATCGTCCAAGGGGCATTTTCATTGTAAATAGTCGAGTCGTGCACACCCAGCGCTAAGGAGAGAGCTGTACCCGCATGCCCTGCAAAAAAATGATCGTGAACCGATTCTGTCGGATCTGTGAAACCGCAAAGGCCATTATATGTTCTTAAGGTTTCAAAACGCTCTAGCCTACCGGTTAAGAGTTTATGAGCGTAGGCTTGGTGGCCTGTATCAAAAATAATTCGGTCATATGGACTTAAAAACACTTTATGTAACGATAAAATAAGATCGGTAGCACCTAAAGAGGCACCAAGATGTCCCCCGTTTTTAGAAACAACATGGATGATTTTATCACGAAGCTCTTTAGCCTCGTCTTTCAAAGAACGCATCGTCGCAAGTGTTCTATCTTCCACGGTCTAAATTCCTGTTTTATATGAAGAATTTTTTCTAGGCTTCAAAATTTGTTAAAATCGGCTGTTGGGTTTGGTCCACCTCAATCCCATTATCGCGATTTTTCATGATCGCCTCGATCTTTTTTTCTGCCTTTGCCAGATTTTTTGAGGATATTTGAATCAGCTTATCGGCCTCCTCATAAAGCTTAAGAGACTCATCCAAGCTGGGGTTTTCAGACTGCATTCTTTCTAAAATTTCTTCAAGTCGTTTGAAGGCTGCTTCGAATTCCATCGACATGGGCTCCTATTGTACCGTTGTAAAAAAGTAAATCTATTATCTCCCCCTCTTCAACCTGATCGACTCCCTTAAGAATTTCCCCTTTTTTATTTTGAGGAATACAAAATCCTCTTTTAAGGACCTGTTTAGGGTTCAAAGCCTTTAGGTGCTCAACCAATCTATCGAAACGATTTTTGAGCTCATTGAGGTTTTTCGTAGGATCATAGGCCTTTAATCGAAACTCAAGGATTTGTAGGTCTTTTTTCTGATCGTTTAAGTTTTGTAAAAGAAGGGTTTTGAGCCGGTTTTCAATTTGTAAAAGACCGTTTTTTTGCTCTTTAAGGATTTTTCTAGGTTCAAATCCGCGGATATTCACGGCGAGAATTTCTAGCCTATTTTTGCTTTCAACTAAAGAGGAGCGGATTTTCAGATCTAATGAGTCGATCATATGATCCATACGCTGTAAAAAAGGATAAAGAAACCCGATCCCTCTTACGAACGGGTGTTTTAAAACCTGCTCTAAAGAGAGGCGCGTTTGCGCAATTTTTCCATTTAAAAGTTGGTCCAGCCTTTTTTGAAAATGGGAAAAGCGTTCTAAAATGTCACTCGTTTTCATTGAAACCAGCTCGGCAGCACTAGAGGGGGTTGGCGCTCTAATATCGGCAACGAAATCAGCTATAGTAAAATCGGTTTCATGCCCTACAGCAGAGATGATGGGAATTTTAGATAAAAAAATTGCCTCCGCAACGATTTTCTCGTTAAATGCCCAAAGATCCTCAATCGATCCTCCACCACGGCCGACAATCATAACATCACAAACATTGTATCGATTCATTTCTAAAATCGCTTGAGCAATCTCCTCTTTTGCGCCTTCTCCCTGTACTTTTACCGGATAAAGAATAAGGTGAAAATTATTGGAGCGCCGTGTCAATACATGGATGATGTCTTGGATGACAGCTCCTGTGGGGCTCGTTACCACACCTATCCTCTTGGGATAAGCGGGAAGAGGTTTTTTTAGGTCTTTATTGAACCAGCCTAATTCTTGAATTTCTAGTTTGAGCTGGTGCAACTTGAGTAAAAGGTCTCCAACTCCTAGATATTTTAACCCTTGGGCAACCAATTGGTAGTTTCCTCTCGGGCTATATACGCTGATATCTCCTAAAAGAATCACTTTATCGCCATCCTTGGGAACGCGCGGCAATTTATAGCGAGCTGCATTAAATAAGGAGACCGAAATCTGGGAGCTCTCGTCTTTCAAAGTAAAGTAGTAGTGTCCAGACGACTGGGCTTTGAAATTGGATATTTCCCCTTCGACTGTGATCCCTTTGAAAGAGGGTTCTAAATGTTTTTTAATTCTATTGGTTAGCTCAGAGACAGAGATAGACACTAAAAGACCCTCACATTTTTTCAAAAGCCGTAAGGGCTTGCGAAATGCGCATTTTGTCTTCTAGATCGTTTTGCTGATCAAATCCATTGGATATTTTTCCTAGAATGTAATCGGTAAAAAGAATCCCTTGTAAATGGTCGTATTCATGTAAAAAAAGACGAGCAAACCAGTGTGAGAGGACTTTTGTGTGTCTTTTAAGCTCAATGTCTAGGTACGATACCTCAATAGACCTTGGACGAAAAACGGTGTGGTAAAGTTTAGGCAACGAGAGGCAACCCTCTTCATAACCTACCGCCTCTTTAGAGTATTTGGTGATCCTTGGATTGATGAAAACACTCCAATCTTTAATATCCTTAGCGTACAGAGGATCTTTGGTTTTGATATGCGTTCCAGTCATTGGACTCACAAACACGCTCAAAGATTCGTTTACCTGGGGAGCTGCAATCCCCAACCCCTTTTTTTCAGAACAGATCTGTTTCATCTTGTCGATGAATTTTACAAAAGAGGGTGTTATATCCTCGATGTCTTCCGTTTTTTTTCTTAAAATAGAGTCGGGATAGTAAATCAATCGATGCTTTTGATCCATGAAAGCTTTTAACCGTTTTTCTCAACTTCAATAGGACGAGCTTCTACTTTTGTAGGTTCCATCATGGCAGACCAGATGGAAAGAATTAAACAGCTTATGAGAAAAACTCCGCCTAGGATAGCAGTAAATTTTTTTAAAACATCTGCCGTCGAGGCTCCAAAAAAGGCGCTTGCGGACTCACCACCGAATGTAGCTCCAAGACCCATCGACTTGCTTTCTTGAATAAGCACAGAAAAGCAGGTTACAAGGCATAAAAGAACAAATAAAATCAAAGAGAAATAGTATAAAAAGATCATAATGTTTCAAGTTGTTGAATGATTTGGATAAAGGTTTGTATATCGTTAGAGGCGCTGCCGACTAAAAGACCGTCTGCAAGCCTAGCAAGTTTTGCGGCATTCGTCGCATTCACGGATCCCCCATAGAGGACGATCGATCGGGGATATAGCGTTTTGATCGTATCTACAACCGTCTTAATAGAGGAGGGATCGGGAGTTTTGCCGCTTCCAATAGACCAAATAGGCTCGTAAGCAACCATCACCGAGCTAGCTGAGGCGGGGATCACCTCGAGAAGTTGTTTGGTGATAGAGGGAAGAGTCAAGTTATTTTCGTGCTCTTGTTGGGTTTCCCCAACACAAAAAATTGGTTGTAAGCCCTCTTCAAGACAGAGTTCAAATTTTTTTTTGAGTGTCGGATTATCTTCGTGAAAAAATGCCCTTCTTTCTGAATGCCCGACAAGGCAAAAGGAGACGCCTAAAGATTTTAAAAGCTTAGCGGGTACCTCTCCAGTATAAGGACCGATCCCAAAAGCGCTCACATCCTGGGAACATATGGGAAATGGGGAAATGGTTTTTTGCAAGAGATAGGGATAGGGGGGAGCGAGGACAATTTTTGTTTTGAGTGTCTTAAGCGTCGACAGCTGTCGAATATAGGTCTCAATATTTAGAGAGTGTGCTTTAAAATTTGCTACAAGAAACATGTATCAATACCATTTTAGCCCTTTTAGATCCCTTTTGCAATAGAGTTCTTCTGAGGGATCTTTTTTTTAAAATTTAGACGAATAAATGGTTAAGTAAATTTTTAAACCAAATTCAAACTGAACAGAACCTGCACGTCATTGACCGATTTTATAACAGAGAAGTTGATGTCCAAGCTTGACCGATAGATTGTTGAAATTGAAGCCCGAAATTCAAGGTAAGGGGGCTCTGTACTCCTCCAAAATCCATTGTGGTGCTCAAAACGGACCGTCCAATTGGGAAAAAAGTGCCACTCTAGCCGACTAATAAAAGTATTTCTACGATCTGAGAGGGGGGTGAGTGCCAAAGTGTCAATTGGGTATGCCATGTCGAGCTGGTAGTTTTCCTTGTCATCTTTTTTCCATTCAAAGGGCCCTCTATAAAGCCAATCCAAATGGAAAGCGAAATCTTTTTTGAAAGTCCATCCCCATTCCAAATTGAATAAATCAATGGAGTTTTTTTGAAAATTATAACCAAAAATATTCTTAAAGGTGCACCAGGGTGTTTCTACGGTAAAAAAACTTTTACATTTTGGAAATGCGACATTAAAGGTCGATTGGTCAAAAAAGTTGAAGCCCACTAGATCCCATGTACATGTGGATTGTAAAGATTCGAACGTTAGTGTCTGCAGAATGCCTGTTTTCAGCTCCTGGATCTGGTAGATTCCGTCATAAAGGGAAAAAATGTATCGCTCATTTTTAGAAATTGTCGGTCTCGAGTAGGCATGAAAGTCTATATAGGGTTGTATCACGTGGTGATTTTGAGGTGACCCGTTATCAAGAATAGCCGATGCTCTGATCCCATAATTGAAGTAGACTAGGGTCTTATCGGATCTATGAGGAGTGTTATTGTAGTATATTGCGCTAAATAGACCATCTGGCTCAATTTTTAATGGACCAAAATGGAGCGGCAAATCGAGTCTTTGAGTAGTTTGCAACCTTCCTGCATGAAACGGGAGGACATTTTGCAGTAAGTTGTCAGAAAAAGTGTAATCTTGGTAACTCAAATCAAAGGTGTTATTAAAGTGTAGACCCAAAGGTTTAAAAACAATAGGGTCGAGTTGGACTTTTAGAGAGGGGAGCTGCTGGCTAAAACTTTCATAGGTATTAGCTCTTGGGCGAAAAGCCAAAAAGTTTTCTGAATCGAATTTTTTCAATCCTAAAACACCCTCTGTGCGCATCACGTCTCTTGCCTCGAATTGTGCGGCATAAAAATTCAATCGTAAATTTCTATCAGATTGGACATCGTATTGAAATTTGAGGTTGAGATCCTCGTCTTTAGGAAAGGCATCCAAAACCCCTTTTAATCGGTAACGCAACTGGAGGATTCGAGTATTGTTATCGTTAAAAAAGGTGTCGTAATCTAAAAAATTTTGAGTCCAGAATTTGAGTCGATCATGATTGGCCTTAACTTGAGTTTCTACAGCTGTCCCGAACCCTTTTGCAATACGATAATCAAATCTAAAAAGAGCCTTGTAATTCTCTTCTGATAGTATTGGGTAGCGAAAAGAGAAAAGGGGGTTCTGGCCCTGGTTAAACATGAAAAAGTAGCGCACCCCTTTACTGGGCAGCTGATCTAGATTCCATTTTATTTTAGGCAAGAAAAAGACCGGAGCACCGATGAGCTGTGCAGATATGGATTGCGCCTCTAAATTTTTTTGTTGATCTACAGATCCTTTAAGAACTTGGAACGAGAATAAAAGGGGTGGCTGATCGAATGGAGTGATTTCCACACGTTCAAAAGTGATGGATTTATTCTCGTCGAGCCCTGTTTTTTTCGTTTGGATATACAAAGAATTGATTTTGAAGGTGAGATCTTCGAAATAGCCTGTTTGTGTTGTTAAATCTATGAAGAGGCTTTTTGCAACAAAAATTTGTCCATTTAATATGAACAAAAGGTTTTCACTTGCTTCCAGAATCCCTTTTTTTTGGTCGAAGGAGATATTTTGCGCTTGCAGATCCAATGTGTTGGAGAAAAAAAGACCACCGTTATGAGTCTCATAACGGTCGTTCACCACTTGAAGATCGTTTAAGTAGATCTTTACTTGGGCAAAAAGGGGGGTGATAGCCAAAAGCCACCAAGCTATTTTCACTGTATCATCTTTAAGAGTAATCCAGCTAAAGCATACCTGTTATTGGGGTGACCTTTCAATATACATTCTAAAATAAGATCAATTCCTTCACTTTCATGACGCACTAATAGGGCTTCAAAGGTCTCTAAAAGGAGCTGGGATCTTTCTGAGGGGGTGAGCTGGAAGGCATTTTTTTGAGTTTTGTTTCTCGGATCAAGATCTAAGGGCTGAAAAGAGATCATTTCGTTCGAAACCGAGTCCTTCACAAATTCAATAGTTGCTTTATCAAACTCTTTAAAATTTCCCAAACGATACATAGCTAGGTTTGCATAAGATCTTATGAATGGGGCTCCGGGCATTTGTGTCGATTTTTTTAGTAATTCTATAGCCTCTTTAGATTGGAGATTTTCTAAAAGTCTCACAAGAATGGGGATCATTTCCGATTTTTTTAAAGACAATAAAGTTGTTGCTATGTTGAGAAAGTAGGACTCTCCAAGGTCTAAAGCTTCGATGAGTAGGGATTGTTTTATATAATTCGTATACGAGGCTATGGAATTCTTGAGTTCTGTCTCTTTTATTGGTCCGAAATAGGATTCAAAGCTAGAGAGGCTTCTTGCTGGGCTGAAAAAGGGAACTAGGTTTAAATCGTAGGTCGGAGTGACCAGAATTTCGGTTATTGTAGGGACACAACGGGGATCTCTTTGCTTTAAAAGCGCATAAGCTGCACGATAACGGGTCATGTGATGGGGGCTTTTCAACAGCTCTACCAACTCTTGGTTTCCTCCGCCCACTTCTGATAATGTTGAAATAGCAAAAGGGTGACCAGATTTAGCCAATCGGACGATCTCCTCTTTATGTTCGAAAAAACCAAGCTTCAATAGGGATAAAGAGGCGGCTAACCGCACATCTGGGCTGGGGGATTTGGTAAGTCGTTCTAATTTAATTTTAGCATCGATGTCTTTAAAAAAACCTAAAGCAAATGCGGCAGCTTCTTGCTCAACCGGATGAGGGTGGGTTACAACGGCTCTAATCACGGGTAGTAGAGTATCCCGATCGTACTTTACAGCCGAAAGTATAGCGCTAACCCTTACAAAAATATTCGGGTCATGCGTCATCTGTTTTAAGATATTAATCGATTCATCACTTCCATCAAGTGCATAAAACTCCGGGAAGAAAAAGTGGAGTTGAGGGTGGAGAATATTTTTTAAGGATTCTACAAGACCCATAGCGTGTCTGGAGTGCCTTTGGACTAGTTGAAAAAGAGTCTCTAGCCGAATCATTAAAAAATCGGATTTTACCCCCTCTTTGAGGATATTTTCGGTGTCATCCATCTCCTCCATCGATAGAGTCTGTAAAGCGGCGCTTTGCAACAACGGGTTGGAGCTCTTAAATGCCCTTGTTAAAAATTTTCGATCCACTGGTAAACGGGCAATATTCGCACCAAATAAGGACAAAAGACAAGTCTCGGGATCTTGCGTTTTAAAACCTAATTGAATGATTTTTGTTCCGATTTGCTCCAAAAGGTCGATAGAGTGTTCTTTACTTGTTTGAGAATGTTGAAGGTAAGCTTTGATCGCCTCATCAATTTCGCCCACAGCTGCAAGGTGGAGAATTTGCTTTTGCGCCGTTTCGGATATCGAATAGGCTGTTGAGCAAAAAATTAGGGCGATTGAAGAGAATAGTCTGAAAAATCGCACAACTGGCCTCCATGTTTTTTGATAAGATCTTCTAAGAGGTGCACGGGTAAGCCCATGACCGATTCCTGGGTTCCTTCTATTTTTTCAATAAAAAGAGAACTCAAACCGTCAATCATGTAGCTTCCTGCAGCATCTAATACATCTATAGTACTATGGTAATATCGAATCCAGTCAGAATTTAAAGATTTGAAAAAAACTCTGTTGAAATGGGCTATAGAAAATACCCTATTTTGATGAAACAACGCCATCGCACTAGTAACAATATGGTCTTGTCCTTGGAGGGAGAAAAGCATCTGCTCTGCTTCACCTAGCGATCGGGGTTTATTTAGGTGTTGCTCCTTAAAATAGACCGAGGTATCAGCTGATAAGACCCAATCTTTGGGGTGTTTTTCTGCTATCAATCGACCTTTAGCAAGTGCTACCTCAAGGGAGTAATTCTCCACCCCGTGGGAAAGAGGAATCTGATCTTCATCAAAAAAAGAGGGGATTACCCTATGTCGTAATCGAATTTTTTCTAGTATCTGTCTCCTTCTTTTTGAATTAGAGGCCAGTATTAAGGTTTTCTGCATAGAAATGATTCTATCAATAAATAATTAATTGAGCTATTGTTTGTGTTCTTAAAGTTCTCATTAAGATGCGGCTTTTTAAGGAATAGATAATTATTAAAAGGGATGAATAGAATGACAACACCCGACCTTGAAAATGTCGATTTCTACTTGGATGAAGATTTTGCAGTAATTTACTTAGACCCGAAAGGGAGGCCCCAAGAGGAGGGGTCTGATGATGAGGGTTTTTTACAGGTAGCAAAAGCGTCCATACTAGAAAATGCGCCCCCATCTCCCACACAAAAATCTCTTAAAGGGCGTGTGGAACGGCTTAGTGAGGAGAAAATTTTATGTAAGGAGGTCGATGCATTTACAGGTTCTAATTCTATTGTACAACTGTCTTTTCAACCACCCGAAACTGTCAATAGTATGGAATTAGAATCGATTTCCGTCATAAAGAAATTGCCGGAAGCTCTTTTGGAAGATACGGTCGAAAAAAAAGAGGAAAGAGAAAAAAATTGCTGTGGATTTTTTAGGGTCTGGTTTTTTAAAAAAAAAGTGAGAATTAATACAAAAAATTACTAAAATTTCCCCTTACAACTCTGGAGCAAAAATATGCCCCAGAAAAAAGGAAAAAAAATAACCAATTATTTTTTAGAGACGACCTTCTTTTTTGCTGATTGCTCATCATGATCTTGATGCTCATTATCTTCAATAAAGATAGGTGAGGTGATAAGATATGCACCGTCCTCTTGTATGGCTTTAAGATAGTAATAGCAGAATCTTACTCCATGGGCCTCATGAATCAGAGCTTGATCTAGCTTCGATTCGTCATATTCTTCAAACTCTACAAAGGAATCGAGATTTTTTAGTGTGATGACAGGCTGGTCGTTACGATAGATGGTAAGCTCTTTAAAGGGTTTATTTCCCGCTATAAATCCTTTTAAGTGGCGTACGTACATCAATCCTGGTCTGGATTTTGTTGTTAATACAGACCCGATTGGTTGGGTCGCAATAGAAAATTGCGCCAACATGCGACCGTTAATCGATGCAAAAGTTTTACGATTTTCGATCGCTGCAATAAGAGTATCCCGATTGAGTTGATTTGCCAAAATGCAGGTCAAATCCTCACCGATGAGGGCAAATCTTTTCCCCTCATCATAGAGTTTAAAAATCTCTTTGTGCTTTTGGGGACGATACACCACCCCTTTTTCAAACTCTTCTACAAGTTTTTGAGAGGGATCTAAGCTTACGATGAAAAGATCTTTGGGGATATGCGCCTTCAATATTTTAGACAAAGAGGAGGTCTTTGTCTCTTTCCTTCGATAGATCGGTTTCTGGTCTTTTGAGAAAAGGATAATTTTATTCCCTTCCTGGGGTTCTTGGGTATTATAGGTGAACCCTAAAAACGTGACAAAGCGATCCTCTTCATTAAACTCTGCTGTGTAGGTTTGGATCTCTTTCCAGAGCTCGTTACTTGTATCTGTTTCAGAATCTTGTGGTGAGAGGGAAAAAAATTGAAGATGCTCTGTATCTCGAGCCTCCCGCAAAAGCACTTCCACCTGATCCAACGATTCGATTGGACGCATTCCCTGAAAAGACCCATAGAACGCCTGGTCTCCCTCTTCTGCTTGACAAAAGATGGGGTGCGAAAGGGTGATCTCTGAGGTCAATGTATTTTTAAAACTGAGGCGATACACACCCGGCTCGTTAAAGTAGAGATTCGGAAGGCAAGTAACTCCAGACTCAGATACAAAAAGGCGCATCTTTAAATTGTCTCGCAATCGATCATGAGAAAACTCTATCAGTGTATCCTTGGGAGCATTTGAGGTGAGGTTTGAATATTGGTCTTCAAATCGAATAACGACATCAAAACGTTGGTTTCTCGATACTAAGGAGGGTGCCAATATGCGGATATTTTTTAGCTCTGCTCCCTTGATATCAAGGTTAAAGGTATAAGGTTCACTAAAATCCCCTTTGCCTTTAGGGTCAATGTAGAGGTGTATAGGGCGCTTGCGTTGTGCTTTAAGGGGGGCACGGGTACCAAACTCTTTTGCTTTTTCGGCTATTTGAGATCCCAAAACAATCATGAGCTTTTCCCCCACCTCTAGAGGTTTGGGTAAAACAAAATCAAATACGGGGCGCCCCTCAAGATCCTTTTTTTGCTTTCCTTCAATCACTTTGCTATCGCTTAAGGTCAACCAAATACAGTTTTGCTGCTCTTTAAGGTTGGTCGTAGGGATTTCAAAATCCTTATTAGGATCGTTTATACCAAGATCAAAGCGAATCAAACTTTTTTGGGGCAATGCTATATCGGTAACAAAAAGAAAGCGGAAGGAGGCTTTTGTTCCGGCTGATATTTGTTTCGGTTCAACGAATGTGACGGCACGGGCCATGAAGGTATCCTAAAGAAAAAATAAGCCCTAAGTATACCAAGAATTTTCCCTTGAGTCAACTTTTATGAAACTAGAAAAAGAGGTAGGGAAAATTTTTTTATAAGCCCTATTCGTAGAAGTTTTCCGCTTGCGGATTAGGTGTTAAGCGAACCTTGTCGATTACACGGTCGCTCCCTTGGATCACCTCTAATGAAAAATTATCGAGGAAGATTTTGTAGCCTACTTCCGGTATTGTCCCGGCCTTATGATAGATAAAACCACCCAAAGTATCATACTCCACAAGTTTTGGAAAAACGATGCCTGTTATGGCCTCGATATCGACAAGATTGATTTTTGCATCCACAAGAAAAGAGCCGTCGGGCTCTGTGTCGACTTTGTGGACAATCTCATCGTGGTCATACTCATCAAAGATATCTCCTACAATCTCCTCTAAAATGTCTTCTACCGTGATTAAGCCTTCGGTCCCACCATATTCATCGACGATAATCGCCATATGGATCTGCTTTTTTTGGAATTCTTTTAATAGTGTAGAGATTTTTTTGGTTTCAGGGGCAAATAACACAGGTCGAACGAGGTCTTTGACGATTCCCTCTTTTTTTTCATGAAGTTTTCCAAAGAGATCTTTGAAGTGGACTACCCCTATGATATCGTCGGGCGATGTGTGGAAGATCGGAATCCGGCTGTAGTTTTCTTTAAGAAAAATTTCCGCTGCAACCTTAAAGGGGGTATTTTCGTTTAATGAGGTGATGTTGACCCTGGGAATCATGACCTCTTTACAAAGCCTGGTTCCTAGATTTGAAATGGCGATCATGATCCTTTGACCCTCGTCATCCAAACTCTTTTCGCTATCGGTTTCATCCAACAGCTCTATAAGGCGACGGCGAAAGCGAACTTCGGCTCCACCTTTACCCGTAAAATCCCCTTCATTCGAGAGTTTTCGTTGTATTTTAAGGGTAAAAAGGACCAGTGGATAGAGGACTACCAAAAAGATATAGGCCATCCAGGAGAGAATTTTTAAGACCGAATAGGGGACAAGCGAGGTAAGGATATGGGTTAAAGTATCTAATACGGTCGTCAAAGCCAGTAAAAAAAAGACAATCATCAAGACAAAAAGGGCCGTAAACTCTAACCCCTGGGGCCCTTCACTGATGAAGTGTCTAAACCAGGGAAGAGAGATGACAAGCAAAGTACCACAGATCCCAAAACAAAGCCTTACGATTTGGTGCGTTTGAGAAATAAAGTTTAAAACCTCGTCAATACGATCCTCTTTATTGGTCTTCTGAATGAGGTGGAGAATAAAGAAGGTATAGGGGTGGCGCTTAATAGCCTCTTTGAATTCAAGATAACCGATTTTTGCGATCGCGGTCATAATGGCCGCTAATGAGATCGATCCTAAAAGAAAGATAGAGGATATTATAAGTAAAAGTGTCATTTAAGGTGAATGTTGTTACTTTTTAGATGCTCTAATACTTTTTTTTCTGCAACACGCATTTTAGCAGCCTTTTCTGGGGTCGTATCCTCAAGGCCGCTTAAGTGTAGGATTGTATGGATAATATAGAGAGTCAACTCATCGTAGGGGTCAAACCCTTTTTTTTGGGCATAGGTTTTTGCTACCCAAGGACAGACGAATACCTCGCCAAGGAAATGGGGTTTTTTTTTGGTTTTTGGGAGGTCAAAAGGTTGGGTGATGCAGTCGGTCACGCTGGGGTCGTTAAAAAGTTCTAGATGCAACTCTTTAATACGCTGTTTGGAAACGAGGTGTACGGTGAGGATATCGGTAGTTATCTTTAGAAAATTAAGGGTAGCCTCCACAATGTGGACTACCCTTTCTTTGGAAACCAAAAGAGATCTTTGGTTATCAAAAACCTCGATGTTCACCTAGGTCCTAGTTTTTGGTAAGCCAGTAACTTTGTGGCTATCTTTTTCGAGGCGACCCTCTTTTTTGAGGATAGCGATTCTGTCGTATCTTGGGAGAACTGTTTTAGCCCCTTGAGCTTGAAAACGTTTCCCGTAGCTTGTATGTTTTGACATCTTAAAAGCCTATCTATTAAGCGTTAAAGTTGAGGAATGAAAGCTGCGATATTGCCGTTTTGGATCGCGTTCACCTTGCTCTTCAACTCTTTTTGAGGAAGAGGGCCTGTAATGATCTCACGCTTGTAAGCGAGTTTACGAGGAGAAACGGAACGTCTTTCTTGTTGTTTGCTGATTCTTACCATGGTTGATACCAGTCTAAAAAGTTTTAAAAGGAGTATACCAACTCTAAGGTTATGAATCAACTTGAAAAATCTACCGCATGAACCCTAATGAGACCTAAATAAAAAATAAATCTTTTAATTTACAAAAAAATCTAGGGTAAAAGGGAAATTTTACAGCCATTTTCTTTGTAAAAGTGGTAGCGAACAGACGATTCTTTAGCCGATTCAGTTGAGCTTTGGTCATCAAAATCATAAAGGTGTACCCACTTAAGGTCTAAAGGGGGAGGGTTTTTATTCAGCCAAAGGATGTGTGTAAAAGGTTTTTTTATTTCGGTCTTTTGAGTGATGAGGATGGGCTCTAATCCATGATCGTGTTCTAGGGCATGGGGGACAAAACTGTCTAATGGGGATTGCCAAAGAAGATTGTCTACAAATTCGACAGTTTTTTGTTGTGGGCAGATAATCTGTAAATAGATTTTTTTCTCGATCGCCTTTTTGCAAAGCGTCCATATTCGCGAAGCTTTATCAGGTCTTTTTTGGATTGAGAAAAGAGTTACATTCATGAGATCACACCACAGGAAATAATAAACTTTATCATTTCCTCGGAGTTTGTCTCAAGTTGTTTGCCCTCTTTTGAAAAGAGGAGGATTCCATGCAGGGGTTGAGGGGAGGTCGGCAGATAATATGCTTTGAATCCCGGGATGTGCTCTCGTATTTTTTCGGGCATCTGGGGGAGTTGCGAAGTGATGATGTAGCTTGTATCGGGTATGTAAGGGATGATAGAGGGTTTTTCAAGCGGTGATTGGGTGCTGCTAGTGAATTGTTTCAACACCTCTTTAATGACTTTATGAACCGTTTTTACCAAAGGCATTCGTGAGATCACAGCATCAATAGCGCGGTTCAGCCAGCCTTCAAACAGGTGCTCTCCAATAAAACCAATCGTGATAACACTTGTAAATAGGATGAGTATGGAGCAAATTCTCGCAAGAAATCTTAAGACATGGGGGTGATCCCATCTTTCGTTGATGAGATCAACAAAAGGGGTGATCAAAGTCAAAAGGGGGTCTGAAAGGAGGTCGAAAAATATTTTTACAATCCAAAAGGTGATAGCCAGCGGAATCAGTAAAAGAAAGCCTGTAATAAAAGACTGTCTCATGAGTTTCCTTTAGAAGAGGTAGGTTCCGGAACAAGGATACCGCACGAGATGATGTATTTCACCGCATCCTCGATTTTCATATCAACGGAGATAAGCTCGTCGCGTTCAAACATCACCAAATATCCGGTTGTCGGATTAGGGGCTGTCATAACGAACACTGTGATAAGCTCTTTATTTGTAGCTTTACAGCAATATTTTGGTGCATTCCGTGAAACAAGACCCAAAGTGTAGGTCTGTTTATTGGGGAAAGGGGCTAAAACGACCTCTTTGAAAGAATTCTTTTCGGACGAAAAAAGGGTTCGAATAATCTCTTGGGTTGTTTTATAGATTTTGTTCACCAGGGGAATTTTCAGCAAAAGGGAATCAAAAACCTCAATCATCGATTTTATGAAGAACCAGCGGGTGATCATTCCCAGAAAAAGGGTGAAAAAAAACAACGAAACAAGAATCAACGCTTGGGCCGAAAATAAAATGACCTGTTCTTGGCTTAAAAAGAAGAACTTTCCGGGCTGAATCCGGTGCAGTTCTAAAAAATTTGTCACCCACCCGACAAAAGGGTTTGTCAAAAGTCTAACGATGAAAGCGACTAGCCCCACTGTTACAGCCAGTGGCAAAAGAATAATCATCCCCGTAATGAAGTATTTCTTCATGCAATCCTAAGGTCCCATTTTCCAAAAGATCTCTTGAAACAAAAGATTTACCGATTCTATTTGAACGATGAATTGATGGCCAATCTCAAATATTTTCATCGACTTAGAACCAGTGATTTTTTCTTTTTTGGGATGAAATTCAAAATAGTCATTCCCTAATTTTGAGATATGTAAAAAGCCCTCTACTCCAAAATCCTTCACCTCGAAAACGATTCCGTAAGGTTTAACACGTGTAACGGAGGCTTTGTAGGTTCTCTCGGGCTCTTTTTTATGCTTCCTCTCCAAATAGCGTAGTTTTTTTAGCATCAAGTAACTCATTTCCGCTCTTGCGCTATGTCGCTCTTTTTCGGAGGAGCTTTTTGCAATTTCGTCTAACTCTTCCTGGGTATAACCATCCTCGAAAACAAGACGATGGATGATGATATCCACATATCTACGAATCGGGCTTGTAAAGTGTGTGTAGTTCTCCAGCATGAGGCCATGGTGACCAATTCTATCGGTAGAATAGGTGGCTAGACGCATACTGCGAATGTATCTGGTGGATAGCTCAGAGATAAATGCAGACTCGCGATGCGCTTCAAAAACTCGGCTCAGCTCTTTTGGGCCAAATTCTTGGGGAACAAGAACTCCCAGACGCACGCAGAAATTTTTGAATTCCATCATCGTTTCGGGGGATGGGGGCTCATGGACGCGATAAATGAGGGCAACGTCACGATTTTTGAGTTCTGTTGCGATCACTTCATTAGCTTTGAGCATAAATTCTTCAACAAGCTGGTGGGTTATGTCGTAATGACTAATCTCAAATCCGCTTGGTATGCCGTCTTCAGCAAGTCTCCATACAAGCTCACTTAAAGACAGATCTACAGAGCCCCTTTCATGCTTCAAAGCTTTGAGATGCAAAGCTAATTCTTTCATTAATTGGAGCTGCTCTTTAAGAAAAGTATCCTCTTTTTGATGCATGATTTCAAAAGCCTGCTCATAGGAGAGGCGATGGTTACTTTTGATGATACTGCGGTATATTAGGTGGTGTTCGAGTTGTCCTTTGCTGTTCAGATCCATCTCTATTGTCACGGCCAATCGATCTACTCCCTCTTTAAGGCTGCAAAGATTGTCTGACAGGAGATGCGGTAGCATCGGGATACAAGTCCCTATGAGGTAGGTCGAATTTTTTCTATTGATTGCCTCCAAGTCAAGATGCGATCCCCGTTTTACGTAGTACGAGGCATCGGCAACATGGACAAAGAGCTTGTAGCCTCTACTTGTCCTTTGAATTGAAAGGGCATCATCAAAATCTTTGGCTGTTTTTGGGTCAATGGTTATGGTGAAAAGATCGCTCAGATCTTTTCTTTCCGGGTGGTGACTTTTGACGACTTCTGATCCGAAGGATTTTGCTTCCTTAAGGGCCTCTTCGGGAAACTCTTTAGGTAGAGTATATTCTTCTTTAACCGCTTCGAGATCTTTCAAAGGATCGAAAATAGAGCCTAACTTTTTTTCAAATGTGAGGTGCAATTGATTACGTAATGAGTGCACTTCCATCAAAATTCTGTCGCCCACCTCTACCGGAGTTGTGGGCATAGGAACATGGGTAAGCTCACTTTCACCTTGTAAAGAGGCTCTGACATGTAAAGCACCCGGCTTAACTTCGACAACGGTCCCTAAAATGGAGGCTTTATTGCGTTTTACAACACGGTTGACTCTGCCTTCGGGCCCTTTTTTATTGCGCCCTTCAAGGGAGAGAATCTCTATCTCTACAATATCTTGATCCATTGCATTCAAGATGAGATGTTTTGGGATGAAAACATCGTATTCTTTTAATGAGACAAATCCAAAACCGCTAGGATGAATAGAGATTTTTCCCACATTTTCAGTCGGCTCGGCATCAAAAGATTTACGACCATTGAGATGATAAACATCCAAGTTTTTTTCTAAAAAACCCTCTTTAGTGAGCTGTTCTACAAAAAGAGATAAAACAATTTTGAGCTTATTTGGGAGGCGAAATGATTTATTGAGGTCATGTAGTTGAAAAGCATCACGCCCTTTGTTTTCCAAAAAGGTTTTGATCAGCTCTAGACATTGTTGCATCTCGGCCTTTAAGTGGGGAGCATGAATCGCGAAGCTTTTTTCTAATTCTAAGGGGTTGTCACTGTTTTTTTTCGTCAAGGGGGACCAGCTTTGTTTTAAACGGTTGCTTTTCTTTGTTTATGTGCTTTTATTGAATTTTGAAGCAACGCATAAACAGTCATCGGCCCTACACCACCAGGAACAGGGGTTATAGCACTAGCTTTTTGTTTTACACTGACAAAATCTACGTCTCCCACCAATCGATCATTTTGACGGGTAATCCCGACATCAATAACGATAGCACCCTCTTTAATATGCTCTTTTTTGATAAACTCACAGCGACCGACTGCAGCTATTAAAATGTCGGCTCTTTTAGTGTGACTAAAAAGGTCTTTTGTTCCCTGATGGCACAAGGTGACTGTCGCATCAATAGTCGATTTTTGGGACAAAAGTAAAGAGAGCGGCCGTCCCACGATCGAGCTTCTGCCTACAATACAAACCTCTTTTTGCATGAGATCCAGATCGTAGAACCGCATGAGTTCCAGGATACCGTAGGGTGTACAAGGGAGAAGGCCTGAGGTATCTCCAAAGGCAAGTCGACCCAAGTTATAGGGGTGTAAACAGTCGACATCCTTTTTTGGATCGATCGCTTCAAGTATTTTTTCCACACGAAGATTTTGTGGTAGGGGAAGCTGCACTAAGATTCCATCGACATCGTCACGAGAATTCAGATGGGTAATTTCCATCAAAAGCTGTTTTTCTGAAATATCTTCTGCCAAGTGGCATATCGTTGACCGGATAGAGACCTCTTCGCATGTCCTTTTTTTAATTGATACATACGAAAGGGAAGAAGGATGATTGCCGACGAGGATAAATACCACATGTGGAGGTTTTTTTAAGTCGATAGAAAGCTTCGATCGGAGTGCTTGGCTTGCGGCTTTACCATCTAAAAGAAGTGTCATTTCATTCCTTCAAAGTGTTTATTTTTGAGCTTTTTATTCGAGGCAAAAATTGATTGGGGTAGGAAAAAAGCTAAAAGAGTATTTTCTAATGTGCAGGCGATCCCTCCAGCCTCTTCAACAATTAAAGCGCCGGCAGCAAAATCCCAAGGAAATAGCTCGCGTGCTTTATAGTAAGAGAGTCGTCCACAAGCTACCCATGCTAAAGAAAGCGCTGAGGTCCCAAAATGGCGGCTGAAGTCTTGGATTTCCTCAGAGACTTTTATAGGCAAGTTGTTCAAGGTGGTTCCTTTACCCCTTTCAGCCACGTAGAGCTCTTTGAAAAAGGGGGCATAGATAACCCCAATTTGGGGTTTTGTATGCTCAACGTAACATATAGAGACGCAGTAAAGGGGTAGGCGGTGCATGTAATTTTGTGTTCCGTCCAGCGGATCTATAACCCAATAATTTGAGGTGTTAGAGTTATAAGGCCCCCCTTCCTCACCAATGATGCCGTCGTCAGGGTAGTGTTTTTTTATCGCATCAACAATCATTTTTTCACAGCTGCGATCCACATCGGTTACAGGATCGGAGCTTAAGCTGTCCTTAAAGTGGATGTCGTGAGTTTTTTGAGATTCTAAAAGGGCAAATTCTCCAACCTCTAGAGCCATTTGTTTTGCCAATTCGATTCTAGTCGGTTTCATAGGTTGTCCTTCCTTCGGGATGGAATTTTGAGGATCCATCGTTTTTGCTTTTTAAGGAAAAAGGGCTAGCTGATCTCAAAGTCCCTGTCGATTTCACCTTACGAAAAAAACCATTTTTTTGCGAAAAGAAGAGGATTTTTTGTAGCCAAAAATTGAGCTTAGAATCCCCAAAAGAGAGCTTGATTCCTATTGTGGAGATAAGAACTAGCATTAAAAAGGTAGCGCAATCAAGTAAGGGGCCCAAAATAAGGTCTTGGATCGGATGAAAGAAAAAGCCGACACAAGCACACTCCAAAAATGAAAAAATAAAAAAGAAGAAAAAGATCATGGGTATGCACAACAAGTTTTTAATTGGGGGGAGATGGGGTTTAAAGCTGCACCATAAAAGGCTTGTGATACCGCAAATGAAACTGTAAAAACCTAATGGAACGCTTAGGATCATAAAATCAAAAATAAGACCACACAAAACACAGATCCAAAAAGCCTTGGGTCTATCGAAGCAGTTTGAGATCGCTAATGTCACAATAGGGGGGATATGTACTACCATGCAACAAGTCGATGGTTGATAAGTTCGTAGCGCTCTTGCATTTTTGCCGCAAATTGACGGTCGTGGGTCACCAAAACAACCGCCTGTGGCAATTTTAAGAATAGTTCCATCATTTCCGACGCAAGATTTTGATCAAGCTGGCCAGTAGGTTCATCCGCAAACAAGATCTTAGGGTTATTTACCAAAGAGCGGGCAAAGGCGACTCTTTGCTTTTGTCCGCCACTCAAAAATTTTGTTGGAGTGTCGATTTTCTCTTCAAGCTGCACGTTTTTCAAAAGATCGAGCGCCTCTTGTCTTGAAAAGGGTTCCCCTTTGATGAGTCGGGGAAGTTCTAGATTTTCGAATACGGTCAAATCGGAGTTCAGGTAGTGAAATTGAAAAACAAATCCCATTTTCTGATTGCGAATTTTATGGCAATTTGTATGGACTTTTAGCCCTTCTATCTCAAGGATCCCCTCGTCCGGTGTCTCCAAAAGACCAAGAATATTCAAAAGGGTAGTTTTGCCGCTGCCTGAGGGTCCCACAATAGCAATTTTTTTTCCTTCGCTGACGCATAGGCTTACTTCGCTAAAAAGTTCTCGATCCTCAAAGCTCTTTTTAAGGTTTTGGGCTGATAAAATCATAAAGACCTTAATAGTTCACTAGGTTTATAGCGACAAGCTTTAGCTGCAGGAATTAAACCTGCAATCCAGGCTATTAGAGGGGTTCCAATAAGGACAACATAGAGAGAAAAGGGGCTTAATGTGGTGGGAATAGATTGAGAAAATAGGTTTTCGTAACCATGAAATAGCTGCAGATTTTGTAAAATAAACGGAAGGTTTTTCATCGTCACAAAAGCAAAACCTAAACCACAAAAAGATCCTATAGATCCAAGTATAAGCCCAAGGCCCGCGTAGATCCTTTTAAGCGCCCCGGGGCTTGCGCCCAAGGCAGTAAAAAGCGCAATCTCTTTTCTCGATTGGTAAACAATCAACAACAAAACAGAGATAATATTGCTTGCAGCTACAACTAAAACAATCAGGGCAATTAGACTGTAGAGGAGTCTATCGCTTTGAAAGGAGAGGAGAATGTCTTTGACAAATCCATACTGCGTGTAGGGGATAACCGTAAAGTAATCTTGTAGCCCCTCGCTTTTAAAAGCCGCTTGAATTTTTTCTGCTACAACTGGAGCCCTCGAATTGTCTTTAAGCTTCAAGCGTATGCCGCTTGTTAAAATCGGATCGGAAGATTCCATTTGCCCTTGACTTGCCAATCTTGAGACAAACATGTAAGGGGCAAAAAGACATTTTGGACCTACTTGTAAAGTGCCTGCATCGTAAAATCCCACGACCTCAAAAGGGTTATTCTCTTCAATAGTTGCCGTAGAAAAACCGTTATAGATTGTAAGCTGACCCACGTCATGGTTTTTAGCACCCATCTCTTGAAAGCTTTTAGGTAAAAATAGCGGGATATAAGCGGTTTTTTGCAAAACAGGGCTGGGTAAAAGAGAAAGGGTCGTCTCGTCATAAGACATAATAAAGGAGGCTTGGGAAACCAGATGATAACCGTGCTCTTTTTGGGAAAAAACTTTGAGTCGCATCATCGCGCCGGTAATCTCGTACTCCTCAGCCATTTCAAGAATATGTTCTTTTTTTAGCTGATCTAGAATGGAAAAAACTTTTTTTACGAGGTCGAGTGGCTTACCCTCAGAATCCAGGTGGGGTTTTGGAAATTCCTCGGGGAGCTCTTCATCAATAGAGGCGTTGATTTCGATGGGGAAGGGGGAGTTTTTTTTCTCTTTCAAAGAGAGAGTGCGGTAGTTGCTGTCGTACTTGTAGAGGTCAATTTTGTTGTAGTAGGAGGCGTGGTAGCTCTCAGTGGGGAGAATTTTAAGAGGACCATGGATCGAAGTGAGTTTGTGTACCCAACCCCTCTCAATTCCGTCGGCTATCGAAAGGAAAACAAGGGATAGCCAGGTGACAAGGGTTATGATGAAAAGAGAAATAAAAGACATGAGGGAAGAGGAGATCTCCCCTTTTTTCGGAATGATGTAACGAAAAATTGTCTTTAATTCAAACAAAGCAGTTTTTTGAA
>VGMG01000001.1 GCA_016866495.1 Chlamydiota bacterium | reverse complement strand
AAACCCATTGATCGCCTTATCGTACACGGCTCTTGAGGTCGGACGTGACTTTTTGCACCTTACCCATTTGTCGAAAATCAAAAATGAAATTACTCAAACCCTTTCGATATCCGATAACATAGAAAAAGCTAATCTTCTTGAGGAAAAAATAGAAAAAGATCCTCACTTGAAGAAAGTATTAGGGACGAAAATTTCGGTTATTTTGATGGACCACATCAATGATTTTCGTTTGAATGGAGACACCAAATCTCTAGCAGAAGCGACTAATCTGATACAAAAACAGTTTTATAAAGCGAATCTCATCTACTCAATATCACTGGCCTGCTTAGCCACAAGCGGTGTTTCCCTTCTTTTGGGTATGTTTTTAGCCCCCCCATTTGTGGTCATTTCTTTCGGTCTAATCGCAACTGCAATTTCTTTAATACGAAATATGTCCATACCCGGTTACCTTTACCAACCAGGTCACAAATTTGTCATGAAAGACGCGCTTCCAAACTGGCTGAAAAACCCGACATCTACTATTGTAGGTACGTGTGGGAAAATATCATTGAAGTGGCGAGAATTCTGGACTCGCAGGCCCGTTTTTTTCAAAAAATCAGCTCACCTTCCATTGAGAGATTGTTCACCCTCCTCATCGAACCAAAACTCCACTCCCTTATTCTCATCGCATGCCTACTCTATACAAAATTCAAAAACGAAAAAATCCGCAGAGCGGCGTTCGCCTCACTTTGGCTCTACCCGCTTCTGTATGGAATTAAGTGTTTTGTAGGAAGATCCAGACCCTATCTTAATGAGGATGTATTTAGCCTTCATTTTTTAAGTTTTAAAGAAGTGCACTCTTCATTCCCCTCCTCACATGCAGCAGCACTGGGTCTATTTTTATCTGTTTTTCGCCCCCGTTATTGGCCTTTTCTGCTCCCCATGGCATTCGTTCGGGTGATAGAAAACGTTCACTACCCCACTGACGTTTTGGTTGGACTGATTTTAGGGTTTTTCATTCCGAAAATATCTAACCCTATCCTTCGCTTTTTTGAGGCTAGGGCTCCTTTAAAATGGCTACTGAAAGCCTAAAAAAATTCTACTTGCGTTTTTCAAAAAATACCATTTTAGCAACCTCGTCGGAAAACACGGTATGAATTGGCACATTCATCATCAGGGCATAATGGTGACCCATACTCACAAAATTTGTGACCGTCTCAGAAGGCTGAAGAACATCTCCTCCATCCAAAAATAGAGGATTTTTTCCCTCCTCTTTGAGTCCTGTGATAAAATAGCGGACCGTCTTGACTGTGGGGTCGACAATTATGCCGCAATAAAGTGGGGTATTTTTTTCATCTAAGCATACCACTAGATCCATGCTTTTTGGGTTAGTGGTGATCTGGTAAGACATCTCAAGGCTTAAAAATTTAAAAAGATCACTCGGTGTTAAAAGTTGAGACATCAGTGAAGCTGATACGGGAGCTTTTAGAGTATACAACGCAAGGCCTAAAGAATGGTGTAACCGGCTCCAACTATCTTTTTTTTCAGCGACTTTTTGGCTGTATTCAAGACCTATTATCTCTGAAATACCAGAATTCATGAGATGAGAAACTTCGTAAAAAGAGCTTATCCATAAGCTCTTGACAGAGCGAAACATCTCATTTCGTCTTGTGATCTTATTTTTGTGAAAGCTTTCATAAATGTTCTCTAATGCATCGAAAAAAACTTGCTGCAGACGGTCCACGATCCTATCGTCCCAAGCGGTCCTTAATTCGCTTAAAAATGGGGAGAGCCCAGTTTTCATCACCCTCACCTCACGGTGCAAATCTTCGGATGTATGAAGATAAGCTGGACACCTCCCAAGAGAAAGCACAATAACCTCCTCAGCCTGTTGTCTTGTATCCAGGCCTTTATCCTGTGCTATTTCGTCAACAATCGATTGATTTGCAATTAAAGTAGGACTACTTATTTTAACCCAATTCTCCCTGTATACTTTTCGAATATTAAATAGAATCCCATCCAAAGCAACAAGTCCTTGGATCAAAAAAACAACTCTTTGATCCCCCCGTTTTTGGCTAGGATCGAGCCGAAAAAAAGTTCTTTTCAAGCCCCGTTTCAAGGCGGGATTTGTTTTTATCTCGTGTACCTCAGGTGAAAAATGGGTGCTGAGATCGATAGAAGCTTCCATACTCGTCATGATGTCCTCTTGTGTATCAAGTGCGATAAGGGGCGGTTGGGAAAAATAGTAGCCTAAGCCATTCCAGCCTTTTTTGAAGTTGCGATGGGTCCTCAAGGTCTTAAATGACCAAAATTTAGCCCATCCTTTACCTTAAGCACCTCTTTTTTATATAGGGGGGGGGGTAAAATTGGAGAATAGTAGCTTTTTTATATATTTTAAGGCAAACAGTTAGCCTTTAATTAGTTAAGTTTTTTAAAAGAGTAAACTTAGGCAAAAAAAGTGCATTTTATCGTAACTTGCTCATTCCCAATTAAAAAGACCACCTCATAATTAAAATGTTTTTTTTATTTTTTATTATAAATTTTTAGTGTATAATAGACCCAAAATGAATAATATATGGCTTTAATATGTCTTCCATTAATTCTTCTCCGAGTGCCCCCCAATCTAGGCCAACTCTTTTAGGAGGTCTAGCCAAGATCGCTCAATGCTCTAAATTGAACCAAATCGGGGTCAATAGCAATTTTTCTAATTTGCGGTTTAAATTTATTTCTCAACCCACTCCTGGTCAGGCACATACAAAATTTCCAGTTAAACATACATTCACGAAGACCGAATCCAAGCACTCAGTATTGCTCCATTTGGCCCAATTGCAAGCCTTAAAACCTAAAGAAGAGGCCCCCTTCACCCTTCCTATATGGGCGAAACTTTTTGGAGCAAATGCTAAGGAAAAAGAGCTTTATCTGGAACGGTACAACGCCTTACCGCCTGAGGGTAAGCTGAGAGGTTTAGGTGTCAAGTTGCTAAAGGGAGCATTTTCCTATTTTGTTTCTGGCCCAATCGAGAGAAAAACATTTTTTAGAAAGGGTCAAAGACTTCTTCAGAATATGAACGAAAAAGAGGCTATTTTTTCTTGGTTGAAAGAGTTTGTGGAAAAATATGCTAGGACAGATCAAATAAATGCTTTCAAAGAGATAAAATCCCCTGAGGATATAACAGTCGACGTATTTGCTTCTTTACAAAACGCTGTAATGGTTCAGCTCGATCTTACACATGAGAACTTTGGTATATCCAATACCACTCAAGATCTTGTAGAAATGGCTTCTCATTATACCCTTTTCGCGGATCTAGTGCTTGGCGTGCTTCCCGTTTCGGACGCATCGAGCGGCCCTTTATCACAGCAAGCTCCTGGAGCAAATAGACTTTTTACCAGTTTTCTTCAAAACGCCCCCGAAAGTTTGCAACAAGTAGCTCGCCTCATTCACCCCTCTTTGGCAGCGCGTATTCCTGCTGCCCCTCATAATCCTTCAAGGTCCGCATCAGAGGAGCTCCCTTTAAGTCTCCTTGATAGATTCGAAACTCTCCTTGAACATCCACGTTTTCGATTGATCGGATCTTCCCTACTGATCCCAGTGCTACTCTCTATTCTAGAAAAAGTGCAAAAATTTAGTGAATCATCACCGCAGTTGAAGCCTCATCTAAAATCCATCGAGGATAAATTTGAAGCGTTGAAACATGCGATTGAACATTCGCCAGACATGGTTCAGATTGCTTTTAGTGATCTCAGAGCCTCTTTAAGCTCCCTTCCACCCATATCCATTCAAGGGGTGAGAGTCTATTCGGGCCCAGAAGTCCCTCTAACGGCAGGGCCTCTTCAGCGAGAGGATCTTCATACCCATAGTAGTCGACCAAAAAATATTACGCAGGCTAAAGAACTCACAGATATCACTGCAAAACGATTCATTCAGGCCTTCTCAGGTTTTTCGACTGTATCGCTGGTGAATTTCTTTTTGGATAAAAAAGGTGAAGACCAATACGACTTCGCCTTGATCGCTAAAGAGATCATTCAACAGAATGCACAAAACGAGGACGCCGACTCTACGCTAGTGCTACAACATTTACGAAATAAGATAAAAAATGACCGCACTATCAGTTGGTTTAAACGATTTATTTTCGGCTCGAAGCTGGCTTTAAATTTTTTCTTATGGTTTTCTCAAAAAATTATCACTGCCTCCACAAATAAAACTTTGAGCGAGATGCGCAGCGATTTGGAACATCTCAAACAAAACCGCAGTTCCAAAAATATGCTTTTATTTGAGCTTGTGAATGAATCGTTATCCAACGTTTTGGAAATGTACCGCTTCATCGGTGAGGCAAAACCGGGAATGCTTCCGCCGGGATCTCTAGAAACTACACTTAATAAGGTTTCTGCCTATCCACTTTTCTATAAAGGTCTAACAAAAGAACAGATCAAAACTAAAGTAGCAGACAAAGTTGTTTCCTCCTACCTCCCTAGAGTTGAGCTTGAGGAGGGCTACCTCAAATTGATCAAAGGGGTTCCGGGTGAAACATTTTTAAAAGCTCTTCTTCCAGTTGTAAAATTATTAGACTTCTTTCCAAACAAGCTGATGTCCTGGCTATCAAATAAATTGCTTAAAGAGACCGATGCAGTTGGTATTATAATGGGTAGTGTTACCACAAAAAGAAACCGTTCTACACAGCTTGAACTCACTATTCTCCGCTCGTTACGCGAGGAGTTAGCCGATGCCTACACCGATATGCAAAAAAACCAAACCGCTAAAGGATCTTCTTCTGCACCACTACATGGAGGTGAGATCAAGGAAATCCAGGCTCTATGCAATCACATCAACAAACTTCGTCGCCTCAAAGGGTTCACAACATCAGATCAGGTGCGCAGCTATATGAGCAATCCTCCGGCGATTGAAAAAGTTGAGGAGTTTTTGATTGATAAAAATAAAGAGGTTCTCAACGAACTGTTCATGAGTATTTACTCATCGATCACTGAGGATATCTCTATTGAAACGCAACTAAAATCTGTTTTCGAAACATCTATATCTTCATTAAAAAGTAATGACACTGATTCACAAGAAACCATTCAATCACAGATTGCATCAGAAAAGGGCTCCATTGACCGTCTGCTCCGTAGTATTCTTGAAATTGCTATCGATAGAGGTATCGATACGGCTCTATCAAATAAACCCTTGCAGGTAGAGTCGATGGAAAACATCCAAAAAATTGTATTAATTCCTTCTGTTAGAGATGTACTTGGAAGGCTTCAGGCACCATCTTCTGACAACGATAATCGAAGATCGGCTGCGACGAAAATTCGTGAAGATATCCAATCGATGACCTTGCAACTTGAGCTCTTGAAAAATAGCCAAATTAAAGGTAACAAGCTGGCCCCAGTGGACCGTGAGCTTTTCTTAAAAAGATTAACACCTATCCAGTCCGAGCTTCAGGAGGCTCTAGGTTGCTCTGTAAAATTACAAGACTATTTTGCTGTTAAAGCACTACGATTTCAACCTACAAATCATTTCCAACACTTATCCCTTTGCAAAGAGAGCCTTCAATCAGTTTTAACAGCTAAAGAAGATGCTGTTGAACTGCGCAAGCAGGCCCTCGAAAGTACCTACAGTAGGCTCGAATCTTTAAAAAAACAGACCAACGAAAATAGACACTCCTTAAAGAGACTAACAGAGGGTCAAAATCTGATTGGAGAACTTGAAGAGATTTATGGAAAAATAGAGAGTCTCCATAAAACTTTCAAAAATAACCTAAAACCAACTCAAGATGACCTAGTAGAACTCGAAAGAAATATTAGCGCATTGGTAAAGTGGGAGAGATATTTTGAAGGTTTGAGTTGTGAAGTGACCAAAAATCAGAACCTTACCCAACTTCAGTCTATATTTGCAGATGAAAGCGTTCTCAGCCACCTTGTAAAAGAATCTCTAGAAAAGGTGGAGGTAGATATCTCGCTTCTTAAAGATTCTTCTCTATTAAATATGGCTAAAGGGCAAGTAACCCGAATTCTCAATGGTTATATGGACGGAGTTATCGACCACTTGACCGATCCGTTGATTCACGATGTGAGTGTTAAAACTGTATTAGGAAGGTTTATTTCTTCGAATTAAACCCATAATTGACACTTTAAGATCCCCCTTCAGGGGGATCTTGAAAGTTTATTTTCCCTTGCTCTCCTTATTAGACTCAAAATAAATCTGCGATAAAATTTTGGTGATCTCGTTCTCTTGCTTGACCGATCGTCTAAATAGGCGTTTATGATCCATAAAACCCTGCTTCTCTACGTACTCAATAAACTGAAAAAAACGGGTATAGTATTGGTTTACATCGAATACAATCAAAGGTCTTAGAGTTTTATTTTTTGAGGCATTCTGGTCGATAACAAACCCCATCTCCCCTATTGTCTCCATTCCGCCAGGAAGAACCAAGAAAAGATCGCTATCGTTATAGACTTGTTGCATTCTTTGGGAATCATTCGAAAAAATTTGTGAGGCAAATGAAGAAGGTGTTTTATTTTTCTCGTTCAAAACAATATAAGCACTTACCTCTCCGCCTCTGGAGGTAAATTCTTGAACGAAAAAGTATCTTAACCCAACGTTACCCCCATTGTAAATAAATCTTACTTTTTTTGGGTCGATCTCTTTAGCAAGCTTTTTTACCTCGAGACTAATGTTTTTATCATTTCCATTCCGATCGCTACCTAAAAGGGCAACTGTAATTTTTTTTCCTTCAGCGGGTGGAGGATTTTCCTCTTTTTGAGCAAAGGTTGTAGCGGTCACCAAACTCATGAATATTTTCAAAAACATTTTAAGGCCGTCGATTTTCTCACGCAAAAAAGAGTATATTTGAATAAGGATTTGATTCCCTCAAAAAAAAAGAACAAATCCTTTATAGTAGTTTCATGCAAATTCTTCTGAGCGTACAAAATCTCGCAAAATCCTTTGGATCAAAAAGTCTTTTTGACAACCTAAGCTTTAGTGTCTACGACCATCAAAAAATCGGAATTGTGGGGCCAAACGGCTCCGGAAAGAGCACCCTTTTAAGAATTCTACAGGGACTTGAGACACAAGACGAAGGTAAAGTTATTTATCGAAAAGGGGTAAAAGCGGCTTATGCTGCCCAGCAGGCCGACATTTTACAGCTCGAGCTCAGTGCTTACAGAAAAAATTTATTTGGTTTTCCTCTAGACGTTGATCCTTCAAAGCTCTCCGGTGGCCAAAAAAGGAAATACCTTATCGCTCACGCTCTCGATCAAGAGCCCTCTTTGCTTTTGCTTGATGAACCTACAAACCATTTGGACTTGGAGGGAATATTATGGTTAGAGGAGATGCTCAATACCGTGACTACCCCTATGTTAATAGTCAGTCATGATCGTGTCTTTTTGGACCGTGTGACTAACGCTACTTTAGAGATGAATCAACGCTATCCTAAAGGGCATTTTTTTGTTGAGGGTCCCTATTCTAGCTACTTAAAGGAGAAGGAGGCCTACGATCTGAGTCAGTCCAAAAAAGCACACTCTTTGGAACAAGAATTAAAAAAACAGCTCGAGTGGCTTGGTCGCACAGCCCCTGCCAGGACCGCCAAATCGCTCACCAGGATAAAAGACGTCGGCTCGCTCAAAGAAGAGGTCAGAGATTTTAAGGAAAGAAACCGTGAACAAGGCTCTTTAGCTACATTCAGTCAATCTGATTCGACTTCAAAAAAATTGATTGTGCTCAAGCATGTTTACAAGAGTTTTTCAGAACGGACCCTGTTCGAGGATTTTAATCTAGAGATCTTTAGAAAAGACCGGCTGGGAGTTCTCGGAATGAATGGTTCGGGAAAAAGCACTCTTTTAAAAATACTCATGAAAGAGATCTCTCCTGACAAAGGGACAGTAAAATGGAAAGAGGATTTAAGAGTGGTCTATTTTGACCAAATGAAAGAGGCTCTTCCCAAAAAAGGGATGACTCTGCAAGAGGCTCTTACAGGGCACCTTGCCGACACCGTGTTTTACCAGGGAAAAGCGATGCATATCATCTCCTGGGCGAAAAAATTTCGCTTCCCCGCAGATCGGCTTTTAACAGATATCGAGGTTCTATCCGGAGGAGAGAGGGCACGTGCTATCTTAGCTCGGCTCATGCTAAAACCTGCGGATGTTCTCCTTCTAGATGAGCCCACAAATGATCTCGATATGGAGATGATCGATCTACTGACAAAATCTTTGCAAGATTTTGAGGGGGCTGTTGTAGTGATCTCCCACGACCGATACTTCTTGAGTTCTTTATCCAGCCAATACTTAGGTTTAGGAGTCAATAAAGATTCGGGGTATCTTTTTAGCGATTTTCAGCAGTGGCAACAAAAACTACAAGAGGCCAAAAAAGAGTTAAAAAGCCTTTCCTCACAATCCTCCTTCTCTCCGATAGAGAAAAAACGTTCCACAAGAGAAATCGAGCAACGAATCGAAAAGCTTGAAGAAGAGATTCGTCTTACTGAGGAAAAACTTGGGGTGGCTCTTCCGCATGAACTTGAAAAGCTATGCAAACATCACCTAAGTCTGAAAAAAGAGTTAGATGAGCTGTTTGAAAAATGGGAAAAGCACTACTAGAGCACCCACATAAATTATTCTATTTAAAAATTAGCTTTAATTTATCTAGAAGTGAAAGGCTAGTTTATGATGTTTTCGCTTTTTTTACTTTTTGGAATCTTACAAATCCTTATTCTATTGCGCGTTCACCGCGGAACACAACTTCTTTTTATTTTCTCACTCCTATGCTCGTTAGTTGTTTTGTTTCACCACATGACAAATAAACTGGGGATTCGTCTATGACAGAAATAAAGCGACTCTTAAACTTTGTTGTAATTTACATTATTTTCTTTGTTTTATTAGCAGCTTATGCCCACCAATATCTAGCCAACGAGTTGCCCTGCCCTCTATGCATGCTGCAAAGGGTTGGAATGATTGGTGTGGCTAGCGGAGCTTTTATGAATCTGCGTTTTGGGCTCAAAGGATCCCACTATGGTTTAATTATTTTTTCGGCTCTTTTTGGTATGAGCGTGTCGTTGCGACAAATCTCATTTCATGCTTGCCCTAACTTTCCCACGTTTGGTACTCCTGTTTTAGGCCTCAGTCTTTATGTTTGGGCGTTCATCGTCTTTTTTTGCTGTATTTTCGGGGTAGCGCTTGTTCAAATTCTGCACGTCGATTCCAAAGACAATCAGGAGCATCTCCATTTAACAGTTCCTGAGAAACTGGGCGCATTTCTATTAATTTTTATAACATTTGCTAATGTAGTTACAACAGCTCTGCAGTGCGGGATTTCACCTTGCCAAGGTTAAGCGCTTCAGGTAAAATGGTCCCCTTATGGAGCGTCGGTTTTACCTAAACTTTACTTTTGAAGATTGGAGTCAGTGGGTTATTTCACACAATTACCCCTCTTTTATCGCCAAACAAATTTTTGAATGGATCCTTAAAGGGGTAAATGACCCTTTCAAATTCACTAATATCCCAAAAGATTTAAAAGAAAAACTATACATTTTTTTTGACTGGGATCTACCTAAAATTGATACGCGATTGGAAAGTCAGGATAAAAGCACAAAATATCTTTTGAAACTCAATGACGGTAAGCTGATTGAAATGGTTCTTATGCCCTCTTTGGATCGAGTGACGCTCTGTATCAGCTCACAGGTGGGGTGTAGAATGAACTGCTCCTTTTGTCAGACCGGCAAAATGGGGTTATTGAGGAATCTTAGTTTTGGGGAAATTTTGTCGCAAATCCTGATTGCAAATAATGAGCTTCAAAATAGAAAGGTCACAAACATCGTTTTTATGGGCATGGGGGAACCGCTCGACAATTTCGATGAGCTCGTAAAGGCGCTAAAGGTTATGACATCGTTAGATGGGCTGAATCTAAGTAAACATAAAGTGACTGTATCCACCTCAGGTCTTGTTCCCGAAATTGAGGCCTTGGGTAAAGAAGTAGCGGTGAGTTTAGCTATCTCCTTTCATACTCCATTTGACGACGAGCGCTCTTCGATGATGCCCATTAACCGAAAATACCCGCTCGAGATGCTCAAAAATGCCCTCTTAAAATATCCGATTCAAACTCGCCATGGGATCACATTGGAATACGTGATGATTAAGGATAAAAATGATTCGCTAAAACATGCAAAAGCCCTGGTAAAATTTGCCCACGGACTAAAAGTGAAGGTTAACCTCATCCCTCTAAATCCTCATCCGGGTACAGCAATGGAGCCGGCTCTTGAAGAGAATCTAAAAGCCTTTCAAAATTATCTCGAAACGCGCTCAATTTCCGCCCCTGTGCGCTACAGCCGAGGACAAGATGTTTCTGCAGCGTGTGGCCAGCTTGCGATTAAAAGAAAAGAGGAGCTGCATGCGGATCCCCGCCTTTTATGGAGACAAAGACGTTCTGAGGAACGGGTCTAGATTTTTCAAAATTTTGTTTTTTTTATTTATCTAGTTTTAAAAAATCAATTTTTTTGGTAGCGTGGCAAAGGTAATGCCTTGCAAATCGACAACAAAACTCGGAAATCTACCTGAAAATCTCCAATCTTTTCGTCTTTGTCAAACTCCCTTCATGAATCGAAGATGGAAAGTTCTTTCTAAAGAGGTAGAAGAGCTTCAAAATATTCTCAATCGCTTCCGCTCGATTATTGGGTTCGACCCTTTTGAACACCAAATCGTAAAAATTCACCATGTTTTCCATTGCTATACCCCTTTTCTAGAGAAGAAAAAAAGCGAAAAGAAATTTTTTGCTCAATTAAAAGACGAGGGTTTAGTTCAAAGATTGGATAACTTGATAAAAAACAAAGAAGTTAAGCCAAAAGCTATAGCAGCAAAACATTCTCTAAAGTACAAAATGCTCAAATTAGAGGATGAGAACCTCCTTTTAGTCTTTCAATATCTTGTAGAGCAAAAAATTCTCAAAGCGCTTTTTGGAGCGACTCCTCAAGAAATTCGTGAAGCAATGACTGAGCAGGCAAAAGAGCTCCTAGAAATTAAAAAGCTTACTTTATCAAAATTAAAACTCACCCATATCCCAAAAGAAATCCTCCTTTTTAAAAATCTCAAATCTTTTAACATATCCCAAAATCTTCTGGAATTTTTACCCGATTGGATTGGAGATTTAGAGGATTTAGAAACCATAAACATCTCCAAAAATCGTCTTTATAATCTCCCCACAAGCTTCTACAAACTAAAAAAACTCAAGACAATCTTTATTCACAGCAATAAACTCACCCATGTGCCCTTAAGATTAAGTCATCTCCCCTCATTAAAAAGGCTTGTAAGCTAGATTCCGTCTCAAAAATATTTAAAGATTTAGTCAATAAAATATTTACAAATTTTAAAATTAAATTTAAGTTATCTTAGTCTTTTCAATTGAAAGACACGTAAAACTAATTTTTTTTTCGAACTAACTGGAGAAGTATGGATCAGAAAATTTTCTACAAAGCACCGATGCTCTTTTTATTTTTTTCCATCATTGGAGCGCTCTTACCTAGTCTAATTGATGCCTTTAACGGCACTCTAAATGGGCTAGAAATTCCAGTCAAATTAATGGACAAATTTTTATTTAATTCAAAGATGAGTATTTTATTCTTTCTTCTATTTGGTATCTTAGTAGGTTTAAACCCTCAACTGCTTCAAAAAAAGAGAAAAAAAACCTCCTTATCGCCGCCTTGAGTTTTTTTTCATTTCTATTTCCCTTAGAGTACTGGAATAAAAATCACTTCAATCAACAGGCTCATAGGGCTGAATCTGGTTTTCATATAGACCTATTTACCCTTGACCAACAAATTCAAAATAAATTCTTCGATTTATTCGTCTCCAAAATACCGTTGAATAAGACGTCCCCATGCCGTGCTGAAAATACCACCCTAAAAACCCATCCCTCAAACACAAAAATCGGGCTCTTTTTAATGAGTCCTAAGAACTTTTTAACCCTATTTTTTCTAAAAACCGAAAGTTCCAAAATTGGAGGTAGTAGCCAAGGAACTAACGTCCCCTGGAATTACAAAGTTGATGTCAAATTACCCCACAGTTTGAAAGGCAAAACTCCGGGAAAAATTCCTGATTACCTCCTTAAAGAAATTCAGCCTTATGGTAAACTCCATATTCGTGCAGCGAACGCTTGGCACGCTATGCGGTCTGCAGCTAAAGTAGACGGTATTAATTTAAAACCTACCTCTGCAGGAGACTGTTACCGGTCTTTAAGTTCACAGACAGCAGCATTTAAAGTTCGTTTTGTACCAGCCCCACCAGATGATAACATCGTGGCGAAACCGTATGTTACAAGAACTTTTGAAAATAAAACCTGGTATTTGAAAAAAGGATACGCGCCCTTAGCTTCCCCGGGTACAAGCAACCATAACTTAGGTCTAGCTGTAGATATTTTTTCGGCATCACAACCGGAAAGAATGCGATGGCTGATTAATAATGTTGCAAAGTTTGGTTTTAGTTGGGAGCTTATTCCTGCTGAGCCCTGGCACATTCGCTACTGGGCTGGTGATGACATTCCACAAGCAGTACAAGACTGGATAAGTAACAATCCAACTCTTGCCTACCAAGACTCTGAGAATCCCGAATCCCATGATCAAAATCTTGGCAACCACTAATCATTTTTGTATTGGTAAAAATAAGAGAGAAAGAGGGCGATCTCGAAATTCCATCAGATCTGTTTTTTAGTTAGATTTGTAAAACAAAGGCTTCTAAAATTCGGCCCTCTTTTTTACTTCAAAATCTCTTTGAAAAGATTCTTATCTTGAAAAAACCTTTGAGTTTATCAAGAAAAAGGTCACCCTCTTTTTCAAGCTCTTTCAAAAGGGTTTGATTGATTAAAAAAAAGCCGTAAGACAAACCCATTGTCGCTAGATTGTGAGAAATGAAATGGTAGCCTCTTGCAATTTGGTAAAACCCCATGAAATGCCCCAAAAATGTAATAGCAATAAATCCCTTCCATCTTTTTTCTGGGCTCAAAAGAGTAAGGGCTACATAAAGACCAAAACCTGCACTCACGTGTCCTCCCGGAAAACAGCGTCCCGTCCCTTTAAACATCGATTCTAAAAGACTAAGTTCAGGTTGGTGTCCGCCATAACACAGAAGATCTTTAGGACACTCTACACCCGTAAAAATTTTAATGACAGCAACTGAAATCGGGGAAAATAGGAGAAAAATTGCAGCAAAAATCTCTTTTGTGCCCCCCTTCGAAAAAAGGGGTTTGATCAAAAGAAAAGTGATTAGCGCACCAAAAAATGATTTTGGGATGTGGTAGCAAAAAAGGCGAATCAACGATTCAGCACCAGTAATCGACCACTTTTGGGATAGCAGGTCGAAAAACTGTAATTGGAGCGGGTTATCTAACCATATAAAAGAGACAATGCAGCCCAAAAAGGAGACTACACAAAAACCGATTCCCGGCAGATTCAAGGGCTTTTCCATCACTTAAACACAGTACGGTATTTACAATTTTTTGCTCAACACCTACCCTATTAAACAAACCATTCTATACAAGGGTTTAGAACAAGTATTTTTGAATTCAAACGGAGAATTATGCATCAAAAAATCTATTTTAGAGCGCCGTTGCTCTTTTTAGTTTTTTCCACTTTCACGCGACTTACCCTCACCTTGATGAATGTCTGGAATCAGTCCATAGAGTGGACTCAAATCCCATCAATTCTTGGGATAGGCTTTTTATTCGATCTTAGACCGACACTCTTACTGACACTTTTATTTGCCATAGCTGTCCGTTTTCTTCCTAATTTTATTCAGACAAGAGTCCAAAAAACCCCTTTAATCGAGTGGCTAGGATTTGTTGTAGCTTTATTTGCCCTCTCTTTTCAGATGTTTGCCGAGTGGATTTTTTGGGGTGACATGGAATGTCGTTTCAATTTCATCGCAATCGATTATTTGGTGTATACCCACGAAGTAGTGAATAATATCCTGCAATCGTACCCTATGAAGACCTACTTCTCCATCATGGCTTTAATTGCAGGTGTTGGTGCCTATTATGTAAGAAAACTTCCTAAATCACAACAGAGCGTGTCTGCTAAATCAATTGTACAAATCGCTTCTTTATGCTTTTTTTCGTTTCTTATACCTTTGCAACATTGGAGCAAGAACAACTTCGCTCAAGAACTGAGTGAAAACGGAACCAGTAACCTTGTTTACGCCTTTTTTCATAACCAACTCAATTATAATCAATTTTATCAGACGATTGACTCAACCTTAATACCGCAAAAAATCTCCTCTTATTTCCCCCAAAATTTTTCCCAACGTGATCAAGATCCCATAGCACGTATGATACCGGCATATGGCCCTAAGAATAACTGGAATGTGGTTTTAATAACGGTTGAGAGCTTGAGTCAGGAGTTTTTAGATAAAAAACCAGAAAGTTGGACCCCTTTTATCTCCAAACTAAAAGAGCAATCCATCTGTTTTGAAGATCATTACGCCACAGGGACGCGCACCGTCAGAGGACTTGAAGCTTTGGCCTTAAGTGTTCCGCCAACTCCGGGAAGTTCCATCTTAAGAAGACCAAATTATGGAAATCTCTACAATGTCTCTTCAGTTCTTAAACCGTTGGGATATGAGATGTTTTTTTGGTATGGAGGATATGGTTACTTTGACAATATGAATGCTTTCTTTGAAGCAAACGGCTTTACAGTTCGTGATCGTCTCCACATCCCGTCCGAAAAAATAGAGCACGAGACTATTTGGGGAGTTAGTGACGAGCATCTTTTTGATGCCTTTTTAGAAGATATCGGCTCTAGAAAAGATCCTTTGAAACCCTTCTTTAGTCTAATCATGACAACATCCAACCATAGACCTTATACATTTCCTGCTAATAGAATTGAGATGGCGCAAGGGACTAGAGAAGCGGCTGTCCGTTATACAGATTGGGCTATAGAGCAGTTTTTTGAAAAAGCAAAAAGCACTAGCTGGTACGAAAACACGTTATTTATTATCACAGCTGACCACTGCGCTTCCAGTGCCGGAAAAATGAAATTAGACCCCAATAAGTACCTTACTCCCTGTATTTTTACCACCCCAAAAAATTTACAGCCTAAGGCGATCAAAACGCGCACAAGTCAAATGGATGTGATCCCGTCAATTTTGGGGCTTTTAGGGATCAGCTATGAGAGCAGGTTTTATGGGATAGACCAGATCCACTCCCCGATCGATCGCCCCGTTCCCTTAGGGACATACCAAAGACTCGGTTTTTTTGGAAAAAACGAGATGGTGATCCTTTCACCTAAAAAAGAGGTGAATGCCTATCAAAAAAACTCTCACGATTTTCAAGAGATTCCTGCTAGTAAATCTTCCATTTTGGAAAATGCGATAAGCGTCTATCAAAGTGCGTATGATCGCTATAGCACTGGGATCATGGATGAGAAAGAAAAGCTCTGACTTTTCATAAGAAATATCAAAACCCCCTAAAAGGGGTTTTTTTTAAAATGGCCTTGAAAACTTTTTAAATAACTTTTTTTGTATCCAATCTATTTTGACAAAATATTTTAGAACAAATTGTCTAAAAAGGTGGGCGAACGGCCCTTTTTTTGTCATAAAGCCATAGATGGTATCGGTCCAAAACAATAGGTTTTTTTCATACCGTCGTCTTTGTTTAGCCCAATCTTTTATCCCATTTTGCTCAAGAGCTTTTACAAAAAGATAGGCGTCTTCCATCCCGCTATTCATCCCTGTACCTCCGACAGGCGACGAGGTGTGGGCTGCATCCCCCATAATCACACATTTTCCTTTATAGTAGCTGTTCGCAATCCTGCAGTGGACATGATAGTTAGCACTCCAGTAGGTGCTTGTGATGCGGATATCTTTGGGTAAGTATTTTTCGCAATCGGGAGAGTTTGAAAAAACCCTAAAAGTTTTTGGCCCTATAGCCATAACAAACAAAAGAACACCGTCCTCATGAAGTTGAATCAATCCGGATTGTAACTCTGTAATCGGATGATCAAACTCCACATCTTTTAGCGACCAGGTTTGGGGATAGCTTTTTCCGCTAAATTCTATCCCTAACATTTGGCGAACAATACTGTGAGTTCCGTCGGCACCGACGATAAGATCGTATTTATCTTCTTCTATCAGTCCATCTTGCCTTTTTAAGCGGGCGTTTCCATATTCATCCACGTACACACATTCAATACCACGTTGAATATTGAGATCTCTTCCCAGAATCTCTTCAGTGATATTTTGTCCAATTGCACATAAAAACCTAGGCAAGACAAGAGAATGGAGGATCTTTCCCTGTTTCTCAAAAACAAGTTTTTGAATAGCTACTCCCCTTTTTTTAAACTCTTCTTGTAAGCCGAGTTCTTTGAAAATTACTTGAAGCGTGAAAGCATGTATCCCCACAGCTCTTGACTCCTGTGCCATGGTCATGCTTTTGTCGATGTGACGCACGCGGGTATAACCCTCTTTTTTCAAAAAGCGATGCAGAGTGAGCCCCACAGGACCTGCCCCTACGATCAAGATCTTACTATTCTTATCCATAGACTTAACACTAATAAAAAAAAGAGAATTGTCAATCGCAACTTTGATTTTCCCTACATAACTTGAAACATAGTACAAAAAGATTTATTTTGCCTCGCCGGTAGTCACCAAGGTAAAATTTCTGATTGATCATTTATTAGTTTTTTCTTATTAGCCAAGTTTATGGGTAAACGCAACTGGCTTATTATTCTCTTGTTAGCAGGATGTAAACCTGCTCCTGAGGTATCTCCCAATAAGTACGCTCCGAAGTCTAGTGCAAGTTTTTGGATCAATTCCAACGCCGACGTTCGGCACATCGATTCGGTCCCTTTTTTGGATTTAAGTAACCTTGAAAAACAAACTAAAGTTCTGAATATTCTAGATCTGTTTTCTTTAGGACTCAATAACAGTCCACTCACGAAAAAAACATTTTATGATGCACAAAGTGCAGCGACAGAATATGGTATTTCTAGATCTTCTCTCTACCCAAAGATTAAATTTGACTTGATGTATTTAAGGCAGCTCCAGGGCTTTCAATTAGACACCCAACTTTTTCAATACTACACTACCACTTGGGGCCCAGAAATCATGATGAATTACGCTCTCATAGATTTAACGCGTCAGCCTAATATCGAGTCCAATTACTTTAATCTTTTAAGCGTGAACCTACAGCATAATGCCGAAATGCAAACTGTTTTGAAGAGGGTTGCAGATAGCTATTATAATTACCTCTATCAAAAAAACTTATTGGTGGCGTACCAAAGTGACCTGGTGGATGCCCAGGCAACGTATACGGCTGCAATCGACCGTTTGAGTCTTGGGATTTCGGACATTACAAACGTTATGCAGGCCAAAAGCTCATTTTTGCAAAAAAAGATCAGTGTCGTTTCACAGGAGGCCGCAGTAAAAAATGCTCTGATTGCCCTGAATACGGATCTTGGGATTCCGGCACAAACAAATCTTATGGTTGAGGACTTTCCAGATCCCAAATCCATACACATGACCTTTTTTAAACCCGACCAGCTTCTTTCCATTGCGCACCAAATGCGCCCCGATTTGAAAGCCATCAAAGCGACAATTTTGCAAAGAAAAGCCAACCTAAAAAAAGCCTACGCAGAAAATTTTCCGCAACTTACCCTTGAGGCAAGCGGGGGACAATACTTTTTCAATCAGAATGTGACTGATGGGGGGAACTGGCTTGTTCAATTCAATCTTGTGATGCCTATTTTTACCGGTTGGGAAATAAAAAATACCTATAGACAACAGATGGCACAAATTGAAGAGGCTGAAAGCAGCTTAAATCTTTTACAACTGCAAACCATGTCCGGGGTAATGACCCAGTATAATAACCTCGTATTGGCCTCCGATCAGCTCTTATTGAATCAGCAGTATCTAGAGGCTGCAGAGATCGAGTACAAAGGGACATTTGAGGGCTATAAGGCGGGCACTAACGATATTTTGGATGTTTTGAATTCGCAAGCACAATTAGCTGACGCGAGAGCTCAGCTCATTTCGGTTGTTAGCAACTATTTCCAATCTAAAGCAAATCTAACTTTTGAAATAGGTCTAATAAACAAAAATGAGGCTCCATGAGATATAGATATTTGATTCCCCTAGTATCTTTTGTTATTTTTAATGGCTGCTCTAAAAAGCCGCAAGCTTTAGAGCTTCCCCTCGCAAGTGTAAAAACTGCAAACCTACAAACGATGAGTGTACCCGAAACTATCCCGGGAATTGGGCATGTTATAGCTTTTAATTCTGCAGAAATATGTGCTCAAGTGGAGGGATATATAGTAGATATCTCTTACATCCAGGGTCAACTTGTACAAAAAGGGGATCTTTTGATCACTATCGATCCTAGGGTCTACCAGGCTAATCTTAAGTCTGCACAGGGAAATCTGATAGAGGCTAAGGCGAATAAAGCGTTTTCTTTGAACAAAAAGGAGCGCTATTCAAAACTCATCAAAGACCAGTTTGTCTCAGAATTAGATTTTTTTCAGTACGTATGTAATGACAAAGAGCAAGATGGTGCAGTTTTGATGAATGAAGGGGAAGTAGAAAAAAATCTAACCGATCTGGATTTTTGCTACATTAAAGCCCCTTTCACAGGCCGGTGTTCGAAACAGTTAGTGGATTTAGGGAATTTGGTAGCAGATCCCGGGCAAAATTTGATGACTTTAAACCAAATCTCCCCGATTTACATCGATTTTTCCGTTCCAGAATATGAATATGCGAGAATTATACGGCTACAGAAGCAAAAAAATCTTGATGTAAGAGTGACTGTTCCCGGTTCCAAAGAGACTATCCTATCTGAATTAATTGTCATCGATAACCAGATTGATCAAGCAACAGGTCAACTCCCCTTAAGAGCCCGTTATGAAAATGCTGAGGAGATCCTTTGGCCCGGTCAATTTGCAAGGTGTGAGCTTATCCTTCGTTATATACCAGATGCTCTTGTGTGCCCGATCGAAGCCCTAGGTCTAGGAGTGAAGGGGAAATATGTCATCAAAATAGACAAATCTAATACAGCAAAATATGTCTGGGTCGAGACCGGAGTGCATATAGAAAATCTTGTCCAGCTGATTTCCCCTGAACTTTCCCCCGGTGATAGAATTGTGATTGACGGACAAATCAACGTCGAAGATGGCGCCAAAGTTCAGATAATTTAAGAGGATCTATGCATTTTTCAAAATCTTTCATAGAGAGACCAGTAGCTACCCTTTTGATCATGCTTACCCTAGTGACTTTTGGGGCCTACGCCCTATTTAACTTACCTGTAGCAGTTCTACCGAATACAAAAGCTAATACAATATCCGTTTCTTGTAATTATCCCGGAGCCTCCCCTGAGCAAGTCGCAAATCTTGTTTCGAGCCCTTTGGAAACCCAGTTCCTTTCGATCCAGGGAATCCAATCGGTCAACTCTTCAAGTACCTATGGCAACTCCTCCATCCTTCTACAATTTCACCCGTCTATCGATATAAACGATGCCGCAACAAATACCCAGCAAGCGATTTCACAAGTACAAGGACAGCTCCCTCGTCTCCCTTCTTTACCCTCCTATACAAAAGTGAACCCGTCCGACACACCGGTGATGTATATAGTGATCTATTCAGATACGCAATCTCAAAGCTCTATTTACGACTATGCAAACAATATTGTGGCACGACAATTGGGGACAATAGACGGTGTCGCCAACGTACAAGTCTACGGAAATGCATTTGCTGTGCGTGTCCACGTGGATCCTGAAGCTCTAGCTGCAAAAGGGATTACACTTGCAGATGTTACCAATGCGATCAATCAAAACAATCCTGTCCAACCCACCGGAAAGTTTTACGGCCCAAACTTCACAATCATCACAACCGCTGATGGACAGCTTTTCAAGGCTGACGAATACAACAATATGATCATAAAGATCAACAACGACAATATTGTGAGGCTTTCGGATGTCGGAAGAGCTTTTGAAAGCGTTCAAAATGACCAGCAAAATATTCAATGGTTTAACAGCGGGGATCCGCATGGAAAAGAGGCCGTATTTTTGGCGATATTTAAACAAAATGCCTTCAATACGGTGACAGTCTGCACTGACCTTGAAAATAAAATGCAAAAGTTAGTCCGGACCATGCCCCGGTCGATGAAATACGACATCTGCTTTTCAGAAAAAAACTACGTTGTCGATTCAGTTAAAGACATAGAGCTGACACTTTATATAGCTTTTCTTTTAGTAGTGATCGTTGTTTTCCTCTATCTGGGAAAAATTCGCAATAGCATTATCCCCTTAATCACTTTGCCGATAACGATTACAGGCACCTTCATCATGATGTTTTTTTTGGGCTATAACATTGATGTGATGTCATTGTCTGCAATCACCTTGGCAACAGGATTTCTTGTCGATGATGCGATTATTGTCTTAGAAAATATCGTCCGTCACGGCGAAGAGGGAGAAAAACCCTATAAGGCCGCTCTTAACGGATCGAAAGAGATCTTTACGGCAATCGTGTCTATCTCCTCCTGCCTATGTGCCGTTTTTATTCCTATGGTCTACATCCCCGGTCTGATGGGACAACTCTTCAGCGAAATGGCAGGTGTGATGATTGCAGCCATACTTTTTTCGGGCTTTATATCGGTCACATTGACACCTGTTTTGTGTAGCCGTTTCATTCCCCCGTATGATCCTAATCAAAAATCTCGAGTTGAAGAGCTCTCGATTGCTTTTAATGAATTTTTTAGAAAACTCTATGTACCTGTTCTATCTTGGTCTTTAAAGCATAAAAAATCGGTATTAGGGATTGCTTTGCTTTTTTTGACCGCCTCAATAACAATTGCAGTCGGCACCCCAAAAGAGTTCATACCTGAAACTCCCATCAATGCAATCCTGGGATTTGTGATCGCCGAAGAGACTGCGTCTCCAGAAAAAACAGAGGTTTTTCTCGCTGAAATTGGAAAAATCGCTCTTACGAATCCTTACGTAACCGGTTTATGCACAGTATCGGATTCACCAAGCGATAATATGGGTCTTGTGTTTATCATCTTGAATAGCTCAAAAGGGAATCTGCCATTTAAAAAAATCTTGAAGGATTTGCACTCAAAATCTCTGAATATTATCGGGTGTAAAGTTTTATTCAAACCTTTACCGTTAATCAACATGCAGACAGGCAGCACCTCTGCAAGTCGCGCATCTTATCAGTATGTAGTAGCGTCGCAAAACGAAGCGGATATGCAAGCTAAGGCCCAACAGCTGATCGCCGCTTTAAAAAAAGAGCCCGAATTCACAACCGTCAACTCCGATCTTTCGGTCGGTAGTCCTGTTTTCAACATGCTTATAGATCGTGAAAGAGCAAGAGCCTATGGGAATATTACCCCCCTGAATTTTGAAAACAATCTCGCACTCGCCTACGGTCAGACATACGTTTCGACAATCTACCGACCCAACTCTGTGAATTATGTCATCCTAGAACTAAAAAACAAATTTAAAGAAACACCCGATAAGATGGACCGCCTTTTTTTAGGCCCCCAAGTTCCTTTGGCTAACGTGAGCCCTTGGGAAAATATTTTTTCCACCACAGACACCACCCAGGCTGTAAACTCCACCTCAATTTTCGAGGGCAAGTTGAGCACTAAACCGAATATGGTCAACCACTACAACTCATTACCATCAAGCACGATCTCGTTTAATATCGCAGAGGGTTACACCATCTCCCAAGCTCTTCAAAAAATAGAACAAATTTCCCCCCAAATTTTTGAGGGAAAAGCGATCGGGTTTACCACAGGTGCAACCTCTGAATTTCAAAAAGCGATGCTACAGCTTTTTTTTCTCACGGGACTTGCCATTTTTGCCATCTACATCATCTTGGGAATTTTGTACGAAAACTTCTTACACCCCATCACTCCCCTATCAGCTGTCCCACTGGCAGCCTTTGGAGGGCTATTTACGCTATGGATTCTTGGTTTGAAACTCTCCATTTATGCGATGATTGGTATTATCATGCTGATGGGAATTGTTATGAAAAATGGTATCTTGATTGTCGATTTTGCTCTTGAAGAGCTCGAAAAAAATCCGCAAAGCACCTCTGAGGAGGCCATAACAAAAGCCTCTATGCTTCGATTTAGACCCATTCTTATGACAACATTTGCTGCGATGATGGGGGCAGTTCCAGTAGCTTTGGGTATAGGCGGGGAAATTGCTTTAACTCGTGCCCCTTTAGGTATTGCTATCGTGGGGGGCCTCTTCTTTGCCCAGATCACAAGCTTACTTGTAGGGCCGGTAGTTTTTGTTTATGTATATGAGATCACTAAGAAAATCACCTCAAAAAAAGGGGGGCTTTTTTACCCCTATCATGAGGAGGAGAGTGAGACTACAAAAAGTTCTTAAAAAATGGACTCAACGGAAGGTTTTTTTTCAAAGAAGTAGATAAAGCAGTTACAAAATAACCGGAAGGTGGAGTTTGGTATTATTTTCGCACGACTCTATAAAACGATCTATTTCATAAGATCGTCGCTCAATAAGTTCCTCAGCTAGTTCGAGAAAAAAAATGTTCAGCTCATCATCGCCTTTGAACCCATCCACCGTCTTTCCAGAAATCATATTTAGACGCAGATGGCTATGGATGGGCAAAATTTCCTCTTGAGAGAAAAATTGCATGCTCTGGTTAACAAAAGCCTCCTGCGCCTGCCGCAACTCCGGCAATATGTTATTCATCCATCTTAAAGGCCCCCTCTTAAACGACTGCTGTTGGGGTTCAGACGGTGTCAAAGAGCTTCCGATCGAAAGGATATGCGTCCCCCTTTTTTGGATCTCTTCTTTGAAACTAAATAGTGCAATCAATCGGGGGTCATTCACATAAAGGGCCAAATCGGAACCCGAGAATTTAGGCTCACTAAGTCTGGAATCTACTGCCCCATAGACCGCATTTGCGCCGGTAGAAAGGTACACCACATCGCAAATATGTACATTTGGATCAAGGGTCGAATCAAAAATACGAATTTTCTTATTTTCAAAATCCCATATGGGAAAAACCCCCTTGATTTTGAGGTCTTTGAGCTGTGCATTCGCAAAATACCGGTAGAGGCCATCCCATTTTTTTTCGTGACTCAAAGCGGGTTTTAACGCCCCCCAAAGGGTGCGTATTCTCTCTGTTCTATTCGAACGCATGTTTTTAATTGTGAATATAATCTCATCGATGAGGTCTTTAGCGGTTATGTCTCCATAACTGATTATAGCACCCAAAAAGGCTCCGGCCGATATCCCCGAAAAACCGTCGAAAAATTCAGAGGCCTTTTTAGAACTGCGCTTTTCTATCTCCGCCAATAAACGCACCGTGAAAACACCCGCAAAGGCACCCCCATCAAGGCTTAGAATTCTAAATGATCGATTGGAAGTGCTTCCATCCATCCTTCTACCTCTTTGCGTATTTGTTCCGGTGTAAGGGAAATATCCCCCATAAAACTAAAATCCAGGTTCCCCTCAATTTGAGGGTTCACCGTAACGATTCTCAAATCTTTAAAGAGTTTACTCTCTTTGATCATATCTGCAAGGTACTCCTGGTAGTTTCTTCCAATAGACTCGAGCTCCTCAAATATCTGTTTTGAAAGAACCCAGTGCAACCACCCTTTTTCAAAAAGCTTTCTCACTTTTGCCCCCTCCTGCTTTTTTTGACCAACTCCGATATGCAAAACATCTAAAGAAAGGTCCTTCCATTCCTGGAAATACTTCAAAAGAGTGAAAAAAAGGGGGTTTCTTGTCGCAATCGAAGCATCTACTATCGAGGTGTGAAATTTAGGCTGAAAAACAGAAGGGGCAAAGGTGAGTTTCTGAACAAGTTCAAAAACATTCAAATCTTTGTCTTTAGGGGCAGATGAATCATAGGTAACGAGTTTTTTGAATTGGTAATCATAGCCGTGGCAGATAACCCTTTTTTTTAGCTCCCCTAATGAGACCCCTTCAAGAAGATGCTTAAATGGTTCTGAGACTTTTTTAGGGCACATTCTAGGAAAAAATGGGTAAAGTAATCGGTGAGCTCTTGAATTGAGGTATTTTTGAGAGGCCTCAAAAGCCTTTTCGATCTCTTCAAAAGGGATAGAATGGGATAAACAGATGGCAAGGATTGCACCCCATGAGCTCCCAAAATAGACATCAAAATGATGATCGAACCGAATGGAGCGCATTTGGGATAGTTTTTTCATTATCTGAATTTGTCCAAGCCCTCTACACGGAGCACCCTCGAGGGACAAAAATCTCATAAACCCTTTTTTACCTCTTTCTATGGTACGATTCTAGATTAATCAATAGTTTTTTTCATTACTAATTGACCATATCTTTCAAAACAACATATATTTTGTAGTTAAAAATTTATTTAGCTATTTAAAATAGCATGAATACTACTGAAAATCCGTTCCATTTTCTTAGAGAAATCTTAAAAGAGCAAATCTTTGAATGGGTAGACATACCCGTTGTGGCTGTTGTGATCCTTGTCGAGGTTATTCTTTCTGCAGACAATATGATGATTATAGGTCTTTTGATCAAAAAACTTCCCAGATTTCAGCGATTTACAGCCATTTGGATCGGGATCATAGGAAGCGTTGTTTTACGGATAATCGCAATCTTGTTTGCCTCCTATCTGATCCGTTTTTATTTCTTTCAGGGGATTGGTGGCCTCTATTTGATGTACCTTGCAGCCTATGAACTCTTTTCAGATAAAAAGCCCCTTGTTCAAACCTATCAGGATAAAAACCTCTGGAAAACGATTACCTACATCATTGCTTTGGACCTTGTCTTCTCCATAGATTCTATCCTAGCCGCTTTTGCCGTTGTGGGTATCTCCCCTCTAGACGGGGATACCTCCCCGAAATTGTGGATCGTAATAGCGGGAGCCTCCGCCGGCATCTTACTTTTACGGTCTTTTACAACGAAAGTAATCCAGTTGCTAGAACAAAAACCCATACTAGAAAATTATACCCTTATTTTCGTGATTTGGATCGGGTTCCGGTTAGTGGTAGAATCGATTTTCAGCTCTTTACAAATTGATTTCGGAATTGATGTCACAGTATTTAGAGAGCTCATTAAATGGATTTTTTGGTCGATCACCCTACTGTTTTTTCTTTATGCTTTTTTTGAGATTACAAAAAAAAGGGGCGTCTTACCAAAGAACAAGCATCCATCCAAAAACCCCTAAGGTTCCTGTTTCTCGATTAACCCCTTTTTTGCTATAGTCTCATCTTACTATGGAAAAAGAGATCGCTACCAATCGCCAGGCCTTTTATAACTATGAAATTCTAGACACGTTTGAAGCAGGGATCGCACTGAGGGGAACTGAGGTGAAGTCCCTAAGAAACGGAAAATGCACAATAGCAGAAAGTTATGTCGACCTAGATAACAGCCTACCCGTCATTAAGCTCATGTCTATCCCCCCTTATGCCTATGGAAATATCCACAACCATGAGGAAAAAAGGGTCCGTAAGCTCCTTTTACATAAAGAGGAGATCCTCAGGATTCAAAAAATGATTGAACAAAAAGGCTATACGGCGATCCCCCTATCCATTTATTTCAAAAAAGGACTTGTCAAACTCAGGATTGGAATAGGGAAAGGGAAAAAACTCCACGATAAACGGGGCGTGATCAAGGAAAGGGAGCTCTCCAGGGAGGCTCAAAGAGCGATGAAAAATAGTTAATAAATTTTTTATTTATTAAATAGCTACCCAAAAATTAACAATTTTTCATAAAATAACTTTCTAAAATGGGAGTTATCTATGTCTTTACAACCTGTAAATCATAATCCAGCCAGCTTGCCTTCCTATTCTCAGCCACAGAAAACTTCCCTTATTTGTAAAATAAAATTTTTATGCTCCTCGATTTTTCTTTTTATAAAAAAAATATTTACATATCCTTTCTCTTTAATTCCAATTTCCCATCCATTTAAACCAAAAATTGAGAAGACAGTCGATCTTTCACAAAAATTGCAAAGTAAGCTCGAAACATTTTTTCCTCACCTAGATTTTGAACAAGAAAAGGCTTTGTTTGAAATGGATTTCCATAGGTCGGCTAATACAACGTACCGATGGAATGGAGTAAAGACAGAACAGTGCCCTTTTTTAGAAGAATTGATCGCTTTTAGTAATGATGATAGAGATCTTACGACGTTTTTACACTTCAGTCTTTCTCAAGGATTTCCCAATGCAGTCTTTGAAGAAGTTTCTTTGGAGGAAAAATCGATGGATCTTTTCCAGTCAGAGGAAAATCACTCGCGTCTCTATAATATAGAAACTGGGGAAAATCATGTTTCAGTTGAAGCCATCCTAACCCCATTTGACTTAAGAAAAGACGATAAAATAAATAATCTTGTCACCTTTGCTGCTAAAATTACACTCGATAGAAAAATTCACCAGATCCAAGTTCAGGCGTTTGCGTTTTTTTCTTCACCCAATAGCCGTTTATCAGCAACCGACCCCATTTTTTCCAAAAAATTCTCCTCTCTTTAAACAGCCGTTTAGAAAAAAATTATAGGTTCTATTTAAGCCCTCCCCGTAACAGTTTTTTTATTAGGAGCATTTTACTCGAATGCTTCTTTTCTAGAGAATTCTCCTTTTTTCAAGAGTTGAGCTAGCCTACAAGCCAAGACAACTATTTGTGAAAATTGGGATTTTACTTTTTATCTCGTGGAGTGAAAAATCGATTGACATCGACTCTTTTTATCTACTAATCTTTTCCAAAAGATTTAAGCAAAAGGCTCTATGAGTAGTACACTGGAAGCTATCGGAATGAAGTGCATCGTGAACCGGTCGCAATTGGTTTCCCTCATTTCTGTCGCACAACGGATCGTCCCTGCAAAAGCGATCCTCCCTATCTTATCCAACGTATTGATTGAAGCGGGCGATGGAATGATTACGTTGAGCGCTACCGACTTAAACGTAAGCTTACAAGCTTCGATGCCCGCCCAAGTGGAGATTGCCGGAGCCATCACTTTGCCTGCACGCCGATTTTTTCAATTGATTCGGGAGCTCTCTACTCCGATGATTGAGATCACAGTAGAGGGAAATATTGCCCAAATCCGCGCCGGATCTTCCCATTTCAAAGTGAACGGTATCGATAAAGGGGAATTTCCCCCTATCCCCTCACAAATGACCGGTTTGACCGTCGATGTGAAAAGCGATGATCTCAGGGAAATGCTTATTCGCACCTCTTTTGCAGCTGCAAGAGAAGAGGTGGGCAAACCTGCCTGCGTTTCGGTGCTAATGAAGATCGAAAAAAAGGTAGCGACATTTGTTGCAACTGATGGAAAACGGTTGGCCCGTTTCCAAAAATCTATTGAAATCGATCAAGATATCACGGCTGTTGTTCCTTTAAAAGCAGTGCAAGAGATGATCGATCTTTTGAGCTTTGATGAGACGGCGACCCTTTCGTTTTTAGATGGAAAAATCCTACTAAAAGTCGGTCCGGTTTGCTTGATCGCAAAATTAATAGGGCTCCCCTATCCCGATTATGCGCGCGCTTTTGTTGATCAAAATGAGCTCACAATGATCAATATTCACAAAGAGGAATGGGTCGCGCTTTTAAGACAGATAGCTCTATTTACATCTGAAACAAGCCATTCGGCACGCTTTACCTTCAAAGACGGTGTGATGCGACTACGTGCGCAAAGTCCCGAATATGGTGAAGGTGAGGTTGAAATGGCGGTAGATGTAGCCAAAGAGCTCGATATCGCCTTCAATCCCCACTACGTGATGGAGGCTCTAAAACATTGTAAGGGAGACGTAGTTCGTCTCGGAATATGCCACCCCTACATGCCAGGTCTTATTTTAGACCCCGCCTCCGTGGGAGTCGACTTCGTTGTAATGCCCATGCGATTGAAAGAGGATGATTAAACGTTTACAAGTCCACAAGTTTCGCTCTCACTCTTTTTGTAGCGTCCCCTTCACAAAGGGGATGTTTGCTATTGTGGGGCCTAATGGCATCGGCAAAACAAATCTTTTAGAGGCTATCACCGTGGCCACTTTAGGTCGCTCTTTTCGTACAGACTCTTTCAAAGAGATGTTAAAAGAGGGGGAAGAAGATGCCCAAATTATCCTTGGGTTTGAAGAAGATGGTGTTGACCATGAGATTGGCTACCGTTTTGGGGCAAATGGGAAGCAGATCCGTTTGAACGAAACTTACCACAAAAGTTTTAGTCCTCTTTTAGGGCACATTCCTGTCGGGATCGTCTCTCCCAAAGATGTCGTTCTTATCGAAGGGAGCCCCTCCTTTAGGCGTAAATATCTTAACCAGATTTTATGCCAATCCTCAAAAGAGTACGCTTTTCATTGGAAGCGCTATATGGATGCTTTGGAGCAAAAAAATGCCGCGTTGAAGGCCAACGCCATAAAGGCTCTTTACCCCTACGAGGAAATTTTGACCTCTAGTGCCCATGTGATTCAAAAAATGCGATCAGAGCTACTTGAGGAGCTCAATTCTTTTCTTAACAATGAGACCTCTTTATTACTGCAAAAAAACGAGTCGATCCGCTTACAATACGAGCCCTCATTTATCGAAGATTCTCCGTCAACTCGCCTTAAAGAAATCGAGCGCCGCACAACTTTAAAAGGGCCCCATAGAGAAGATTTTGCCATCCTGTTTAAAGAAAAAGAGGCCTCTTGCCATGCCTCAGAGGGGCAAAAAAGAGCCCTTGTACTTGCCCTACGCTTCGCAGAGCTTACAGCGCTTGAAAAAAAGACCCATAAAGCCCCCCTCCTTCTCATCGACGATTTTGGGGCCCATTTAGACAAACTGCGGTTCGATCAGCTCTTAGAGCGAACTTTAGAGCTCCCTCAATCCATTCTGACAGTCCCCCATAGCCCTACAAAAGCCAGCTCTATTTTTTCCTTGGAAGAATTTCTGGTCCTATCCCATTAGGTTTCATCAAGGTAGAAGAAAACCCTTATTTACATAGGTTGTTTATGTAAAATTTGTTATAATAATAAAGGTTTACAATGGAATACAGGGGACCTATATGAGCGGATCTTTGAGTTCACCCACGGCCGACCCCTTTGGTCAATTGCTAGCTGGGTCTAGACAAAAGGAAATGGCAGAAACTCTGTCACCTAGCTGTCGAGTCCCGACTCCAAAAAGTGCTTTTCCATTTCCAAATCCTCTCATAGGACAAACTCAAAAAAGCTTTTCGAGCTCAAGCTCTAGTCCCCATCTTTCTGCTTGCCCAAGGCCAAGGGGGGATGACAGTCCCCTACTTCTGTCGAAAAAAAATCCATTTGCGTTTGGTTCCTCTTCAAATTTACCTAGTGTGCAAATTTCTACAAACCCGTTAAGAGAGCAAATAGAAAAACTTAAAGAGGCTTATAGGGCCTGCAGCATTAGCTTTTATTTTTCGCACATCAGCAACGCTCAAAATCCGACGGAAGAAACCTATAAAGTTCTTAAAATATCTAAAAACCCCCACCTGAGTTCTTACGGTTCTGTTTTTAAGACAATAAAAACATCTAGCTTTAAGATCCCTTTTCCTTTTAGATCTCTTGAAAATCGTGTTACTCCCGTTGTGCATGGGGATAAAGAACTTTTGCTTCTTGAATCTAAAAGTCCCGATGTCAAAACGCGTAGTCCCAAATATGTAGAGATCATGAAAAAAATGGTGGAGGCGCAAATCACTCCTAAAGTCTATTTCTGCCTTCCTGCAGACAATAGGCTCCCTGAAACTCTGATTCAACAAAATGGTAAAGTCTACTCAAGTTTTGAAACAGAGCCTTTTTTAGATGGAACAAAAATGCTTGTTAAAAGGGCAAGAGGGGGAGATTTTACCTCCTACTTTGAGAGATGGAGTAAAACAACAAAACCCGAAGAATTAGATAGATTTTGTTTACAGCTACTGAGCCATGTAGATCGGATGCATGACTTAAATGTATTCCATAGGGACATAAAACCGGAGAATATCGTTGTAAACTGGGGACTAGACGGGAAAAAAAGTGTGTATCTCATCGACTTTGGATTTGCAACTGATCAACCTGTAACAGCAAGAGATTGTGGCACGAGAGCATACATGGCACCTGAGCTGTGTAGAAAACGTTTTCTATCTTCAAGAAAAGCAGAGGCATTCCAAAAAATAAGAGCTATCGAGATAGAGCCCAGACTTACCGATCTTTATGCTACGGGAATCACTCTTTTTGAAATCCTTACGGGTAAATCCTTCGAAGCTGAACTGGAACATCACGCCAAAAAGCGTTTTGTTCCGGATGAAAGCCGTGAATACCATGAATTCTACCAAGAAAAACAAGAGGCCATCGATCGATTTCTAGACGATCCACAAAGAGGGATCGATAAAAATAAGATCCTTGTGCTCAAAGGGTTTTTAAGGTTACTTGAACCACATGACCGTATGTCTATTAAAGAGGCCTTAAGGCTCTGGAGTTCTCCCTAGTTTTTAAATCAGATGGTTTTCTTAATATTCCTTGTTAAATAAGTATAGAGGATAAAATCTAATCGAATCTAAAATAGTTCCCTAAATTTTTTGGTGAATATGCTTAGATATGTTTTATCTTTAATTCCAACAAGGTCTTCGACTCCCACAACACCTGAATCTTGTGGAGATACCCCAAGTCCCAGGACGCCAATTCTTGTTCATAATTTTCAAGACGAGACTTCAAGAATCTCCCCCTCATCCCCAAATCCTGAGGAAAGCAAGAGGTTTTCCCCCCTATTTCATAGTAAAGTACCTCAATCGATCCTTTCTAGTCCCGTAGAGCAAATCACAGAAGAAAACCTTGTTCAAGAGATTTTTGGATCGATGTTTTTGGCCGTTAAAAACTCTAAACCTTTGAAAATAACTCATAAGGTTAAATCACTGACTCTTTTGGTTGAGACAAAAAATGGTTTGAAAGAAAAAACCTACTTCCTATTCAATCAACAACTCATCCAGTCCAGTCAAAACACAATCTATGCTTTAGTAAAAAAAACAAAAGAAGGAAAGTTTAAAAAGTACGTTTTAGCAGAGCCAAAAACCAGATCTGTTGCGAAAAACCCTATTCCATTTGAAGCCTCAAAACTTAGCTTACACAAAAAAGCCGCTGAAAAAAATTTAGCCTTAAAAGTCCAAAGAGTCGTAAGCTCCGTAGAATCGGGATTGAATCCTTTGGAGGGAAAATTCCCCTTAGGCACCGGACCTAGAGTTGTCTATGATCCAAGATTTATTACCCCTTTTGCCGATAAGGGAGATCTTCTTTGTTTTTTAAACAAAAATCAGGAATTTTCGGATAAAGACCGCCTTTCTCTTAGTTTAAAAATTTTAAAAAAGTTTGACTCCCTCCATAAAATGGGAATTATTCACCGCGATATCAAACCTGATAATATTCTTCTGCGTGGGGACGAGCCTTTTATCTGCGATTTTGGATTTGCTGAAAAACAATCTATTTCCTCAAGAGCCTGCGGCTCAACTAAATTTGTGCCTCCAGAATATTTCCCCACAAATTTTATGGGAATAAAACTCAACTTAATCAATCCTCCCAAACCTTCTTCCGGTTTTCGCACAAAAAACATCGATCTTTACACTCTAGGCAGCACCCTTTTTACCCTTTTAACCTCTATGCATTTAGAAGAAGCCCTTTTAATGCATAGATACAACATTTTACCCACTATCGATCTTGACGAGTGGAACAACAAAACCTACGAGGAATTCGCTGATTTTCGAAAAAACTATGTAAAAGAGACGATAGCCTTTTTCATGGAATCCTACCCTTCGGCTGTCATTGAAGTCATTCAAGGTCTTACAGAGCTCAATCCCGAAGAGAGGCTCCCCCTAAAAAAAGCTCTCCAAAAATGGGAACTGGAGGTGGTGCTCTAATCACCTAGTCTTCATAAGGTAAAGATCCTGAGCTCTAAGCACTATACAACGAATGGATTTTCGTACGGTTTTTAAACCATTTTTATGGAAAATTATACAAAATATTATATAATTATTTAGTAATGAGAAATTAAAACAAGGGGAAAAAGCCATGACATCGGTGACTAGCCTACCAGATGAGCCCAAGGCTTGCGAATCGTTTGCAAAAATGGTTCGCTCTTTATCCCCCTTTGATGAGAAGATCTCCAAAGTACCCAAATCCTGTCTTAATCAAGAGGAACCTCTAAAAAGAATCCAAAGAATGTTCAATTGGGCAACTTATAAAAATCCTAAAATCATAAAGTCTACTGACCTTGTTGAAGCCAAGTATATATACGAAAAAACTGCAGGTAGAGTCGATTCTCTATTTGGTTAGAGAGCTTTAGTCCCCCTTAGAGAGGGTGGAAGAAACAGAGCCTACCCATTCATTACTGATGGTGCCGAGTACGTCGTTTTAATCTCAAAGCGTAATCTCAAGGCAAAACAACAGCCGCCTAACTCTCTCAAAAAGTGGGAAAAGAGTCTTATTTATGCAAAAATGTCCCTTTAGATTACAAAAGCGACGATTTGTTTTCAGAAAATAATTTTGAAACGCTACCGATATTTCACGAAACCTTGATTAGACACGCAAATAGAGGGGACTTAAGAAGCTTCATTCGACGACAGCTTCCCCCATGTTATAGAAACTGCCTGCCGAATTTAGGCTTACAACTTTTATAAAAAGCTTTATACTTTACACCAAGAAGGGGGCGCCCACTGTGATATTAAACCGGCTAATCTTTTAGTGGATTTAGAAGAGGAAATTCTTGAAGCTCTCTATTGCAGATTTTGGACATTATACTGAGAGTCCGATCGGTTGGACTCGCTGCGGAACACGAGGATACCGTGGACCAGAGGCGGGGGATTTTTTCTCTTTTTTTGATATAGAAATTCCCCATCATGAAGCCCTTCAAGCATCTATGTATGATGCCAAGCTACTTGATCTCTATGCAACCGCTTTATTTGAGCTATTAACAAACAAATCTTTCCTATCGGAAAATCTCAGAATGGTTTACTAAATCTTCAACTTTCCAAGAAAAGGCTAAGTTTTATTCAGTAGAAGACTCTAAAACTTTTCGCCAAAGTAAAGTAGAGGCCTTCTTGACCGATTTTATCTCAAAATCAGCTGAAGGGGCCTGGATTCGAAATCGTTATTTTGGGCAAGTTATTTTAGGGCTCATTCAAGAAGAACCTTTTGACCGAATGCCACTTGACCAAGCAATTGCTATTTGGAAGCAAGGGGTACAAAGTCTTAATCTATCCCCTTAATGCCCCGTTTACACGCTCGGGTAATTGTCTTAAAAGCACCTTACCCCCTAAAAGGAAATCCTAAGATTTGACGTCTGACCCTTTGATGCCTGATACGAGGACTTTTTTTTAATTTTTTAGAAATACAAGTAAAACATCCGGATCTTCAAAGTGAGTTGTTGGTAAAAATATGCAGATTGGGTGAAATCCTAGCGCCTCAATAAAAATAACAAAGCTTTAAGCTCGGCGATAATAAAAATAAAGAAAAAAAAGCGACCAGTAATTAGTCGCTTTTTTGAAATAAACCCCCCCCTTCTAATCCCCCTAAAAAAAGTAAGGATCCTTTTTTCACCAAACCAAAATATGCTCGATTAATGGATCTTTTTTAGGCGCTTTCATTTTTTCGATCACATCCTTAGCCAGGCGCTTTCCTAGCTGCACACCCTCTTGATCGAAGGAGTTGATACCCAGTAAAAACCCAAAATAAATTGTCCTACCCTCAAAATGGGCAAGCAAAGCTCCGAGATTAAAAGCATCCAATTTTTCCATCATAAGGATTCTGGAAGGGCGATTACCCACAAAGGTTGTATTCGGATTATCGGTTTTAAGACCTGTAGCCAGTGCTAGAGATTGTGCCAACAGGTTGGCGTTAAGTTTTTGATGAAGTGTTGTGTGATCGTTTTCTATGTTCACCTTCGAGGTTGAAGAGCAAAATCCCACAACAGTCATATCCAGGTGAAAGGTCCCTTGGTGTACAGCCTGATAATAGGAGTGCTGGTCATTTGTCAAAACTCCGCCAAACACAATATTTTGGGTGCGTTTTAGAGAAAATTCCCCCTCCTTGGTCACCGACTTCCCATTCGACTCCATAAACAGCTGTTGAAAATGGGAGGTTAAGCGTCTTAAATCGTACGCATAAGGGGCAATCAGAGTCCCCTCTGCCCCTAAAACAGCTGTGTTCCAATAAGCCAAAAGAGCGTCCATTAAAGCGGGATTCTTCTTGGGGTCTTTTTCCATTAGTGTTTCATCTATTGCATGCGCACCTTTCAGAAAATCGATCACAACCTCTTCGCCATACACCAGAGCCAAGGGAAGAACCCCTATCATCGATGTGACCGAGTAGCGCCCCCCAACGCTCTCCTCCATATAGAAAATATCTGAAAAAGTTTTTGCGTCATCCATAGGGCTTTTGGGTGTTGTAACGCACACAAAATGCTTTCTAGCCTCAATACCCATTTTTTGATAAAGCTCTTTCATCAATTCTAGATTAGATTGAATTTCCAGAGTTCCACCCGATTTGCTGCAAAAGATAAATAGAGTCTCTTTTAAATTCACGTGTTGAAGAACATCTTCAGTATTTCTCGGATCGATATTCGCAATGAAAAAAATTTCTCTTTTTTTCAAATAATTACTCAACCCAACATAAATAGCCTCAGTCCCAAGATTCGACCCGCCGATTCCGACAACCACGACATGTTTAAAGGGACAATTCTTGGCATATTGTAGCGCTTTTTTAACTTCCGTTTGATTAAAGTTATCGAATGGATCTCTGCACTTCATGTGGCTAACGCTTCGATTTTCACTAGGATAGCCGTGAATCGTATTCACTACTTTTCCATCAAAGATCTCTTGCATTTTTTCAAAAAGCTTATGCTCTTGGGGCATCGCCAGTAGGTCTTTTTCAATCGTAGGATCGATTTTTTCGAATCCGTAATGTAATCGAATGAAAGAAGATTGGGAAGTAAAACGCTTATGTCTATCAATATCAAGTGCTTCTGTCGAGTGAAGACTGTATGGCGTCCGAAAAAAAAGACGGTTTTTCATGCAACAAAGGTTCCTATTTTTTCCCTTTATCGCAATTTGTTGAATTAAAATCGAGAGGTTGGTAAATTATTCACATTCGGAGCATAGCGCAGCGGCTAGCGCAATTGGTTTGGGACCAATGGGTCGGGGGTTCAAATCCCTCTGCTCCGAATTCTTTTACAAATAATGCACAACACCTTCTGCAGCCACAAATCCTGCAATTCCCCTTTTTCCAAATTTAGAGAGTTTCTCCTCGATCACGTAGAGTGCATCAAGATTGTGCCAGAGCTCTGGAATCATTTCTTGAGGCAAAAATCGTACCTTTTGAGAGTTTTCTTTCAAAATTTTATCGATAATTTTGTAGCTTTTTTCGTCGTAATCTTTGTCGTCAAATAGGACAAATCCTACGCTCCCTTCAAAAGGGTCGTTCTCAATTTGAAAATGGGTAAAACGATTTTTGGAAAAAAGTTGCGCTAAATAAGAGGGTGCATACCAATCTAAATCCTCGAAATAGAGAGTAAATTGGATGTGGTCAGGTGCAAAAGAGGCAATTCTATGCAAATACTCGCATAAAAGATTCACTCCAAAAACGGCTCTTCTCTGTTCAGTTTTTTCTTTGTCCCCATAGACGTCCATGACCCACTCCTCATACCTTTTTTCCAATCTAAAGGAAAAAGGGTACAATCGAGTCCAGTCAAGCGGCCCCTTGTACAACCGAATTGTTTCACAGTTCAAAGCTTTCTGGCATAAAGCCTCAAGAACGTTGCCAGATACCTGAAATTGCATCTGATCTTCAAAAGAGAAGTTCTGCCTAAATAGCTTCAAATCTACTTCTAGTTTTTTTTGCTCTAAAAGTGCTGGATTCCAGTCAAATTTACTTAAAAAACTCACATCCAACATAGCTTCCCTTTTGATAATGGTGATAGAAAATGTCTTTACCTTTTGACTCCCAAAGACGTTGAAAAAAAGAGCTCCCATGGTTGGGGAGCGGTTTTTTTACATCCTCTTTTTTAAGTTTAAAATCCCCCTTCATTGCCTCATAAACCCATTCAGAAAAACCGCTATCATCTGTTACAACAAAGACCTCACCGTGAGGCTTAAGAATTCTTTGTATGTGTGCAACAAAATTCTTATGAAAAAGGCGGTTTTTACTATGTCTTTCTTTTGGCCATGGGTCAGGAAAATTCACAGCTAAAGTATCAACTGTATCGTCAGGCAAAAAATGTTCTAAGAGCAGGTTGATATCTCCGGAGACTAAAAAAAGATTTTTAATCCCGAGGTTCTCCCTTTTGCTAAAGATTTTTTGGACTCTTAAAAAGAGTTTTTCCACCGCTATGAATTGTATATCGGGGTTTTCTAAAGCTTTTTGTATAATCCACTCGCCGTTTCCGCTACAAAATTCGATAAAAATACGGGGATGCCCTAAGGGCAATTTAGGGTCAAATCCCTCATAGCTCGAGAGATAATTTGGTAGATAAAAAACATCTCTCTCAACGAATAGGCGTCTATCCCTAAATGAGAAAGGGTAAGCTAAATCTTTGGGTTTCATAAAGGGTACTATCATACCTAAAAGACAAAACCTGTGTAAACCGATAAATCGTTAAATTTAGTGAAAATATCCCTAAAATATGTTAAAATATATTAGTAAATAATTTTCAGGATCAAATTATGAGCTCTATTCTATCGCTACACAATTCAAAATCAATGGATTATGAACCAGCTGAGACGGGTAAGCGAAATGCCGTAAGAAGCCCCGATACTAAATCGCGTAAGCGCGAGCTCCCAATTAGCCCCGAAAAAGAAAACGCTCTCTTTAGACCCTCATCAGGGGCCTGTTGTAGCTCAAAAAACAGTCCATTACGTAAAGCAAGACGGATTCTTGAGGGTGAAAATCCCCTTCATTGCCCATCCCAAACAACCTTTTTTACGACCATGGAGACAGTAGGTGGCCTTTTTTTTAGCACTCAGCCGAGCTCTATGCCTTTTGCTTGTTCCTCGGTGTTTCCTGCGATGAGTCTACAACAGCCGGCAACACTTGGACACCTAAGTTTGGATTTGAGACAAAATAATCCCTCGTCTTTGGCCCCTTGTCCAGCAACTGCATGCGATCTAGATTTGCCTCCTTTGGAATTATTTGATTCTGCCCAAGTAGTACAAGAGACCATACGCCCCTGCTCTCCACAGGAGGATGAGGACTCTGAACTCTCTATGCTTTTATCAAGAGCTGGAACACCTTCAGACGAAGACGAAGATCCTCGATTCTCGTTTGATGGATTGGCTAAAGCTCTGTTAAATTTGGACTCTTCTAAAAGCGAATTTGAAGACTAGATTCCCCTCATTATAAGATCAGATCCTCTTAAAACTTCTCTTCTCCCATCTAAGTTTTAAGAGAATAACCATTGACAATCTAAGACGAGTTTTGTTATAGTTTGACCACCTATCACAAAAGCCCGTGTGGTGAAATGGCAGACACGCCAGACTTAGAATCTGGTACCGAGAGGTGTGGGGGTTCAAGTCCCTTCGCGGGCAATAAAAGGCTCTTTTGTTTTGAACAAAAGAGCCTTTTTGCTTTAGTTCAGCGACCTTTCTTTTTCCTGATACTTGCTTACCAAATGGAGCCGACCCTCAATCAATGGTTCAATAAAAGCGAACTGACTTTTTGCTTTTTTGGGACAAAAATTTTTCACATGGGCATCAAGGTAGCCATAACGATAACCGGTAAATTTGATACCGTAATTTGCCAATGCGTTTTGTAAAGTCTCTAGATGGGCTCTTTTGTCATCAACAACTATCACATGGTCAAAAAAGAGATTATGGGCTTTTTTCCACAAATCAAAAGCGATTCCCTTACTGCTTCCGTTGGTAAAAATCACTCCATTGTAAGAAAAAACAAAACCCTTTTTATCCAAAAAATGGGGCTGAGGATCGAAAAAACAGGAATCGAATGTGATTCCACAGTCGGTTAATTGCTGATGGGTTTTTTTACAGAGCTCAAAACTACGGATTGTAAGACCCATAAAAGGGATTTTTTTTAACCGCAATTTTTCTAGAAATCCTAAAATTGATTCCTCTACCAATTCCGATTGTGAAAGTGTTTGGATTCCATTAAATTCAAACGCGACTTTATTCAAAGCCTCTTGATGACTAAGACCCTTATCCTCCAGCTCTTTCCACCTGTGATAAAACCACTGATCTGAACCCAGCTCTTGCTTAAGCTGGATCAGGGTATTATCGATATCGAGGATCACAAGGAGGTTTTTTTCATCAGGGATTTGGATTTGGTCAAACGATTCGACTTCGATAATTTGAGCCGAAAGAAAAAAAGCCGGTATCAGGGCAATAATATGCCAAAATTTTATCATAAATTCTTCATCTGGTTTTAAAAGTGTTTAAAATTAATCTTAACGATTTTCCTTTACAGAAATTAGATAATTAAACAAAAGAAACGATTAATGAAACAAATGATTTTTGCGCTTTTTCAACTTGGGTTTGTTGCCACATGGGCAATCTTAAATGATATTCAGCCCCAGTTAACTTTTTTTGATACTTCTGAGATGGCTCAATTTGGAAGTACACATTCTAAAGTACAACTCGTTGCATCTTTTGACCCGACATCTTTGCAGGGGCAAAAATTTACCGATCAACTTTCGACAATTAAAAACGAGTTTATTGATAAAGGATTTGTCTGTTACTACGAGCTTAAAGAAGAGGGTAAAAACCTCGAGATTTTTATTAATGGCCAAAATAAGACCCAGGACGTTTTTGAGAAATCTTTAAGGTCTTGTTTATCCAATGAGCTGTTGAGGGAGTTTTAGAATGTTTTGTGGATTCTTTATCCGGTTTGCCTGGATACTAAGTTTAGTGGCTGTCGCCTCAAGTTATTTCGCTGAATTCTTTTTAAAATACGACCCTTGTCCCCTTTGCCTTTACCAGCGGTATCTTATGGTCGGCGTTTTGGCCCTTCTTTTTCCTGTCTGGGGCAATCATAGTTTTTTTAAGAACCTTGCGACAATTAGTAGTACGATGGGGATGACCATTTCCTACGATCATTCGATATTGCAAGATACCCCCTACGAAACCATTCCCTCCCTTATCAAGCAGCTCCCCCAGTCTTATGAGGGGTTCTCTGTTTTCCTAACATTGCCTGTCGCCTCTTTATTATCCTTTAGTTTTATTCTTGTTGCAATCGTATTGAGCTCAATTAAGGAGCGTTAATGGAGGTAAGCCTAAATTTACCTGTTAGAGAGCCCAAATTATGGATTATGGACCTCGATGGAACCATTCTAGATACCCGGCAAGCTTTGGATAAAGTCGTTGAGGCTGTTTTATCCCATCTTAAAGTCCCTTTTGATAGAACCGTTGTGGATAGATACCATTCCTTGGGAACAGCTAATGTTTTACGTCTTGCTCTGCAAGAGCACCCCAACCTTCAAGAAAAAGCGGTTTTTTTAGGACTAGAGCTCTACAAGACAAAAGAATACTTGAGCCTTTTAAAACCTTTTCCTTATATGGTCGAATTTATTAAAAAAATGGGAAAAAAAACTCCCATTACGGTTGCGACGAACCGCGCTGAATCGACAATACCCATTTTGGATCTAATGAACCTAAAAAATCATTTCTCAACAATTATACATGCAGGGATGTGCAAAAATATCAAGCCCCACCCCGAAATGTTGCTGAAAATTCTTAATCAATATCAGTTAAATCCCCGTGACTGCTTTTTTGTCGGTAATGATTGGCCAGACATGCATGCTGGAGTAATGGCTCAAATACCGACCCTTTTAATTCAACCCGATGATCATTTAAGATTTGTCCGAACTGTTTTGCAAAAAGGGATTCAATCTTTTATTCAACAAAGCGTTTAAAAAATCTTGTAAACTAGGTATCTTCTATCAAGCCAAAACCGTTTAGGGCTTTTTGTGTCGACCACCAAGGAATCACATCAAAACAAGGGCACTGTTTTGAAACATTAGGTAAATCTCGATGTCCTAAAATTTCAGCGTCAGGAGTATTTTCTTTTAGCTGTTTTAGAAGCCTATATAAGGATTCAAATTGGTTTGGAGTAAAATTGTTTTCCGGCTCATTTAGATCACTTAATCCCCCAACTAGACAGATTCCCAAAGACCCCTTATTATACCCATAAGCATGAGCCCCAATCTCTTTTTCCTCTCGCCCCTTCTCAATAATTCCGTCCCGTTTAATGACGTAATGGTAGCCAATTCGATCAAATCCCCGCTCAAACCGGTGCATTTTGTCAATCTCATATGCTCCTATTTCTAAACTTTTGGGAGTTGCTGTACAATGAATTATTAAAAACTGAATGGGTGTATTTTCTTTCATGTGTCAAGACTCTTTGGATTTAAAAATACTTAAGATGACGCCCTTTTTTTTGGAACTGAATCACTGGGGCGGCTTCAATTTTATACTCTAGGAAGATGATCATTCCCCCCTCAAGATTCATTCCTTTTTTTACCTCTTCCAACACTTGGGGTTCTTTTTCAAGATCAAGTTCTTTTATAGATAAAAACATATTTAAAAGACGTTTAAACCCTCTTGAGGGGTGGGAGGTGTTTTTAATCACTAGTAGCGGCTCAAACAAACTCATGAGCCCCATGAGACCAAGTAAGGAGTTCTCCTTAAGAGTGTACTGTTTTGAAGGGGATATTCTACTCTCTACACGGTAAAAAAGGTTGATGATCAAAACGAATACAGGACGAAATAGAGCATATCGGAACTCATAAGCAAATAAAAACCACATAAAAAGGGTCAATGCCGCTAAAAGAACAAAATTTGTATGCGCTGATAATTTGAAATACCCCCCCGAGATCTCGAGAAATGCAGCACCCAAAAGAAGAAAAACGAAACCTAAGGTATTAGAGGCTGCTAAAATGGAGGCCCGGATAGGTTCCGGGCTTCTCGTTTGAATGAAGCCATTTAGCGGAACAATAAAAAACCCTCCCGAAATTCCTATCAAAAAACCCATGACCGAAACAGCGAAAAAATTATGGGGACAAATCACTATCCCATAGTAAGAAAGTGCCGTTCCAAGTCCCCCAATAAGAGCATAGCTTACCTCTATATTTTTTTTTGAAACGAGCCCGTAAAAAAGGGAACCTATCCCCAAACCTAAAGAGGTGTAGAGGAGAATATAGCCTGTTTGAGCATCGGTGATGTTTAACTCCTGGTAGCCGAGAGGAATTAAATTCAGCTGAGTAAATAGACAAGCTAGTAAAAAATAGGACCCATAAATTATTACGTGCAAAAGATGAGGTATAGAGACCGTTTCTTTCAGATAGAAAATGGTGGTTCGGATAAAATTCCAGTCAATTTTTTTGTCTTGGAAACTACGGCTAGAGCGTACGAAAATAGAGGCTAAGCCGGCAAACACACTGATTGCTACTAAAATGAGGCCCAAAATAGAGAAATCTCTTTTTGTGATAATTGTCATATAAGACGCGACGAAGGCTCCAAAAAGCAGAGCTATATAATTTGACGCTGTCAAAATACTATTTGCAAAAGGGATTTTTTCACCTTCAACGATTTCGGGAACAATAGCAAGCCTTGCTGGGGAAAACAAAGCTGCCTGTAATGCCATAAAAAAAAGGCCCAAATAGACAAAAAAACCGTTTGCTTCAAGCATCGAAACCCAAATCATTACCGCCCCTGCTATCGAAACCAGTTGAAGCCACTGGATCATAATCCCTTTGGGGTAACGATCTGCTAAGGCTCCACCCAACATACTAAAAACAAGAAAGGGCACGACAATTACAAGTGAAGTGAGAAAAAGGGTCGTATTTACCGAGGCGATGCCAACCAAATCATTTAAAAAAAAGATCACTAGCATCCGAGCTATGGCATCATTAAGGGTGATGAGAAACTGACAGATATTTAGAGCATGAAAACTCAAACATAACCCCATCAGCTCAAAATTTCCTTTTTGCAAAGCTTCAACCCCTAAAATTAAAGAACCCTTTTTTTTTTCCTACCAGACATAAAAGTTAAAAAAAAAGGCAAACTTTAACAGTTTGCCTTCAAATAAAGAAATTCAAGAAAAAATTAGACGGCTGTCTGAGTCAATTTTTTGAGTTTGTTGACTAGATCCTGAGTGTCCTCCCCGGCGCGACCAAGATACTTAGAATCCACTTCCTCTACAACTTTCAAGGCTTTCGTAAGGAGATCTCTCCCCTCTTGAGTTGTGGAAAGGATCATCGCTCTAGTATCGCTTGGATTTTTTTCTCTTTTAACCAAGTTGCGCTTTTCCAAACTTCTTAAAACGTGGGAAGTCATCATCGCATCTACGTTCGCTATTGAAGAGAGTTTTACCTGACTGAGCATCTCATTTTTAGACTCAATGGAATGTATTGTAGCCAGTAAAACAAATTGAACATGTGTAAGATCCAAATTAGCTAAAGCTTCTCTTTGAAGACGTTGCCACTCTATGCTGATCTGCCATAGTAAAAAACCTGGCGTCTGGCTTAACTTTGGATATTTAACTCGCACTCGGCACCTCATTAATTCGTTTTCAGGTGCATTCTACGATAAGAAAACGAATAAATCCAAGAAAAAAATTACGCACACTTCTTTAGAGTATCCTACAAGATCTTAATAATGTTGGTATGAATCGCTCTTTTTCGAGATAAAATAGTATATAGTCTCATGTTTTGATTACAAATTTACTGTTAAAAATTTCACAAAAAAAGAGGAGAGATTTTCACCCATCAAAACCGACACTATTACAAAACTTCCATCATTTCGTCTAAGGACCTAAACAAAACGGAACTAAATTCCTCTGCCTTCCTGATTTCCCCTTCTTTAAAACCTGAAATCATAAAAACTATTTCGTCTGAAAAAGCCGCATTATAAGATATTCCATACCCCCCCTCCTCAAGTGGTAAAAAACCTCCCCCAAAACAACCGGGTATAGGAGTTTGGGAGGTAGCCATTTGAAATCCCAGCTTTACGGCAGGGGATTCCAAAAACGGAGAGGGTATCTTCGAGGCGATTGCTGTGAGACGTAATCCCATGAGATGCCTATCTATGCCATCCCCTTTCATAGCGTTGATTTTTGTTTCATTGTGATAGTTTACAGCTCTACAAAGTAATTCCTTTTTCCTGTGTAAGCTCTCCTGAGAATTGAGCATAGCTTCGCAAAAAGATTTGGATAAAGTAGACTGTGATCGAATCGTTTCGGTTCTACCTTTTGAAAACCCCCTTAAAGTGGCTGTTTCATAAGTCAAAACATGCTTTTCATATAATTTAAAATAGGTGAGCTGAAGAGCCATTTGTATAAAAGAGTCTGGACTCAACTTTTTCAATTTAATTTTTTCTTTTCCAAACTTTTTAAAAAACTTTAAGGAGAGGTCATAACGACTTGCTGTTTGTCTGAATAACCTTTTCGCCTCTGATATCTTTGCCGCCACATGAGGGTCTAACTGGAAACGGATGATTTGAAACTTTAATTCACCCGGCCCCTCGTTGTAGCTAACAAATCCCCCGTTTGCCTCCCTATTTTTCGATTCATTCTTACTTATCATTTCAATAAGACTTGCCGTTATGATCGCATCTTTTGAGGTGTGTTCTAAATTACCGGACAGCTTCCCATTTTTAAAAATTATCAGCTCTACTCCAAGGTCAAACCATTTACCATAAAAATCTAATTGAGAAAGCTGTGCTATTTCCTCGTGATCTTGGGGGGCTCTTGGATCTAAAATTATTGAGAACTGTGCACTTTCAATATCTTCCAAAGCTCTTTCATTTCCCAACTCAATCAGTTTTTTTCGGTACTCTGCCCACGTATCTCGGTCAAGACTTGTAAGTACCTCGGTTCCGTGGGTTGTAGGCTTATGAGTTTTTTCTACACTTAATAGGGTGTTTACAATCCAATTGAGAGGGGGCACTTTTCCAGATTCGAACTCTATTTTTATAAAACTATCTTGAACAAACAAAATAAAATGGGGGCTTTTTGAGGTTGAAAGTCGGTCTTTATGCGTTTGAGGAATTCTTGTAGTACCGAAAAGTTTGAGATATTGATCCATCTCTAAGCTTACAGGCCCCTGAAGAAACGGATCTTTAAATTTTTGCTGATTCGAAAGATGGATCATTTCAATTCCTGTTTGAATCGCCATCGATGCTCTTAAAAGGCGTAATTCCACTTTTTGAGCCAGATGGGGTGCAATTTGAGGCTCCACAACAGGTCCTAACCCATAGTAATTTGTCCCAAAAGCGAGAGACTTCCTATCGATTAGATAAGCATATTGTTCCCAAAGCGGAGTAAGCCAATTTTTTTGCCAGGTGGCGTAACAAAGAAGGTTTCTTTGTAATTCCACCCCCTCATTTTCTTCAAACTCGGTTTTTAGTCTCTTCAACTCCTCAAAATCGGCTTCCTTCATAATCGGAAGCATGGAATCCAGGAATCGATTGAGGGTATTAGCCAAGGGGGGAATTGGCAGACTCACAAACTCCCGATCCAAATAACCCTCTGTTCGCATGAGCTTATAAAAAGTCACCCTTGGCATATCAAGTATCTTGTTTTCTTTCGACAAAACTCGTGTAGAATGCATCCTTTCGAATAAAAAGTTTACAACTCTATTGACCCGTTCTTTTGCCGTCTCATTTATTTCCCCAAATGTTGCAGAGACAAAATTTCTTGTATTTTCATATATCGACATCATAAAACAATTTCTCAACATTCTAATAAGTACAAAATGGTTTAAAAGGGTATTAAGAAAGTTTTTATTAGTCAAAAATTTTTAAATTAACGTAATAAAAACTTCAACTAACTTTGATTTTATCTGAATATTGCAGTAAGAATATGAGCGCTTTTTATAAATTGATTTTTTATGAAAAGAAATTTATCCTATCTGTCATGAAAATACTCGCTTCACTGGTTTTGGCTACTAGCCCGTTTTTTGCGTCCCAACTAAGCGTTGATAAATATCTTTCCCCCTACACTGGAGCAGATCTGTTTATCACAAGTTTTGAAGCTCAAATGGAGGCTGAAGATAGTATAAAGGAATTCTTCCAACCTGAGGAGGATACATGGCTAACGCTTGGAATCGCAGGTACATATAGAACTGCTACGATGTTAGGTTGGTGGGTTCCGCTAAGCTTAGCTGAGATGGTTGTACAGCACGAAGTTTTTGGCCATGGCTATAGGGTTAGAGAGTTCAAAAAGTTTGGTTATGATGTTTTGGGCTATAGTTTTTTCGATAAAAGTCGATTAGAAGGGGCTATAGCGACTACTAGCTACCAGGCTCCTAACTTAGAAAGCCCTTTTTTAGAAAACACAATCGCTTTTGGGGGAACAGAAGCAAATACTGTTTTAGCTCAAAGAATGAGAGAGAATTCCTTTGAAAAAGGATTTCTCGACGGCCGTTTAAGTATTTTATATCTTTTTTCCAATGCCGATCTGTCCGATTATATTCAATTAACCGCCAAGCTAGATGATGGAACCATCTCTGAGGGAAACGACATTCAAGCCTACCTCAAAACCGTCAATCAGATGAATCCCGATTCCCCCGTTACGATCCAACAACTCAAAAAATTCAGCCATTTTTGTAATTTTGATCCCTTCTTGTGGGGGAATCAGTTAAGTTTTTTTTCTTATATCCTGTTCGGAAAAGAGTTTCCCTTACCCGTCTTTCAAAAAGGTCCATTTAGATTTGTCCCCTCAATATCTCCGAACCTCACCCCATTTGGACCAGAACTAATTTTGGAGCAATACTTTTCGATCGGAACACAGCCACAGCGCACCTACGCGAGGTTTACCCCCTACAATTCCAGAGGAAGCTATGGATTCGGATACAAAAATCTCTATCTCAAATCTTTTGAGAACACCCATTTTGGTGTAATTTTAGATGGATGGTACGCCCCTAAAATCGGAAAACTCTCAAATAATGAGATCAAGTTTACCAAAAACACACCTATGAGACCCGGAGCACAAGCTCTTTTGACTGTTAGACAATCTATGGAACTTTTTGCAAATAGTAAAGTTGGGATAGATATAGGGGTTAAATCTCAAGGTTACCTCATTGGGACACCCGTTGAACAGGGTTTGATCGCACGAGTTAGCGTGGAGCTGGAGTTTTAAAAAAAACTTGAGGCAAGCCTCAAGGCGCCTGTTTCTCCTGAGCGCTACCCCCAACAGGCTTCATGTCTCTTTTTATAAAAGAGCTCAATATGATCAATAAAGATCCTACAACTGATAGGAAATCGGGGCTCACCCCGTACATCCAATATTCAATAAGACCTGAAAACGGGATAGCCAAGTAAAAAAGAGGGCCTAAATAGAGGGGCTTTACTCTTTTGAAAGCGATTCCCCTAAAGGTTTGAATCAAAATAGTCGTCACAGAAATAGCGATCAAAGGTATCCAAACTGAGAACTGTTGTAAGGCCATTGATGTTTTAAATCGTAAAGACTCGGGTAAAAAAATGATTGCATATAACCCTAGTGGAAGAAAACTTATAATGGAGGTGAAAGTAAAGAAATAAATTAAATTTTCCTCGTTAGAATGTTTTTCTCTATTAAATCCGTTAAGTATCTGTGATAAAGCCGAAGTGATAGCAACCATCACCCCTAGTATACTGTAGGGATCAAATATCCCTTTGTCAGGCTTGATAATACAAATAACACCAATCAAACCAATCATGATCGCCATAAGATTGGCTCGGTCAGAGCGATAGCCATGAAACCAGCGGTAAAAGATCGGCATAAAAAGGGGGGCGCTGCTCCAAAACAGGGTCGCATGGAGGAGAGTTCCGTGTATCAAATAAGCAAAAAAGCAGTATTGGCAGATCACCTCTACAAAAGATCTCAGTAACTGAAGGCCGACGTTGTGCAATTCATGAAATTTTTTGAAAACTCCCATGAAAAAGAAAATAGGGACTACAAGGACTAGGGGGATGAAAAATCGCAAAAACAGCAAAAGAGCGAAGGGGAGCTCTTCTACCCCTACTTTTCCAAAAAAAGCAAAAAGGGCGGCGAACATGGAGGATAAGACCATGTAAATTATGGCCGTAGTCTCCGGCTGGGAAAGATGATTGAAAAAACGCTTGATTTGCATGTTTATGGGGGCTTTTTTGTATCGTACCAGAGCCCAAGATTCTATAACAGCAACATGATGCAAAAAGAGCTCCTAGGCAATTTTAAAAAAAGTTTTTTAAAATTTATTTAGGTTTTATTAAAATAAAATATTTATTATATACAAAAAGTTTTCCTGAAAGTTGCTAAAAATGGGAAGGCATGTTACAATCCTATGAATTTCGAACAAGTGGATCTATGCAGCATACTGAACAGCCACCAGCCTTTGGTAAGTGGAGAAACAGACTCTGGCCTTTTCATCGCCATGAGATGAAGAAACTCTTCCCCCTTATCCTGATGAAGTTCCTCGTTTCTGTTATCTACTGCGTTCTATTTTGCTTAAAAGACACGATTGCCATAACCACAAAAGGCTCAGGGGCTGAAGCTATCCCCGTCCTCAAAAGTGTTGTTGTTTTTCCGGCCGCGTTAATCGCGGCTTTTTGTTATTCACGTCTCTCCACTATGGTCAAAAAAACCACCCTTTTCTATACCACGACCCTCTCTTTTCTCCTCTTTTTGTTCGTTTACGCCTTTTTTATATACCCAAACCCCGATTCATTTATCCCCCATGAATCGGCTAACTGGCTCACCTCTGTCTTGGGAGAAAACCAGTCTCATTGGGTTTCTGTATACCGAAACTGGATGCACTCTCTGTTTTTTGCAGTAGCTGAGCTCTGGGGAAGCGTCATGATCTTGGTCGTCTTCTGGGGATTTGCCAATGAAATCACGACAATTTCTGAGGCAAAACGCTCATATAACATCTACATAGCAGCTGGAAACTTGGCTCCTCTTATCACTGGTAAGGCAGTCAACTGGCTCACCAAAAAACTTTCTATTTTTGAGTTCTCTTTTACCGTGCAGTGCCTCATCACTTTTGTTCTGGTAGCAGGGTTCACGATTATCGGGCTTTATGGATACGTGCAAAGAAAAGTGCTTGTAAACCTCCCTATAAAATCTAAAGAAGAAGTTGTGCCTACGAAAAAAGAAAAAATCTCCTTTTTCCAAGGACTAAAACATTTAGTTACCTCCCCCTATCTTCTAGGGATTACTGTGCTTGTCATCGGGTATGGGTTTTGCTTTACCCTTGTGGAAATCTCATGGAAAGCCAATTTGAAGCTTGCATTCCCTAACCAAGCCGATTTTCAAGCCTTTACAGCCGAATGCCAGTCCTATGTTGGAGGATTTGCTTTCTTTATCTCAGCCTTTTTAGGCAGCTCCATACTCAGACGTTTTGGCTGGCTGGTCACAGCCCAGATAGCCCCGCTGATTGTTGGAGGCGCAGGGCTAATTTTTTTATTACTTTGCTCTAATCCGGCGATGACAAATCTTGTAGCGCCATTAGCAGGAGTTTCTCCCCTATTCCTTCTCGTCTATCTTGGAGCTTTCCATAACGTGTCGAGTAAAATAGCCAAATATTCGTTTTTTGATCCCACAAAGGAAATGGCCTACATCCCCTTAACCGAAAATGAAAAGGTAAAAGGGAAAGCCTCTATTGACATCGTCGGTTCACGCCTTGGCAAAACCGGAGCCTCCTTTGTTAACCTATTCCTTATTGGGATCGTGGGAACAGGTTCTGCTCTTTCCATTACCCACATTTTGGTTCCTCTAACCCTGATTGTTACCATTGCGTGGATGGTTGCTGTCAGCTCTCTTAATAAAAAGTTTGCTCTCAAAATATCTCAGCTTGAACCTAAAGACGAGCAAGTTATCAGCATCACTTCCTAGCACTTCCCTCTCCTTTATTTTCTTTTAATGAAAATAAAGGGGCAATTTTTTTAGTTCATTTAGACCTCTTAACAATTTAATTTTGTTAGACTTGGGTTTAAATTTCTTTTTTGTTATTCTCTCACAAAAGATTTAAGAGTTTAAGTTATGAAGAAATACGATTGGATTACCTTAGTTTACGTCGGGGGATATCATCTTGGTTTAGCCTTTTTTTTACCATTATACTTCTACTTCTACACCCCATCACTTTTCTTAATTTTGTCCATGGTGGGTCTGGTTTTTGCATGCGGCATAGGGATTACTGCAGGTTACCATCGCTGTTATTCTCATCCCACCTATAAAGCTCACCCTATAATTGAGACGATTCTTCTCTTTTTTGGAAACTTGGCGACACAAGGTAGCGCTTTACGTTGGGCCTATGAGCATAGAATGCACCATGCCCATGTAGACAGTGATCGGGATCCCTACTCGATCAACAAAGGTTTTTGGCATGCTCATGTGCTATGGCTTTTTAAAGCAAGACCCGAAATCGATGAAAAAGTGATCAGTGACTTAAGAAGAAATCCCTTAGTGGTCTTTCAACACAAACACTACGTTCCCCTTTTAATCTTGCAACAAATTCTCACCATCCTCTTTTTTGGCTGGTTGAGCCAAGATTTATTGGGATCGTTTGTGTTTTGCTATCTGTTACGTTCTTTTTTATCCCACCACACTACCTGGTTTATCAACTCATTAGCACACAGTTGGGGTGAGCAAAACTTTTCAAAAGAGCACAGCGCTGTGGATAATTTTATCATCTCTTTGTTGACTTACGGCGAGGGATACCATAACTACCACCACACTTTTGCAAACGACTACCGTAACGGCATAAACTGGTACCATTACGACCCAACAAAGTGGCTAATATTTGTGCTGTCAAAACTAGGTCTTGCCTCGAACCTTCGACGTATGAATAGCGAAAAAATTCAATTTCAACTGATTTTAGAGCATAAAAAAGAGCTTTTAAAGAACCTTAAGCAATCTCTTTACGACTCAAAAGAGGATCTAATTGATAGAGTGCATAAACAAGCGGATGCCCTCACTAAGACTCTTGAAGATTTTATTCAAAAAGGTAAGCGCTATAAAGAAATTGGCAGGGATCTCAAAGAGATGAAAAACCTTCTAAAACGAGAAATACGAACCCTTAAAAGTAAACTGAAATTTGAGTGGCGCAATTGGGACAATTTGTCCGATTACATTTACAAACTAAAAAAACTCGCTTAACTTGAGATTACATCTATGAGCATTGGATTTCACACCTATAACCCTGATACTTTGACCCACAATCTTGAATTTAACCCTCTAGATCCGGTAAAAAACATAGAGAAAACCTTTGAATCTGTAGAGCTTTCTTTAAATATTTTGGGATACATCCCCTATTTAAGCTTTTACACAGGGAGCATTCGCCTTATTGGAGGAGTCTCTTTAGTTATTGTGGGAATCTTTAATGCTGTGATCGATGCAAAAAATATCATAGAACATGATAGAGCCTGCTCCCCAGCGCGAAAGTCTTCAAGATCTGTCAGTTTCTTAGGTGTTTCAACTGATCTTCCCACTTCATTTGTGAAACGGATTCAACTTTATCTTAAATCTATCGCCGAGATCTTTAAGCTCACCCCCCATAGCGAAGAAGAAAGCCCTGAGTCACTTCAATACCACAATAACAAAATCAAGCACCTTGATTGGGTTTGCCATGGAATTGCGAATATTGTCAGATCGTTTGTCGAGATTAGTTTTCCGGTGGGCATAGGAAATATAAGTCTGTTTACCTATGATAATTTTAAGAAATATCGTTATGAGTATCTTCATACATCTTATGGAGATGAGTTTAATTCGCTAGAAATTATGGGTAATTTTGTACGTTGCAACTGAGAGATTTTGTTCTACGTAATAAGGGCTGGTTTAAGGGCAAATTTTTTCAAGTTAATGACTACATTTAGATCAACACCCGGACCTCTTTATGGGTTTTTTTTAGATGTACAAGTGGGAGATTTTAAACCTTATGGGGGAGAATATAACAGCACGGGTGCAATTAGCCACTGGGGGAGTACGCTTTTAGGTTTTGGCATAAAGATCTCATTCACTGGTAACCCCACTATCACTTTTGGTATCCTTTCGCTACTTTTTAGATCCTAATACATTTGTAGAAAAATCAAACACCTTTAGCAAATGGCAAAGTTGCCAAGATGGGACATAAAAGAATTCACCCGCTCACTGTAGCTTTTACCGATCGATTGGAATTTTAGCTCTGAATTTGGAATCATTTTCGGCTCCTGCTTTAGTCTTTACGGCTGTAATTCATATAAATTCCTATTAATTTCGATCGATTTGTATTTTCCATCAATATAAACAGGTAGTTTTTTTTTAACTTTCGTGTTAAAAACATTTAAGCCTTAGGGTTATTTTTTTCGATTATTCCGGCTTACAAAAGAGTTTTATAGATAAAGGAAAGTTTCCTTGAACATTTCTCATTTTCTATTTAGAAACGCATTGAATAAACCTATTCGATCATTTAAAAAAGATCTCAAAACTAAAAAAACTTTAGTCCTTTGGTCTATTCGACTCCTCTTGATATTTTCATCTCTAACCCCAAGATTTATGGAGTCTAGAAGCGACTTCATACATGAAGATCTTCCTCTCGAGCTTCAAGCTCCCTGGACAACTGGACCTCTTTTAACTCCCTCCTCAAGGCTTCTTCCCAAAGGCCGTATTAATATCCAGCCCTATGTATACGTGAGTGAAGTCCAGGGTCATTTTATGTACCATGGTATAAGACAAAGTGGAGCGACTTTACACAATGTCAATTTCGAGACGTATATTGCGTATGGTTTGACAGACTGGATGAATGTCATCATGATGGGTCAGCTTTTTACGAATGAGAGGCAAGGAAAAAGCTATACTGCCATCGGGAATTCATTACTTGGATTTGGCTTTCAGTTATTCCAAGAGGATCCCAAAGGGTTTAGACCGAATGGAAAATTTATGGTTGTTGAAAGTTTTCCTACAGGAAACTACCAAAATTTAGATCCTACCTTAGGGGGATTGGATGCAACCGGTGATGGCACTTTTTGCACAAGGCTGGCATTTGTGACGGGCAAAGCATTCCAAATAAAAAATTATATTTGGCTTTCTTCTCGTTTGGCATTGGGCTACTGGTACTTTACTCCTACAACTGTTCGAAATTTTAACTCTTACGGCGGTGGGTTTAATACTTTCGGTACAGTACAACGCGGATCGGGTTTCCCGGCCAGTATTGGTTTAGAGCTTTCTATGACACAAAATCTGAGCCTGGCATTAGATGTTCTTTCCCTTTATTTTGGGGCCAATACCTTTAAAGGGAATCCTGGCACTAACTTTGATGGAACACCCGCCTCGGTCGGGTACCCCTCGATTTATCAAATTTCGCTTGCACCGGCGGTTGAGTGGAATTTCAGTCCGGGATTCGGTATTATTTTGGGTGGATGGTTCACCGTCTTTGATAAAAATAACGACCGGTTTTCCTCTTTTGTAGTAGCCATCACTCTAAACAAGTAATCCCTATTGAACTAAAAACCTAAAACTAGGTAATTGTGGGTTTTACTTAAGAGGTTATACTTGCCAATTTCAGAGGACGACTTGCTCAAAGATTTTATCGACTTCATGCTCTCATTTACGAAATCACAAGCCCCCTTACTAAAAGATTTCGTTGTTGAATTTGATAAGTTTTTTTTAGCTCTAGAACAACTTAAAATAAACACACCTTCAAACTCCATTGAAACCCTGGGAATTTCTAAAAAAACGGTTAAGGATTTTATTGAAAAAATTGGATTAGATCTCAGTAAGATAGAGTCTCCTGAAAAATATTTCCAATCTTTAAATGAGATAGTTCATGTCAATCTTCCTTTGGAAATTACGCTTCAAGACGTATTTCGTATACCAGAAAAAGGGCTGCAAATCTGTCTTAATGAGGTCCATTTCCTTCTCAAAGAAAACAAGAATTCCCAAGCTAAAGAACTTTTGCGCTTGATGATCGTAATAGCTCCTGATTATCCCCACTTATGGATTTTGCAGGGGCTTCTCGAAATGAAGGATCAAAAATGGAACGAGTCTAAATTATCAACTCTTTTAGGATTAATACACTCACCCTACTCCCTTTACGGACTTATCCCGCTTATTGGTTTAACAAAAATCCATGATCCAAAAAATCACACAAAACTCCTAGAATGGTTTATTCAGCATAAAAATAGACTCGTAATTGATTACGATACTCCCGTTTTTTTTAAAAAAGCGGTAACGGAGCTTAAGTTTCCCACTGAAGAAGAGCTTTACAGCTGCTTGCCCAAAGGGCTTGGGAATAGGTATAATACCCAAGTCCAAAGCCAGGAGTTTTCGGACCTCATAAAAGCAGGTTTCCCAGAAGATCTTACAAGTGAATTGAAAGAATGTTTTGAAGAAAAATTAGAAATTTTATCCCCTTCAACTGTGGATCCAATTCTTAGATTTTTTCTAAAAATTATCCAAAAATCGCCGAGTGAAATTGATCGAACTATTTCAAAGCAAAACCTATACCTACACAGTTTAGCACTTGCCTCAAGGGGGTTTTTTCTAGGTCTAAAAATTCTAAGATTAGGTCTCTTTCACGACAAAAAAGATAAAGATTTCACAAAAGATATCCTGAATGGCTCCCTTATTTTATCACTTCTTTTTACTCTACTCATTTTAGTAGAGCAAAAAGAAGAACATGACCCAAAAATGGGAGAGAACTTTGATAAGATTGTATTTTTCATGACTAATTCTTTGCCCCTAAGCGCTGCAATCAGATCGACACCCCTTATAGATGCCCTAATTGTCGATATTGTAGAGCGAATCTAAAATAAGCTTTAAATTCTCTTGTAGGCCAATCTATTTTACCACATCCCGATTCATGGTATATTTACAATTTAATTGCTTATTTTCTCTAGATTATGCAACCTTGTTACAAAACATTGTTAAGATGATTTTAATTAAATGTAACTAGGGTAAATTTAGTAAAATTTTGTGGGATCGTTTTTTTTACGTGGTCTTTTAAAATCTTGCCCTAAGTTTAAGGACTATCAATTAGATCATAAAAATAAGACAAAACTGGAATAAAAATAACTTAAACCTCGATCGAAGATACAACTATGAGTATGAATACATCCTTGGAAACAATTTCAAGACCTGACTATCAATGCACCCCCTGCACTTTTTTCAAAAAGACATCAGAAAGGTTCTCATGTTTTTTTCAGCGCCTTCAAAATAAAGCTTCGATTTTATCAAATGATCTTAGCAAACTGGATATCTTAGAGCGCACCTCTAAAAACCTCCCGTCTTCTATCGCTCTTATCACGGATCTTTTGGCATATAATTTTTTGATACGCCAAAACTGTATCATCCTCAAAGTTCTAAGCCTCCCTTTTTTAGTAAACGCCTCCAATCTCACCTCTAAGAAAAACATTTTGCCTGGACTTAATGACCTTTCAGAAAACAAAAAATTTATCTCAAATTTAGTCGGGAATGCTGTAGCGGCAAATATTTTAAGACGTGTCCCTTTATTTGGATTGATTTCAGTTATTTCTTTGAAAATATTATGGAATTTCTATGGGAAAAAACCAACTGACCAACCAACGAGTACATTTTCTCAACAATCAACGTCTTCTATGATTGTGGAGTCTAAGCAACTCCCAGAAAATCGAACAGTAGATCAAGCCCATTTCAGAGAGGAAGATAAAAGTGCAGGACAACTAGCTTCATTAGACTCCGGACTGGAACCTAGATTAGGTGCAACAGTTGACAAAGAACTAGTTCCCCAAGGTCAACAAACCGAAGATTCTCCAGTGAATATTTTGGCCTCTATTTTATCAGCGGAGTCTTTATCTTTTAAAGAGACCGCTACGCCACAAGCACCAAGAGCAAAAAAATCCAATGGCATAAGAAAAGCAAAAGCTCCAGCTTCTTTTGACGTATCGCCTATTCATCAACCGACTGTCGAAAGACCAAGTTTTGCATTATCAATGCATTCTTTTGATCCAAGCAACTCACACAAAGAATTACCATCGGTATTCTTCGGTGAAGAAGCGACTCAAGGTGGACAACTAGCTCTAGGTATAGGAGCAGCCTTAGTTGAAGAAGTGGTCAATGGTGGGCAAGCAGCTCATGTGGAAGAAGTGGTCAATGGTGGGCAAGCAGCTCAAGTTGAAGAAGCGGCTTCAGTAGAGCCTTTTCCTCCTCTTGTTAGACAAGCAACAGCTCAGCAAAGAGGGAACTCTCATCAAGGACGAAGAAACTATAGAAACCGAAAATAGTTTCATCCCTCCCCATCCTGATTTCTTTAGTATCTCTTAGATTTTAGAGCATATAACCCCTAATTTTTAAATAGAATTAGGGGTTTTTCTAAATCCTCATTGGATCTTGAACCTTTTTTACTATCTCTATATCGAATTTTTCTCATTCACAAGAAAATGTAGAAAGGTTTTTAAAAAATGAACATCATCTTTTTGAAATGAGTGCTTACTCATTGCTTTTTTTGGGAAAACTCTTTATTCTTTTTTTGCAAGACCTTTAAGTTATAAAAAAACTTGCAGAATAAATAAAATATAATAAATGGTTTATATGATTCCACCACAATACTATCCACGTGTAAATTCCGAGAGATTTTTATCACCTGATAATACCCTTTTAAAAATCGGTGCATTCTCAGCGATATCCTCATTGCTGTTTGCTCAAAGATCTCTTTTTGTCAAATTTATTTCCTTGCCTGTTATCATCGCTGCCGCAACAGAGAATTCTAATAAGATACCCAATCCTGACGCTCGCTTCAGGTCTGAACTACTCAGCACGATAGCAATGATTGTGGTGCAAATTTTGACAAAGCCATTTGGAATTATTATCAGTACGGCTGCTACACTCCTTTCCCTAAGACTGATAGCATCCCAACTTTCCAATCCATCTTGTTCAATTAGACACAACTCTCGAAATGACAATCCTTACGAAGAGGATGTGAATATTTCTTTTCATGGCAATCCCTATCGAACTTCTTATGTTTTTTATGATACAAATCCATCGGTAGGTTCAGGTGCTAGGCGAGTCCACTTCCAAGACCCACAAATCCCTAGACAGTATTTCTCATCAAACCCTCAAGAATTGAGATTAGGCCCAGGAGAGAGACACCCCGTTGGATCAGACGGATCAGAAGCTGTTGAAGTGCTAGGTTCAACAGATGTTCAACGAGAACATAGTTTGAGATCCCCTGTTGACTCAAGTTTTTTTACCCAAGCTAGTCGAATTAGACACGGAGAGAGACATTCTGTTGGTACACAACCTCAATCCCAATCAGAACGGCAGGATCTTCCACCAGCTTCATTTAGAAGACCACAAAATGGGGAGACTCAAATAGGGGGATTTGCAGGTGTTGTGTCGAATAGAAGTGATCAGTTAGGGGGATTTACAGGTGTTGTGTCGAATAGAAGTGATCAGTTAGGGGGATTTAATACTACAGACGGTGAATAGATAAAAAAGCGTATTAGCTTCTATCCATAAATTTGTCTTGAAGACTTTCTATGCTTAGAAACATGTAAAATACCCTTACCAATATTTATTTAATACTACCGCAAGAGCTTTTTAGTTTATCAAACAATTTTTTTAGCATCGAGAGACGTGAAGACAAAAGTTCGTTTAAAATCGACAAACTAAAATGCTCTTATTAAAATTCATAGACATCATTTTTGGAGAACAAAAAATGAAGAAAACTTACCTCCTCTTTTTTCTTTTTCTTACTACAGTTTTTTTGCACGCTGAACCATTTAGATTCCTAAACCAACGTGATCCTTCAGGATTTACGCTAGAACTTGACGACGGCTCTGTATGGAGAGTAGCCGAAACCTCTTTATCAAAAGCTAAAAACTTCTATCGAATCGGTGATCGCATCGTTATTTACCCGGTGCTGTTTCCATTTTTTTCCAATTCCAAATTCTTTTTCAGAAATTTGGACAGCGGCCAAAATGTAAATGTTGATCTCTCTTTGGGACCCATATCGGGCAAACCGAGTTGTATTGAAATTGAGGATATTGACTACTATAGAGGAAGACTTATTTTAAGGGACGGAAATAACACCTGTTTGGCATGGAATATCAACACCGATTCAATTGTCCAATTACGACGATGGAAGCCGGGACAAAGTGTAATATTAGGTTCTAATAAAAGACACTCTAATTACTATGGCTCCCCTTTCAAATACGTGCTGATCAATGTAGAAAATCTCGATTGCATTCAAGCAAACATGGGTTAATAGAAAAAGATTAAAGATAAGCTAATATGGTTTTACAAATCCAAAACAATGATGCGGCAGCACTCGTTAGTAATCAATCTACAGTAAATGAGACGTGGAGCGCTTTAAAAAGGATTGCCATTCGGATTTTTTCAATCGCTTTTGGCACGATAAGTTTGATCCATATTGCACGCCATAGATCTCTAGTAGTGGGATTGCCTTTAATTGCTACTTGCGCTTCTTTAAGTTCGATGGGGTTGTTGTACCCAGAGCCTATCTTGAATAAAATTTCAGATTTTTTTCTTAAACGGATCAGTCGGTCTTAAAAAAACCCTCTCCTCCAAAAGGAGAGGTTTTTAAGGTATTCTAAAGATTTATTCCTAAGTTTAGGACAAACACGAACGCATTCGGGTATGGTCCACCGCCAGGTCGGATGATGTACTGAAAATCGGGCTGAATAACAAAATCTAAATATTCTAAGTAGTACGTAGCCTCCAGAGAAATCTCTGCGCCCGTAATTCCAAATATCACTGGTAATTTGGGAGTAAAAAAACCCGAGGTCCCTCCTAACACCAAAATATTTGTCAGATCAACTGGCAAAAGCTGGTTTATCTGAACGCCTGCCCCCAAATAATAGGGAAATAGAACTGTTCTTGGGTTCCCTATGCCCCCTTGAAGAAAGCAACAATATTTCTCATAAAAATTGTACTCACCAATTAAATAACCCGAATATCCAATTCTTTCTTCAAAAACATCTCTTACCACATTAAGTGTTCTATTATGTGTAATTCCCGCAGCTATGCGTCCTTGTCTATTATCAAAATGGCCCTCTATCTCTGCCATAATCAATAGATCCTGAAAAAAATTACTCCAAAGTCCAAATGGGTATAGCTCTACAAGAGAATTAATTCCCTCTCTACCGTTGAAAAACCCCAGCTTGGTATTAAAATTTTCTGTCCAATCGTAGCGAAAAATAATACCAGGAACAGGTGCCGGATAGGTCGGATATCCTTTGATTGTCCGGTCTGCCTCATATGCGTTGTTAATTAAAAGCCGAGCATTTTCCGTAAACCCTATATCATAAGAACAATTAATACGTCCAAATTTGAATGAAAATTTATTAATTTTTTGTTTGTACCAATATTCAGATAACTGCACGAAATTGGGGGCTGTCATGCCGTCAAAAATCAGCAAGTCTCCTGTAAGCTCTGTTGAGGGGTTTTTCCCCTCATGGGCTTCAAAATTCACAAATAATTCGCCACCTGGATACTTGAGAATTTTTTCGGAGTGAAATAAAAGACCTAAATCAATAAGGCCCTGGTTAACAACACCCGTTTTAATACCACCAGCGAGGTTAGCGTCAAAGTGGTAGGATATAGAACCAATGAAATCAATTCCCTGATTTTTTAAGCCCTGCCGAAAATCTTTATCAGCCCCTTTTTGCAAAGAGTCAGAAAAAAGACTATTGAAGCAAAATATAATTGAATAAATCGTTCTGTAGGTCGATTTGATAGAATTCTCCATCACTAGTATTTTTGAAAATTAAAAGCGCTTCAAGAGGCCTGTTTAATTCTTTTCTCTTTCCTTTTAGAGTTTCATAGAGCTGTTCAGCTAGAAATTTGCTCTCTTCTTTTGAAAGAGGGCTTAGGGTCTGAAATTGCAAATAATAGTTTCCCTCTCTGATTCCGCAACCTCTTTCTACAACTTGAGGATATTCTCTAACAATCTCCTTATTGACAAGGCGGATTTTTTTCAAATCGGGATCAGAGCAAAAAAACTCAGAAAAAACACACAGGATTAAATTTATCATTAAAATGGAATCAGTTTATTCTCTTTTTGATCAAAAACATGCACACTCAATCTCCCTTGCCGAAGCTTGATATTGGCAACATTAGGTGCCATCACATAGGCATTCTTCTCTTGATCGTAAAAATCTATATTTATCTCGAGCTGGTTTCTTGTAAAAGGCTTGGGAGATAGATATCCAATTAGCTCCTGGTTGCGGTTCATGTAAAATAGAAGGTCGTCAGAAATGCGCTGGATCAAGAATACCGCTTTAGTTTTATCGATAGAGTATTCCGATCTAAAATTCAGGACTACTCTTTTTATTTTTTGTTGGTACTCCCCGCCAAATGAGGTGGTAACCAGATTATACCGCTCAAAAATTTCGGCGTTGAAATCCTGCAAAAAAGCCTCCATTTGTGTCGAGACCTTTTCATCGTTAGCTTTTGAGCACCCATTCAAAATAAAGATCAGAAAAAAAAACTTAAAAACATTTTTATTCAACATCTACGCAACAATACTGAGTCTGATATTCTTTGACAAGATTGTGCAATCGGGTTCTATATGTAGAGCCTAAAATCGCATGATCAAAAAAACTGATCCCCCCCTCCCCAATATCGAGAAATTCAATATCTACATCAAACCACTTTTCCCCAAACATGTAGCTTTTAAAGTCTAAAATAAAGGGTATTGGATCCCCTTTAGAGACAAAATTCCTGGCCCTTTTCATAAACCCTCGATGGATAAAAATCGCTCCCCCAAAAGAGTAGACCTCTATTCTTTGTTTCTCTTCATTTGTCAAATTTCTTAAGGCAAGATCTGTCGCAAGCGCACCCCTACTATGGGAAAAAATCACTATTTTTCTTTCGGGATCATTCAATAAATTTTGGATGAGGTTTTCTAAGATCAAAACACCGGGAGTTTTTATTCCAAGATATTCCTTCACAGAATTAAAAAGATCTCTTCCTGCACCTTGAGTGGCCAAATGCACACAACGAAATTTTTGTTTGAGCATCATAGATAAGTCGTAACAAAGATGTTCGGCGACAGGTTTTTCAGTTGAAATACCGTTTACAAAAATAAATGAAGTATCTTTTTCTCCTAAAGATTCGTTGATTTCGAATGCGTGATCTTGCTCAAAGATTTCAGGCTGCTCCAAACCCATGTAACGGGCAGCAAAGCACTGTAGTTCGTACCCTTTTGAAAGAGTTAAAGGTAAATGTTTCCCCAAAAAATCTAAAATTACCCCAACAGCGTATTTTTGCGATCGATTCAGGTGTATACCTAAATAATTCCCCTTCGGATCGCAAAAGCGGATGGGGTTATTTAGGCAATAGCATGTTCTATTCAATGTGTGATCAAATCCTGCTGGATCGGGTGATAAAAACTTCCCTTTAAATGGAGAATAGAATCGAAATGTAAATAGATAAAGATCAAGATCCTCTAACCATCTTTTAGATCGATAGCCCCATGGAGAAATAGACGATAGTCCATTTAGAGATTCCCCAAAAGCGGAATAAAAAACTTTCTCCTTCGATAGGCCACTATCTGCATCAATCAGCTCGACAATATTACCAAAAAGATCCGTCCTTACGTTATATCCCTTACCACCTGAAAATATAAAAAGCGTTTTGGGCTCTTCATACCCCTCTTCATGGCGCACAAACCTAAAATCTTTGACTTCATTATTTTGAATTGAACCTATCTCATCAAAATTATGATAGAATAACTGAATTGGGGGCTTATCCTCCTGTAAGATCTCAAGAACTCTTCCAAAAGGATCCATCATGAAAGAGAATTTTTTTCCATCGCTTGATAATGAGCTACACCTTTCCAAATCATCCAATACGACATTGTAACTTTGATTATCAGACGTAATTTTTCCTCTACCCGGGGCGTAGCTATGACATATTTTTTTTCCTAAAAGCTCCTCTTCAACAAGCTGGTCTTCGTTGTCGTAAAAAAACCGATGGTGTTGATTGAATATTTGAGCTTCAATAAGGGCGTTTGTCTCGTCATATTTGAGGGCAGTACCCTCGATTAAGAGCTCCTCAAAAGGCCAATTTGATCCATTCTTTTTTGAGCTAAACACTGCATCACCCTTTAATTCAAACGAAGTACTTTGATTGACGGTGATTTTACTCGAACCTTCAGCAATTGAGTAATTGACCTCAACACCGTGCATGAATTTCTCAAAATAGCAGCGATTGTGCTCGTCTAGAAGGCGGTAGCCCGATTTTTGGGAAACAAAATCCCCGTAGTCTAAGCGCTTATCTCCTCTTACAATCCAATAGCAAAAGTCTTTAGAGCGTATTATGAGATCGTAATCTTGGTGATTGCGAATGTACTCAACTGCTAATCTTTTATCTCGATGGATTTTCTTTAACCTCCCTTTTGAATCGAAATTAAAAGCCCACTCTACCCCATTTTGTTTGAATTTTGTAATACGACCACTTTCATCTTTTTGAATAAAAGCCTGGACCTCCCCTTCAGTCATCAATTCCATTTTTTTTGAAGAGAAAGCGAAAGAAAAAACAAGTGTCAATCCGATCAAAACGTAACGCATGCCTACATCCCTGAACAAATGAGGGTAATTTACCCTAATATTCAATATGCTTTCAATGAGCTTATAAAATTCTTAAAAACAATATCTCAATTTTTTTATAAAACCTGATTCAGGCTAAAAAACGCAAAGCAAGAACATTTGTTTTATAAAGGCAAAAGATTAATGGAGATTTAAACCTGTGATTACCGCCGATTCGTGCTCGTAGCCTAAAATCGACAGCTTCCCCGGCTGTAAAACGAACTGAGCTCCCGCTTCAATGGGTAGCTTTAAGAATCTTGCTATCAAAGAGCGACCAACATGACCTGAGGTGAAAATCAGACATCTTCCCTCGATTCGATTTATGAAACGATCGACTCTATCACTGATTTCTTTTGGACTCTCTCCACCAGGGCAGCCATATTTGAAAACTGTCCAATCCCTTTGTTCAATTTCTCTGATCTGCGGTGTAGTAAGACCCTCATAATCTCCATAATTCCATTCGTTGAGGTCATAAGTGAGCTCACACTCTTCAAATCCTAAAATTTTGGCAGTGTGTCTGGATCGAAGGGATGTGCTTGAATAGACCATATCAAAAGACTCACCCGCAAAAAACCGGTCCAAACTTTGCAGCTTTTTTATCCCTTCAGGGAGCAGGTCTGGATCTGAAAAGCTTGTGTGTTGACCTGTTTTGCTCCATTGTGTCACTCCGTGCCGAACAATCCATATCTCTTTAATACCGCTCATAAAGTTTTAGATAGCGCTATCTCCATTTTAAGAAAAGTAAAGAAAAAAATTCCCACCAAAAAAAACCCCCGTACTTTGTTATTTATCCACAATCGGCTAATTTCGACATTAAAGTAAGAATGGATTGACTTTTATAGTATGTAAGATTGATAGGTTTGTTTATGGGTAGGCGCTCTATTAGCTTATTTGTTCTCACGATGATGAACCTTGCTGCGATCTTAAGTCTAAAGACTTGGCCATTTGCTGCAAGTTTTGGTCTGGGCTCTGTTTTGCTTATTCTTCTGGTCATTTTGGGTTTCATGGTACCCGTAGCATTTATCTCTGCTGAGCTTGCAACAGCTTGGCCTCAAACCGGGGGGGTCTACATATGGGTAAAAGAGGCCTTTGGTCATAAAATCGGGTTCTTAGCGATTTGGCTATTATGGATTGAAAATGTGGTCTGGTACCCTACGATTTTAACATTTATTGCTGGGGCTTTAGGCTACGTTTTTGGGGGAGATCTATCCAACAACCCCTGGTTTACTGCCATCACCATAAACATTATTTATTGGAGCATGACCCTTTTTAATCTTCGCGGACTTAAAGAGTCGGGTATCTTTACCTCTTACAGCGTCATTATTGGAACACTTATCCCGGGGGCCGTAATCATTTTCCTAGGACTAGGATGGTATTTAAGCGGGAATCCAATTGAGATTCCAATCAGCGCAAAAAGTGCTGTGCCCGATGTGACAACAATTGCAAGCTTGGCGATTATTGCAGGGCTTGTCGAGAGTTATGCGGGAATCGAAATGAACGCTGTTCATGCAGCTGATGTCCAAAACCCTCAAAAAAGCTTTCCCAAAGCGATCTTAATTACTTTGATCGTTTTGACCCTTTTTTCTACTTTGGGTACACTTTCCGTTGCGATGGTGCTTCCCCCCGATTCCATCAGTTTCACCTCAGGGGGAATAGAGACTGTGGCCTACATATTTGAAAAATACAAACTCTCTTTCCTCACCCCATTTGTGGGAATATTTATTGCCGTAGGTGCCTTGGCAAGTCTATCGACATGGATCATCGGACCCTCCAGGGGGTTACTGATGGCCGCTAAATTCGGGGATCTTCCCCCTATTTTACACAAGACAAACAAAAAAGGGATGCCGATCGGAATGTTAGTCCTGCAAGGAATTCTCGTTTCCATCATGAGTACGCTTTTTATCATTTTGCCTAGCGTAAGCCACTCCTTTTGGATTTTGGAGGCTATGGTGGCCCAGCTCTATATTATCATGTACATTCTCATGTTCTTGGCTGCCATACGACTCCGCTATACCCAACCACAAGTACATCGCCCTTTTAAAGTACCGGGAGGGAACATAGGATTTTGGTTAACCAATATCGTAGGTTTTCTAGTATTTTTGTTTGTTTTAGTTATCGGTTTCATCCCCCCCAGCGAACTTGGAGGGGTAGATCTTAAAGTCTATGAAATGGTCCAGGTTGTGGGGGTCCTTTTTTTCGTAGTAGCCCCTTTCATCATTACCTTTTTTAAAAAGCCCTCTTGGGATGAGATTTCATGAAGAAAAAAAAGTCGGGAGATAATCCCCTATCTATGATCTGGGAAGACCTGATGTTCATTAATTTTTCAGTAGAACAATCTCGACTGCAAAAATTGCTTCCAAAGGGAATGGAGGTAGACCTTTTTAAAAATAATGCCTACATTACAATAGCCCCTTTGACTATGAAAGGGTTTGCCTATAGAAAGTTATCCACTTTTTTCAACCCCTCCTTTTATGAGTGTAACCTTCGCACCTACGTTAGAGTTAACGATAAACCAGGGGTCTACTTTTTTTCCCTTGACGCAGCGAGTTTTTTGGAGGTTATAGGGGCCAGATCCCTATTTCATCTAAACTACCGTTATAGAAAGATCTCTTTTGCCCTAAAAAATGAAATGTTTTGCTTTGAAATTTCAAGTCCAACCTCATCAAAAAAGACAACAGTTATTGAGGCAAAAATTTCCAAAGAAAAGCAAGTAGCGGATCCTCTCATCCAATTCATCAGTGACCGCTCCTCTTATTTTGTGAAAAATAAAAAACATATCTACGAGGGAAAAGTAAGTCATGCTGACTGGAAATTCCAAAAAGTGGAAGAGTTAAAACTTCAAACTGATCTTTTAAATGGGTTTAATGCCTCAAGTGAAATGAGCGCAGTTTACGCAAAACATACCGTTGTAGAAGCCAACTTTATTCAACCAAGTTTTCTGCCCATCCTTTTTTATGATAGAGACTGTGGGCTATGTAGCCTAGCGGTTCGGACTTTGCTTTTTCTTGACTTTCGTAAATATCTTAGGTTTGCCCCTCTTGAGGGTAAGACTTATAACAGTTTTTTCATGACACCACCAAAAAAAGATCGCCTGCACCTTCTAGAAGACATCGGCAAATCGGACGGGGCGCAAGCTTTGCTAAGAATTCTTGACTACCTACCCTGGTTTATGGGAGTTTTCGCTGTTTTCAAGCTATTCCCATTAAAAACTCTCAATCGCTGGTACGACTGGGTTGCAAAAAAACGAAAAAATTGCCCCTTAAAACCTCAAAAGATCGATGACGAAAGATCTCTTCCCTAGGTTAGCCCCCCTTTAATGGGGAGTTTCAAAAATTTTTAGGGACCTTTAAGCTAATGAAGAGTTTTTCTTAATTTTTAAACTTTAGTTGAAAATATCCCATTTTTGGGGTAATTTTGCTGGATGAAAAAGCCCTCAATTAGTGTTTTTGTACTGACGATGATGAATCTAGCCACGATCCTCAGTATAAAAAATTGGCCATTTGCAGCCGAATTTGGTTTCTCCTCCTTATTTTTTATCTTGTTGGCTGTACTCACCTTTTTTATCCCCTCCGCTCTTGTTTCTGCAGAACTTGCCACCGGTTGGCCGCAGCAGGGAGGGATCTTTGTTTGGGTGAAAGAGGCCTTAGGGAACCGGATGGGGTTTTTGGCGGTTTGGCTACTTTGGGTGGAAAATGTGGTATGGTATCCAACTATCCTCTCTTTCATTGCAGGAACGATGGCTTACGCGATCGATCCGGCACTTTCAGAAAGCAATCTTTTTACCTTTTTCACCATTTTGATTGTCTTTTGGGGCGTAACACTTCTAAATTTCAAGGGTATCCGTTTTTCTGGATTCATTAGCACCCTCGGTGTAATCTTAGGGACCCTTATTCCGGGAGCTTTAATTGTGATTCTTGGCCTTTCTTGGATGTACGGCTCTAGACCGATGGAAATTGAGATGAACTGGGCCTCATTTTTTCCTTCAATTGCCCACCCCTACCAGCTTGTGTTTCTAGCGGGGGTCATTTTGGGCTTTGCAGGGATTGAAATGAATGCAGTCCACGCCAATGATGTAGAAAACCCTCAAAAGAGCTACCCTTTGGCTATTTTAGTGTCGGTCGTTCTAATTGTTTTTTTTACAAGCTTTGGAACCCTGTCGATTGCCATGGTCATTCCACAAAGCAAAATTAACCTTGTGGCGGGAAGTGTTGCTGCCATAGACTACTTTTTGTCGGCATACAACCTCAAAGGGTACATTCCCCTTGTTTCTGTTCTCATCTCTTTTGGCGCACTAGCAGGTTTAAGCACTTGGATTGCAGGCCCATCTAAAGGGCTATTGACTGCCGCTCAAAGTGGTGATCTCCCCCCAATTCTAAGAACCGTGAACAAGCATGGTATGCCTGTCGGCATGTTAATTCTTCAAGGGATCATCGTGACCATCTTGGCTCTAGTCTTTTTAATCATGCCAAATGTCAACAGCTCATTTTGGATGATGACCGCTATGGTGTCGCAGCTTTATCTTCTGATGTACCTATTGCTCTTTATATCAGCGATTATCCTTAGGTATAACAGACCCGATGTCTTTAGAGCTTTCACAGTGCCCGGAAAAAAATGGGGAATGTGGTTTGTCTCGGGGATTGGTATCGTATCAAGCATTTTTTGTATCGTTTTCGGATTTTTTCCACCCACCCAAATCGAAACCGGAGATATCGTACGGTACGAACTCATTCAGGTTATAGGGATTGTAACTTTCTGCTTAGCCCCCTTTGTCATCCTTTGGTTTAAAAAACCTAGCTGGAATACTTAGCCATTCAATCCAAAAAAAAGGGACCCTAAAGGGGCCCCTTTTTTCGTAACTGAATCTACGTTAAAGATTAACGAGCAGCGATAGCAGCTTTAAGCTTGCTTACAACATCGCCCATTTCTTTTTTCATCGCAGCTTTCTTAGAGGACTTACGACGTGTAGATTTTCTTTTTGTGGACTTACGACGTGTAGCTTTTTTAGCTGTTTTTGTAGCTTTTTTAGCCGACTTACGACGTGTAGACTTTCTTGCGCCTTTTTTAGAAGCTTTTTTAGCTCCTTTTTTTGCAGCTTTTCTAGCTGGTCTTTTTGCAGCTTTTTTAGCGTGCTTTCTGCGTGAATGCTTTCTTGTAGCTTTCTTAGCTGAAGACTTTCTGGAAGCCTTTCTCACAGCTCTTTTTTTTGCAACCATGTTAATTTCCTTTTTTTTTGTTTTTAAAAAGCTTTTTTACCCAAATAAAGGTCTTTTAATTGCAATATACAAATTAAATAATTAAATTCTATCAATAATTAAAAAAAATTCTAATATTAGCTCTAAATAGTTTTAGAGCTGTTTTTAATTTTGAATTAATTTCAGATCGGCTAAATTAAAATCATGTTTAAATGGCTAATTATCCCCTTTTTTTTAACCTCTGGGGCCCCGACCAAAGAAAATCTCCCCCCTAGAGCTGTTCTTTACACAAAAGATACCTGCATCTACTGCCAAAAGGTCTTTTCCCATGTCGCTGACCTCGAATCTAGAGTCGAGATTCGAGACATTCGTCATCCTGAGTACCGTGAGGAGCTGTTAAAAGTAGGTCATAAAACGCAAGTGCCCTGCCTAGTGGTCAATGGGGTCGCACTATACGAATCGGACCAGATCATTTTAGCCTTAAATAGCTCAGCACCAACGACTCAAGATCGTAATGATTAGGTTGACAAAATTTTTTTAAAACCCTATGAAGAATAGAATATTCATCTTTCAAGGGGTATTTCTTGGAAATAGCAAATGGAAATTCCAAACGTGTCATAAGCATATTTGTGCTTGCTATGCTTAACGTTTCGGTAATGGCAAGCCTAAGAAGCTTACCATTGGTAGCAGAATTTGGATACAGTTCCGTATTTTTCTTTTTAGTTGTCGCCTTAACTTTTTTAGTACCTCAGGCTCTCGTTGCAGCCGAGCTTGCGACCGGCTGGCCTAAATCGGGAGGAATCTACATTTGGGTAAGAGAGGCATTAGGTGACAAATGGGGGTTTTTTGCCATTTGGATCCAGTGGGTTCATAATGTGACGTGGTTCCCAGTGATTCTCTCATTTGTGGCTACAACCCTGGCTTATGTATTCTATCCCCCATTTGTAGAAAACAAGTACTACGTCCTCACAGTTATCCTGGCGAGTTTTTGGGGGATGACCCTTTTCAATTTTTCAGGAATTAGAATTTCCAGCTGGTTTAGTACCTTTTGCGTAATAGCAGGTACGATTATTCCTGGTATATTCCTGATAGGTCTTGGAATATCCTGGGTTCTTTCCGGCGAGCCACTTCAAATTCAGCTCACCGCAGAAAGCCTGCTACCGGACCTTAGCCGTCTTGATAATATCGTCTTTTTAGGTGGACTTTTCCTATCCTTTGCCGGTTTAGAGGTCACTAGCGGTTACGCAGGCGAGGTCCAAAACCCGCAAAGAAATTACCCTATAGCGATCCTTGCGGCGGCAATTATCACATTTGTTCTCTTCCTTTTGGGTTCGTTATCGATAGCTTGGGTGATTCCTAAAGACCAAATCAGTCTTGCATCGGGTTTGATGGCTGCTCTAAAGATTTTTCTCGATAATTACAATCTCGCATGGCTTCTAGGCTTTTTGGGGATTTTGCTTGTAGCAGGAGCGGTTGGGGAAACTAACGCTTGGATTATCGGACCTGTCAAAGGGCTTTATACCACCTCCCGTCATGGAAATCTGCCCCCTATTTTCCAAAAAGTTAACCGCAATCAAATACCTACAAACCTCCTTTATTTCCAAGCGATCATCGTTACTTTATCAGCTTTTATGTATCTTCTCATGCCTACCATCAGTAGCGCTTTTTGGATTCTAACAGCGTTAAGTGCGCAGATTTACCTCGTTATGTATGTGATGATGTTTATCGCAGCCGTTCGCCTTAGATATACACGTCCCAATGTTCCTAGAGCCTACCAAATTCCCCACCCCCATAAAGGGATGTGGTTAATCGCAAGCCTTGGGATCATTACCTCCATCTTCGGTATTTTCTTGGTTTTCATTCCTCCAGCTCAATTCAAGGACGAATCTGTTATAAGGTATGTATCCTTTTTAGTGATTGGATTAGTTTCGATGGTGGCCCTACCGCTCATCATCCACGCATTCAAAAAACCCAGCTGGAATCCTGTTGATTCTACTATTGGACATGATCACGACGACCATCACCACTAGAACAATGAAAGCCTCTACAGCAAAAAAGGTCGCATTGGCGACCTTTTTTTATGCATGCAAAGGCTCAAACCAGACGCTTTCACTCTTAAGCAGCCCTATGAGAGCTTCTAGAGCCTCTGACTCATGAATTTGTGAAATGACCTTTTGGTTTTTCTTATAAAGATCCACAAACCCCGGTTTAGAACCCACATATCCAAAGTCAGCATCAGCCATCTCCCCCGGGCCATTCACGATACAACCCATGATGGCAATTTTCACCCCAACAAGATGCTCCGTTGCTTTTTTAATTTTTCGAGTGACGGACTGTAGATTAAATTGCGTTCTTCCACAGCTGGGGCAAGAAATAAAGTCAGCTTTTGTCATTTTAATACGCGCAGCTTGCAGTATTTTGTCTTTAAGGTCTAAGTCAAATGCCTCCCCGAAAGGAGTTTTTAACTCGATCTTTTCCGTAGGATTTTCTAATAAAAACGTTCCGGCCCAGCCAGCTAGATGGATCACTGCCTCATCCTGGGATTCCCCGGTATATTCGAGCTTTCCCGGATAAGGAGGGATATTTTTCAAAATTTTACAGGGACCTATTTCTTGTATGGCATCCTCGGTTAAAGAGACCCGGATCGTATCTCCGATTCCATCTAATAAAAGCGGTCCAATCCCAAAAGCAGCTTTGACGCGACCCTCAATACCCTCACCCGCCTCTGTGACACCAAGATGCAAAGGGCAAAACATCTCTTCTTTTTTCTGCATTTCGACAAAAAGACGATAGGCTTTCATCATAACGAGAGGATTAGAAGACTTTAAGGACACAACAATCTGATCAAAAGATTCCTGTTTGGCTATTCTCAAAAATCTGAATGCCGACTCGCACATTCCAAGGGGTGTATCTCCGTAGGAGTAAAGAATATCTTCAGCTAAAGAGCCGTGATTCACCCCTACGCGTATCGCTGTGTGATGCTTTTTACAAACGTCGATCAGCTCTTTAAACGAATCTATAGCAAAATTACCCGGATTTACTCGAACTTTATCTACAAAGGGGGCGACACTCGTCGCAGCTTTTGGAAAAAAATGGATATCCGCCACCAGGGGTATATTTAAGCCCCTCTCTTGAATTCTTTTTCGAATCTCTTTGACAGATTCAACTTGCCTCAACCCTTGGACTGTGACTCTTATGATCTCACAACCCGCCTCATAAAGCTCTAAGATCTCTTTCAAAGTAGCGTCTGTGTCTTCTGTTTTAGAGGTGGTCATAGACTGGATTTTAATGGCTGTGCCCCCCCCTATCACAACAGATCCAACTTTTACTTGGTTCGTCTTAATCTTCATGGACTAGAGCTTCTTTCATTTGGTGGTACGTTCTAAATTTCGCTCCCTTTATATCTACCGAAATCTTTTTTACAACCTGACCCCTTTTCGGGTCTTGAATCATATAGTCTTCGATAGAATGAGCACCATCTTCAGCGACCATAACGCCACTCTTTTTTTCTAATATGGCTTGAAAAGCACGAATCCCTAGCTTTTTTGTATAGTTCAAATCAAATTCGCTCGGATCTTGACAGCGCGCTTCATAGCCCATATTTGCAAACCTTAAAGGGGGCAATCTGATCCCTATTTTTTCTGCCTTTTTTTGGACATACTGCATCAATTTGATATGAGATTCCATTCCGGATAGATCCACGTTTCCATGAGGATCCAACTCCGTATCCTCTTCAAGCTCTTTTAAAGCTAAACTAATCCCCTCCGGAATCAAAATAACTCCGTAGTCCTTGCCCCTCTTTTTAAATAGATCGAGGATTTGATCCACAACTTGTTCCAGGGTAGTTTCTTTTTCTAAAAGTTCTTCCGTAATCAGTGCAAAATTTGCCCGACTTCTGATAGCGCATTCAAGGGTAATATGACTTGTGTCCCGCCCCATGAGTTTTAAAACGTGATAGTATTTTCCTGTTGACCTGGCATCAACTTTCAAATTTTTAATGAGCTGGGAGAGAAGACTACAAGCGGTATCAAAGCCAAACGAAGGGACGGCAAGGTCATAATCTATCGTTTTGGGGACGTGAATTATACTTGTAGACACCTCTTTTGATAATTTATAAGCGTTTGTAGCAGTGTCATCTCCCCCTATAAATAGAAGGGCATCAAATCTAAACCTTTCGATAGTTTTTTTAATGGCACCCAGATCTGTTGGCAAAATTTTCTTGCGACGCGTTTTAAGTAGGTCAAATCCCCCTTTAGTTCTGTAGTGATCGACCTCCTCCCTTTTAAGAAGACGCACTGCACCCTCAATAAGCCCCTCTGCCCCACGCTCAACTCCGTAGAGCTCCCCGAAATCCTCCAGAAGGTCGAAAAGGGTAGCAATAACATGGTGTCCTCCAGGAGCTGGACCACCGGATAACAAAACACCCACTCGTAATTTGTCTTTCATTTTGCACCAACTAAAATTAGGTTTTTTTTAGTTTTTAAAGGATCGTCCCTTTACATGCCAGCTAGTAAAAAATTGCATAGAGCTGGCTATTTTAAAAAAGCTTTTGGGCTTTACTACCTGTCAAACTTAAACACTCAGTATAATAGCCCATTTTTGAGGGAAAAGTCCAAACTATTTTGGGACTTTTTTTAGAGCAAAAAATGACTTATCTAGCATTAGGATTCAAGACATAAAGGGGGGCTATCGGGGAAAAACTTGCTATTTAGATATATAGAAACATTTCTTGTATAGGCATGGGTCAAATCGAACATAAATGATCTTTCCCCATCCTCTTCAGAATTGAGAATAAAGGCCACCCCCATAATTTTCAGACAAGGGTTTAAAAATTTCGCTAGGGCCCTATCCTTATTAAAGTAATTATTTAGAATAAGGTCTAAGCCGACAGCAATGAAAAAAGAGGAGCGCGAAACGCTTAAGCAGGCTAGGGATTTGATCCCTCTAGAAAGCGTTATTCTCGATTCTAAAAAGCTTTTTGGCTTCAAAAACCAGTAAAATGTCCCTGTCATAAAAAATTCAAATACAAATTTGATAATCTTTTGAATTTCTTTGGTCATATTTCGTTTGGTAGGATTTCTTTTTTCACGACACACCTCTACAACGCTTTTGGAAAAATCTAGAAAAAACCCCGGAACAGCATTTCCTATGTCCATGATTTAACCTCCTCAAGATGAATGGATCTAATTCACTTTTAAGGATATACATTCTAATATTTTATGTGTTACAAATACCTGTTCTTTAAATAATAAATATAAAAACATCACAAATATTTTATTACCCTTTTTTAGAAACTTGCCGAAATTCCACCCCTGTAGGTATCATCTCTTTATGCAAGGTCGTTTTATATTTATCACTGGTGGGGTCCTCTCCTCTTTAGGCAAAGGGGTTATCGCCGCCTCCATTTCCTCTATCATAGAAAGCATGGGTTTTAGGGTTTCCATCATCAAATTAGACCCCTACCTTAATGTCGATCCAGGAACCATGAGCCCTTATCAACATGGGGAGGTCTACGTTACTGACGACGGAGCTGAAACCGATCTAGATCTAGGGCATTACGAGCGCTATACTCATTGTAAAATCTCAAAAAAATCCAACGCTACGGCCGGTCAAATCTTGGACACTGTTTTACAAAAAGAGCGTAAAGGGGACTACCTTGGCTCTACTGTCCAAGTGATTCCTCATGTTACCGATGAGATTAAGCGCCGTATCCAACTAGCACAGCAACCGGGAACCGATATCACTGTTATAGAAGTAGGCGGAACAGTAGGCGATATTGAATCGCTCCCCTTTCTCGAAGCCATCCGCCAAATGCGATATGAAAACCCCCAATACTGCTGTAACATCCATTTAACCTATGTCCCCTACCTAAAAAGTTCAGGGGAAACAAAAACAAAACCTGCCCAGCATTCCTTAGTCGCATTACGCCAAGTGGGTATTATTCCCGATATCATAATTTGCCGTTCTGACGAGCCAGTCCCTATGGAAAGCCTGAAAAAAATCAGCCTTTTTGGAAATGTTCCCATCCACGCCGTGATCGACCAGCCCGACGTCAAACAGGGGCTTTTTGAGGTTCCAATTAGTCTAAAAACGCAACAAATTGACCTCCTACTGGCCCAAATTCTCAAGTTAAGTCCCCCCAACCAAGCTCATGTAACGATTTGGGAAAATCTGCTCCAAAGACAATCTAAACTTGAAAAGAGCGTTTTGATCGGGGTAGTGGGCAAGTACCTTGAACATAAAGATGCCTACAAATCGGTATTCGAGGCTCTCCATCATGCGGGTCTTAACCAAGATACTAAAGTCCAGCTTATTGAAATCGATGCGGAGAAACTTGAAAAGGGGGGACAGATCCCGCAAGTTGACGCATGCATTATTATGGGTGGTTTTGGTCCAAGAGGATTTGAGGGAAAAATCCAGGTGGCCCATCATGCCCGTACACACAAGATCCCCTGTTTTGGAATCTGTTTGGGATTGCAAGTCATGACGATTGAATTTGCACGTCATGTTTTAGGTATTTCAGATGCCCATTCCACCGAGATGGATCCTGATACCAAAAGCCCCATCGTATTGAGCCTTTTGGAGTGTAAAAATGTGACTCAGCTAGGAGGGACTATGCGTTTAGGAAGCTACCCTTGTCATCTTGTCGAAAATACCAAAGCTCGCCATATTTACAAAAAAGATATCATACAGGAAAGACACCGACATCGGTATGAAGTGAATCAGGACTACCTAGATGCTTTAAAGCAAGCGGGACTTATTATCAGTGGTAAACATCCTGAAACGGGTCTTACCGAGATTGTAGAAATCCAAGATCACCCCTGGTATTTAGGTGTGCAATTTCACCCAGAATTTCAATCCAAGGTCTTCCTTCCCCATCCCCTATTTTTTTCCTTTATAGAGGCTGCAACTGTGCATCAGGAATTTAGACTTAAACAGGAAGAAGTCGCTCTTTAGCATGCGTGTACTTGGGATCGACTACGGAAAAAAAAGAATCGGCCTTGCTATTAGCTCAAAAGTAGTAACGATGGCCCTTCCGCTTGAAACTATTGAGCACAAAGGGCCCATTCCAAAAGCAGCACAACTCATCTTTGAGAAAATTCTTCATCTAAAAGATATTGAAGAGATAGCTTTAGGCTGGCCCCTTTATATGGATGGAACTTTAAGTCCATTGTGCCATGAAGTTCTCGAGCTCAAAAAAAATCTGGAGCTCCTAGTTGCTAAACCGATTCACCTCATTGACGAGAGATTGACCTCAAGAATTGCAGAAGAGTCCTTAAAATCACACGGGTTTTCTCGTAAAGAGCGAAAAGGGCACCTTGATCAAGCTGCAGCTGTAGAAATCCTACATACTTTTTTGGAAAGAAAAAAACATCTTTCCTAAATCTCCTTCTCTAGAGCTTTTCTTTTGGCCTAAAGCTGTTCATGGGTATTGCGACAAAATACCAAAACCGTTTAAGGTTCAAAAAACACTCTTTAAAAAAAGCTTGCTATGTCTCAATCTCAGGATTTTACCCAGCTGATAGCACGACAGAACGTGGCCAAACCACAATGTTTTGTCCTTTTTGGAGCTACTGGAGATCTAGCAAAAAGGAAAATATTTCCCGCCCTTTTCGCTCTATTTTTAGATAAAAAGCTCCCCTCTCGTTTTTGTATCATCGGTCTTGGGAGAAAACCTAATACAGATGAAGAATTTAGAAAATATGTCGAAGACAAAATTTTAGAATTTGCCCGCCTTAAAGGGGACAGCAAATCGCGTCGAGAATTTGTCGAAAAAATCTTCTATCTTGCACTGGATATTGATGGGGATTATTCCCCGCTAAAAAAAATCTTAGGAGAAAAAGAGCCCTCTTTCGGAACTCAAGAGAACCGAACCTTTTATCTAGCTGTTGCCCCCTCCTACTTTACTATAATTCCTCAAAAGCTCAAAGAGATTGGTTTATTGCACGACAAGGGTTGTGCCTCATTTGCAAATATCATTATCGAAAAACCTTTTGGAACCGATCTTACCTCTGCATTAGCTCTAGATTTAGAACTTAAGAAAATTCTGTTTGAAGAGCAAATCTATCGTATCGACCATTATCTTGGAAAAGAGACGGTGCAAAATATTTTCGCTTTCCGTTTTTCCAACCATTTTATTGATCACCTCTTTACCTCAGAGTTTGTAGAGTCTGTCCAAATAGTAGCTGCTGAAGATCTTGTTGTCGGCGACCGCGTGGAGTTCTACGATTCGGTTGGCTGCTTAAGAGATTTTTGCCAAAACCATTTGATGCAAGTACTCGCTTTTATCGCTATGGAAGCCCCAAGCAGAAATGAGGCCGAATTTATCCATCAAGAAAAATCTAAGGTCCTACGCTCCATCAAGAAAATAGATGCCATAGTAAGATCTCAGTATGAAAAAGGGTACATCAACACCGACGCCGTCCACGGCTACCGGGATGATGAAAGGGTAAAAAATTCCAACATCGATACTTTTGTAGGGATGCGTCTTTTTGTAGATAATTTCCGCTGGGGTGGAACACCGTTTTACCTTTTCGCGGGTAAAGCCTTACCTCGGAAATATACAGAGGTAAATATCGTTCTAAAAAAAGCCCCCTTTTCTCTTTTTCCCCAGTCTTCACAACAAAATATCATATCGATCCAGATCCAACCTAAAGAGGGAATATCGATCATCATCCGTACTAAAGTACCGGCCAAGACAAGCCTCAAGCCGGTGAAACTAGATTTTTATTATGACGATTATTTCAGTAGTGAATCCATTCCGGAAGCCTATGAAACACTTATCTTTAATGCGATGAGTGAAGATCGCTCCTTATTTACAGACCGGGATGAATTGATTGCTAGCTGGGAACTTTTTGATCCGATCATTCAGGAATGGAAGAAACAGAATCTAGAAGCTGATGAGTTCTACCCTGCAGGCTCTTGGCCGGAGATCATGAAAAAAGTCTTTTTAGAGGGGCACTATTTAGTTATATGACTGGTGAATGGATCGAAATAAGAGACATATTCAAGCTTTTGTCTTCCTCTGCGCAAAGGATCATTGGGCACTCGACAATTTTTGTAGTTGCAAAACCCGAGGACCATCTTTACTACCTGGAATCTTTTACAAAAAATATCATTACTGACTATCCCTCACGCTATGTCCTTATTAAAGAGGAATCGAATGCCGATCGAGAATTTTTAAAAGCAAAACTCACATTTTTGGAAACGGCCAAAGGTTCTAATCGTTTTTGCGAATTTATCGAGATCGAGTTTACTCCCAATCAAAAAGATCGCCTTGCGACCTCACTGAGTAAATTTGCACTTCCAAAATTGGATGTATTTTTGGTTCTTTGGCAAAAAGATGAAGAACATAAACCTTTTTTCGATGCGCTCAAAAATATCGCAACAAGGGTGATTTTCGATTCAGAATATTCGACAAATCCCGACTTGATTTTACAGTATATCCAACAAGTTCCAAAAAGAGCGTCCGTTGGCGATTTAAGTTATACAAGGGCTTTTTCGATTAGAGAGATTCTTATCAAAGAATTAACAGCTCCCCAACTGGCTCCTGTAATTGATAAATTCCACACCCTAAAGATCCGCTACAACCCATGCCATTACAAGTGTAGTGATATCCCAATTCAAGCCCTTTATTTAGCTCAATGGCTTGCTATTTGGGGAAAACTCACTCCCCTTTTCAAAACAAATCAATACAATCGCACTAAAATATTTTACGACCAAGCTAGAGCCATTATCGAAGAGGGCGAGTCGGTAAAAGAATTGGGGGAAGGAAAAATTCTCGAGCTTGAGATGGTTGGACCCACCCATACATTTCTTCTGCAACGTGATAAGACTCAACCTAGCAAAATTCTTACCTCGATCAAAGGGGTCGAAAGTTCCTCTGCTCCGGCAAGTTTCAACACAGATGATTTGCAAATAGGCCTCAGCCTGATGCGCCAACTTCAGTACGATCAAACTAACCAGGTGCAACTAGAAGCACTAAAACAGCTTTGCGAAATCCCTTTTAAAAGGATCGTAGAGTGCTCATCCAAAGAGGATGCTGTTCTAAATCTGAAGCAAAGGATCATTTACGAGGGGCAAAAAGCAATCAAGCAAAAAGGTGTTTTTCGTATCGCTTTATCGGGTGGAAAAACTCCCATGGATCTTTACCGCTCTTTCAAACCGGCAGATCTCGATTGGAGTAAGGTTTTAGTATTTTTCTCGGATGAGAGACAAGTCGCCCCCGACAGCCCCGAAAGCAACTACAAAAATGCAATAGAAGCATTACAACATCTTCCCCTAAAACCTGAAAATATCCATCGCATGGTGGCAGAAAAAGATGCCGATACAAATGCATATGCCTATGAAAGATTAATAAAACCCTATTTGGATGTCTGTCTTTTAGGAATGGGTGGAGACGGTCACACCCTTTCTATTTTCCCGAACTCACTAGCTTTAGAAGAAAAAGAGCGGCTTGTGATCCCGGCCCCAGGCTTAAACCACGAACGGATGACCTTTTCTCTAGAGGCGCTTAAAATCTGTAAACACAAATTTTTTCTAGTTTTAGGGGAAGAAAAACGGGAAATTCTAACAAAAGTTCTTAGTGAAAAATCTAAAGAGCACCCCGCCTCGTTAGTTTTAGGAGCAGATTTCTATACAGACTTAAAAGGGATCAACGGCGTTTAAAGAAAGCCTCTTTTAGGAGGCTTCATTTGACTCCATCGTATCCAGAACGAGATTCTGGGTATCTAAAAACAGGTTGCCACTTTTAATGGTTAAATTTCTTATAACTCTATTGAGTTGAAAAAAAAGATAGTAGCCCACCCCTTTTTTAGGAATCACATCCATATATAGGTGCCCCGATGTTGACGATGAAAGGGACTGGGTATGTCCAATTAGGCCGAATTCCTTTAAATAGCTTTTTTCTATGGCGCCAAGTAAGCTTAATAGACTCTCTTTTTCTTCATCGCTAAACTCGTCAATACTGCTTAGATGTCGATGGGTAAAAAGAATATAGTGCCCATCCACAATAGGCGACGAGGGTTTACGAATATTGACAAGGGCGTGCTCTTTTTGGGGTAAAGCACTACAAATACTACAGCGCGGCTGGATCAAAAGCTCTGTTTTAAAAACAAAATGGAGAATTCCTAAGCCTATAAATACTAAACCAACAGCAGTATAAATATAACGCATCTAAAAGCCCCGTAAATTTTTGATCGGACTTATTTGCTTATCACTTTTTTGAAAAGATGTACACTCTCATATAGAGAAAAAGCTTTTAGGAAATAAATTCTTAAAACCCCCCCCCTTTTTCTTAAAGAGGGGTTTTTTTTAGAATATCTAGCCTTTTACGTAGGCTTTGATGATCTTTTGTTCTTCGACAGGACGGTCATTTTTAGTTTTAGTCCTCTCAATTTTTTCAACAACATCATATCCTTGGACAACTTCACCAAAAATTGTATGGCGGCCATTTAACCAAGAGGTAGGTACAGTTGTAATAAAGAATTGGCTTCCATTTGTATTAGGCCCTCGGTTAGCCATCGCAAGAAGCCCTTTTTTAGTAAAAAGAACTTTAGAGGTGCACTCATCAGAAAACGATTTTCCGAAAATAGACTCCCCCCCCGTTCCCGTTCCAGTAGGATCTCCCGATTGTATCATGAAATTCGGGATAACTCGGTGAAAAATCACCCCGTTATAATAACCTTTCTTGACGAGCTTTTCAAAATTTTCACAAGCTTTGGGAGCAATTTCAGGTTTGAGCTCTAGCTCAATAATTCCTTGAGTAGTCTCCATGACAATAATCTGTTTAGCTTCCATAGATATAAAGACCCCGCTAAGTAATAGAACAAGATGTGGACTGATCCATCTTAAATAGTTTTTCACATGACCTCCAAGTGAGAAATCAAAAAAGGCATAAAGTTAAGACTTTATCTGACCACAACAGGATAGGCAAAAGAGCGAATTCTTTACACCAAAATTATCTAAAGCAAACTCCTGTTTTAATTGGAAAACCCTTAAATAAAAAAAATTTTAGAACTCACCCTAAGATACCAAAAAAAAACAAATTTCTGTAGCATCTAGGTATGGGAAGAATATTTATGCAGGGCCTTTTTACTCTGGCCCCTATAGCGCTCACAATCGCACTCATAATCTGGTTATTTGATTTTGCTGAAGGGATTTTAAAAAAGCCACTGCAGTTTCTTTTTGGAACCGATTACTATTTTCCTGGCATGGGTGTTCTGGTAATCATAATCACAATTTTTATTGTGGGTTTTCTCGTTAATTATTGGCTTAGTAGACTTATCTACGAGTATATAGAAAAAATCATTTCCAAAATTCCTTTGATCAAAACTTTATACAGCTCTTTGAAAGATCTTTTAAGCTTCTTTGGAAAAAAAGAGGAGAACATGAGTCTTGTCGTCGAGGTGCAATTCGGTGAATTCAGACTCATAGGTTTTCTAACCGATAAATCGCCCAAACAACCCATTGGCACAGAAAACGAGGTGGTCGTCTATTTCCCCATGAGTTATCAAATAGGGGGATACACTCTTATTCTTCCAAAAGAGAGAATTCGTCCTATCAACTTATCGATAGAACAGGCGATGAACTATATTCTTACGGCCGGAGCCTTGAATAAAAATTAAATTTTTATTAAGCTTGGTAAAAATTTTTGATCAAGCTTATGTCAAGCCCTATAAATATTCGCTCCAGCATAAATCGACACGAAGATCCAGATAGTTTAAGCGATGCAAGCACAGTCTCCTCTTCGCCTCCAAATCTAGACGACCACTTATTAAACCCCTTAGTAAGGGATCCAGAAGCTGTGATCATGAACGTTTTTTTGATGAACAAACTAGATAAGTTTTTGATCCAATTTTGTGACAATTCTTCAGAAGAGTTGAAATGGGCACTCTCTAAATCCAAACCCAAGCACCTTTTTGAAGTACCCAGTGATCATATTTTAAGAATTTGTCATGCGGACTTCTTGACTGTCCTTTTCAAAAAAACCCATCGATGCAAATACGAACAGCTCATCACCTTACCCGAGGAATATTCCCTCCATATGTTTGCAAGGCTTGCTCTTTACAGGCTGTTTAACTCATTTGACTATCGCCAACCCTTTGAAATACCCGAACCCCACAGGGTAGATATTCGTCTTGTGAGAATTCATAAATCTCTAATTGACGGAACCCACATCATCCACCCACTCCCCCCAAGACCTTGTAATACCAGTAAATTGATCAGGGCGATTTTGCACGAGGTGACCCCACACGCTTTAGAACTTTTTCGCGGGGCTGTGGATTTACTTGAAAGAGCTTGCCCCCCCAGGCGCCCAGAGGCTACATATGTTTTTAAGTCCGTGAAACAAAGATAAATAAAAAATATATTAAAATTATATACTGTTTTTGTTAAATAGGGGATATGAAATCCCTAGCTTCATTTCTACATCCTCATGCAGTCGTATTTGTAGGTGCTACAGACAAAGAGGGTAGTGTTGGACGCGCTATTGTAGAGAACCTTTTAGATTTTGAGGGGCGTCTTTATCTCATTAATCCTAAACGCAAAGAGGTTTTAGGACACCCCTGCCATGCCTCGGTTCTTGATATTGATCAGACAGTCGATTTAGCTGTGATAGCAATAAAAGCGGAACTTGTCCCAGAGACCCTTGTCCAACTTGGAAAAAAGCACATCAAAAGCGCGATCATCATTTCTGCTGGTTTTAAAGAGGTGGGTAAAGAGGGTCAGGAGTTAGAGAAAAAAATCCTTGCTATAGCAAAAGAGTATGGCATTCGTATCATAGGACCCAATTGTTTAGGGGTGATGTCCCCCTATTCTAACCTGAACGCGACTTTTGCAAAAAACATGGCTCTTGCTGGTGGGGTTGGTTTTATTAGCCAATCGGGAGCTCTGTGCACCTCGATGCTCGATTACGCTAACGACTTGGGGATCGGATTTAGTGCTTTCATTTCAGTGGGTTCGATGTCTGATGTAGAATTCAAAGATTGCATCGAGTATCTTGCTCACGACCCCAAAACCCACTCCATTTTTCTTTACATGGAAACCATTGGGAATGCCGAAGAGTTTATCCGTATTTGTCAAAGTACATCTTTTAGAAAACCCATAGTCGCGATTAAGCCCGGACGAAGCGAGGCGGCAAAAATCGCAGCTGCTTCTCACACAGGTTCTCTTGTCGGATCAGATACGGCTGTAGAAGCAATTTTTCATAAAGGGCTTGTCTTGAGAGCTGATACCATGGAAGAGTTTTTTGACCTGTTTATTTATTACTCTCTTGAAGAGACCCCGCAGGGAGATCGCATAGGAATTATCACGAATGCTGGAGGTATGGGAGTTCTCACAACAGACGCTATTGAGCTCAATGGCGCCAAAGCTCTACCCCCTATTGATGTGTTAGGCGATGCTACAGAGGCGGCCTACAGAAAAGCTTTTGAGGAGCTTAAGGATAAAAACACTATAGATGCTTTGATTGTAATAGGTTCACCCCAATCGATGACCGATTTTGTGAAAATTGCAGAAGTTGTGCAAGAAATTCAGGGAAAGATTCCAGTTTGCTGTAGTTTTGTTGGGCGGAAGCAGACTTTAGACGGGGTAAAATTTCTCAAAAAAAATCGTATTCCCCATTTCTCTACTCCCGATAGAGCCGCTAAAATTTTAGCAAAAATTATTGAACACGAAAAAAAGATTCAGTTGGCCCAAAAAAACCCCTGTTTTTTAGGAAAAAAACTTTCCAAAGAGATTTCTCTTCCTAATACAAAAGGGAGAACTCTTTTAACCGAATTTGAATCCAAGGAGCTTTTAGCTAGAGCGGGTCTGCCTGTAGGTAAAACTATTTTAGCTCTCTCCAAACAAGAGGCTATGGAGGCGGCAGAAAAAATAGGATTTCCTTGCGTTATAAAATTAAACTCTACAACGATTAGTCACAAATCCGATGTAGGTGGCGTGAAGCTCAATCTGCAAAATACCAAAGAGGTAGGGATCGCTTATGAAGACATCGCCTCCAAAATTCAGACCGGGTTTGAGGGTGTTACTGTACAAAAGATGTGCAATCTCAAAGGGGGAGTTGAGCTTTTATTTGGGATGATTCGCGACCCCATGGCAGGGCCTTTGGTCTCTTTTGGTTCTGGAGGAATTTCTGTAGAGTTGTATAAAGATGTCGTTTTTGCTATTCCCCCTTTATCTCCAGAAGAGGCTCTCATACTTTTTGAAAAAACAAAAATTGATCATGCCCTGAAGGGCTACAGAAATTTAGGGCCTGTGGATAAAAGGAAATTAGCCGAATTTTTTAGCCTTTTTTCTCTATTTGTTGCCTCAAGGCCTGAAATCGTAGAATTGGACATAAATCCGCTTGTCGCACTACAAAAGGAATTCTTAATTTTGGATGCTCGGATTGTCCTTAAAGACTAGTCTCCTTTTATGTCTTTTAATCAGAAAATACCATCTTAAAGGGGTTTCTAAGAAACCTCTTTTGGTCTACAATAGCTCTTTTTGAAGAGATAAAGTTACGAATATGCAAAAAAAAAACAAGGGCTGGGAAGAGGGAGCTAAGTGGTACGATCAGCTTGTTGGGGATTTTGGCCACTATTACCACCAAGAGGTGATCATCCCTTTTCTAAAAACCTGGTTTTCCTCGACCCCAAAAAAAATTGTAGATCTTGGATGTGGACAGGCTTTTTTTGCCACGCAAATTCCCGAAAACTGGAGTTATGTGGGTTACGATGCCTCTCAATCTTTAGTCCAAGCGGCCAAAACAAAAGGGGTAATCTCCTGCTATGTCCAGGATCTTACCTCCCCGATCCAAAAGAGCGCTGAAGAATTCGATGTCGCCCTTTTTTTACTCTCTTTGCAAGACATGGAGAAACCTCTAATAGCCTTGCAAAATGCCCATAAACTTTTAAAGCCCAAAAAAGAGCTTTGGATAGTTCTCAATCACCCCTGTTTTCGCATTCCAAGACAATCGGGATGGGGCATAGATGAAAATAAAAAAATCCAATTTAGAAAAATTGAATTGTACTTAAGTGAGAATCTTATACCCATAGAAATCCACCCTTCTAAAAAAGAGACAAAAAAAGTTTTTCATCACCATTTCTCCCTATCTACCTTGAGCCGATGGCTGAAAGAATCGGGCTTTAAAATTTTGGAAATAGAAGAACTCATTTCTAATAAATCTAGCACCGGAGCCAAAGCCTCAATGGAGAATCGCTGCCGCAAAGAATTTCCCCTTTTTTTATGTCTGAAATGTGAAAAAAACTGAGGCTCACCCAAATAGAATTTCGAACTTTTTTGCTCTTCAATCTATTGTGAGATTATTCTCTTTACTTTTTCAGAGATTGTAGGGTAGAACTTTGCCTATGTGTGGAATTTTTGGCATCTCAGGAAAGATTGCTGTTTCTAGCGTAGATCTTTGCATCGCCGGTTTAAAAAAACTCGAGTATCGCGGATACGATTCCTCTGGGATTGCTTTACTCAATGAAGGTCAAATCGAGATTGTCAAAAGCTGCGGTAAAGTCGAATCCTTAGAAAAAAGGGTCTTGCACCTCAAAGACCTCAAAGCGGTTTCGATCGCTCACACTCGCTGGGCAACTCATGGAGGCGTTGTTGAGGTAAATGCTCATCCACACATCGATAATGAAAAAAACCTTGCTTTAGTCCACAACGGAATCATCGAGAATTTTTACGAGTTAAAACTCTATTTAAAAAAAAATGGAGTGCAATTTTTGTCGGATACCGACACAGAGGTCATCGCACATCTTTTTTCCCATTTTTACGATAGCAATCTTCTCAACACGTTAAAAAGGGTTCATGAAAAGCTTATTGGCTCTTTTGCAGTAGCCTGTATCCATAAAGACCATCCTAACACACTGATTGTCACAAAAAGGGATAAACCACTGATCCTTGCCTTAGACCAACAAAAAGGGCAAATTATTGTAACATCAGATAGAAATGCCCTCTATGAAGGGGAATTTCAGACGGTAGATCTTGAGGATAATCAGATAGCTCTCATCAATGAAAATACTCTACAACTTTATGACCAAAATGGGCTGATTACGCCTTTGCAATTCACTCCCCTTTTCGTAAAAAACACCTCTCATGACAAAGGGGAATTTTCCCATTTTATGCTCAAAGAGATCCATGAGCAACCTCATGCGATCCGTCGCACACTGGAGGGTCGCTATGATTTGGAAAACGGGCAGATCCTCTTGAATCTTCCTAAAAACTTCAAAGAGTTTTTCCCAAAAGTTTCCAAAATAGCCCTCATAGGATGTGGAACCTCCTACCACGCCGCCTGTATTATTGCCCATTTCATAGAGGAATTTGTGCGCATTCCCGCCCAAGCTCATATCGCATCGGAGTTTCGCTATAAAGAGGGTTTAACCGATGAGAGCACTTTAGTTATCGGGATTTCCCAATCGGGTGAGACCGCCGATACAATCGGGGCCTTAAGAGAGGCTAAGCGACAAAAGGCAAAGATTTTTTGTATTACAAATGTTCAACACTCCTCTATCATACGCGAGTCGGACTTTCACTTGATGACTCAAGCAGGTCCTGAGATCAGTGTTTGTTCTACAAAAGCCTTTACAAGCCAGCTTTTATTGCTCTATTTACTTACACTTGAGTTTTATCAAATGAAACACGGTTTCCTTGATCAAGGAAATACCTGGATACAGAACTTAAGAACATTACCAAGCCTCATCGAATCGGTACTCCAAAAAAAATCTCTCATCCAAGAAATTGCAAAACAAACCTGCCAATTTGATAAGGTTCTTTTCATCGGACGGCAATACATGTTTTATACAGCGTTGGAGTCCTCCCTAAAACTGAAAGAGATCAGCTATATATTTAGCTTATGTTACCCTGCGGGGGAGCTCAAGCATGGACCATTAGCCCTAGTTGATGAAAATACCCTCACCATTGCCCTTTTAGGTCACGCTCCTACCTTTCAGAAAACCTGCTCGAATGTCCAAGAGATCCAGGCACGAAAAGGGAAAATTTTTGCTATTGCCCAAAAAAATCAAAATCTTGAGGAGATTTCTCCCGATTTTGCTTTTAAGATCGATGTATCGATAGCTCAGCCATTGTTGCCTATTCTCTATTCGGTGGTCCTCCAGCTTTATGCTTTTTATGTCGCCTTAGAGAAGGGGCATGACATCGATCACCCCAAAAATCTTGCAAAATCGGTAACGGTGGAGTAGTTTTTTTTAGCTACAATCAATTCTCAGGCTATTTTCTTGACAAACTCTTTATAGAGAAGCTATCTACTAGAACATGAAGCTCTTCGACCTATTTTTGTCCAAATTCTTCAAAAGACTGGCTATTTCTTTAAGTATACTCCTTATACTACTGATAGGCCTACCCTATTTGGTCCCAAAAATCTTGATAGAAAAAATCGCCAGTAGTTTTGTGGATGGGACTGTAACCCTAGAAAGGGCTTCATTATCCCCTTTTGGAAAAATGCGGTTTGAAAAAATAGACATAGTATCCTCGAAGATCAATGGTTCTATTGACGAAATCGGAGTAGATTCGGGGTTTTACTGGATGATTTTGTTTTTAGAAACCACTAATGTCACACTCAAAAATCCAGATCTTTCTATTGAGAAAATCCCGTCCACCTCAAAGAACAAAGAAAAAAAAGAGGTTTACCAAAGAAGCTTATTCAACCTCATTTTTGAAAATGGAACCTTCCGTTTTAATGAAGCCGAGTTTAGCAATATCAATGGGTATTGCCATCTAGGGAAAAACTTTTTTTACAGTCGGCTCGATTCTAATGCTAGATATGGGCAGATGAGTGGAAGTTTTTCTATGGAGAGTGCCCTCCGATGTGATGAAAAGTGGTCAGAGGCATTATCTCATAAACAAAAACTTTTGTTTGAGCTTGAAGGCTTTCTCGATTTCAACTCTAAATCTTTCCCTCTATTATGGTCCAAAGAGGCTTCAAATCTTATCGGGAGTTTCCTAAATTCTAAAATTCAGTTGAGGTTCGATCCGAGTTTTGTTGGGACAATCGAGGTGGACTCTCCTTTGATATATCTGGATGCCGCAATAAATTTTGATGAAGAGACCTTATCATTTACTCGCCCGTGTACTTTTAATTATGTCCTATCAAATGACCTGGTTCAGTTTTTAAACCTCCCCTTCTCCTTAGAGGGTAATAGCTCAGTTGGAGGGGCTATTAAATCGGGTAAAGAGTGGTCTATTCAACTCAAAAATCCTTTAAAAATACGCACGCTACAAGAGTCTATACTCGGGGTGGAAACCTTTAAGCTGGATAGAAATTTTAAAAATGTTACTCTTGATTCGCAGTTAAAACAACCCGCTAAAGGATCTCTATCGCTCAAAACCGTTAAAGATGTTTACCAATTTCAGGTGAATAACTTCTCTACTGCATGGGGAGAACTTTACCAAAATGGGGAAATACTTAAGGAGCTTGGCCCCACCCTTTCGTTAAATGGTAATCTCAATAATAATGTTGTGAGCTTTTTAGTCACAGCTCAGAACTTGAGTCTACCCACCACAAAAATTCGCTTGGATGAAAAGGGGTTCACCCTTTTAGAGCCTATCCTGATCCATTCAGCTTTGGGGCACTATGAAATTCAAAACTTCACAAAACTTAAAGAAGATACCTCCTTTTCGATCAAAGGGGGCGATTCCCGTTTTCCTTTAAAAATGAAAGGTTATGAAACCAACCTCTACCTAAAAAAAATCGAACTAGAAAAATCTTTAGGTTCAAACGTCAAAGGGGATTTCTTTTTTGAGTTCAATGAGCTTAAAGGTCCCTATAGCGCCTACCTTTTCCAACAAGGATCCCTTGAGGGGACAATTGATGGCTCATTGGAAAAGTTCAAAATAGAAAATTTGAAATTGAAAGCCCCTAACGGAACTCTAGAAACTGCTTTTGAAATCGAAGAGAATTTCGAAAAGATCTTTTCCATTCAGCCCACCCATTTCTCATTTACTCTCCCCCAACAATTAGGTGTTAAAGGGGTTATCTCCTCTTTTGAATGGGAAAAAAAAGATAAGTTTGAATTCTATGGCCATGTGGACTATTTACAAAGCTCATTGAAAGAAATTCCCATCGAAGTAGAGGGAGGGAAGGGGTTTGTCTCTTTTCGTCAAGAAAAAGGGGTACAAAAAATAGAATATAAAACGCATCTAAATTTTGAAGATCACCAAAAGGCTGAAGGCACATTTGCATCCGAAGGTAAGGTCGAGTTCAAAAATTCAGAAGCTGAATTCATCGATATCGAGGTAGATTCCAAAAATTTTCCTCTAGAGATCATTTCAAAAAACGCCGTGAATTTTCTTGGTAAATCGATTCATATTCAGGGAAAAGCCAAAGGGCGGAATTTGGTTCAAGGAGAGATCAAACTTGAAAACCCCCTAATAAACGCAGAACTATTCGGAACCTATTCGAAAGAGGGGTTCACCCTATCTAAAAACCTCAAAAAATCTACTGTTGTCCTCTCTGTTCACTCTCTTCAGCACCTCAATTTTTTCAAAGACAGATCGATTAGAATAAAAGGGGGAGGGCATCTGAAAGTCGACTGTCAATCGCTATTTTTCCCTTTAAGCCAGACCCAAAAAAAACTAGAAATAGTTGCCAATCTTGAAGCAAAAAATATTCAGCTGATCAACCAGAAAACAGGAAATGACGGCGAGTTTGTCGATACAAGAGTGACTATTGATAAGCGTTCGTTTGGCCCCTTTAATGTCCAAATAGACACCACAACCTCTTACACGCAAATTAACGCCCCTCCAGCTAACGGCTCTTCCAGTTTTCGATGTATTTATGATCCTTTTCAACCTAATTCTCTCCATCTCTATCTAAATTTTGACCACTTTCCCACCTTAGATATCGCTTTTTTAGGGCCAAAACTTGACGGAACGGCTTTCATCGATGCAACCCAAGGAAATGGTAAAAGCGCATTACATCTAAAGTCTGAGACTTTTCAAATGGATCTTGATGCCAAAGTAGAAAAAGGAGTTCTCTTTTTGACTTCCCCAATAAAAGGGAGGTTAAGAAATATACAAATAGATGACACAACCCTGCAAAAAGGGAGCTGGGTCCCCTTTTACATCCCCTCAAGAGACGTGCAAATCCCCCTTTTCCCACTTAAGCCCCAAAATATCCAGGTTCCTAAAATTGTCGTTTCCCCTTTTGTGCTGGATACAAAAGTTGAGGGAAATACAAAATCGGTTTTAAGCAGTCTCAACGTAGGTTACAAGGGTAACGTTCTGGTCTATTGTGTTCCCGTCTGTGGAGAAAATCAAAAACAAAGCTTTGACCAGCGCCCAGCAAGCGCAAGCATATTGAATGGAGTCTTCTATCTTCCTAGACTCGATCTTCTTGTAGGGAATAAAATTTGGCTTGTAGTTTGGGGGTCTGTAGATCTAAAAACAGAGGCAACTACCCTCTTTTTAGGAATTTCAGGTCTCACTTTAGCGCAAACACTCGGTATTGAACAACTCAGCCCCGATTTTGTACTTCCTATCCGTTACAGTGGGGTTTACCATACCATACAAATTCAAAAGCAGGACATTGTAACAGCCATAGCTTTTTTGACAGCTAAAATCTACTCGCAAAGACTCGCCCCTAAAGGGGGAGAAGTCAATCTGGATTTTTTAGTAGACCAAAGGGGCGTCCCCCCCCTAATTTGCCCCCCCTCCTGGTACCCAAATTAGCCTATTTTCGCCCACTCTCGTTTGCTAAGCTTAAAAGAGAGATAGAGAGCAGAACCTCTTATATAAACTATGCATAGTCAGGGGTTTACATTTTCCCTTTGCTGGATTAAATAATGTTTTATTTATATATAATTTTATGTTATAATATATTAAAAAGAGGGGGATTTTATGATTGATCTTGCTACTACATATGCTTACACACACCGTCAACTTGAAAATGATGGGAATCAAGAAATTTTAAATCTATGGCTTTTTGTTGAAAACATTTTCTCTTGGCTCTCTTCTTTTTTCAAATCTTTTACCGATCAAAGTTCTATTCAATCAATCAAAAAACCCAAAAATGATCTCAATTCTCCCCTTTTACCAGATTCTTCCAATCAAAGTTCTATTCAATCAATCGAAGAACCCAAAATTGATTCCCTCAAAACTCCCCCTAATTCTAGCTTAGATACCACTAAAATTGACTGCACAGATGAATTGCAATTACTAAAAGACTCCAAAAGAAACTCATACCTTATTGATGAAAGACGTATCGAGCCAGAAAATGTTCATTCAACTTTACTAGCGCTAATTGAAGAGGATTTTAAAAACGTTAAATCTAAGTTTTTGGGAGCTGTTACTCAGGGTATTATGCTGGACGGATGTCTAGAGGCTAGTCGCCATTTTTTTCCAAACTATTTAGTTACGCAAGAAGTTGGGGATAAACCAGAATTTTTAATAAACACTAAAGAACGCACCGTCACCATTACAAATCATTTTTTATTACTATCTACTCTAGACAACAAACCCTATCGTTACAAACTCCAGTGCAAAACTTTAGTCGATTTTGAAAAAGATGATCTCTCTGGTAAAATTAGTTTTAATTTTATCGGTGAGGCGGGCATATCGCTTGGGTAAGGTTAAGCAATCGTAATCTGTGAGTTTAAGTAAACATCTTGGACCGATTCGATCAGCTTCACACCCTCTTTAAAAGGTTTTTGAAACGCTTTTCGTCCCATGATAAGACCCGCTCCACCAGCTCTTTTATTTACAACAGCGGTATAGATTGCTTCACTAAAATCCTCTTTTTCATTTTTACTAGAGGCTCCTCCAGAGTTTATTAAAGGAATTTTGCCTCCGTAACAATTCAAAACTTGATAGCGGGTGTAATCAATCGGGTGGTCTTTACAAAGATCGGTATAACATCTCGGATCGGTCTTTCCAAACTTCAGGGCGTTATAGCCACCATTACATGTGGGGAGCTTTTGTTTGATGATATCAGCCTGGATCGTACAACCAATATGACAGGCTTGCGCTGTTAAATCGGCGGCTAAATGGTAATCGGTATCACCCACTTTAAAAGCAGGATTTCTAAGGTAACACCAGAGTACTGTGGCCATTCCTAACTCATGAGCATAAGCAAACGCATGAGCGATCTCGGTGATTTGGCGATTGGATTCTTCAGATCCAAAATAAATTGTAGCTCCTACAGCAGCAGCACCCATTTGGTATGCCTCGTCTACGCTTCCAAAAAGCACCTGATCGTGCTGATTGGGATAGCTAAGCAGCTGGTTATGGTTGATTTTCACAAGGAAAGGGATTTTATGAGCGTATTTTCTTGCGTATAGCCCCAACACCCCGAATGTGGAGGCAACAGCATTACAACCCGATTCTACAGCGAGTTTAATAATCATCTCAGGATCAAAAAAATCGGGATTGGGCGCAAAAGAGGCACCTGCCGAGTGCTCTATACCCTGGTCCACAGGCAAAATAGAGAGGTATCCTGTCCCAGCTAAACGGCCCGTTCCATACATTCTTTCCAAGTTATTCAAGACATTTTGGTTGCGGTCAGAATGCACGTAGATCTCTTCCATACGGTGCTTTGGTTGATGAAAGAGCTTTTCTTTTGAGACGCTAGGTGTGTAGTGCATCAATTTCTCAAACGTTTTCGCCCCTAAAATTGCCTCGATCTCTTTTAAGTCCATCGAATTCTTTGCACCTCAAATTAGATTTTTTCTAAACATAACAGAGCTACCCGTTTTTTATAACCAAATTTTACACGAATTAGCGCTCTTTTTTTCTTAAAAAACTTTTCAAGAAAGTCTCTTTTTTCCTTAAGACCTTTTTTTGAAAATATGCTCAATATCTTCAAGTGATTTCCCTTGTGTTTCTGGTAAAAAACGCAAGGTGAAGAAAATTCCTAGAATCAAAAAGAAGATAAATATTCCATATAAACCGGGCACTCCGACCCTATCGATAATATTTAAAGATGTAAATGCGATCACAGCGTTAAAAAAGAGATTGAAAAAGGCTGCTATCGTCAGTAATCTTCCTCTATAACGCTCGGGATAGATTTCTGCCAAGTAGACCCAAACTACAGGACCTAGGCTTGTGGCAAACGAGGCGATATAAAGAAGGGTCCCTATTTCGTAAAATCCCCAAAGACTGATGATCAATCCTAAGATCATCCCTGTGGATCCATAGACCAATAAGGGCTTGCGTCCAAGCTTATCAATAAAGTAGATGGCAAAAATGGTCATGATGAAATTTACCAAACCGATTCCTACCGAGGCAAAAAGTGCAATATCTCTTGAGGCAATCCCCTCTTGAAGTAAAAGAGTCGGTGCATAAAAAATGATCGCATTGATACCGGTTACTTGTTGTAAGGATGCCAAAATAATCCCAAGAATGAGGGATCGCTTGATCTCGGGGGTCAAAATGATCAACTTTTTTGTGTCTCTTTGCGGTTCATGGGTAAAATGGAATTTTTTACTCAATACAGCTCCAAAAAGTCCAAGACCTGATACAAGAGCGCTAAACGCATAAGGCGTTCTCCATGCCCCTGTTTCATCAATCAAGTAGTTTGCCAGATATCCCACCAAAATTCCGATCGTGATCAGAAGCTGATGCAAGGAGACTATCCCTCCCCTTTTTTCCTTTTGACTAATCTCGGCTAAAAACATGGGAGCAACCACTGAACTTGCCCCTAAAGCAATCCCCGTGAGAAGCCTTCCTACAACTAAACCATCAATCGTATCCGATAAAGCAAAAAGGGTCGCCCCAGAAAAATAGAGCGCGTAACTTATTACTAAAGAATTTCTACGCCCAAACCAGTCAATAAAGGAGGCAATACAAATAAGACCTAAAAATGACCCTATAAGCAAACTCCCCACCACCACTTCCTGCTGAAAGGGGGTCTTAAGGATCACATCCTGTAAAAAAACAATAGTCCCCGAGATAACGCTAAAATTAAAGCCAATCAAAAATGAGGCTATGACGATAATTATGTAGATCATATTCCACTCATTATCAGGAGGAATATTAATTTTAAATAATTTGTTAAAAAGATATTAAATAAATTTCAAAAGATCATCTTTTTTTAGAAAAAAATTCTTCAATCACAGCCCCTTTTGAGCATCTTCCACCAAGAAATTCTTTATTATCGTAACTCAAATGGGCATGAAAAAGCGTAGAATCTTTTTCGAATACTTTGGGTAAAAATGCTGCGTCCCCCTCAAAAAGGGGATAGCTAAATAGGTCTTTTATGGGGATGAATTCCAGGGTGCCCTCCGGATTTTCTAAAAGAGGTATCCCATGATATTCTTCGACTAAAAAGACGGCTCCAAGCCAAGTCTCTTTTTTTTTGCCAAATCCTTCCCAGTGGACAAAACCTTTCAAAGAGAATTTTGTCGCCTCAATGTCAGCCTCCTCCTTAAGCTCTCGCTGCATACACTCTATGAGAGTCTCCTTATCCTCCATCTTTCCCCCAAGCCCGTTATAAAAACCCAATTGATCGTCTGAAAAGCGTTTGTGGCGATGGACCATAAGTACGCTAGAGTGGTCCCTACTGAGTACGTAAATCAAAGTTCCTATGATAACAAAGCCATGCATAACAGTATCCTTTTTAACAATCGTATATGGATCGATGAGAAATTTTATCTAAAAGCGGCCGTAATTTCTCTAAAGTGCCTAAAGAAAGCTTCTCTTTTGCCCATTGCAGTATCCTCGGAGTAAATTGGGTCAGGATCTCTTTTTTTCTAGTTTCCTCCAAGAAGGCAATCGAATCAAGATTTTCTAAAAAGTGTTCTATGAAAAATAAGTATTCTTCATCTGTAGTCAAAATTTGTTGGACTACATCCCAAAGCCCACACCCAACTATGGCTCGCGCTCTTTCGAGCTGATAGAGCCGTTTTGCGATAAGAGATTTAGAATTTAAAATTTCCTTTTGTAGAAACTCTAAGTAACGAAAAAGTAGAGCCGTAAAATCCACAATCTCAAGACAACTCGTATTAAAACAATGAATCCCTTTGATCATGAACTCCAAAAATTTTGTCCTTACCCAGGACTTTTGTTTAGCTAATTGTGGATCTTTATCGGAAAAAATGAACTGTTGACCAAGCATCATCTCTAATTTGGGAAAAAGTTCTGCAAAAATAGGGCTCAATCCGGGGATATTTAGTTGCGGCAACAAATCCATCAGATGCTGAACTTTGACAAGACAAATTTCTGCTGCTTCTAAATGTGCTTTTCTACTTTCGTCATCTTTAAGGGGACTTTTTACAGCATTTTCGACCAAGGATCCCACCAAAGAGCCGTAGAGATAAAGGACCGTTTGCGAAACCTCACTAATTGGAGATAAAGACAAGTTTCTCTCCTCAAAAAGCTCTTGAGCAGTCTTTTCATAATAAACTGAGATCGACTGGATAAACTCTTTGTTTTTCCATCCCGCAACATTATCCAAAAGAAATAACACTCGACCCGCAATTTTTTGCATAAACTGCAATTTCTCCTTAAAGGTGATTTTTTTCATCACATGCTGGTCGTAAACTTTAAGCATTTTTTTTACGTTCCCTAAATCGAGATCGTAATAAATCAGCTCAGAGACAAACCTCTGATCAACTGCAGGCAGCCCTTTACGGAATATTACCTTGTACTGTTCGTAAATAAATTGAGCTTTACTATAAAGATTTTTATCATAGAAATCGAAGATGCATTTGATAGTGGACTCATAAGCTCTTGAAAAAAGATCCCCTTCTGCTCGGATCAACTCCTCTTGAGCCTCTATTTGTGCCAAATCCATTCTAAAATTAAAAAACGAAAGAATAAGATCCACCGAAAGGTGCACGTAGAAAACATCTTTAGCTCTTGCTGCATTTCCGAAGAACCTAAAGGAATCCTTGAGAAGCTCTACCGTTTTACCGGCCCTTTTGATAAAAAGTTGATTGACAAACACCTCAAAAAATTGGTGGATATCCTCCTTTTGATCATCAAACTCATCAGGAAAGACCTTCAGAAGGTCTATAAAAGTATTTAATGTTTTATTGATAAGATTCAAAAAGTGATCTACTTTTAATTCCCCAAGACAATCTCTGAAAATAGGATTTAAGAACCTAAAATCTAATCGATTTTTTTCTACATGATATTGTGAAAGATAGATGGTAGTTTCGACACTTAGAGCTAAAGTTTTAGATAATTTTAAAAGATCTCGTTCAGAGGGTGATTTCAATTGCAGTTTTTTGATTGTCTCTATGCCAAATACCAATGCATTGAAAAGTGCGTCCAAATAGAAATCAAATTGGTGAGGTTGGATGAGTGCTTCTTGATAATTTTTGTAAACTTCCTCCAAAAAAGGGGCATCTTTTGGAAATTTTTCATGCAGGGTAGCAACTATTTGAGATGTTTGCAAAACTCTTGTAAAACCGTCCTGCTCACCTAGTGAAGAACATTTTCTCAGCATTTGTAAAGAGGAAAATATTTCTTCCTCTTTCTCTACTTTATTTTGGAAAATATAGCATCTGAACTCTATTAAACTTAGTATCTCTTGAGTGGTAAGCCCTTGGAATGCCTCTTCAAAAGATAGATAACCCCCTTTTTTGGATAGAACGAGGCTACTATCAGAGATAAATATTTTTAACCAAGCGGTAGAATACGATTTTTTTTTGCTTATAGGTGCTAAAAGGGCTCTTAAAAGGTCTAGATGAGGTACTATTGCCCTTGAACTCACATAAGAGGCAAATCCTGAGACGATTTTTAGGGTTATTCTCTCAAGACATTCCCCTTTTATGGACCCCAGGTCTTGAAGATAGACCCCAAGGCGGCTATCCATTTTTTCAACATGGGCTGGGTTTGGTTCTCTTTGAGATAATTGGTATAAAAATGCGAGATCTCTAAATTTGCCGGATCCGGGAAAAAAAAGGGTCTCTTCAAAGCGATCTAAAAATTTCGTCATCCCCTCTATAAGGTCAGGGTGCGTTAACTCCCGTTCCATCACAATTTTGGCTATGGCATCGGCCTGCTCCTCTGTTAATTCAGCGATTGTGGATAACACATCTAAAACTTTAACAACACAAGAGATATTCTCTTTTGAAAATAAGAAAATCCTAATGAATTTAGATCCTAAAAGGCCTAAAACTTTAGGATCTTGTTCTTGGGTGAAAAAATGGTCTACTAACCAATCTACTTGATCAGGTCTTAGAGAATCTTTTTCCAGTTTTTCTATAGCCTCCCTAAAAAGTTTTGGTTCTAACTCCTTATTGGTTCTTTCATACAGCATAAAAAGATCCACTTGATTCGAGAAGGGAACCATTTGGAAATCCGGTAAAGAAAAAATCATTTCAAGACCTTTTGCTATGGTCTCAAAACTGACAGTTTCAAAAATCTGTGGATTCGATAAAACTGAAAGCAGGCAACTAAAAAATTCGGATGGACTTTCAAGCCCTTGATAAATTGTAAAGCACTTTAATAGAGTACTGTCATCGATAAAATCTCTAAAAAATAGATCCCTATTTTTTTTATTCAGTAAAGATGTGATCACTGCCAGGTGATTTGGGTCGAAAACAAATTCTTCAGAAAGAAAAAGACGCTTAAAAAGGGATAATCGCAAGAAAACCTTGGAAATTTTCATCAGGTTTTGATCTAAAAAAAGCAACACCTGCCTATGGCGAAAGAACAGATCAAATGACTGATCCATCCCTTTTTCCATAACACCCATCAAAATTTGGATCATGAGATTTTCGCTTTTACTAGACATGAGCTCTTTTCTATCGATCAGCCTAGTTAGCAATTGAAAAAAGTCCTCGTTAAAATTGATATAGGAAGGCGAGTTCAATAGATTCAAAAGAGACTCCATGTCTTCTCTTTCAATATTTTCGTCGATGCACTCAAAGAGGACCCTCAAAACCCTCGGATCTTTTTGAAAAGCTTCGATCGGGGTGCTTTTTAGAAAATCTATCCCCTCTTTTATCCCCTCAAAGGGCTTGTAAGAATCAAAAAAACTCTCCAAGCGAGTTCCTCTAAATAGAGTCTGTAATTGCCCTTTAGTTTTGTGGGGCAACTTAAACTCGTTAAAATTTTTTAGGATAGTTTCTAAAGGGTCTAAAATTTCGACGGGGCAAATCTCTAAATTCGCAAGTAGATGGAGTACATTTAAGGCATTTTCTTTCGACTGTTTTCCGTAAGAAATCAAAAATTTGCAACAAAGGCTTTTGTGTTCCTGTTTGACTAAAAGCTCCTCCACAAAATGTAAAATTTCTAAAAGAGGAGCCGCTCGATCAAAAATCTTTTCAGAAGGGTCGGATACTCTTAAAACCTCTAGCTTGAAATCTAACGAAACCTGAAATTTTGCCCTCATCCCTTTTTTAAGAACAAGTAACCGGTAAGCGCTGTTTTTAGCTTCGCCCCTCACCTCTAAAAGTTGGTGTTCGCTTACAAGTCGAGAAAGATTTTCCATTAAAGAGCTGTCAAAATTTTTTTCGGTAAAAGAGGGACAGCTAAGGCTAAATTTTAAAACTGCAGGTACAAACTCCCTATTTTTAGGATGGGGAAACTCGATTCTTTCTTTAAGATCGAAGAGGATCTTATCGAATGTGGGAGCGTCGAATTTTCCATTTAGTTCTCCCAGGATAGTCTCTAATTTTAGATCTTTAAAAAGATGAGCTAAAAACTCTTTTGATAAGGTCCTTTGCTCACTAGCTGCTTTGGATAAGATCTTAAAAAAAATCTCTTTTAAGTAAACAAAGCTCTCTTTATCAAGGTTTTGAAGTTCTTTAAGGAGTCTTTCTTCCTCTAAAGAATCGTGTAGGTAAAAAATCCTCAAGAAGGAGATGGCCTTTTCCCCTAAAGGACTCAGCTTTTGATCTTCCAAACTTTTTAAAGTATTTATAGAAAACGGCAGTTTCGTTTCCAAAGAAAAAATCAGAGTGCAATAGGAGGTAAGATCTTTTGTGTTATCTGCCTCTTTCTTAAGATTTTCAAAAAAAAGCATGGCTTGAGGATTGTTTCGATAAGCATCCTCGATCCAGGAAAAAAACCTAAAATTCTCCTCTTTTTTAAAAAAAAGAAGTGCTGCTTTCGAGGGCTTCATGGATAAGGCAAATATCTCGTATCTTTCTAGAGCCCTCCATGAGAGTCTGTCAAAAAATCTATTTCGTTCAATCCATAAAAGAAGATTGATTTTACTATCGACGTCGATTAAATCATCCTCAATAAATCTTGAACTTTGTTCAAAAAAGCTTCTGGGATACAGACCTAAAAACTCCTCATACGCCCTTTCGTTGAAAAACTGCGTAAGGAGTTTCTCCATTTCAGAAAATGAGATCCTTTTTGCGGGGTCTAAATAGAATTTTCTTAAAAAAATTCTCTTTTCTTCGAGGCCGTGGTCTGGGGGAAATTTCAATAAAAACCCTCTTAGCTCCTCCTCAGAATATTTGCCGCTTTGGATGCATTCAGGCATCAACTCTTCAAAAACCTCTTTTGAAAGAAGCTCTCCACTAGAGAGTTTTTTGAGCTCTTCAAAAGGATCTTGATGTCTAAAATTAGAGAAACTGTAGGTTTTATTAATGTTATCCCATTTCGCCTTTACCTCTTGGGTAAGAGGATAGTTTTCCAAATAAATATCATAGGCCCTTTGAATAAAAGCCTGCGCCTCGGGGTGAGAAGCCAGGGGTTGAGCAAAAAAAAGCCTTAGAGCAGAGCCTAAAACCCGCATGTCTGTTTCGGGATCTTGCGGAATAAAATGTAAAATATCCTCCACAGATCTTAAAAAAGGCTTGGGCATGTAAAACTGCATGCAATGATTAGAGAATGCATTCGGTCTCAAGAAAAGCTTTTCTGGATTTTCACGCAAACCAGAAGAAAGGACATTCAGCAACTCTTTATAAGGATCCCAACAAACATTTTGTGGATAATAACCCAAAAACAGGTCTAACTCTTCATTAACCAAGGCGAGAATAGAGTCTTTAAGAGCTTCCGGAATTTTTTCGTTAAAAAAGATCCCATTATGGAAATTTAGCTTAAAGTTTAGGGCGTTTTCTTTTTTTAAATGGTTCAGGCAGAAAAACCTTAAACTCTCCTTGAATGAGAATGGATTTTGTATAAAAGTTTGATACATGTGGTAAAGAGCAAAATCTATAATCTCTTCGTCGACAAGATAATCCTCCGAAAACTTTTTAAACACCCTAAAATGGTAACCGTAAGCACTTTCTGGCTTTGGGAGATGGAGGATCTTTTTTTTGGATAAGTCGATGACAAAATCGAGATCGGAATTAAGAGAATGGGGCACGAGCCCCACTTTACATTTCTGTATCTCTCCTGGATGAAGATCTAAACAGAGTGCATCATCCCCAAAAAGGTGGGTTCGAGCGCCGGGTTTCATAATCTTTAAATCTATATTCCCAAATGATAGACATAGGTGTTTATCAGAAGTTTTGTAGAAATATATATCAAAAATCTCGTCGTTGGAAAGGGGCCTTTTCCCATATGGGCAAGAAAAATTTACCCAATAACCGACTAGATTTAATAAAGCTAACTTATAATCGAGAAATGTCTCGTAGGGTTTTTCGGAATCAAATATGGCAAAGTCAACGTCTTGAAAACTATTTCCACTTACAACCCAGCCCGCTGCTCCCCCGATCATTTGAATTTTAGCGCAAGGCGGCATCGATAAAAGATAGCTTAAAAACTCCCCGAGCCCTCGCCTAACCACCCATAAATCTTCTCGGTATTCCTCTTTAGGAATTAACAAGAGATTTGTAGCAAGAAGTTCTCGAAACCTCTCAAGTTGTTCAGGGTTCAAATCGGTATTTGAGAAATTTTCCGTGGCTGCACACGCATTTACAGGAAAAGTTAAAGAATGGGAAAGAGTTGTAGAGTGCGTCATGAACCTGCAAATCGTCAGGCTAAAAACTTTAACATAAATCCTCAAATTTTTTCAAATTTTGTAGGGAAGTAAAACAAATTTAGCAAAGGCAACCCTTTTTTTTGGGTAAAAACTCTTGAAAAATATTGAGAAAAAATTTAATTTACATTAACATTTTCTTAATGGTTTTTTCAGTAGAAGACATGAACGAAACATTTCTAGATATATACCGCTCCAACTTTCTACCCAGAACATATTGCTTTTTAGAGGATCCTCTAGAAGAATGGATTGAAACTTACAGTTTTGAAAAGCACCATCCTGAACTCGTGGATTCTTTGAAGAATATTTTTATAAAAGCGAAAATATCCTCTATTTTTAGCGATCCTTTAAGCTATGATGAAGATCAAATTCGACGAAATGTTCAAGAACTCAGTCAAAATCATTTTCAATTCTTGGCGTCAAAAAGGCTAAGAACAGGTACAATTATCCCCTACTACACCGCAGTAGAACATCCCCGACTCCCCGGCTGGGTACTCAAGCCCTGTGGCAGCAAAATCCCCGAATCGAGTTTCATCTTCGGACCGGCTAATTCTATCAATGATATGGCCTATTTTCATCCTCATGATGGTCTATTCAGAATCCCTATGAAAGAGCGGATTCGAAGGATAGCACAAATCGAGAACATTCCGATTAAATTGCCTCAAAAATTCTACGCCAGGATCCCCTTTTGTAATAAGCAGAATTCACAAGAAAACTATTTTGTAATCGCTGAAAAAATGGAGGTTCTAAGTATCCAACAAACCTATGAGAGCATAAGGAGTATGTCAACTGCACAGCAGACCTTATTGGCTTATCGTCTGGGCAGACTTATCCAACTATCAGGGTTTTTAGATGCTTCTATGAGTAATATCAGGCTCACTCCAGAGGGTGCAATTGCTATTATCGATACAGAACCCGCCGGTTTTTTAAAAGAAAGGGGTGATCTACCGAGGTTTTTTTGGAGCGCATACGGACACCAGGGGACGTTAGAAAAAAGTGGGCGGATCGGTTTGCATCTATTACGAGATCAGTTCTGTGACAAAGGGGTTGTCACATCAAGTGGTAAAGCGGTAGCACTTCCCGGTTTTGAAAGCTTCAAGGAGATGCTTGATTCTATGATTGACCAAGATACCTCTTTAAAACCTACTTTTAAAAGTAAAGTTCTCTCGGTTTTAAGCTTTGGTGTATTTCCCCTTATTTGGTTGATCCATTCACTTTTCGTTTTCTTGGCACTAAGGTTTTTAACAGATCAATATAGTAAAATTCAACAAAAGCATCTAAAAAGAGCTCCTGTTTACCAGCTTCTTTCGCATACCGAGAAAAAGGAAAAGGAGAAAAAATATAAAAAAAGGCTCAATCTAGTTCTCCGGTTAATCCACTATTTTCAAAAAGATATACCCAAATTAAAAATTGAGCATAAATCTAGTTCAGTTGCTCGCGGGGCGGTCTGTTAAATCCGTTTTTTGAATAAAAAAGTTTTTAATTTCTCTGACTTCTTTAAAGTCTTTGATTTCGAATTTTTTACCGCAACCCCCTACATATTTAAGGATATCCTCCAAAATACAGGCCCTAGATCGGCTAAGTTGCAGCGAACTGTCTGTAGGAGCAGTTCTTCCTTTCTCTATCAGGAATTTTTGCTCTAAAAGAATTTGTCTAACATAGTTAAAATAGCTCATCAAAACGGCTCTAACTTCCGGAATTTTGACCTCACAGCGGGCTAAAACAGCCATCTTTTGATCCTGAATGCATCTCGAGAATGAGCCCCCTCTTGGAAATGAGCCGCTTTCTAAGAGAACTTTTTCGATATATTCTAATTTATAAAACCAATGGGTGACTATCTCACATTTTTTCTTTTCATCTAAATAACCTAAGACATCAGATTGATGACCCAAAGTTCTGGGACTAAAAATAAATTTAAAATTTCCAATCAAGGGGAGGAAAATTTCCTCCAATAACTGTTGATGGGCAGAGTGGTCGAACTTAAAGGAGACAAATTTTTCTAGAAGCGGGACTAAGGGAAATTGCGGATCACAAAAAGTTTCTATTATCTCAAACGATTCAGATCTTTGGGCAAGAAGGATTAGTAAACGGTGATAGATCTTTTCCATCTCTTTTTCTTTATTGGGTTGCTTCTCAAATAAGAAATCGAGGAATTTTTGATTAAGGATTTCTTGCGTAAAAAAAGTCAAAGCTTTGATCGTACGTATACTCTTTGGATTGGGCGTACTATCGATGGATAAACGCTGCTTGATACGTCCTATTAAATTTGTAAAAGCATAGACTCGTTCTTCAGGGGCAACAGATTCCAAGTAAGCGAAAAATTTAGCCTCAAAATCACAATCATCAAATTCAAGATTTGAAAGAACACCTATCTTTTTACTGAGGTAAAGCGCTTCGAATTCCTCTATTCCCTTATCTGATGGTTGCAAACTTTTTAGGATTTGAATCCAATTTAAAGGTGCCCATAAATCCTCTATCTTATCAAAAAGATCTATAATTGTTGGGGTCATCTGTCTTAGATAGGGGTAATCTTCTTGAAGCTCCACCTCCAACCCGCTAGATTTACATCCAAGACCCCAAATAAGGTGTTTTGTAAAAAGTCTGATAGCCCCTTTTTTTGACTCGATATCAAGTTCTTCAAAATGCTCAAAAATCCCATCCCTAAAATAGAGAAGCTCTTTAAAAGTTTCACTATCTAGGCGCTGGTTCTGAATAGATTGATCAATCAAATCGTGTAGGGTGTCTAAAAAGACCTTGTAAAGTTGATTCGTCTCATTTTTTTCTAAAAAGAATCGTCTTCCCAGCAAGAGATACGTCTGTATGTACAAAAGATTGAGTTGCGTCTGTTCAACCGGGAGTTCTTCTCCAGAAAAAACTCCATTGATCAGAAGCGGATCGTGCTGAAGATGTACGACTGAATTAAAAATCTCCATCATGATAAAAAATGTTTTTCTAGCCAGATCTTGACGCATGGAAAGAATCCATTCATCCTCTTTCAAATTGGCAATGTCTCGATGAGCTGCAAGACTCAGACTTTTGAAACAAGAGACATTTTTGAACAAAAACCCCCTAAGTTGCAAAGAATCTTCCCGCCTCTCGTCTGCCATGAATAGCAATCTACTTGATAATTCGTCTGCCAAATCTAAAACGGGATTAATCAGCTCGATTCTTGGCTCTTTTAAGCAAGATCCGCAAAATAGTCTTAAATTTTCCTGGAAATCCTCTAAAAGATCCTGCTGAATATCTCGTGAAATCTCTACTGCATCGCAAAAATCACTCAAAAGAGAAATAAGCTGAACAAAAGAGTGCTCTACCGCATTCTTTGGTAATAGAGGAAGGCATCTGACAATATTGAAAGAAACGGCCCCTTTTTCTGTAAGATTCTCCCTCCAATAGTGTCTAAATACATCACAAGCGAGGACACTCACCTCTTCTTTTGGATCGACCCCACCATTTTCGGCCAATTGATAGAAAGCCCAAAGATTATTTGCAAAGTTCTCAGAAAACTCCTCTCTACCCTTGAGAAAAAAAAGGGCTTTTACCATCAAGGGTGCGTCTAAATTTCTATTTGCCAGCTGGATCATTAAAAAAATAACGGAACTAGGCCAAGCGGAAAGCTTCAAAAGCTCTTTTTTACCCTCCTCTATTTTTGTCGGTAGAGTTGTAAAACTCAGTATCTTGGCTGATAGCTCTTCAATTATTTCTTCGTCGACCCCCTTTTTTATACAAGCTTCAGTCAAAAGTTTCAGATAAATGTCGATACTTTCGGGCGCGTCGCTAAGTACGGCGTCTATTTTCTGGGAGTATTTCCTATATTCTTCAAAAGAGAGGTTTTCAAAGTAATGAAATTTTTCTAAAAGATGGTGACTTTTTCGATTTCGAAGAATGGATAGCGTTAAGATCTCTTTGGAGAATATTGCTAAAGACTCCTTTTCAAGAAGACCCTGTAAAAGAGAGTCAACAAATGCGTCACTGAAACGTTCTTTTTTCAAAATCTCGTGATAATCTTTATGACTCAATTGACCTATAAAAGCTCTATGAGAAAGAAGGGGCTCTAGGGCATCTCTATTGATAGCCAAAGACTCAATTAACTCCCGATTTGTAAGAAAATCTAACCCTGTTCTGTCTTTTGCAGACAGGATGAGTTGTTCCTTGATAGGGTCGTAAAGCCTTTTTTTCGAACGCACCTTCGAGGCAAGAAAAATGAGAAAATCCCTATTTTCTATAGTATTAAGCTCCAGCATGGGGCTTGATAAAACATCCCTAGCAATTAGATCCCAGTCCAGAGAAAGAGATTGTAAATTAAGGTATAAAATGGCTACTGCTTGAGCTTCTTGGGCGTTGAATTTTGAAAAATGATTAGGGCAAATCTCTGCAAGAATCCATTTTTGATCCAGATTTAAGCTCTCTATATCCTCAAGTAAAACCTTGAGAATTTCCATAGTCACCCCTTTTTTATTTTGCCTCATCTCTGACCAACAAAGAGAGTCTAGTAAATCTTTTCTTGAATCAAAATAGACCCGATTTTTTGAGATATCTAATAGAGGAAGAAACAGCCCTTTATTTGCACCCGCTAAAAGGAGTTTGGGGATCAAAGAATAGACTTTTTTCGTTTCCAAAATTTCTTTTTTGAGAAAAAGATCCTCGTTAGACAAAATGGGGCCCTTTTCAATGAGCTCTAGTTGGGTTGATGAGGGTAATGAGAGCAAAAATTGCTTTTCAAATAGGGGTGACAAAAGATCGATTTCAAGTTTCTCCCAGTCTGGTATTTCAAGAAGAAAAGAGAGGTTTTCTCTGATTTTGGTCGCGGGTATTTTTCTTTTTTGAAGTGCTAGAACAAAAAAATCTTTTTCTAATTGTGTTTCAAAATCTTCAAACTGTAATAAGCGCTCAAGGTAAATGGGGAGAAGAGACGGTCGCCTAGAAGTTACAATTTTTCTCAAATATTTCAAATACCGGGGATTTACACAAATTCTCGTATCAAACCCTTTTTGGGTTTCAAGAGCATATTCCACATACCCCTCCTCAATCCCCTTAGGATAATGCGTCAAAAGAAAATCGTAGTATTTAGAGTCCTCAAAAGGGCCGGTTCCTTTCCCTTTAAAAAACTCCAAAGCTGTTTTTTTATCTTTATAAATTTGATCTGAAAACATTTTTTCCAAACACAATCGGAGCTCTTTAGGAAAAGTTTTGAGTTCTTTACGGGAATTTGAAAGATCCGTCTCAGTAAGCGAGCAAAAAGATCGCATTTTATTTGGGTAAAACCCTATTAATGAGGGGTCAATTGATGTAGTAGGGAAGTCCTCAAGCCACAATAAAACGCAATTCCAGTCCTCTTGAGTAAAAGTTTCATGGGGCAAAGCGCAAATTTTCGAAATCCAATCTTTTTTCATGCTCTCTAAATACACAAGTACTTTAGGATTTTGCACCTCTTTGAGTATTTTGAAAAATGCCTCTTTTTCTATAGGCTGGACATTTAAACCCTTAAGTCCAAGAAAATCGAGCACAAAGGGCTTTTGAAAAGCTCGGTTCCAAAAAGCTTGGACCTCTTCGGTTAAAAAAGAATTGGAATTGTATTCTTTAAAGATCAAATTATCGACTAAAGAGTTGTGGCCTATCTGTTCTAAAATAAATTCACAAGGATCGTCGCAACCCCACTCTCTCATGTAGCGGCATATTTTTTCCAAACTTAGCTCAGGCTGATGCATAAGCATTTGCCAAAATAAAGGGGCTACTTTGGAAAAATCGACGCTTTTTTTCAAAATAGAATGAAGAGTCTGAAGATCTTTCAAAGAGATGTCTTCCAAAGCTTCCCCTATCTGGGATTGAAAAATTTGCCACTCCTTAATAGAAAGGCACCCTTGGTCTAAAACCTGTGAAAGCATCCCTTTTGCTGAAAGTCTTTTGAATTTCTCAACCCTATCGCGTTCCTCTTTGACAAAAAAATATTCAAATAGATTTGTAGTAAATTCGCCGTACGTTTCACGTGGGATTCGCTTGAGGCAATTTTTAACAATTTTTTCACGCCTATAGGGTTTTCCATTTGGTGTTCCAGGCGTTGTTTTATGCTTGGACCCTGAAAAAACCATCCAGTTTTTTACAATATCGGAAACAATTTTTGGCTGATAAGTCTCTTTTTCCAAAATTTCTAAAAGGGTATCCTCTAAGGGGTCAGATAGAAAGAAAAATTGATTTTCAAGATTAAAGCAGAAAGAGTCCTCGTCGTAGTCTCTATCGGATCTTAGAGCCGATATTACGATAGAATGCACCTCTTTTTTGTAGTCTAAAAGAGCTATATCATCTGTGAAAAATATTGAGTCGATGTAGGCTATTTTTTGCTCGACTAAGGAGTTTCTTTTTAGTAGATTTTTGAGATTCATTAAAAAAAGAGCTCTATCTTGTTGTCCATGCCCCAGTAAGAAAAGATCCAGATTTCGTTTAAACGTCTCAAAGCTTTCTTGTTGTAGGTTCTTTAGGGCATTTCCTAAAAGCTCAGGGCTTGCGATCCAACCCTGTGTCGATTTGAGGATAGTTCTTAAAGAGAAATTTTTGGCGCCCGAAGGATCCGAAAGCTGAAGCTTTTTTTTTCTATTACATTCTACAGCATGTTGAAGACTCTCCTCTGTATGGCCGAAAATACAGCCGGGCACTACAGTCATCCGGAGCAAAGGATTCGTAATATCTACCACAAGAGCGTCATCGTCAAAAAGATGCGTTCTATCGGTTAATGAAGGAAATTTAATGTCTACATCAAAAAAGGAGATGATTTGGTAATTGGTGTTGATTCTTATGAAGCCCAAACCTTTAGGATCCGAAGTTTGTAAACCCAGCGATTTCAGGCAAGGGAGAAAATGGTGTAAAAAAAGGTCAAAATTTCCCGGTTGTGCATAGATTGCGATATCAATGTCATTTTTAGGATAATCAAAAAGGACTTTTTGCGCTGCACCACCGATAATAAACATCTGGAAGGGAAAAAACTGACTCATAATATCTTTTACCCAATCCAAAAGAACCCCTTTTGGAATCTTGGTAAAACCGAGTTCTTCCCTAAGAATTTCTTGATATCTCATGTTTGCAACAACATCCAACGGTTGATTCCCTATTGGCTCAGGGTACTGTGGCTCTACAACAAAACTCAGGGGCTGCTGGGGGTATTGGATTGACAAAAGAGAATTCCTGATTAAATAAATTCGAGAAAGATTTTATCAAATTTTGAAAAAAAAACAAACGAACGTTTTGTTTTACCCCCTTTTTTGATACGGAAGGAAAAAATCGCTTTTATTGAAAATAATTTTTTGAATTAAAAAGAAATCGGTGTCAATATCCATAGAAATTTTATTTAAAAACTTCAAAGGGATTTTATGGTACCAGTAAATTTTAAAGAGCTTTTTCTTGCAGAGTTTTACCATGAATCAAAACTCTCTTTGTTTCCTTTAGCCAAAACCCAAAACAAAACGGAACAAAGCTACAATACTATTGCTGTAGAGTGGTTCTCCCAATCAGAAAACGGGACTTTTGTCTCCACTTTACCGGTAAAAGACTTTACCAAGTACGACTTAAGAAAACATCTGATTCTAAAGGCCTGCGAAATGCGCCTTTTTGTCGACCTGCCTAAAACCTCATCGCTGATTCTCCCTCCTATGGAAAGAGAAAATGTTCTTTCGATGTCTGAAACGCTTTTAAAATTAGGGGAACTTAGTGACGATGAGCAGGAGTGTTTGGCAAAAGATCTTATAAATTACACAACCGAAATCGGCTTGAGCTTTCTCTCCTTGCGATTTTTTCGTCTTACCAAAGGGGAAAACAATTGGGCTCTTTTGGGCTTCGAGCCTACAATTTTTCAAAACCCTTCCGTTTTGCACTCTAGGGAAAATACACGAAGATTTTTATCGATGAGCCTTTTGAAAAGCTTATCTAAACCCCTAAAAGAAAACCGAATCGATGTAGAAAAATTGGAACCACAGGACAATCGAATTGCCCCATTTTTTGAAGAAATAAAAAAAATTCACAAAGAGTCTACAACATTCAGCATCACAAAAATTGTGCTTAGTATTGTCTCTTTTGGTCTATTGCCTCTATATTATTTGATAAAATGCTGTTGGAAATTTACCCAGATATCCCGTTTAAAAAAGAGGCTTTTAAAGCTTACTTTTAAAGAAAATCCCTATAAAGAACGGGCAGATAAAGTATTGGACTGCTGCATTAAAATGACCCAACAATTAGGTAGTGCAAGGATTGAGATGCAGAATAGACAAGTTCTCGAGCTCTGACAACTAGTTGAAGAGTTTTATATACTCCAGAATTCCTCTACACTCCTCTTTGATTTGATCTTTAAAGGCCAAGTCTGGAACTGAATTTCTCCATCTAGTAAGTAAAGCCATAAAGCTGGTTAAAAAATCCTTAAAAGAGGCTTTTATTGGCCCGTTTGGCAGGCTTGAAAAAACTTGAACTGTGTTTTGGATTTTTAGTCTAAATTTATTAAAAAATTCCAATTGAACAGGGTGATCTTTGATAGATAGGACACTATCAAAAAGCCCTAAAAGATCCAAATGCCTTGACTCGAGGTAAAATAACGATTCCTCTTTAGGGAGATTCAAAGCTAGGTTCATCACAGGTTCTAGGGGATCAAGGAAGAGTTCTTTTTCGTTTATTAAGAGCTGAGTGGAGCTTGTCTGCAAGAGGATCTCATAGATACGCACAATAGATAAGCTCAGAGTTGTTGCAACCTCATCGTCCATAATCTTTTTTTCTATGGCTATACGGTCTAAGTTGAACGAGCTCACAGTAGAGGCAGCTATTCTGAATATCTCTCTAAAACGGTATTGGTAAAATGGGTGATTCAGCGCGCGCTGTTTTTCCAGAATTTCATGGACAAGCAATAAACTTATATACAAATTCCCTAAACACTCCGCTAAAGAAAGGGCTAAACCTTTGGAAACCTCCTCAGATTGTGATTTTAAAAGGTGATGGGTCTTTTGTATCATAAGCCCGACCAAAACTAGGGAGTCTGGAGAGATTTTATTCTGTTTAATTTCCTTATGTAGTTGAGCTAATATTTTCGTAATCTCTAAAGGATTTTCGTTTGTCACCAAAAGGGATTGGACGATAACAAAAGGCTCCTTCTCGTCTATTTTAAAATCCAAAAGCTCTTTATATGTAGAAATTGATGCACACAATCGCACGTCTTTAGGATCAAAAACAGTCAAGATAAGATTTGTGAGAATTCTTTTGACTCTTTGCTGATAAGTGGGCAAACCCTTGAGGCAAGGACAGACCTTTACAAGGCTGTTTGCAATGGGTTCAAAGACCTGGTCAAAAGAATAGGGCTCCCCCTTGTCGAATCCCTCTTTTATGAAACTGGCTAAGATGTCATAGCAATCCATAGAAACAATATCAGAGACCTCTGCAATCTCCTCAGCAAACGCTAAAAGATCGAAAAGTTTAGCTGAAAGTGTTTTATGATCTGTAGATTGATTTAAAATATCTTTAAAGGCGGCTGTTGCACACTCGCGCTTTAAGGGACAGAACCGGTAGATATTCTCGACGGTGAGCGCGGGCTTTTTTGCCTCAACAAGCAAGCCATCAGCACCACGAGCAATCGGGCGGGGAAGGGAGAGTAAGGATTTGCAGCTATTTGTAAAAAAAGAGCCTATCGATGGACTCACAACCTCCATGTAGCTTGGTGAAATGGGTTTTTGAGAAAGCATTTTTTCAAAACCCATAATGGGGGTGGAAGCTCCCGATTTCGTTGCATAAAACTTTAAAAAGACCGCCTTTATCCAGTCCGGGCAATCGGCCTCTTCTCTGCTCGGATACTCACTAAAAAGTTTTAAGCAGAATTTTTTTGGCAACTCTTCTAAAGCCAGTAATTCTAGTCCGGCGCGCTCAAAAAAATCCGGATATTTGATAGCTTCAGCTTGTCGATCAATCAGCTCGTCAAGTAGCTTTATTTCCAAATCCTCTAACTGTTTGGATTTGTGCCCCAGATGGCAAAAAATCTCTACTAACTGAGGAAAATCCATGAGCTCTAGAGGAATTTGTTTCACGATTCTTCTAAGCTCTTTTTTGGAAAAAAACTTGAAATTTTCTCTAAAAAATAAAACCTCTTTTTTGAGATTTGGGCCTAAGCTTTCCACCCACACCAGATTCTTTTTTGAGCACCCTGTCCATTCTTTTGAACAAAGCACCTCTATGGCATGCTTTTTTAAATCTAAATCCTCATCAAAAAAGGGATTTAGCTCTTTGTCTTTTGTTAAAAAAAGCTCGCACCCCCAACTTGAGATAGTCTCGAAGATCACCTCCCTCCCAAGTTCTTGCAGAAGATCATGATCCTGTTCTAGATAAATTCCAGTCACTAATAAGCTTCGCTCTTGAGGTTTCAGTCGGTCGAATAATAGATGAGCCCTTGTTTTAAACAATCGATCCTTGAGCCCCTGATGAATTTCTTTTAACCCCTCAATTAGAGGTATCATCCCTGTTTCGAGCATTTCAAACTGTAGATCTAAATCGAGCTCTTTTTTATCACAAAAGTTTAGGATTTTTCCTCTAATAGAATCCACAAATGCCGGATCTTCGGCTAAATCTTTGAGGCGATCACAAAAAGCTAAAAATGTCGGATCTAGAATAAAGGAGCTCTTTCGATTCATGAGAAGGCCAATCGCTTTTTCCAAATCATCGAATGCATCGTCTCGCTCTAGGATAAACCTCTGTTGCAGTTGTCGAAATAACCCTATCCTCTCCTCTTCAGAATAGACAAGTTTCTTCATAGGTTGGAGGACAAAGCTCTCCTGTATACTGATCTTTTTAGCCTTGCGTAAAGCTTTTAAAACATCAGCTAAATAGGGGTAATTTTTTTTGGCAAGGGATTGGAGAATCTGGATCCGTGTATCCTCAGTGGATAGAACCTGCACCATCTCATCTACCTCACGAATCGATCTGATCAAAGCTCCTTTCCCAGTGAGGATGTGATTTTTTTGAAAAGAAGATCTTCCGGGATTTAAATAGCATTCTAACAAAAGTTTTTCAGGAAGCGACTCATTATAGGTTTGTTCAAAGTACTGCAAAATCCAATCCCTTTGGGAACTTGGACCTAGATCCCTTAAAAGGGTTATGATGTTGGCTAAAAATAAAGGGACCTCCTCCTCTTTGAGATGGCCCTGTATATAGAAATTCAGCTCGGCTTGAAGGCTTTCTTTAGTATAATAAGTTGTTAAAAGTTCACGGCACAGATGCTCATTTAGGGGGAAATCGGGGGTAAAACCGCGCGTTAAAGCCCCAGCAATTCTCAAAAAGGTTTTTTTTGTCCATTCAGGGTCGGTTAACCTTAATTTTTTTGTCTCTAAACAGTGAACAACTTCTCTAAAGCTTTGAATATTTGTACCCGTTCGAGCACTTGGAACAAGCCCTGCATGCCCTGAGATTCCTCCATGTAGTCCATGGAGAGGGGTTAAATAAATACCCATAGCGTCATGATCAAAAAGATGCGTTAAATCCTGAATGGAGATGAATTTAAAATCTAAATTTGGGGTTTCCATCGACTGATGAAGAACACTCCACCTGACGTAGTTTTTTAATCGCTCGATCTTAAAATGGGGATTTTTAGATTGAAAAAACGAACAACACACCTCGGTAAAAAAATCGGGCGCAATTTTTTGTTCTACAAATACAGCGATATCGACATCACTAAATTGTTTTTCAACAAATAAAGATTGGCTTGCCCCCCCAATAATTGTCGGGTTACAACCCCATCGAAAGATGTGATCGACAAACTCTCTCACTGTAAAATTGATAGGAAGATCTTGAGGATCTGAGGATGTTAAACTTATTCTACGGTCTAAAATCGCCTGGAGCTTCTCATTTTGAGAGGGGGTTAATCCTTGCAGATGAGGTCTTGAAACACTTTGATGGCTCCTCTCTTGGAAGGTTGCAAAATCCCCTCTTTGAGCGGTCAAGGACGATTTGAACATATTAGTACCATTGTTTTTAAATATTCCCCTTCGCGATAAGCGATATTTTTCATATGATCAGATGCCAAAAGATGTCTTTGGATAAGATAGGTCTCTTTATTTTCTTGGAGACTAGCTTCTAATAAAATTGTATCAAATAAAGATGCATCCAAATGATAGGAGCATGATGAGGTCATAAAAAGACCAGACTCTGCTACTCGTCTCAAAGCTAAACGATTCAGTTCCCGGTAGGCTTTAGTCCCTTTTGGAAGATCTTTTTTGGATTTCACAAATGCGGGAGGATCCAAAATCACGATATCAAAAAGTTCTGTAGATTTTTCCAGATAATCAAAAACATCACTTTCGATTATTTCGTGGCCTTGTAAACCGTTTAATTCGGTATTGACATGCATTTGGCGGCAAGCCTCATTCGAACTATCAACACTTACAACCCTTGCTGCCCCCCCTTTAAGAGCGTGCAGACTAAATCCCCCTGAATAGCTACAAAGATTCAGCACGTTTTTATTTTGAACTCGCTGTCTTATCCAAAAGCGCATATCTCTTTGGTCAAGAAAAAATCCGGTCTTTTGTCCTTGCACTATATCGACCAAAAAGCGGACATCTTTTTCAAAAATTTCTACCGGTTGATCAAACGGATTTGACGAAAGCCATCCCGATTGGGGTAAGAGCTTTTCTTGGCGCCTCGATAAGGAGGTTGATTTTTCGTAGATTGCCTTGGGTTTTAATAAAACATTCAACGCGTCGACGATTTCATTTTTGAGTAAATCGATTCCATAAGTGCCAATTTGCAGAACGATGATGTCTTGGTATACATCGACAATTAGACCACTTAATCCATCATTTTCCCCGTTGACAAGCCTATAAGCATTCGACTCTATAATTAAATTTTTTCTTTTTTCTAAGCTTTTTGAGAGAAGGCGAAACAGCAGCCCCTTAGGTTCTATTTCCATAAAACCCAACATCCTCAAACGGATTTCAGAATGGGTATTCACATATCCTAACCCAAGAAACTCCCCTTTGTGAGAATAGACCCTGGCCAGATGGCCATTTTGCCCTGAAAAACTCTCGATTGCCTTTGAAAAAATCCAGGGATGACCCAATTTCAAGGTTTTTTCTCGCCCCTCTTTGAGGCGAACAATCCCAAGATTGTCGCCCTCTAAGGATATATTAGAAAGAAGGGCATTTACCCCCCCCTTTTTTGGGGATATTGAAATCATTGTATCTTGGACCATAACAACCACGTAATTATAACATTAATTTGTAAAAAATAAGACAAAAAAAATGATGATAGCGGGGAAATCCCCCTCTATAGAACTTTTTTTAGTAAGACAACACGCATCCACCCTTTGTGAGTATCGACGCTTACTAATTCAAAATAAGGGAGATAGCTAGACAATAGATCCGTAAGCTGAAATGGCAGTATGCCACTCAAGACAAGAGTTTTTTTTGGTTTACAAAGCTGATAAAGGGTATCAACAAGATGCAATAAGGGGCCTAAGTGGATATTTGCCAAAACAAGATCTGCAGCCTCTGTATCGAGATCAATCGGGTCAAAAACCCCATTCTCCTCACAATTTTGGCGGGCGACTTTCATAGCCGACGGATCGATATCATAACCTTGCACCTCTTTTGCACCCAATTTTTTAGCCGCTATCATCAGAATTCCCGAACCGCAGCCGTAGTCTATTACCCTTTTTCCCTCTAAAGAATTCTTTACAAGCCATTCTAAACAAAGGTGGGTGGTCGGATGATCTCCGGTACCGAAGGCATTTTTTGGATCTAAAAGAAGTACCGTTTTAGCCTCTTTAGGGATTTTATGCCAACTGGGCACTATCCATAAAGAATCAGCTATGACTTGTACCGGGGTATTTTTTTGCATTTCAAGAACCCAGTCCTTGTCTAAAACCTGTTGGATATCAAAAGGATTTAAAGCTTGAAAGATCGCCTCGTCTTCGGAATGAATAAGGGCTGCGACTTTATTGAGTTCCCAGTATTCTTTGGTGAAACTTTCTTCATCTTTGATAATCTCAGCTCCTTCAATACATTCAACCGAAACGCTTAGAGCCCCCATCTCCATAAGGGTATCGGTGAAGCACTCCACCTCCTCTTCGCCAACTTTAAAAAAAATTTCTTTGATCATAGCTTTTTGATGGTTTCCCCCACTTGAAAAGAGAAATAATTCCTTTAAGACAGGTTTAAGGATAACATAAACTCTGGATTTAAGGACACACCTTCCCTTTTATTGCTAAATGGGTGAAAATAGGACCGATGTCCTGGGCCTACTACCTCACCTATAAATTTTTCACACTGATATTCTCTTTATTCTTGGTGGCAACCGCAACCTTTGTTTTGATGCATGTGATTCCCGGAGATCCCTTTTCTCAAGAGCAAACTATCCCTGAAGAAATTTTAAAAAGTTTGATGTCCCATTACGAACTAGATCAGCCCCTTTACAAGCAGTATATTCACTATTTAAAGGGTCTGATACGATTTGACTTGGGCCCCTCTTTTAAATACGAGGGTAGAATGATACAAGATATCATCCGAGAGGGTTTTGGGGTGTCGGCAACTTTAGGTGCCCTTGCATTAATTATTTCTATCGTAGCGGGGGGAACACTAGGCTCACTTGCAGCTTTATGTAGGGGAAAATGGCAAGACTGGCTCTCGATGCTTATGGCAGTGATTGGAATGAGCGTCCCCAGCTTCATTTTAGCTACCCTTTTGCAATACGTTTTTGCAATGAAATTCAATCTTCTCCCTATTGCCCGCTGGGGAGAATTCAGGCACATGATTCTTCCTGCAGTCTCTTTGAGCGCTTTCCCGACAGCATTTATTGCCAGGCTTGTGCGCAGTAATATGGTGGAAATTCTTGAACAGGAATACATTGTTGCTGCCAAAGCCCGAGGTCTTGGGACATCGAAAATTTTGCTAAGGCATGTAGTGAAGAATTGTATATTACCCGTTTTATCTTATCTTGGACCTCTTTTTGCCAGTATCATCACAGGGAGTTTTGTGATTGAAAAAATATTTGGTATCCCCGGTCTTGGTGGTTGGTTTGTGATGAGTATTACAAACCGTGACTACACCATGATTATGGGTATCACACTTTTTTACAGTGCCATTTTGATGATCGCTGTCTTCATTGTGGATTTATTATCCTTTTCAATTGATCCACGCATAAGGAGAAATCAATGAACGCAACCAATTGCACTTTGCCCTACTTCAGGGAATCTATCTTTCGCTTGAAAGAGAACAGAGCCGCAATGGTGGGTTTATGGCTTCTTATTTTTTTATTTATCGCAGCGGTCATCGCCCCCTTCTTCACCCCTTACAGCTACTATGAGACACATCTAAGCCTTAAAAACTATCCTCCCTCTAAAGAGTTCTGGTTTGGCACCGACGAATTGGGTAGAAATGTTTTTTCTCGCATCTGGCTTGGGGCGAGAATCTCTTTATTTGTCGGAATTTCTGCTGCCTTTATCGACATGATCATAGGTGTCATTTATGGAGCTTTTGCCGGTTTTATCGGCGGGAAAATAGACGAAATGATGATGCGATTTTGCGATATATTGAATTCATTACCACAGCTCTTGATTGTAATTATCCTCTTAGTTCTTATGGGACCCGGACTCACCACAATCATCCTAGCACTCACCCTTACCGGCTGGATCAATATGGCAAGAATTATTCGGGGACACATCCACCAAATCAAACATCTCGATTTTGTCATGGCTGCCAAAGCATTAGGGGCGTCTAGGTTTCGCATACTTACGCACCATCTTATAACAAATGCGGTGGGTTCCATAATTACAACGGTAACACTCACCATCCCAGGAGCGATTTTTACCGAGTCATTTTTGAGCTTTTTAGGATTGGGAGTGCAAGCTCCTATGGCTAGCTGGGGAACGATGGCCAGTGACGGTCTTCCTGCTTTGCGCTTTTATCCCTGGCGTCTTTTTTTTCCGGCGTTTTTCATTAGTGTCACCATGTTTGCTTTTAATCTTTTAGGGGATGGATTAAGGGATGCCTTTGATCCGAGGTTACGTCGATGAGGATTTTATCCCACAAAAAGGGGAAAACATGAAAGCTGCTGAGCTTGAAGTGCACAATTTACGGGTTACTTTTACCCCTAAGGGGCGAAAAGTCCAGGCTGTGCGTGGCGTGACTTTCAACATCAAACCTAACGAAAGGGTCGCGATTGTGGGAGAATCGGGCTGTGGTAAAAGTCAGATGGCCAGAGCACTTGTCCAACTTATCCCCTCGCACGCGGGGAAAATTGAGGAGGGGAAAGTACTCTACGACGGTGTGAATCTCCTTTCACTAACCGAAAAAGAGATGCGACGATATCGAGGAAGAGAAATTGGTATGATTTTTCAAGATGCTCGAGCTTCATTAAGTCCTCTTATCACTGTAGGGGATCAAATCGTAGAAGCCTACATGGACCATCACCCCCTTGCGACAAAAAAAGAGGCAAAATCTAGAGCTTTAGAGCTGCTTGAACTCGTTCAAATAGAAGATCCCCTTCGTAGTTTTGGTCAATATCCCCACGAGCTTTCGGGCGGAATGTGTCAAAGGGTGATGATAGCATTAGCTTTAGCACCCGATCCAAAACTTCTTATTGCTGATGAACCTACAACCGCTTTAGATGTTACAATCCAGGCCCAGATTCTGGACCTTTTAAAAAGGATTCAAGAGCAATTTGGGATGAGCATTCTTTTTATCACTCACGATTTTTCTCTGTTATCGGGTTTTTGTCATCGTGCGCTTGTAATGTATGCAGGAGAAATTGTAGAAGAAGCAAATATCCAAGAGCTTTTTAAAAATCCAAAGCACCCCTACACAAAAGCGCTTCTTAGGTCGATTCCGCGGCTTGATTTACCCAAAAGCTCACCCTTAGAGGTGATAGAGGGGAATCCTCCTGACCTATCCAAACCCATACCGGGTTGCCCTTTTCAGCCCCGCTGCAAATTTAAAACACTCCAATGTGCCTCATTTTCCCCTCCTATGATCAATCGAGTGGCCTGTTGGTTGTATGATCCCAGATTTAAGGACAAGTATGAGCTGTTCACCTCTTCTTAGTGTAAAAAACTTAAAAAAGATTTTTACCCATAAAGAGCATTCTATTACCGCTGTCGATGGAGTCTCGCTAGATCTTTTTCAAGATCGGACGCTTGGATTAGTTGGAGAAAGCGGTTCTGGAAAATCGACGTTGGCTAAACTGATTTTGCGTTTAGAAAAACCCGATGATGGAGAAATTTTTTTTCAAGGGGTAGATCTTTTAAAACTTTCACGCAAAGAGATGATGGATGTCAGAATGGAGCTTCAGGTAATCTTTCAAGATCCTTATGGAGCGTTAAATCCGAGAATGACAGCGCAAGAGGTGATCATGGAACCCCTAGAAATTTTCATGAAAAACCTGACATTCACCGAAAAAAGGCAAAAGGTCCTTAACCTGATGGAACTTGTAGGACTTGACCCTAATTTTTCTCAAAGACTCCCCCATGAGTTTAGCGGCGGGCAACGACAAAGAATCTCTATAGCTCGAGCTCTAGCCTTACATCCAAGACTTATTATTTGCGACGAACCGATTGCAGCTTTGGATGTTTCCATCCAATCGCAAATTATTAACTTACTGAAACGACTCAAGTCAGAGCTTGGGTTGAATTATCTATTCATTTCCCATGATCTGGCGATGGTAAAATACCTTTGCGATGATCTTGCAGTTATGCACTTTGGAAAAATTGTGGAGAAAGGAGATAGTGATACCATTTACTCCAATCCCCAACATGTTTATACAAAAGCCCTTCTAAGCAGTGTACCCAGACTTATAGAGACCTAAAAGGCTTAAAGTTTCATTTCGACAAAAAGGGTTCAACGCTGTCGCAATTGAAATTCAGGTTTGCTAGCTTGTATTTTTTTTGTCCATAAATCAAATAGGGAATCCGTCTCCCCTCATGATCATCCTCCCATGTATAGTTAAAGTCCTCAGCTACAAAACAAAGAGCCCCTTCGCAGGCTACGGGGTATTGAACTCTAGAGCAAAAACCGCTATGAATTCCCGGGTCAAACAAAACATTTTTGTAGTCAACCGCACCCCTATAAGGATTTGTCGATCCGAAATCTTCGTCTTTACCGGCCGCCTTAATATAAGCAAGGTACTCTTTAGGGACTACCGATAGAGGCTCAACATATCCAGATTTTTTTAAGCCACATCTCCCTAAAACCCTCTCTAAACTTCGTAAATCTTTCTCATAAAATTCGGTAACGATTTTGTCCAAAATAGATACATCCTTTACAAAAAGGAAATTTTTACTGGCGCAAGAGAAATTATAGTTGGCTAGATAGACTTTATCATTTTTGAAAAACTGGTCCAGCACCTCTTCTAAAGAGATATAAATCATATTTTTATGATTCATATAAAACACATTTCTTAAAGAAAATTGCCGGAGGAATTCATAAAATATTGCAAAATCTAATAAAGAGACTTTCCATTCATCCAAGGTCCTATTACTCATAGAGCTTTCTATGGGACCTAAAAAATTTTTCTTCAAATCTTGATATAAGTTGCCTTTTTTTAATGTTTGTATATCCACAAAATAGACATCATTATCTATGAAAAAATCGGCATTTTTTTTGTATTTGGCTTTTGATCCTATGAAATATACGGGCGTGCTATGATTGAAGTATTTTGCCTGCCGTATCGAATTGTTGACACAACTGGAATGTTCACCAGTACTTTCAATATAAACAATCGCATGTTCTTTAGATTCCAATCCAAAAAAAACCAATAAAGTTAAAATAAATAAACGCATTCAATAACCCCTTTAAAAAGATTCTAGAATGATAAATTTATTTTTTCAAATTGTTCTCGAATCTAATTAGTTTATTTATTTGATTCGGGCATTAATAGAAAGGTAGTATCTGCTTCGATTACCCAAACGCGGGACTTAGTTCGCTTCATCACTACAGCCGGATTGATCACCCGTGCAACGCTCTCTGAATAATCGAGATTTTTGGGAACGGCTAGAATAAGTAGATCATACCCCCCCTCTTCGATTTTATTGACGATTGCATCTTCGTAAGAGCGTGAACGCACTAAAAAAGTACCTGGCTTCATCCCCTTTTCTACGGCAAGAGCCTGAGCAAAATCTAGAGAGGCATTTGCTTTAGCCTCTTTGAAGGCCAATTTAGACTGTAGGCTAAAGGCGAACGGAACCTCAATTACGTACAATAGATCCATTTTTGCCCCTGTCGCTTTAGCAGCCATCAATCCAACCTGCGTAGCCTCCGAATTAGGATCTAAAGTACAAAGAACAAGGATTTTCTTGATCTCCATCTCTTTAAAATTCCCTAACTGTACTTTTTCTAATTTCACACTGCCGGTTATATCAAGAGAGTATTTTTTCCGTAAAAAAGTGTACATGAGTACACCAATCGTAAGCCAAAGCATTCCGAGGTATCGACCGTCCGGCTTACTCATAATAATTCCTATGAGAACGCTCAAAGTAGCTATAGCCCCAATAATCGCTGTAATCGGATATTTTTTCTGTCTAAAAGAGATATTTAGAGGGATTTTGAAGGGCCTTTCAAGATTTGGTTCTTTATAACGCATTTTTAAAAGGGCGACATGTGCAGAAAAAAAAGCTATCATCGCCCCAAAATTGTATAAATCTGCCATAAAATCGAGTCGACCTTCGCTGATTATCACGATCATAGAGGCGCAAAAACCGAAAAAAAAGAGGGCGACGTAAGGACTTTTAAATCGGGGATGAAGGGTGTAAAAAAACTTGGGTAATTGGAAAAATTCTCCGAGGTTGAAAGCTAATCTAGAAGCGCCAAGGAGACCCGCATTGGCCGCTACGAATAACAAAACCGCTGCCAAAAGACCGACCCAGGGGGCAATAATTTCTGTACCAAAAGGAAGGTTTTTTACAATTCCTGCAATCGGATCCTCTAAATACTGTCCTGATAACTGTTGGGGAGTCATGTCAGAGAGCGCCACCATGGAAAGCCCGATGTACATTAAAAGGAGTGTTACCATCGCTAACAAAATCGCTTTCGGTACAGTTTTTTCCGGTTTTTTTGCTTCAGAACCAAGCTGCGCCATCGATTCTATCCCGGTGTATGCCACCATAGCCATCCCCACTCCTTTTCCAAATTCAAACCAAGTTGGGGAGTATTGAGTATTAGCTCCCCCAATAGCCAGGTTTTTCCAAAATACAGAAAAGTCTACAACAGTAGTCAATCCAATTGCGATGATAATTACCTGTGTAAGAATTGCTAAAAGGCTTAAAACTAGGCTCATTTTTGTAGAGTGTCTTGCACCAAAAAAATTGAGGAACATGAGAAAAGAAATGAAAAATACTGTGACCCCTAGCTTTACCGGTACAATTTTGAGAATCGGGAAAAAAACCGCCAAATATGGTGAAATGGAATAGGCAGAAATAGAGATCGTCACAATGTAGTCTAACATCAAACCCCAACCGGCGATAAACGAAATGAGATCATTGAAATTTTTTCTAGAAAAAGAGGCAGATCCACCCGCTTCTGGAAGTACAGAGGACATCTCGGCGTAGGTAAGAGCTGTGCACATGAATACAAAACCTGCAATCATGAGCGCAATCGGTGTTGCTCCTAATGCATAAAGGGTTGTGATACCTAATGCGTAGTAAATCGAAGAGCCCAAGTCTCCATAACCTACAGCAAATAGATCAAATACACCTAGAACTCGGCGCATCGAGCCTCTGTCTACTTGCGCAATTTTATCAGCCATAAACCGTTAGGTAGAATAGAACTAATAAAACTTCAATAAAAAAGAAACCTTTTTAGCCCCATAAAGATGCTGGAAGTTCAAAAAAAACCTCCTGTTCAGGTTCCCCAAATGAGATTTTTGTTGTTTCCACAAGAGATTCTATTTTTTGGACAATACTTAGAAAAAGTTTTTCAGGAACTGATGCTCCCGATGTAAGAACTACCCTTTTTTTTCCCTCAAAAAGACTTTTATCCAACGCATCGGGTTTTGAAATCAATTGAGTATCTACACCTTGGTGAAGGGCGATTTCGGTCAAACGAACAGCATTCGAGCTTTCCCGATCCCCTACAACTAAAACTAAATCGGCTCTTTCAAGGGCAGACAATAGCGCTTGTTGCCGATTTGTTGTTGCATAGCAAATTGAAGAGGTAGGGAGAGTCTTTACCTCAGAAAATTTCTCATGGATTCTATTTAAGATAGGCTGTAGGTCAAATAAGCTTAATGTAGTTTGTGTTACAACCGAAACAGGTTGTTTGGGATCAAAGGGGATTAGATCCACATCAGATATTTTTTCTACCACAAAAGTTGTCTCTAAAGATTCCCCTGTCACCCCAACTATTTCTACGTGATTTTTATGGCCTATCACGACTGTAGGAATCCCCATTTTTTTGAATCTTAGAACAGCGGAGTGAATCCTTGTGACTAAACCACAAGTTGCATCGATCACTCTGAGATTCCTAGATTTTGCCTTTTCACGTAAAGAAGGGGGAACACCATGGGCAGAAAATATTAAAATAGAGCCTTCAGGGACACGATCGAGGTCATCTACAAAGATCGCCCCCCTTTTTTCCAAGGCGGCGACCACGTAATGGTTGTGCACGATTTTATGCTTAACATAAACAGGTGCTCCATAAAGCTCTAACGCTTTATAAACAGTATCAATAGCCCGCACGACACCAGCACAAAAACCACGGACGGCAACAAGAACTAGTTCCACTTTCTATGCTTCCACATCTGCTGCGCAGCGGAAACCATAGGTTCTATTCGAGGCTGATGGACTATTTCTGTGACGATGAGAGCAACGCAAATCATCCTTCAAGCTTTTCCAACATCCACCCCTTAAGACTCTATAGACTCCCTGTTGCGGCCCCTTTGGATTATCCGATTCTTGAAGCGAAAGTTCGTAGTAGTTGTATTCATACCAGTCACTACACCATTCGTAAACGTTTCCGGCAAGATCGAATAGACCGAAATTATTCTCTTTATAGCTCATTACGGCCGTGGTATCTGAGCTGAAAAAGTTTGCCATAGAGCGCTCCACAAACTGCCCCGTCGGATAGACCGCTTCACTAGAACCCCCTCTTGCACAGATCTCCCACTCAGCTTCAGTTGGCAGCCTTTTACCTACCCATTTAGCATAAGCTGTCGCTCCGTACCATGTGACACCCACAACAGGATGTTTCGAATAGCCAGGTTCTACAACAAATTTTCCTGCATGTCTTTTTACGCGTGAATCTTTTAGGTGGATGATGTCGTTGTTGTTGACATCTTTTTCACCACCCATAGCATCAAGAAAACGGATAAATTGCTCATTTGTCACAGAATGGATATCAATAGCGAAACTATGTACGTAAACCTGGTGCTGAGGCCTTTCGTCTCTGGCTCCGGTTTGTGATCCTCGGGAGTAAAAACCATTCGGTACAATACTCATTTGAGTGAGAATCGGTGTTACGTCAATCTCGGTTTTTGTCTCCGGCTTGAAAAGAGCTACATTCTGGTCGACTTTAAATTTAGCTAAAGGATCCGGATCATATGAAGGTCTTGCGATCACGCTCTCCTGTAATTTAGGTTGCGGTATGTCTATCGAATGGAAAACCAGCTTTTCCGTTTTTTCCGTGATAGTTGCAGCCGCCATGGCCGGTTTTTCCGTCTGTAAAACTCTGGAAATGGCATCCACTGGGGTCGCAAATGAACCACTTTTTTGCTCGAAATATGCATAAAGCTTTTCTGGGCGATCCTGTGGTTTATATTGTAAACAACCCCGGATCAAATCGGTCCATTTTTCCGGTAAAGCAAAGATCCCCTCAGGGAATTTTTTTTGCATGAGATAATAGGCTAATGACCCAAATGCATACTGATCGGCAGTATAATTTACATGGCTTCCATGCCTTTGTTCCGGAGCAAAAAAGTAAAAAGCACTTAAAAAAGAGTCCTTGTACTTAGAATCGTGATGAGGAATTTCTTCTGCAACAGCTTTATAAATTCTAGGCAGCATTTTCTCTTCTGAAACAAGGCCCGTTAGACCCGCATCGGATAAGATTACTTTCCCTTCTTTACCCATCAAAAGATTGGAGAATTTTAATCCGCGGTGCGCCATTTGCTGGTCCTGAAATCGATGCTGGTGCAGACGATCTAAAGCCTGTGCTACCTGACCCAAAATATTTGCTATCTGATCTTGGTCTAATTGAAAATTGACTAACTTGAGATAGTCTAAAAGAGTCTGTGAATTCCCCTGATCATTCAAAACAAGGTCGCTGACCACGTAGTAGTTTCCCTCATGGCAACCCACATACCGAAATGTGGTAAAACCCTCTCCCTCAATTTTCGAAAGCTGTTCCACCCCTTTCTCAAAACGCTCAATAAAAAAGCGATCTTGCGAAAGAGACTCATCGAGAATTTTTAAGGCAAAAGACCTTTTTAAAAAACGGTGTTCAGCAAGGTACGTATGACCTAACGGGCCGTTTCCTAGCCATCTTTTTAGTTGATAATCTCCTACAAAACGTGGTTCCATGGAACTCCTAGCTTTTCTAAATCGTCTATTGGTTCGCTACAGCTCGAGGGGGTGCACACGTAAACGGTAGTTTTGTTGTTGATACACGATTTCCCCTCAACCGCCGGAATCAACTTTGTCAGTAATGGATGACATACTACCACCGAGGTAAAAGGGTGACAGAAGCAATAGTTCGTATTATCTTCAAGATCCTTTTTTAGAAAAATAGTTTTTTTATCTTTTGAGACAAAATAGAGAATATTTAAAAAAAGAACCATTGCAGAAGCCGGATGGTGAACCAATTTTTCTATCCCTAGCCTTAAAATTGACTCAGCTTGTCGCAAATACTCGTATTTATGGCTCATGTTATAAAGACGCAAGAAATTTTCAGCCATGAGAGCGTTTGCTGAAGGATCGATCCCGTCTAAAAAAGGCTTGATGCGAACTAAGTAAGTATCATCCAAAGCTGTGCTAAAGTATCCCCCCTCTTTACACTTGAAAATCCTGTCTACTTCTTCAATTAATTTGTGAATCACAGGATAGCTTTCGGGAAATTCCCCCGTTTCAAAAGCTGTTAAAAGGGCTTTTATCAAAGTCGCGTAGTCCTCTAACAGCGCTTTTCCCACAAACCTATCTTCAACTATGGCATGCTGTAGTTTGTGATCTTTGAAGAAATGGTTCAGCAATTCTTTTACCAAAGAAACTCCTGAGCGAATCATCGATCGGTCTTTGAGATAGCACCCTGCCCGTATTCTTGCGTGAGCGAGATTAGCATTTGCGCCCAATAAGATCTTCTGATCGATGTCTAAAATGTCTCTCTCCTCGATCACCTCAACTAATTTCTTTTGAATCGAACAGAAGATCTCCTTTTTTTCCTCAGGGATCTGTTCGATGAGATATAAGATATTATCTCCATCAAAAATCCCCTCTTGAGCTACGCCCAAATAACGGCTAGCAAAAGCCAACTCTTCACTGCTAAAAAGATCCTGCAACTCCTCATATTTGAACAAGGAATGCCCCCCCTCTTCCATAGCATGGTCAGCACTTAAAGAAGATGCATAACCCCAGTCAGTTTTTAACACATTCTCAAAAAACTGGTTTAGGTCGTTTGCTACATCCCGATAGAGAATTTTTCCTGTCTCATAATACATGTGAGCGTATGCCTCTAACAAAAAGGCGTTATCGCTTAACATTTTTTCAAAATGGGGCTCTAAGCGCACCTCATCTGAGGTGTAGCGTCGAAATCCCCCTAAAATAGGGTCATAGAGTGGACTGAAGAGCTGTTTTTCTAAAGTTGATTCAGCAAAATACTGTGGCCTTTGGTCCTCAAAAATTTCAGAAAGATGGATCAAACAGGAGGTTTGAAAAGAGAGAGGAAATTTCACCTCACCCTTAAAGCCCCCATTTTCCCGATCAAAACTCTCAAACAACGTTTTCAAAATATTGAGCTGATCCTCTTTGGTCGGCATCGAACAAACAACATCCAAAGTCGCCTCTTTGTAAATCTGGACAAGATGCTCGGTCTGCTCAAATATAGTCTCTTTATCCTCCGATTTCCAAAGATGCACCAGCTCCAAAAGAATATCATTAAGACCTATATGACCGTCGACAGACATTGGAGGCAGGTAGGTAAATACATAGAAAGGGGCTTTATTAGGAGTCAAAATCAGATTTAGAGGCCATCCGGCAGGGTGTTGCGTTAAAAGCTGCGCAAAATCCATATAAAGTCGGTCAATATGCGGCATCTCTTCACGGTCTATAAGAATCGGAACAAAGGAGTCGTTGATGATCTGAGAGATCATTTCATCTTTGAAAGACTCCTCTTGTAAAACTTTACACCAGTGGCAACTTTTGTAGCCTATTGAGAGAAAAATAGGTCGATCAAGGTTTTTTGCTAAATCAAATACCTCTTCGCACCAGGGCTGCCAAAAGACTAGATCATCAGCATGTTCTTTTAAATAAGGTGATCCCTGACCCCTTAGAGCATTTTTTGTTAATTCCATTTGCACCTAGATGAGTTGCAGATATTTTGCCAGTTGCCAAGCTAATAAAATCATCAAAACAAAGGCGCCTACCATCAAAAATCCTGGCATGGAGCGACCCGATTGGCCCGCGTTGTTTCGCATCTCTAATGTCCCTATTCCGTAGGCAAAATCGTGTTTTTGAGGGGTATTCTGAAATAGATGGGGATATTTTTTTTCCAGATCTACCATATCCATTTCAAGATAACTTGCGTACTGTCTCAAAAAACCAAAACGGTAAATATCGCTCAATCCAGAAGCCTCTTTCCCCTCCTCAAGTGCTATAAGATAGCTCTCTCTGATAGATGTAGAGCTTTCGACCTCTTTTATCGAGATTCTTTTATCTTCCCGTATAGCCTTTAGAAGGCGACCTAGTTTAATCATTTCCTCTTGCATCGCTATAAGCACCCTATAAAACCACTTAAGAGTTTTAACTTATCAAAGTTTAGATTATTTGTGAAAATGATTGGCTTAAAGGGTGTATTGGATACAAATTTAGTGTTTATCAAACCCTTGAGAGATGAAATGCTCCTAGGCATTCTAACCCATGTTTGTTATGATAAAATTATGGAGTTTGAAGGTCTTTATATTGGGTCTGATGAAGCTGGCAAAGGGGATTTTTTTGGTCCATTGGTTGTAGCTGCAATTGCGATTAATGAAGAAACAATAGAAATCCTAAAAACTATCGGAGTGAAAGACTCTAAAAAATTGAGCGATTCTAAAATTGATCTTCTCGCTTCCGTCATAAGACAAAAAATCCCCTATGATCAAATCGTTCTTTTTCCCAAAACCTACAACGAGCTCTACAGAAAATTCAAAAATTTGAACCACCTTCTAGCTTGGTCTCACGCTGCCGTGATTAAAACTTTGGCTGAAAAAACTGGGGCTTCACAGGTATTGGTTGATCAATTTACCCAAGAGCCTCTAGTGGAGGAGTATTTGAAAAAAAAGGGGCTGAAGCTTGATTTAAGGATGTACCCCAAGGCCGAGACCGATATTGCTGTAGCCGGGGCCTCAATTTTAGCTAGAAACGCTTTTCTAGAGGGGCTTAAAGCTCTAGGAGACTCGATAGGGACTCCTCTTAAAAAGGGGGCTTCGGCACCCGTACAAAACCAAGCTAAAGAGATTCTAGAGATCCATGGGGAAGAGCTTTTCCCCTCTATCGCTAAGCTTCACTTCAAAACCTATAAGGAGTTACTGAGTTCTTAAAATCCTTTGTATCAAGAAAATACAGCCGACGAACATTCCTGCATAAAACAACATAAATTCTCCTTTTCCCTAGGGGGGGCCTATCTTGATAAATAATTTTAACATATAGCAAATTTCCTTTAAACATTTAACCCTTTTTGTTAGCTAAAAAGGGATAAACCCAGCAAAGTGGAGAGTATGGCTCGTTACCTATTAGTCTCAGCAACAAGTACAATCGGAACAGAGGTCGTAAAAAGACTTTACCAACAAGGTCATCAACTTTTTCTCACTTCGAGAAATCAAGAGAAGATTTCGCCTTTGATTGAACTTACTAAAGCACCCTATGCAATTGCAAATCCTGCAAATTTTGAAGAGATGCTTAAAGTCGCTCAAGAGGCACAACAAAAAATGGGTGGCCTAGATGGGGCTGTTACTTTTTCTGGTTCATTGATTCTTAAGGGGGCCCATTCCACCTCTTTTGAAGAGTATCAAAAAACTATAGAAGCCTCACTCACAAGTGCATTTGCGCTTGTAAGAGCCGCTTGCAGCGTAATGGACCAAGGGGGGAGCATTGTTTTATTATCCTCAGCAGCAAGCCTTGAAGGTCTCCCCTTTCATGAGGCAATCGCTGCAGCTAAAGGGGGAATCAATGCGCTCGCACTTTCTTCGGCAGCGACTTACGCCTCAAAAAAGATCCGCGTGAATGCGGTAGCTCCGGGCCTTACTCGTACTAAAATGACAGAGAGTCTATTTAGGAATAGTGAAACGCTCCATTTCTCTGAAAAAATGCACCCTATCGGTCGATTGGGAGAAGCAAAAGATATTGCCTCAGCTGTAGAATTTTTTCTAAATCCTGAAAATGATTGGGTTACCGGCCAAATCCTTGCTGTCGATGGTGGGCTAAGCCGAATAAAAAAAGGGGGTTGAGCCCCCTCTTTTTTTAGAGATAGCTCTTTATTGAGCCCTTCCTCTTTTCTTATCAAGTTTTCGTTTCATTTCTGGGGAGTGTATAGATGGGATGATATTTTGTAAAAAAAGGCGGTTTTGTTCTAACTCGATTCCCACATAATTAAAACATTCCTCATGGATTTGGCAGGCTTGCGCCATAAAATGAGCTTTATTTCTCCAATGAATAGGGACATGTTTTATCGTTTGCATGTTGTTGGAGATCGCCTTCAGCAAAAAGTCCTCATTGTTTAAAAGAGAATTGCCCACTGATTTTACATAATTAGCGTTATATTTAATTGCTGCAAGCGCAATAGACTCGGTTCTTTGCCACTCGATCTTTAGCTCAGTATAAAAACGGGGGCAAACCTGAATAATCTTTTCCAAAATCGTCTCATCATTCGGGAAAAAATTTCCAAATTTTGGATGAATTTTGAAGACCGCCTCTAAAAACTGTTTTGAAAAATCAAAGTCCGGTCGAGTTAAAAGCTCTGAAAAAATACCCTCATACATCACTTGAAATGCGTCAGATCTTGGAGGAGGGGCAAAATTGCCGGGGAGTAAAAGTTGTACGCTATCCTGTTGTAGCCGTTCTAATGTAAATAGTGAGGCAATTTTACACTGCGTGGTTTGCATAGCGCTCAAATTTTGGAGAGTGATTCTCTCCCCCGCACCTAATCCAAAAAGAGCTCTGAGTTCAGCAGGCATTGAAAAACGCCTTAGATCTTCTATGGTTAATCTATTGGAAAGCAACTCTTTTAAAACAAATTCTGGATCGGTTTTCAGGCTAAGGTCTAAGTCTCTCCAGTTATCCCAAGGAAGTTGACCATATCTGATCGCCTCTATCTGGGTTTGAGGATCATTTTTCAACCAGCTAGATTGCTTGTTGACCAGTTCACCATTCTCATTTTCCTGCCAATTACAGACAAGGCCCTCAAATGATCCGTCACGTCTCAAAAAACTTTTTGCCATCTTGCGTTCCCAATCTCTCCCTCTTTCAGATTGAGGACAACCCTCGGCGTCTCTGGTTCCTAAAAAATCTCGAAAAATTCGATAAACCCTTTTTTGCGATAAACCAAAGGTGGCAAGCCCCCCCCCTTTAAGATGGAAATCGGGGTGCGGGGAGGGATGATCAATTTTATCCATTATTTGAACAAGTGCGTCATCTGGCAAATCGGCAAAGGTCGGTGGTAAAACAGTTGAAATTGGGCTTGTCATAAGATCTCTAGATTATAAAATTATATATATTATGCAAACGGGATATTTTTTTTTCAATACCCATATGAAATAAATTTAGGAAAGGTTGGATGAATGGAAGCAAATAGAGTGTAAACGGAGGGAGAGGGATTCGAACCCCCGGAAGGTTGCCCTTCAACGGTTTTCAAGACCGCCGCAATCGACCGCTCTGCCATCCCTCCATTTGGATTGGTAGTATCTAGCGGTAAACTATGTTCAAGAGTCTACCAGTCTAAGTCCCTTTTTATCAACATGTTTTATCTTTTTTACTCACCTTTTGGCGTAAATTCCTGTATTTTCAAGACAAAACGACCTAGCCTCCCCCATCCGTTATTTCGTAAAACCATAAAATTCAACCGATAAAAATAAATATTTTTATTTATTTTAGGTGGGTGTATGTATCAAAATTATGAGTACACCTATTGGAAGACGAGGAAGCTCCTCTGAACACACGCCAGACCCGTTGAAATCGAAAAGTAAGACGCAACAAAATCTATCCCCCCATTTTGATAAGAATGTACCCTCTCAGATGGGGCATTTTTACTCTAGAAAAGAGCTTGAGGGGTTCAAGAAACCATTTAAGATTACATTAGAGAGTCTAAAAGGGAACCAAAAACATCTTTCCATAGAAAAACAGACAGAGATTTTAAATGATCTCATTCGATCAGGAGCCATCTCTTTGAAACTCAATGGGCATGACGTAAAAGATCTTTATAAATCGGCATTTAAGAATTTTTCTGAGGAGACTCAGGAGGCAGTTTTGCATGCCACTTTTTTTTACGATGCCTATGATCAAACACTCAATCTTGAAACGATGTCATTGGATGACTTGCATTTCATCTTAAAAAAACCGGTTCAAGTGGATTGGAAAATCTCAGAGGTGGATGACTCCTTTCGACGTATTGCTGTAGCTATAAAAGCTAGCTCGAGTTCTCCTTCCAATCCTAGCTCCATCGAAATCAAAGGAACAGGCTAGTAAGTTATGGAAATTAATCCTGATCGCCCGCAACCTCCAGAAAGCAACCCGCCAGTGTCCCAAAATCGCTACAAGCCCCTGTCGAAAAATTCTATGATTATCGAAATGGCAGTGAAGGGTTCTCACATTTTTGTGAGTATTATACAAAAAAATTCCCCCCCAAATCCAAACCTAAAAAAAGAGATCAGAGAAAAACAAGAGCCAATTCCAAAGAAAAATCCCCTTTCAAAGATTTCCAAAAATGAGCGTGTAAAGCCCCCAATGTCTGCTGAAGAGGAGGAGGAGTTTAAAAAACAGGTTCAAGAGGTCTTGAAAGATATTTTCGGAAATGAAATTTCCTCTCAAGAGCCCAATGTTCTAAAACAACCTGAAATTCAACCTGAACCTGAGTCGTTACCAGAGCCCTTTTTGGAAGTAAATCCTTATCCATTTGCTCAAAATGAAATGGATTTGATCAACGAAGTTCTCTATCGAGTGCAAAAAGGATTTTTAGCATTGCAAGTCAATGAGCATGAAATTTTTTCTCAAGAAATGCTTCTGGATCTTTTAAAGCAGATACCAAATCCGGCTGACAGATTGGAATTACTTTCCAATTCACTTCTCTCTTCATTCGCCCATATGGCTGTGAATCCTGAGGGAGAGGAGAACGTGATCCATGTTTTAGATCTTGCTACCCCACCTCAAAAAGTCTTAAGTGATTTACCTCACTTGTACGTGGTCAGGTGGCATGTATACCAAGATGGGGTAAGTATTGAAAAAGAATCCGAATATGTTCTTGTAACCCCAGTAAAAAAAGAGCCAACAGACCTGCCCATTCCGCTCTACCATTATGCCGAGATCATCGACTTTCGGGAGGGACAAGAGTCACATAATATCCATATTGAAGCCTCTAATAAAGCCTTTGATCCTATCCATCATCGACTGATCTGGGGAAACTAAATTTTTAAGAATTCTTCTTTAAAATTGGTGTAAGAAACGTGTATCAGACTCCCATAGCATACGGATGTCTGGTATATTGTGTAAAAGCATCAGGGTGCGATCGACGCCCATACCAAAAGCCCATCCTGTATAAATATCGGGATCATGACCGCCGGCCTTGATCACATTAGGATGCATCATACCCGCCCCAGCAACCTCAAGCCAACCGGTATGTTTGCAAATCGGACAGCCTTTTTGCTCACAACGAATACAGCTTATGTCAATCTCTACACTGGGTTCAGTAAATGGGAAGTAGCTTTTTCTGAATCTTAAAAGAACGTTGTCTCCAAAAAGACGACGGTAAAATAGTTTTAATAAAGAAAGCAAATCAGCCATACTCACCCCTTTTCCAAGGTGAAAAGCATCAATTTGGCTAAATTGTTGGTGCGAACGGGAAGTTACCTCTTCATTTCGAAATACTCGACCGGCACAAAAAAGAGCCATCGGAGGTTGGTGTTGACGCATCATCGGGACTTGAAAAGTCGTAGTGTGGGTCCTCAAAAGCATACTGTCATCAAGATAGAAAGTATCCTGCATGTCTTTTGCGGGGTGATCTGCCGGGAAATTTAGAAGATCAAAATTGACAGTTTCTGCCTCAATTTCATTAGAATGCACCTCTTTAAGCCCAAGAGAGCGCAGGATCTCGGTCATTTTCTCAATGACATCAAGAACAGGGTGGCTATGTGCGCGGTTACGGATTTTTCCGGGCAAGGTGATATCAAATTTCTCTTTTTCCAAACTTAAAGCAAGGAGGCGCTCTTCAACGTTCCTCTTTTTGCCCTCAAGGTCCTTTGTCAGCTCCTCTTTGAAAAGATTGATCTCTTTTCCAAGCTCGGGAATCTTCTCTTTGGGTGCTAATCGAAGCATACCCATAAGATCTTGCAAAATCCCTTTTTTCCCAAAATAACAAACCCTTATCTCTTCTAACCCCTCCAAATTTTCTGTTTGGTGAAGTCTTTTGTGAAACTCTTTTTTTAAAGAGTGAAGATCAAAGGGTTTGTCAGTCATCATAGGAAAAAATTTCCGTTCGTTAAAAACAACTCGTTTTTAAGCTACCAAGGCAGCTTTGGCTTGAAGTGCGATCTGTTGGAACGCATTCGGATCCTCTACTGCGAGGAAAGCCAATACTTTTCTGTCTAAATCGATGGAAGCTTTCTTAAGTCCATGAATAAACGCAGAGTAGGACAGTCCGGCATAAAGACGGGCTGCTACGTTGATACGTACAATCCAAAGGCGGCGGAAAGATCTTTTCTTGATCAAACGGTGGTGGTATGCGTAATACATCGCTTTCATGCGTGCATTTTTCGCGTTTCTGTAGTGGTTCTTACGATCACCGAAGTAACCCTTACAAGCTTTTAACAAGCGTTTTTTACGTCTACGGCTGTAGACAGCATTCGTTGCTCTCATTGGTACCCTCCTACACGCACATCAATTTTTTGTATGTCTTCAATTGACCTTTGTCCACCAATGCAGGTGTCGCTAAAGATCTTTTGCGTTTAGAGGACTTCTTTGTAAGAATGTGTCTTCTTCCTGGTCTGGTGCGCTTCAATTTACCGGTAGCGGTCAATTTGAAACGCTTGGCATATGCCTTCCTAGTTTTCATTTTTGGCACGGTCGTCTCCTTTTGTTTGTTTTGCGGGCGCAAGCACTAGGCATAAGCTCCTACCCGTCATTTTCGGCGGTATTTCTACCGTTGCGAAATCTTTTAATTCATCGACAAAACGCTGCATTGCGGCTTCACCGATTTCTGTATGTGCCATTTCACGGCCACGGAACATACAGGTAACTTTAACTTTGTTTCCATCTGACAAAAATTCTTTTGCATGAGAGACTTTGATCATGATGTCATTATCAGCAATACCTGGACGCAGTTTCAACTCTTTGACTTTGATCTGCGCCTTACGATTCTTTTTTTCCTGCTTCTCTTTCGAATAGCGGAATTTGCCGTAATTCATGATCTTGCATACAGGGGGCTGTGCCTGAGGGGCGATCTCTACTAGATCAAGCCCTTTCTCCTGCGCCTGACGTCTAGCATCGTAGGTCGATACAATTCCAAGCTGCTCTCCGTGTTCATCAATCAATCGGACTTGTGAAACGCGGATTTGCTCGTTTATTCTTGATTCTCTAGATTCCAGGTGAACTTCTCCTCTGCATGGATTGCAATCAGTAATTCTAACGGGCCCATAATTGATCCGGTCAAACATCCGCTGGGGTGACGCTCCACATAGGGCCCCTCAAAAGTAGCACCAAACGGATCTTGAACCATCCAAGAAACTCTCCCTCTATCACTATCGGTGAAATTTCCACGGATTCCGAGAATTTTAGTCCATTTTTCAATCAAACGCAAGCAGGAACTCATTGCCTCTCGAACATTTTGATTTTTAACAAGATAAAAAAAACGGTCAGCCGTTTGGCGTTTCAATCCTTTCCACCCAAAAAAGGGATCCTGTTGGGTATAGCTTTCTTGTTCAATCCACTGGGTTGTAAAAGGAATATCGAGATGCTTCACTTTTTTAAAAGTTTCTTTTGATAATGGCCCAAGATCGATCATCTCAACACCCTCTTTCAAAACAAATTTTTCAAATTTCTCTTTCCAAAGTTTTTTTAAGCTTACCCCTTTTTGGTTCCACAAAAACTCTTCTTCCATCCATTTGCCGTAAAGATGAAGGTTGTCGAAATGAAAGTTGCTATGAGGTTTTACTCCTGTTCTTTTGCCAAAAAACCTGACCCCTCCCCTTTCTAAAAGCTCTAGGCGATCTAGTGAAAAATCTTCAAGGTGATCCCATGAAGGATCTATTTGTTTTGAAAGGAAAATGCTGTTCTCTATTTCTAAAAGGCAAACCTGACCCTCGGGAAATTCCTCCAGCTTCTTCAATTCCCTTTTTTTTCCTTTGTGGGTCAAAAAAGAGGCGGCATTCTTTTTTTCCATGGTATAGACTGCAATCCGGTCCTTTGAAAGGAAATTTTTCATATGCTCTTTTAGAGGAATAAAGTAGCCCTCCCCGAGGACGAATGGAGCATAGACATCAGCGTAAAAACCGTAAGGGCACCCCCCAGCGTGTGCGATAAGCGCTTTATCACCCACCATAAGCTCAATTGCAGCTGCCAGTAACTGACCTAAAAGATGATCTTGTTTTATGTACATAGAAGAGGACTAAAATAGCACACCATTATTTATCAAGAAAGTGCAATTCCTCGATGTTTTGAAAAAAATATTTCAATTAAAAATAAGATTTAAACTTTTTAGTCGCATATTTTATTTAAAAAATCTTTTATCGGTTCATGAATTACAGCTGATCTCGTTTCTAAAATCTGGTTGCGGATTGCCTCTACTTGCTTGCGTAGATGTTCAGGCAAGCTTGCAAAGTCCAAAAGATCCCGTATTGCCCAAAGAGCCTCTTTATACAGCCCCTTTTTGAAGCATATCTCTGCATAAAGGGATAGTACACCATAATCTTCAATCCAGTGATCCGTTAGCTGAAAGTTCCCCCTTTTTGGCAATAAAATAGCTTTAGAACCCAAATCGTATGCTTCGTCTAGGCGGTCTTGCTTCAGAAGAATACTCAAAATATAGAAAAGAGGCTCTATTCTTGTTGGCAAAAATGTGTAGGCTTTGACGAAACTAGATAAGACAAGATTTTCGTGCATATTGAGTTGCTGGTAAAGCCTGCCCATTCCATACAGGGATAAAAACACCTCGTCAGGATCCCCCTCATTTGGATGGGAGGCCCTTTTTTTAAACCACTCAACCGCCTCCTCAATTCTGTTTCCCGTTTCACAAGTAGTCGCTAAATAGTAGAGGTATCTACGATTTTGCGGCTCTTTTACTAATCCCGATTTCAGAACTGTGATATCTTTTTCGATTCGAGCAGGGTCTCTAGATCTTGCTCCCCCTCCTAAATAGTTGTAGGATATTTTATTGAGGACATCTCCACTTGTGGGAAAATCACAGCAAATATACTCATGAAGAACCCCCAGCCATTTCCATGGTAATTTGGCATTCACTAAACGGGGGATAAGCCACTGCTGTTGCGCAGTTTTATTGAATACCCCATAAAAATCGAGTTTCAGCTCCGGCAGTTCGAAACCCTCTTCAAAGGTGAGAGTATCATCAGCATCCATGAAGAGGATATAATCCCCTTTATTTTTCGCTAAATCGAGCGCCTGCTGGCGATTATGTGCAAAATCGACCCATGGCCTTTGGTGCAGTTCTCCCGGTTTATCTTTATAGAACTTTTTTATGACATCAATCGTCTTATCTGTGGAGCCCGTATCTACTATTACCCAGTAATCTATGAAATCTTTCACTGAACCAAGGGATCTTTCGATCACCTTCTCTTCGTTTTTCACGATCATGTTGAGCACTATTTTTTTCTTTTCTGTTGCATGAGCACAAAAAATGATTCCAATCAAAAGAAAAAAGCGGAAGTAAATTCTCATAAACCTATTCCAAAAAAACCCTTTTGTTTAATTTAGCAAAAAAAAGTTTTTTTAATCTAAGTTTTTTAAAAAAAAAGAACCCAAAATTTTAGATAAATTTTATGCTCTATCAACCCACCATTTTTATCTCTCATCCATTCAAAACACAAATTTTTTTTCCTGGAGTTTCAGAGGAAGGTTCATTAAAATTTGAACCAAACTATCTTAAAAACAGCATAGAAATTGGATCCAAAAAGATGGGATTTGGCCAACTAGTCATACCAAATCTCACCCACTCCTCCCATGTCCACTATCTAGAAACCAATCTCTTAAAAGGCGCCTCACCTATCGTCGCGGATAGCGTCATTGTGGATACCCCTCTTGTAGCGGTCGCCATCACACACGCCGACTGTCAATCTACAGTCATCTACGACCCCCATCAAAAGAGGTTTGCGGCAATACATGCAGGGTGGAGAGGACTTTTTAAAAACATTTATTCTAATACAATAGACAAAATGCTCTCTTTGGGTTCAAGAGCTGAAGATCTTCTGGTGTTTTTAGGACCAAGCCTGGGTCTTGAGCACTCGGCCTTTGAAAACTTCAAGGACGAAGTCCCTAAGGAATACTACGCAAATATGATGCCTCCCTATCATTTTGATTTGAAAGCAATCGCAAAAAAGCAATTTCTCTCCTGGGGACTTTTGGATCAAAATATCGAAATTTCCCCTATCTGTACCGCCGAAAACCTCAATTTTTGCTCCTATAGACGGTCAAAAAAACAAAATGGGTCTTTAAGCGCTCGAAATTTCACGGTTTGTGGAATCCTTCTTTAAACTCATCTATCTGATAAGGTTAAGTAAAAATATAAAAAAATTTACAATTAAATGTAGTTTTTTTATACTATTCGCTTAACTGTGGGAGCAAGCAGGTGAACCCGATCAATGCCCTTTTTTCGGAGCCTTATGAAACTAGCCTTGAGCTACCTTTAGTGACGGTACGCAATACCACGGGGTTTATAAAGCGTATCCAGCAAATTGTTTTACTATTGCTTAGGCCCCTTTTAGATGCTTTCCAGTACATATACCACGCTTTTGCCAACTTTAAAAAATCGAGATCCTTCCAGATTTTCCTATCAAAAACTTGTGAAAATTGCCTCAACTACGATTTAAAAACTCTCCCTTGGGCTAATAAACAAGAGAGCAAAGGGCTTTTTCTTTTTGTGCATGGTCTTTTTGGTAATACGTACACTTTCGGGTCTTATATAAGTGAATGTCATAAAAAATACCCCGATTGGGATGTAGTAGCGCCCAGAGTTTACCAGCGTGGTATCTGTTCGCTTGAACAAGCAACTCTCCCTTTACTCAACATTCTAAAGGATTATCTAAATCGCTTCCCCACCTCCCCTGTTTACTTAATAGGTACATCGAACGGGGCTAGAATTTTATCAAAGATCGAAACCCTTCTTTCTGAAGAAGATCTTTTATCTCGTAAAACACGAATTATTTCTGTCGCCGGTGTACATTTAGGTACAAAAGTCGTCGATACTCTAGTAAATTTTCAGTCGATGAGAAAACACGTATTTCATGAATTAAGTGAAGAGCTCACATTTAATAGCCCATTTGCGCAACAGCTACTCAAAGAGCTGCAAGAAAAACAGACCGTTTGGATAGAGAATGGGGTGGATATCAAACATCTATTCATAGCAACACTTTACGATGAATGTGTCATTCCTCAATCAAGTTGTCTACCCATTCTTAAACAGGGTCAAACCGACTACAAAATTTTTCCCGATCACAACCATTTATCGGTCGTTCATGGAGCAAAAAAAACTGTGTTCAATTGGTTAAAAGAGAATTAGACTTTTTCTTTTTTCTTAACCTTTCTTAAGAAATTTTTTTTGCAATTTTTTTGAAAGGTTTTTACAATCACTTTCATGATCATTAGAAATACCCCACCCATCAGATTTTACCCAGCTATTGTGGACACTGCAAGTGAAGAGAGTTCAAACAGAGTCAACACTTTAGATGTCACTGTTATAGATAACCAGGCGATACCCCACATAGAGGATTCTGAAAGCCTTGATTTATCCACAGGGCTGACTAAACGAGTAAGCGAGTGTTATGATCAGCTGACTCATGGTCTTATGAAAAAACATCGATGGAAAATGCTTAAAGTACTTCACGAGTTTTCTGATGATAAACTACCGACTATCTCTCAAATCATTTCCCCCATCCTTAAAGATATCAAAGAGGTGACTCAACGAGCGAAAATTTTACAAACTGTTTCCGAGATAGCTGAATCGGATCAGCTCCCCTTTTTACTGGATACCCGACCTTTTCTGGATCGATTAAAAAGCTTCCAGGACAAATACTCGTTAATTTGTGGAGTGAAAAATTTAGCACCGGAAAAAAGAAAAATCTATCTTGGTTTGGCTTTGCCTTTGATCACAAATCAAGACAGCTCTTTTCTTCAGATGGAATTGATCAATAAATTGCAGGAATTGGAATCGGACACTAATGAGGATGTACTTAAGCTTGCCATGGGTCTGATGCATCCTGAAACTTGTCTTAAGGACAGGATCACTCTTATAGAGGGTGTAAGGCTCATGCCGCAAGAGGTAAGAGGACCTTTAAGCGTTAAAGCCAGTGAACTGTTATCAGGGTTAGGGGTTTTGGAGCATTCCCATCTTCTTCAAGCTATTTTGAGTGATTCCCCCTCTAGCTCTTTAAAAAAAGTCGAAATTGTAGGTTCTATTTCCCGTAATTTGCCAAAAATTCCGGAGAGGGGAAAGCTTTTTCTTCTACTCATGAAATCAAAAGCTGAATTGCTGGAATTGATTGATGAAATTGCAACACCTTTTTTTTCTATTAGAAAGATTCTAGACCCTCTATTTCTACTTAAAATGCTTTTACAGCTTGAAGCTGAAGATCTTTTGAACTTTTCAAAATGGCTTAAACCTCACAACCAAAAAGAAAAACTTATTGAGATTGCTTCTTACCTTCAAAACGTTCGCATCCGTTTTAGTGAGGGATTACGGCACATGATACAATCAGAAAATCTTTTAGAGTTAAAAAGACACCATCTTGACTTCTATATGGATTATCTCTTATCGCATGAACAAAATCTTGACGAAGTCATAGATGTAGCCCACTTCCTCTTGGATCAATATCAAACCCTGGGAATTGATGAGGAAAGCCCCCTTTTTACCAAAGCTTTTCAAATCTCTGAACTGAATCAAATTTTAGACTCAAGCCCTTTAAACCCCTATTCTGTTTTTAAAGAGCACATCAGACTTCATCAGGCTAATCCGATTATTTCCCCCTTCAAGATCTGTTTTGATGGTCACGAACTCTATTTTGACCCAACCCAAGGCATCAAAAGATCGGTTCGAAAAGTACTTGCTAGCGACCAGCTTCCACAAAATATCTCCCATTCCTATTTTTTCGATCAAATCTGTGGTATGGAATCGAGAATCGCTCATCTACCCGTCAACGTTAAACAGATAGTTTTTCAAAATATCCAGACAAGGATCGGACTCTCTTTTTTTCAGCTAAAATCCAACCTCGCAGACGTTTTTTTTGAGACATCTCTCTCATTTGCCTCGAAAAAAATTGATGATATCCCCTCTTATGTCGTCAAACTTTTCCAGATTATTCTATGGCTTGAAACATTAGATAAAGAGCCTAAAGAAGAGAGTCAGCTCTCCTTTTTTGAACAGGCTTTGCTTGAAACTTCTGCTTGTATAGGCAATTGCCCGGAGGGAAAAAGGTTTGGCATTTCCAAAATGTATCGCCTATTGCCAAACGAGTTTATAAAAGATCACCAATCAGAAATCAACGAAGACCCTTTAGAAAATTTCCTATATAAGAGCCTATTCCCCTTCTTTGAAGAAAAATTAGAAAATCATGATTGGATAAGAGGGCTTTTAAAAACAAATAAAGTACAAAAAGTTCATGAACTCCCACATCACGTCCTTTTCGTAAGAAATAGAATTGGCAAATATCTTGGGCTGTCTCACCCGATCCTATTTGATTCTTTTACGGGAGTCTTGATAAAAAAAATACTTAGGTTAAGCCCAAACGAAATGATGGAGGATTTTTTTAAACAGTTAGACTTTCAAAAGCTTTTAGAAACTTTGCAGAAGGGGTACACACAACTCGATGAAAAAGAGAAAAATTCCCTGTTCAATTTTTTTAACGAACATAGTCCTCAAAAAAATCTTAGCGAGATTTGGGACGTAGAGAATAACTACAATCTCACAACAAAAGGTGCGCTAGAGATGCTGTACCTCTCAAAGCTTTTTTTAAAGCTTCCTCCAACTAGCAATCCTTGATCTTTCTCTTTTTTTCTAAAATCCGATTCGGTTAAAAAGGAAATATGGAAAGAAGTTCTCCCCCTTTTTTTGTCTTCACAGGTGGGCCTGGAGTTGGCAAATCGACCACTTTGGCAGCGCTTCACAAAAAAGGGTTTCGAACTTTTCCTGAGTCAGCTAGATCCCTTATGCGTGGAGCCAATACCGGATTACATAAAGCGCACCCCAAAAAAGATCTGATTTTATTTAGAGACAAAGTCCTTGAAAAAGACATTGAATTCTACAAAAAAGCGCACCTCGACCCTAAAAAAATTGCTTTTTTTGATCGAGGTATTCTCGATATTCTTGCCTTTGATGCCTATAGAAAAACGCCTCATAGCAAAAGTATAGATAAGCTGTCCAATGAGCTTATCTATAATAAAAAAGTCTTTTTTTTCCCCCCCTGGGAAGAGATATTTGAAACAGACCCTGAAAGAGAAGAGAGCTTTGAGGATTCAGTGGTTGCCTCTAAGTGCGTTCAAGACGTCTATTATAAATACCACTATGAGCTCATCGAGGTTCCAAAAGGGACAATTGAGTCAAGAGTAACCTGGATTCTAGAGAATGTTCAAAAATTTATTTAATTCGCTTTAAGAAAACTTGGGATGCAGTGGACTCGAACCACTGACCTTTACGATGTCAACGTAACGCTCTAACCAACTGAGCTAGCACCCCAAAAGTCGCCCACCATCATACCCTCACCCCCCCTTTTTTATCAAGAAATTAGATTGCAGATAACTCGGAAAGTCGCTTAGGATCAGCAATTATGATGGTAAAGTTTCCCCACGGGTATTTTATGGATGAACCGCACTCTATTTCCTCAAAGGAAAATGCCGTAAGTAGGACAATTCAAAAAATTCAGAAAATTGCCAAAATGGGTTTACCTACTGATGCTCTTGTCATACAGTTAAGAAAAAAAGAGAGCCTTTCTTCTCAAGAGCGACAAGACATCGCTCGTGCTACCAATAAAATGGAGGAGGACCCTTTTGAAGATTTAGACGATCTTCAAAGAGCGGACGTAGCCGAAATGCTTTTTGAACTTCTGCAGCTGATTTTACAAGACCACCTTCTAGAGTTTATTCAGCGTCTGGAGCTTTTATCAAGTGATGTCAAATGGGCTCTTTATCAAGAGATAGAAAGAGCAGGTGGTGATTTGGTGCAACTAGTCAAGGCTATGGATATACGCACAGTACAAGCCCAAAAAACCCCCATTATACAGGCTTTGGCACAACTGGCTGAGCTTACTGTCACAAAAGGGGCAAGAAGCCCTTATTTAACTCAAGAAGAAATAGACCTTATGGAACAAGATTTTACCGATCTGGGAAATCTTTAAACCTTTTTTTTGCCTCTTTTACTATTTGAAATCCTCCACACACTAGAAGGTACCTCTCTTCATCTTTTTCGAAATAGGCCTGTTTAAAAGGATCTTCGACTGATAAAACCTCTCTTTTTGTGATCATTTCTATTTGCATTTTGAGCGTTTCTTGAGCTAGCATCCTCGGATCTTTTTTTGCCAAATCGCACACAAAGATCTTAGAAAAAACCTCGTGGGTATTTTTTAGTACTGAAACCAGATCTTTGTCTTTGTATCCGCCAATAATCAACATTCCACCAACAGGATATTTTTGACGACATTTCTTCATCAGAGCCTCTAGTCCTTGTGGATTGTGCGCAACATCTAAAATGACCCCTTTTTTTATCTCTTCAAACCTCCCCATTGGAACGACCTCGTACAGCTCTTTAAAATCAATTGAGACAGGGATAATCCCCTTTTTTTTAAAAAATTCTATCGCTTTCATGGCTGTAAAGGTGTTTGAAGATTGATAGTCGTTTTCATCCGTTTGTGCGATAGCAACATTCGTTTGCCTTTTAAGAGCCAGTGTCAGGATTGTTGGTGTCAAAGCCTGTGAAGAGATCACTAGATCTTTTGTGAACAAAGCCCCCTTTTCTAGAGCAATTTTCTCTAAAGTATTCCCAAGATCCTGGGTGTGGTCATATCCTATTGATGTGATTACAGTCAAAAAAGGGTCGATCAGACGAATTGGATCCAGCCTTGCACCCATCCCCGCCTCTAAAACCACAAAATCTACGCAATTTTGTTGAAAATACTGGAGCGCGACTAAAAACAAATGCATGTACCAGCCCTCTTCAAAAGGGATTGCAGTCCAAATTTTTTGGTATGTTTTCAAGTCTATGGGTTTTCGATTGATCTGGATGCGCTCTGTTATACACTCTAAATGCGGAGAGGTCAGAAGACCTACTTTGAATCCCGCCTTTTCTAATGCGTAGGCAATTTTATAGCTTACCGATCCTTTACCATTCGTGCCGATGACATGAATGGATAAAAAACAGGGCTTAGGTAAGGACTTTTTCAAATTTTGAGGGGAAAATCTCTTTGACCTCTTTAAGGCCAATTCCACGTTCTCCCAGCTGAGGAATGGTTTGTAATCCATGGTGATCTGTTCCGCCACTTATAAGCAGCTTTTTACTCTTTGCTAAAACTTCGAAATAGATATTGTCGTCTCTGGAAAAAGCCCCATAATTGACCTCCATACCATCAAAAGGGAGCTCTAATAATTTACGCACAAGCTTTTTGGGTTTGAGTACGTGAGGATGCGCTAAAAAAGCTTTCCCTTTCGCCTCGTGAATGAGTTGAATACCCTCTAATGTAGAGGGAAACTCACCCATGACAAAAGCGGGTTTACCTTCACCTAATAAAAGGTCAAAAGCATCACGCATATTCGTAAAATAGCCCTTCTCAATCAATTTTTGTGCTATATGGGGCCGACCTAAATTCTCTTTGTCTTCCCAATCGAGTCTATAACCAAGCTCTCTCAAAAGCTCGACCATTTTTCTATTTCGATCCACACGACTCGCCTGCGTCTGATGAATAAAACGGTTCATAGCTAAAGAGTTGATGTCTATATCATATCCTAAAATATGAACCGAGGTCTCATTAAAAACTGTAGAGATTTCGATCCCGGTGCCAAGAAATATCCCCTTTTTTTGTGCATAACCGAAAACATCCTTGGTATACGCATCAATCGTATCGTGATCTGTAATACAAATACCGGGAAGCCCCCTTTTTACAGCCTCGTCAATGAGCTCAAAAGGGGTTAGCTGCCCATCGGATGCTGTTGTATGGGTGTGCAAGTCGTAAAACATGGAAGTACTTCTAACTCTAACTCTATTCCTGTTTGTTTTTTTACCTCATATCGGACGCGCTCTACCAGATCAAGAATATTTTTTGCAGAGGCGTTTTGTACATTTTCAAAAAAATTGGCATGTTTTTGTGAAACACGCACCCCCCCCACCTCAAGCCCCTTAAGTCCGCAGGAATCAATAAGCTGTCCTGCAGAGTGACCCGAAGGATTTCTAAACATGCACCCAGCCGTTGGGACCGTATAAGGTTGCGTCTTTAATCGATGAGTTAATATTGCATGCCTTTTTTCCTCAGCCTCGATATCCATAAAAAGCCGAAATTTTGCAAAGATAATACTCTCATCTCTTTTCAAAAAAGGGCTTTTTCGATACCCAAACTCGAGCTCATCAACAGAGTAAGTACGCTCTTTTAGCTCCTCATCTAGAGTAGTAACCTCTAAAAGAGCGCTCGCAGTTTCTTTTTTTGAGGCACCGGCGTTCATCACAATACACCCCCCAACTGTTCCGGGAATACCCGAAAAAAACTCTAGCCCCCCAAGCCCCATTTTCGAAACTTTCTGTGCAAGATAAGAGACATTTACCCCAGACCCGACTGTCACTGCATCAGAATCGAAAGAAAAAAATTGGATTCGATTCAGAACAAAGATCGCCTCAAGATTGCCCTCTCCCAAAATCAGATTAGAACCTTTTCCTAGGATAAAAAGGGGTAGGTTCACCCTTTTTTTAAACAAGAGAACTTCTTTTAGCTCTTCAACAGTTTTTACCTCTGCAAAATAACGGGCTTCCCCCCCTACTTTCATCGTTGTGTAAGGCTTAAGACTCTTGTTCTCGGTTATTATAGAGGGTATCCATAATCGCGTTGACATATCCGGCGCCCTCCTTACTCCCATATTTTTTGGTTAATCGAATCGCCTCAGAAATCGCTACCTTTTCAGGTATCTGTTCATCATAAAGCATCTCATAAGCGCATAGCTCTATTGCTACTTTTTCTGCCTTTGTGATTCTATCAGCATCATATTCTTTTGAAGTTTTTTGAATAGCCTGATCGATAGTTTCTACACTTTGCAAAATTTTTTCATAACGGCTAAAAGCCTCCATCACATTTTTTTTTGTGGTCTTATGAAAGTGCATTAAAGATTTTACTAATAGATCTACCTCGTCTGTAGTTTGGGGGCGAGCAAATAAAAAATGAAAAACGATTTCTCGAAATTTAGATTGATTGAGAGACATCCGGATAGTATACCCAACAAAAACTCCCAAGACAAGGGATTTATACTTTAACACCCGTTCTGTATTTTGAGCCTGGCGTAAAGAGCTTCTATAAGATATTTTTTTTTGATGTAGAGCTCCTCGGCTCTTTGCCCTTTTAAAGTCCACTCTAAAGAGGCCTCGTCTAAGCTATCAAAAATTTCACTACCCCCTTCAAGTTCTACAAAAGATGAGCTCTCCTCAGTATTTTGCAATGCTTGGTAGAGTCCCGAAAAAGGGAGGGAAAAATCGGGGAAAGCCCCTTTTACCGATTTTTTTTCGTTTAAAAAAACCTTTTTTAATCTAGAAAGAACCGTCGGTAGTAAGGAGGCTGTGGAGCTTGTAAGTAAAATAAATTTTATAAACAGAGGATGCTCTTCCAGAACTTTCAAAAGTGCATTTTGATGCACAGGGAGCATCATCTCCACCTTATCTAGAACAAAGTAGCGGAACTTCTCCTCAAAAGGGGGCAGATTTACCTCCTGGATAAGAGACCTGACTGTTTCCATCGAGTATGTTTTTGAGCCACGTTCAGGCTGAAAAAATAATACGTCGGGGTGATCCACCGCTTTTCTTTTTAAAAAAGAGCGGCAAAGGGCTCTTGTCTCTTCCAAAAGATTCTCTTCAAGATCAGAGACAATCAGTAAAGGGGTCAAAAGATCCGATGAATTTTTAAGGTTTTCAAGGGCTGGATGCAATAGAACCTCTCAAATGCACCTCCATCATCTTGGTTACCTCCTCAATTGGATGGTGAGCCGGTATCACCTTAATTCTTTGTGGCTCGCGTAAACAGACCTTTGTGTAGCGAGCTAAGACATTTTCCATGTAGGAATGGGGCCTGGATTCGATCTTATCCGACTCCGGTCGGGATCTTCGTCTACTGATCGCTGTCTCCAAAGGCAAATCAAAATAGAAAGTTAAATCTGGCTTCAGTCCACCGGTTGCAAATTGATTCAAAGTATCCAAAAGTTCAAAAGAAAAATCGTGCTGATAGGCTAAAGTGGAGTCAATATAACGATCACAAAGGACAACCTTTCCCTGCTGAAGGGCTGGCTCAATCACCTGCCTCACATGTTCAGAGCGATCCAGCATAAACAACAAAACTTCAGAGCGCTGAATTTTGGCCCCCTCTTCCAAAAGTAGCGCCCTTAAATGTCGGCCTATCATGCTTCCACCAGGCTCTCTAGTCTCTACGACATCATAGCCATTCTCAGTGAAAAATCGCTTAGCCTTCAAAAGCTGAGTCGATTTTCCACAACCATCAATCCCTTCAAAGGTAATAAAGAGCGAATTAAATGCCACTCTCTTCACCCTCGCTGATTCTTTGGACCGCAACAAGCTTATCATCCACACCCAAATTCACAAGAGTAACCCCTTGCGTTGAGCGACCCATAACCCGAATATCTTTGATCGAGGTTCTAAGGGTTTGGCCCCCTTCAGACATCATCAAGATTCCATCTTTTTCGTCGACCCTGAGCGCGGCAACTAAGTAACCGTTTCGCTTGTTGATCATAATTGCTCTCACACCTTTACCCCCTCTATTTGTGTGGCGGAATTCTTCAACATCAGAACGTTTTCCAAAACCATTTTCACAAACAAGCAAGAGCGTGTCGGTCGATTTTACGACCTCACAGGAGACAACAAAATCCTCTTTATCTTTAAGAGTCACTCCCCGAACACCACGAGCAACACGGCCCATAGGACGGCAGCGATCCTCATCAAAGCGTACAGCCATACCATCTCTAGTAAACAGCATCACCTGCTCACCAGGGTGCACAAGTCTTGCTGCTATCACCTCATCCCCATCATCGATTGCTATAGCATATACCCCCTTTTTACGTGGGGAACTATAAGCATCGAGAAGAGTCTTCTTGATTGTTCCTTGCTTTGTCGCAAAAATCACAGCTCCGGGATCTTCAAAAGACTTGATATTCAAGATGGCAGCGATACGCTCATCTTTAGTCAATCCCTCCAGTAGATTGATAAGGGGTTTGCCTTTTGAACGGCGGTTCCCTTCAGGAACTTGCCAAACTTTAAGCCAGTAACAACGTCCTAAATTTGTGAATACTAAAAGTGTATCATGGGTATCTACAATATAGACATCTTTGACGGCATCGGTCTCTTTTTTAAGATCTGCCCCAATCACCCCGCTTCCACCCCGTTTTTGCTCACGGAATGTATCGATTGGCATTCTTTTAATATAGTCATCAGAGGAGATCGTTATGACAACGGTCTCATTAGGGATAAGATCTTCCATTTGAAGCTCGCCTTCCGCAGCGACAATCTTTGTTGCTCTAATACCCTTATGATTTCTTTCAATATCGGCTAATTCCTCTTTAATTATCCCGCGAACAAGCTTTTCATCAGCCAGAATTGCGCGTAGATGCTCTATTTTTTGAATGAGATCCTTGTACTCATTCTCAATTTTTTCTCTTTCAAGTCCTGTAAGTTGATACAACCTTAACTCTAAAATCGCATCGGCTTGGCGCTCTGAGAAATGGTATGTTTGGATCAATTCCACTCGAGCAACATGCCGATCGGAGGATTGACGTATCATCTTCACAATCTCATCTAGATGGTCAAGAGCTTTAAGATACCCTTCTAAAATATGCGCACGCGCCTCAGCTTTATTAAGCTCGTAACGAGTACGGCGACGCACTACTTCAATTCGATGGTCCACCCATGCTTGCATCATTTGCTTGATGTTCATGGTTTTTGGCAAACCATTGTCCAGTGCGAGCATGTTGCAACCGAAGGTAACCTGCAAATCGGTAAATTTATAAAGCTGATTGATTGTTACATCAGGAATTTCTCCCCTTTTCAGATCTAAAACGATCCTCAATCCATCCTTATCCGACTCATCGCGAATATCAGAGATACCTGCCATTGTTTTATCATTAATAAGCTCCGCAATTCGCTCGATTAAAAGCGCCTTGTTTACGTTATAAGGCAACTCATCAATGATAATTCTTGAGCGATCACCCTCCATCTCTTCTGAGCGAAGCACTCCCCTGAGCATGAGTTTTCCGCGTCCGGTATAGTAGGCCTCTTTGATCCCTCTGTAACCACAAATTGTCCCACCTGTTGGGAAATCGGGTCCGGGCATGACCTCCATGATCTGATCAATTGTGATACCAGGATCATCGATCAACATCTGCACCGCTCTAGAAAGCTCCAACAAGTTGTGCGGGGGAATATTTGTGGCCATTCCCACAGCAATTCCGGACGAGCCATTACAAATAAGGTTAGGAAATTTGGATGGAAAGACGGTCGGTTCTTTCTTTGTCTCATCGTAGTTTGGAACAAAATCGACAGTCTCTTTATCAAGATCTTCCATTAACGCTACAGAGGCATGGGTCAATCTCGCTTCAGTATAACGCATCGCAGCTGGGGGATCGCCGTCAATAGAGCCGAAGTTTCCTTGCCCGTTCACTAGTGTATATCGCATCACCCAATCCTGAGCCATACGCACAAGCGTCGGATAAATTACCGATTCACCGTGCGGATGGTAGTCACCGGAGGTATCACCGGCGATTTTTGCGCATTTTCTGTGTTTGCCACCAGGACTTAGGTTCAATTGGCGCATGGCGTATAAAATTCTGCGCTGCGAGGGTTTAAGCCCATCCCGAACATCAGGCAGAGCGCGGGAGATAATAACCGACATCGAGTATCTAAGGTAGCTCTCCTTGAGCTCCTCTTCGACGTTACGATTTACAATCTGTTCGTTTTCCGTATAAGACATACTCTACACATCCAAATTTTTCACCGAGAGGGCATGGGTTTCAATAAATGCTCGACGAGGGGCTACCTCTTCCCCCATCAGCATTGAGAACATATGATCGGCGCTGATTGCATCCTCCATGGTAACTTTGACAAGAGTACGAATCTTAGGATCCATAGTAGTCTCCCATAGCTGATCCGCGTTCATCTCACCAAGACCTTTGTAGCGCTGCAACTCAACACCTTTGCGGCCATTTTCACGCAAGAAATCCACAAGCTCTTTTAAAGTGTAAAGCGGAGTCTCTTTACCCGACTCATCAATCACATCCAGCACTTTGCCTTCAGCGATCGAGTATTGCTTGATCGAAAATTCATGCTTACAAAGATGCTCCATAATCGCATCAAGGCGCTTATCATCAAAAATTTCGACATAATGTAAAGGCTTAGCAAAAAAGCTTTGACTCATTTTCGCTCTCTCCTCTTCAGGAATAGAGGCCATGGTGGTCTCAAATTGCGTTTTTTGCATTTCAAGATCTTGTGCCTTCATCTCGTCGAGCTCTTGACGTATATAAGCGATTTTAGAGGAGTCCCCCACCGTCACTAAATACTTAGGATATAACCCTTCAGGATTACGATTATTTAAAAACTCTTTGAAAGGTAAACCTTTACGCTCCACAGAGAGGATAAAAGTCTCTAAATCCATAATCGACTGAACAAGCTCTTTGAGCTCAGATTTTCCTATTGGTTCGTGGTGAGAAGGTCTTCGCAATTCAACGTCGCTCATGCCTAACTGAAAAAGATACTCATCCATCTCTTTTTCAGAGCGGATGTATTGGAAAACTTTTTTACGTGCCACGCGATAGAGTGGGGGTTGAGCAATATACACGTATCCGCTCTCAATCAGCATAGGCATGTGTCGGTAGAAAAAGGTCAAAAGTAGAGTACGAATATGGGATCCGTCGACGTCGGCGTCGGTCATGATGATAATTTTATGATAACGCAATTTCTCGATTTTAAATCCCTCGCCCACTCCGGTTCCAAGAGCGCAGATCATCGAACCCACCTCGGTATTTTGCAGAATTTTTGCAAGACGCGCTTTTTCTACGTTCAGGATTTTACCTCGAATCGGCAAAATCGCTTGGAAACGACGATCTCGCCCCCCTTTGGCCGATCCACCCGCAGAGTCCCCCTCAACGATATAGATCTCACATTTTTTGGGATCGCTTTCTGAGCAATCTGTAAGCTTTCCAGGAAGTCTGGCGCTATCTAGAGCCGATTTTCTTTGTGTTAGCTCTCTTGCTCGTTTTGCTGCCTCTCTCGCTTGTGCCGCTATTGTCGCCTTTTCGACTATAATTTTGGCAATCGAAGGATTCTCCTCTAAAAAGGTAGTGAGCTCCTCCCCGACTACCATTTGAATGGCAGAACCCACATCTGAATTGGAGAGTTTTTGTTTTGTTTGCCCTTCAAATTGCGGATTAGGAACTTTTGTAGAAAGAACCGCTGTCATCCCTTCTCGGACATCTTCTCCGGTGATACCTGCTTTCTCACTTTTTGCTATGGCGTGGCTTTTGATATAGGTGTTTAACACACGTGTCAACGCAGTAGAAAATCCGGTAAGATGGGTACCTCCTAGACGTGTGGCAATGTTGTTCACATAAGAAAAGACCGACTCGGTGTAGGTCTCGTTCCACTGCATCGCAACTTCAAATTCCATCCATCCACTTTCAAGCTCTTTGCCCCCTTTGATGTAGATTGGTTCGGCAAATAGAGGCGTTTTACCCTCATTCAAGTACTGTACGAAAGAGACTATTCCACCAGTATAAGAGAAATTCGTCTCCCCTTTTTCGGGATCTCTTTTGTCGATAAATTGGATCTCAATCCCTTTATTCAAAAAAGCGAGCTCTCTGAGGCGGCGATAAATTGTATCGTAGTCAAAATTTGTGGTCGAAAATATGGAGTCATCGGGCCAAAAAGTTACCTTGGTACCCCTTTTGGTGGTATTTCCCATAACTTTAAGGGACTCTTGGACTTTACCACGTCCAAAAGAGATCTTGTGCACTTTCCCATTTTGATAAACTTCAACATCTAATCGGTTGGAAACAGCATTTACACAAGAGACACCAACACCATGCAGTCCACCAGAAACCTTGTAAGTGTCTTTATCAAACTTTCCCCCTGCGTGAAGGATAGTCATCACAACTTCTACAGCAGAAACATCGCGACCCTGCTTTGCCGACTCCTTTTCGTGTCGACCAACCGGAATTCCTCTACCATTATCCTCAATCGACGCACTGCCATCCTCGTTTAACAAGACAACAATTTTGGTACAATAGCCCGCTAAAGCCTCGTCAATACTGTTATCTACAACCTCGTAGATCAGTTGATGTAGACCACCTGCATTCGTATCCCCGATATACATACCGGGTCTTTCTCGTACCGCTTGTAGACCCTCCAAAACGGTGATTGAACTTTCGTCGTATGCTTTTTTTTCTGTCATCTTGTTCTAACCCACCCTAAATACGATATTATTGAACCGATGCTTGGGACATTTCACTCTCAACTGTGACAAAATTCGCCCTTTTTCCTGCATGTGGAGAACACTTAAAAAGGTTGAATTTTTTACTGCTACATACAAAACACCATCAGCAAAGCTTTTTGCCACGGCTATTTTAGACAGTTCAGTTCCGAGAATTTGTTGAAATGCCTCCAAAACAACGTTCGGTTGCTGTTCTTGAGTCTCATCTATCCCCTCCAAAATTTTCGGGAGAAGGCGTTGTAAGGTTCGACCCGTAGGTAAGGGGCCGTCATATCCAAACGGAATACGTTTTATCCTATGACTCATTGATAAATTGCAATTGTAGTCTAATGTAATCAAAACTGCAACCAAGAAGATCACAGAAATCTTTGATTAAAAATACCCCATTCTTGCCGGCACATAAAAATGGGCATTTGAAAAATCCACTTGATAACTTTTCCTACATTAGATGAAATAGGAAAATGAAAGTTTTCTTTAAAATTACACTCTTTTTTGTCTCCTTGGCTATATTTGGACAACAACCTGAAAAAATTTTGATTGTTTACACAGAGGCGGGTGGAGGACACATTGCGACTGCTTTAGCGCTCAAATCCGCACTTGAAGAAAAGTATGAAAAAGCTGAGATCACCCTTATTAATGGTGGCGACTATGTCGGAAATTTTTTAGAAAATGCCCGCTTCAAAGGGTTGGAAAAAATCTATACTCAAAATCTTGGTTCTCCGATGGGGCGCCTTTTCAATCGACTCTATGGGGACTGGATTATCAATCCAATCACTAAAGTTCTAGAATACCTTTCCCTGAGGCAAATAATTGCTGAAAAAGAAAATCACCCTATTATCCGTTTTTTTAAAAAAGAGAATCCCGATTTAGTGATCTCTACCGCCTCATTCATCAATAAGCATATCAAGACCCTTTTAGAGTACGGTGACATAAAAGCCCCTTTCATCGTTGTCATGAGCGATTTTGACGAGGCTCAGGAGGTCATGTGGACTCGACCAGGAAACGGCACACACTATATTATAAGAACCAATGCATCCCTTAAAAACGCGATCGATCCCAAATATCTTTTTCCCATTTCCGGTATGTGTATACGCCCCACTTTCTATCCCGAAAAGCTCAAAAGCTTTAAAGTTTTTGAAGCGATGGGACTCAGTATAACAAAACCCACAGCCCTTGTGGCTTTTGGAGGCTACGGAAGCGAGGAAATGAAAGATCTGCTCCATTTTTTCAACTTAAATACCGATCTTCAAGCAATTTTTATATGCGGAAGCAATAAAAAACTTTTTACTCAACTAAAAGAAAATGCCGGGCCGAACTCAAAAATTTTAGGGTTTGTAGACAACATTCACGAATATATGCAAGCCTGCCATCTTTTTATAGGTAAGCCAGGTCCTGGAATGGTAACAGAGGCGGTTCACTGCCATCTTCCTCTATTTCTTAAATCTGGTATGGATCTCATGAAGCAAGAAGAGGGTGTTCTCAATTGGGTATTGGAGGAGAAATTTGGGGACAAATGGGATACTTTTGAGGAGTTCCAAGAGAAATTCGGTAACGTTTTGACCCACATGCACCTTTATAAAAAAAATATTGAAAAAACGGCTCGTAAAAACCCTACAGTCGAAGCTATCGAGCATATTGACTACATTTTTAAAGAGACTTTTCCAGAGATTCCACAGGCAAAAGTTGCAAAATATACCTTTTATTAAACGTTTGTGTTATATTCATAAGCCGAAACAATTTTTTTATTGAAAAGCTATGACCCAACGCAAAAACATTCGCAACATCGCGATCATTGCCCACATTGACCATGGGAAAACAACCCTCATTGACCAACTCCTCAAACAGGCCAACCTTTTCAGGGAAAATGAGGCTACCGACGAGCGAATGATGGATTCGAACGATCTTGAAAAAGAGCGTGGAATCACAATTTTTGCTAAGCATACAAGCCTTCCCTACAATGACACCATCATCAACATTATCGACACTCCCGGCCACGCAGACTTTAGTGGCGAGGTAGAGCGAGTTTTGGGAATGGTCCAATCGGTTTTGCTCCTTGTTGATGCGCAAGAGGGACCTATGCCCCAAACGCGCTTTGTGCTCAGCAAATCCCTCAAAATGGGACTTAAACCCATCCTTGTCATCAACAAAATTGACAAACCCAACGCAAATGTCGACAGGGCTCTGAATCTCACTTTCGATCTTTTCGTTGAGCTTGGAGCTAACGATGAGCAGCTCGACTTTAAACATATTTATGCTTCGGGTATCGGTGGCTATGCGATCAACGAAATGGGTGAGGAGAAAAAAGACATGACTCCCCTCTTTGACATGATCGTTAATGCTGTAGAGCCCCCACCGGGCGATGAGACTGGTCTATTTTTGATGCAGGTGAGCACTTTGTCTTACTCTGACTATCTCGGACGTCAAGTGACAGGGAGAGTTCTTAGCGGATCGGTTAAACCGGGACAACAGGTTCTTTTATCTGGCGAACATGGCAAGGCTGAGCTTTACAAGGTGACAAAAGTCGAAGGTTATCGCGGGATAAAAAAAGTGGAATTCCAAGAGGGTTCCACAGGAGACATCATCTGTGTTAGCGGTCTTACAAATGCGATGATCGGAGATACGGTAAGTGATCCTAATAACCCTAAAAGACTTCCTCCTATCCCTTTAGATGAGCCGACTATTTCTGTGAAGTTCATGGTGAATTCTAGTCCACTTGTAGGAAGAGACGGTAAACATGTTACAATGAATAAAATCCGCGAGCGCCTCTTAAAAGAAAAGAGAGCTAACATCTCTTACCGTATCAACGATTCGGGTGATGATGCTATTGAAGTTTGCGGACGCGGAGAGCTCCATCTTTCAGTTCTAATTGAAACAATGCGCCGTGAAGGGTATGAATTTTCCATTTCAAAACCGGTTGTTGTCTTGAAAAAAGTGGAAGGGGAAGTTTACGAACCTTTTGAACGAGTCTTTATTGAGGTGCCCGAGGAATTCTCCGGCTCTGTGATTGAGACGCTTTCTAAAAGAAAAGGGGAAATGCAGAATCTCTCAACAAACGAGCATGGAATCAGCTCTATAGAATTTGTAATGCCTATGAGAGGTCTTATGGGTTACCGTAGCGACTTTCTTACCCAGACAAAAGGAAAAGGTATCCTCACCTCTTTATTCCATGCCTATGAACCGCATAAAGGGGAAATCGAGGGTCGTCATAACGGTGTTCTTATTTCTAATTCTGCCGGACAAGCTACTGCCTATTCTATTTTTGGATTACAAGATCGCGGGGTGATGTTTATTCAACCGGGCCAAGAAATTTATGAAGGTATGGTAATCGGCGAACACAATAGAGATAATGATCTGGTTGTGAATCCAGTAAGAGGAAAACAATTGACAAACATACGCGCTTCAGGTTCTGATGAAAATATCATTTTAACGCCTGCGCGCATTCTCAATTTGGAGCAAGCAATTGACTTCATTGAGGTGGATGAATTAATTGAGGTAACCCCAAAAACAATTCGTCTGCGTAAGCAAGAATTGACCGAAAACGAGAGAAAAAGAAGAGGGCGTAGCGCTCTCTAAAGAGAGAAGCTAGTGCTTAAAGATCGTTTCTATCCAATGATCCTTACCTCTTTTGCGGGGTATACCTGGAGTCAGTTAGTAAAAGATCTTTTAGCAGGCGTGCTTGTCGCAATCATTGCCCTACCTCTTTCTATAGCTTTTGGTATCGCCAGCGGGGTCACACCCGCTATAGGACTTATGACCGCCATTGTTGGCGGTTTTATTGTTTCCTTATTCAGCGGAAGCTCTGTACAGGTGGCCGGTCCTACGGGTGCCTTTATTGTCATCGTGTATGAAATTCTAAAACAATATGGCCTTGTGGGTTTAATGCAAGCTAATCTTATTGCTGGAGTACTCTTGATCGCAATGGGTGCAAGCGGTGTGGGTTCTTGGCTTCGATTCATATCACGACCTGTTGTGGTGGGCTTCACCGCAGGTATCGCCGTCACAATTTTCACCTCCCAGATCAAAGACTCTTTAGGTCTTGAAATGGGAGCAGTCCCGTCGCATTTCATCGATAAAATGGTTGCTTTTTGGCAAAATAAAGACAGCATAAATCCCTATGCCGTTTTGACGGTGATCCTTACCTTTTCTCTAATTCAGTCTATCCACTTTTTAAAAAAAACGCTTCCTGCCCCTTTTATTGGGCTTATTTCAATCACCGCCATAAGTTTTTATTTTGATTTCCCGATTGAAACCATTCAGACTCGGTTTGGTAAGTTATCGCTTGCTTTAGAATATGTACCTCTCTTTCCTTTGAATTTGGATACCATCACTTTTTTATTTCCTGCAGCATTGACGATTGCTCTTTTAGGAGCGATTGAATCGCTTCTTTGTGCTCTAGTCGCGGATGGGATGGTGGGAGAAAGGCACCGCTCAAATACCGAGCTCATTGCCCAAGGATTAGCAAACATAATTACTCCCCTTTTTGGTGGAATCCCCGTTACAGGAGCTATCGCAAGAACAGCTGCAAATGCACGTGCAGGCGCTAAAACGCCACTAGCTGGATTAAGTCATGCAGTTTTTTTATTTATCATGGTTTACTTTTTGAAAGATTATGTAGTGTATATCCCGATGTCTGCACTTGCAGCAGTCCTAATGATTGTCGCCTACAACATGTCTGAATGGAAAAGTTGGAGACACATTTATCAATCTACAAAAGCCGATTTTTTAGTTTTTATATCCACATTCGGGATCACAGTTTTTTTAGACTTGATTGCTGCTATCCAGGTAGGAGTTTTGATGTCTGCCTTTCTTTTTGTTGATAGGATGTCTAAGGCTGCATCGGTCAAAAAACTCGAGGGAGAGTTTCTTACTGTCACAAGTTCAAAAACTCACGAGGGTCAAGCAACCGACATTAAATCTCTTAAGATCCCACCTGAGCTTGATGTTTTTGAATTCCAGGGCGCCCTATTTTTCGGTGCTTATGCTAAGTTTGATCTTACCTTTCATGAACTTGGACGCTATAAAAAATATATCGCACTAAGATTCAATCAAATCGCAACAATAGATGGAACAGCCATTTACTTTTTAAAAGGATTTGCAGAAGACACAAAAAAAGAAGGAGGACAACTCTTTTTTACAGAGCTCAATGAGGATTGCTATGAAACAGTCACTAATTCCACCCTGATGGAGTCGATGCCCAAAGAGAATATTTTTCCTAAGCTCGAAAATCTGTTGGAATATCTACAAATAAAACTAAATCCGCCTCCAGTTCAGCAACCGCCTGCGGGTAGCGGGACCTGATCCTAGAAATCAGCTCTCTAAGACGTAAAAGGTCTCTTCTTTCAATCGCAAAATCTGTAAATGATCTTAATATTTTCTCCTCCTGATTCTTGAGTTCAATCTCCTTGACATGCAATGAATGCAGCCCTTGGATAATCACCTGCTCTTGTTGCAATAACGTCTCCTCTTTAACGGCAAGAGCTTGTAATTGACGAATTCCCTCCTCCTCTTTTAACAACATTTGCTCTTCACGGTCCTGGCGTATATCGTCAATTTTTTGTCTCTGTAAGTCATGGGCTATCTCTTTTTCCTGAGCTTGCAAAAATTGCTTTTGTAATGTCTCATACTGATCTTTTAAAAGCTTAAATGACTGCTCATTTTTTACTAATTCCCCGACACTCACTTCAAACTTACCGCTCATCGCCTCTAGAGATGTAACATGACTCTTCAAAGTAGAATTGGAGGTTTTAAGCTCTTCATTCTCCTCGTCGAACCTACGTACACTTTGCAAAAGCTGTTTTACCCTCTCACTTAAGTCTGAGATTTGCAAACTTAGCTGTTCATTCGATTGCCTGAGCTCTTCATTTTCCTGATCAAACCGATTGACAGTTTGTTGCAAAGCCACCACTTTATTACTCAACTCTCCTACTTGTCCTTTGAGATGATTGTTCGACTGCTCAAGGTTTTTATTTTGATCTTCAAAGAAATGGACTTGCCCCTTGAGTCGGTTATTTTCTTCCAACATATCCTCAAAGATTTGATTATGGGATTTCAAATCCCGATACTTGCCAGCCAGAATGCAGCCCCCGGTCCCTAAAAAAATCAAACAAATCCCCATCGATAATACGTAAGGGTCTTTTAATAAACCTCCGGCAATCAAAGCCACAACACCAGCAACAGCTGCGACCCCGCTAGCTCCTTGGTAAATAGTAATAACCGTTGCTGCTCGATCCTTGAAATACTGCCTGCGATTTTGTCTTGTATCAGTTGATAGCTGTCTCGATCGCATTTGCCTAGCCTCAAGATCACCATTATCAATAGAACTTGCTGCAGGAGCTACAACATCTACTGTTGTATCTGTTGATGGTTCATTTAAACCACCTGCAGCTAAGGAAACGATGTTTGTTGTTGTCATAAAAATTTATCCGCTATCATATATTCAATATTTTATTAACATAGTTTTGTGTTTATTGTTAAGTTATATTTTGGTTTTTGAGAAGAGGATGCCAAAACCCGTCGAGAGGCCGATAACACGCTCTCAGAGGGTTTTTGATTGTGCATATAAAATCTTTATGGTAAAAAAAGCCCTATATGGAAGCTAATAAAAATATTCCATCCAGAGAGAATGTAGCGTCGATGTTTGATTCAATTGGCAAACTTTATGACCTTGCTAATCGTTGTATCTCTTTTGGAGTCGATCCGTGGTTTCGAAGAGCACTTATTAAAACTGTCCCAAGTGACCGCCCTATCAAATTAATTGATGTTGCAACGGGAACATGTGACCAACTTCTTAGCTGTTTGGTTCATAGACCCAATATTACTAAAGCAACCGGAATCGACGTATCCAAAGAGATGCTCAAAGTGGGTCAAAAGAAGGTGTTTAAAAATGGATATGGCTCCATAGTCGACCTGAAAATTCAGAACGCTGAAAACACAGAGTTTCATGAGGGCTCTTTTGATGTTGCAACCTTGAGTTTTGGTATTCGAAATTTTAAAGACCCACAAAAAGGGCTTAACGAAATTTATCGGATCCTCAATCAAGGTGGTTCTGTCCATATTTTGGAATTTTCTACACCTCTACTGAGACCAATTCGTGGGTTATTTTTGTTTTATATCCGGTATGTTCTACCTAAAATTGGGGCTTTAATCACCTCGAATCTTCAAGCCTATAACTACCTTCACCAAACTATTGAAACTTTTGCCCAAAGAGATGAATTTCTAAAACTTTTGGAAAATGCCTCCTTTGTTCAGGTAAATTATAAATCCACTTTTTTCGGTATCGTTACCATTTACACGGGAATAAAACAGTGATTAATTGGCTTTTTGAAGAGGATGTCTATCCTAAATTCCTTTTTGCAACTCCACAATTCATTTTTGGTGGTTGCGGGATAAAAGCAAGTTTTGAGGAACCTCCTACCGATATTTATCCTCTCATAGGTTTTAGGGATTTTTTTCCCTTCAAACGCAAAAGTGATTTATGGAATACCTTCCCAGACAAAATGTGGATTCAGCCTAACTCGTATAGAGTGGAATCTCGCGTCTACCCTGTAATAGAACCACTGGAAAAAGCTATAGAAAGGAAAGATTTTCCCGACAAAGAAAATTATACCAAAACTATCGAAAAAGGGTTTGAAGGTGTAGAAAAAATTGTTCTAGCTCGCAAAACTCTTTTAAAATTTTCTTCTCCTCTGGAGGCAAAACATTTAATCAACAACCACCTTTCTATATTTCGTTCCCAGGATATCTTCTTTTTTATGCCTGAAAAAGGGGTGGCTTTTATGGGGGCTACGCCTGAAAGACTTTACGAGAGAAAAGGGGATAAAATTTTTACCGCAGCGATTGCCGGCACCCTTCCGATTGATCAAAGCCCGACCCTTCTTTTTGAATCAAAAAAAGATCTCAAAGAGCACCAGTTTGTTGTAAATGATCTAAAAGAAAAGCTCATGCAGGTTTGTGAAGAGGTCAAAATTGATGAACAGCCCACAATTTTAACCTCGCATCACCTTTTTCATCTGAAAACATTTATGGAAGGGACCCTTAAAAAGGGGGTAGAAGATAGAGAGCTTATAGAGCTGTTACATCCTACCAGTGCAGTTGCAGGTTATCCAAAGGTAAGCGCTTTAGAAAAGCTCTATCATGTTGAGCCATTTGACCGTGGGCTATATGCAGCCCCTTTTGCTCTGATTATGGATGGCACAACCCTAGTTTCTGTAGCCATCCGCTCGATTTTATTAAAAAATGATCACCTCTATCTTTTTGCCGGCAGCGGCTTAGTGGAGGGTTCAACAATCGATCAAGAATGGAACGAACTAAACCACAAAATTTCCCCCTACTTATGGTAAAATATGAATACCGCGTACTGGAACACCCTTTTTTCGGAAAACCTTATCGAAGAATTAGTTGCGCAAAATGTGCGTCATTTTTGCATAGCTCCCGGCTCTAGATCCTCTGCATTAACACTCGCAGCGAAAAGAAACCCTTTAGCAATAGTGCACACCCATTTTGATGAAAGGGGTTTGGGATATCTGGCTTTGGGTCTTTGTAAGGTGTTCAAAGAGCCCGTAGCTCTTATCGTTACCTCCGGAAGCGCTCTTGCCCATCTTTTACCAGCCGTAATTGAGGCCTATAAGACGCGTATCCCTTTAATTTTGTTGACTGCCGATCGACCCCCTGAGCTCCATCAAGCCATGGCGAACCAGACAATAGAACAATATGATTTTTATGATCCATTTGTACGCTTCCATTTCCAGTTTCCTCCGCCTTCAGCAGAAATACCTGAAAGCTTTACAAAATCGATGGTAGCCCACGCCGTTTTCACTGCTACAGCAGAAAATGGGGGACCGATTCATTTAAACTGCCAATTTAGAACACCTCTGATTCATGCTGCGGTAAAAGAGCGCCCCTTTTTGAAACCAAAAACGATCTTTAAAACGGTTTGTCGCACATTAAGCGATAAAGAGGCTCTTGAGATCCAGAAGAAGATTCTTTGCTACGAAAAAGGGGTCATAGTTGTTGGGGACTCTCTAAACGTGGAACCCAAGCACCTTTTCGAGCTTGCTAAACACCTAGGCTGGCCAGTTATTCTCGACCCCCTATCGAATTGTAGAAAGACGGCTTCATCCCGTTATGTTCTTCAAAATTATGAAAACATTCTTGAAGAGATCAAACCCGATATAGCCATAAAATTTGGTGATCGTTTTGTTTGTAAAAATATCGATCCTTGGCTGAATGGTATCGATCAGGTTGTCTACGTAAGCCCTCATACAGAAAGAAGCGACCCTGAGCATGCCATCACTCATAGAATATTAATGGAACCAGGTCAGTTCATTCACGATCTTATACAATTTACCCCAGCTAGAGTTCCCTCAAGCTATATCAAAAACTGCTTGGAACTCTCCGTAATCTGTCGTGATACGATTGATAAAGCTCTTTTTGAAGAACCCTTGATATCAGAAATAGCATTTATTCGACTGCTCTCAAAAAGCTCTGTCTATTTTAATCTTTTTGTGGGTAACAGTATGCCCATAAGACATGTAGACCGTGTTTTTTATCCCGAAGAATTCCGGGGAGATATTTTTGCCAATCGAGGCCATTCAGGAATTGAGGGCAACATAGCTACAGCAATCGGAATCGCTTTAAAGAAAGAGCGCACAACGGTGGCCCTATTAGGAGACATGACCTTTTGGCATGATTTGAACTCTTTATTTTTTTTAAAAAAGAACCCCCTACCCCTAGTTTTGATTGTGTTCAATAACGGTGGTGGTCAGATTTTTAATTACATAGACGGAATGCAAGAGCTTGAGGATAAAGAGGAGCTTTTCTTAATGCCGCAAGAGCTGGATTACAAAAAAGTCGCCAGTATGTTTCATTTGGAATACCATTTTTTAAATGAAGAGGTGTGTATTGAGAGTTTGATAGAGAAAAAAAGGCCGATTCTTCTAGAGGTCAAAACCCAACAAAAAGATGATCTAAACCATATTCAAAGATTAAAGACCCTTATCGAATGGAATCTAAAGGAACAAACCCAGCTCATGTATCAATAAGAAAACCTGTTCTTATTTTAGGAGGATTCGGCTCTACAAACTCCGATTTCGATCCTTTAATTGAAAAGATGAAGTCCTGGTGTAGTCCCATTTGTGTACTTCTACCGGAGGGGAGTATCGATGTTGTTACAGAAAAAATCTTCCACTTTCTTGAAACCTTTTCGTTAGGAACTATTCCTATCATAGGATATTCTATGGGTGGAAGAATTGCCCTGGAACTTGCGCGCTGTCATCCTGAACTTTTCCAAAAGGTAATCTGTCTATCCTCAAGAGTAAAAACAAAAAAATTTGATCACGCCTCAAGAGCCCTTTTTGAACAAAAAGTTGCCGAAAAACTTTCCCATCTTCCAACAGATCTATTTTTTAAGTGGTGGTATGCACTCCCAATATTTGGGGGGTTTTTTCCCTCTGAAGAATCTTTGAAAGCAAAAATAGCCATAGGCTCAAAAACCCTTTTAAATCAGTTTCAGAATTTAAGTATTTTAGAACAAAGACCGTTTGATAAACCTTTCAAACAGCCTGTACACCTGATTTACGGAGCAAAGGACCCGCTCTATATTGAAATGGAGGATTGCTTTAAAGACTCACCTGAACCTATATTCCTACATAATCTCAAGGACAGCGGACACCTTGTGCACTTAGAACAACCCTCCCAATTAGCAGTATTGCTACAGAAGGTATTAGAATGAACTATGTAGATATCCTTTATCATAAAGAGGCGCAGATTGCCTGGATTACTATCAATAGACCTAATAAGCGTAATGCCTTTAGGCCAAAAACCGTTATCGAGATGATTTCAGCTCTAGATAACGCCATAGACGATCCCGCAATTGGTGTGATTGTTATGAGCGGTCAAGGTAAAGAGGCATTTTGTTCAGGGGGAGATCAAAGTGTTCGCGGAGACGAGGGTTATAGAGATGATCACGGCCGTGAAAGTTTAAATGTTTTAACTTTTCAAAAAAAGCTACGCTCCTGCCCCAAGCCTACAATCGCTATGGTTTCTGGATACGCAATCGGTGGGGGGCATGTGCTACACGTCTTGTGTGACATGACAATAGCTGCTGAGCACTCCATTTTTGGCCAAGTGGGTCCGAAAGTAGGCTCTTTTGATGGGGGATTTGGGGCAAGTTATCTTGCACATATTGTTGGACAAAAGAAAGCTAGAGAAATTTGGTTTATGTGCAAACAATACACAGCCAAAGAGGCTCTTGCTATGGGGCTTGTCAACCAGGTTGTCCCTTACGATCAACTTTTAGCTACGACTCAAGAGTGGTGTCAAACTCTTTTATCCCACTCCCCGATCGCCTTGAGCTGTTTAAAAGCCTCATTTAATGCTGATATCGACGGGCAAGCGGGTATTCAGGAGCTAGCTGGGCTTGCTACAATGCTTTATTACAAAACCGATGAAGCAAAAGAGGGAAAACAGGCTTTTTTAGAAAAACGCCCCCCAAATTTTCAACGTTTTAGAGGAAACCATGCGCATTTGGATACAGGGAACTCGTCCCAAAACTTGGATAGCATCGATCAGTCCTGTAATCATCGGGACCCTGCTTGCTCCAAAACCTGATCCGTTCGTTTTTGCAATCACCCTATTTTGTGCCCTGTTTATTCAAATGGGGACCAATTTAGCGAATGATTATTACGACTGTATCCAAGGAAAAGACACCGATTTAAGAAAAGGTCCTAAGCGGCTTGGTCAATCGGGTCTTGTGAGCAAAGCGACGCTTTTTTGGATGATGGCCCTCACCTTTTTTGTGGGTTTTTTACTGAGCCTGTATTTGGTTTATAGGGGTGGATGGATTATTGTAGGGATGTACGCTTTAGCCGTTCTTCTTGGGATTTTCTACACAAAAGGTCCCATTAATTATGCTTATAAAGGTCTAAGTGAACCTATTGTGCTCTTTTTTTTAGGCTCAATAGCTGTTTTTTTTACGACTTACTTACAAACGCTACAATTTTCTTTTTATCCTCTAATAGTGGGGCTCTCCCCTGGCTTTTTTTCTGTCGCATTACTTGGTTTAAACAACCTTAGAGATGTTGAAGAGGATCGATTGACGAACAAAAATACCTTGGTGGTAAAATATGGAGAGCGATTTGGGAAAATCGAGATCACCCTGGCCCTTTTAGCCCCTTTTATCATTACACCCTCCCCTCTCAACATTTGCCTTATACCTTTGTTATCCCACATCCTTAAAAAGCTATGGAATGACGAGGATATACCGGCACTTTTAGGAAAAATAGGGGCGGCGTTCTTTCTTTTTACTGTTTTGTATATTTTGCACGCATTTTTCCTATGGAAATAAACCATTACCGTCTTAGTTCCCCATTTTATGGAGAGAAGTCCATCCTTTGTTTGGATTATAACGGAGAAAAAATAGAGCTCCCCTTTAACCCGCAAGTTTTTTTCCCCTTAGAGATGGCCCAATTGAAGGAGATGGCAACATTTCCCACAGCTTTTTTCATAGCAGATCCCTTAGATATTCCAAGAGCATACGATGCTAAAACAGTAAAAATCAAAATTACTCATCTCGATTTTGAAAATGGAATGGAGCTTGTAAAAAAAACACTCGTCTCTATCAAGGCAAAAATTCGTATTGATGCAAATCGCACCCTTACTCCCGAACAAGTTCAAATTTTGGTTCGGTGTATCCCTCAAGACAGGCTCGATTTTTTTGAAGAACCTACACAAAATATAGAAGATGTTCTCGATCTCAACGTACCCTTAGCTCTTGATGAAAGTTTTTTGGAGCCGGGATGGGAAAAAAAATTAGCTTATAGCCAAGTTGTTGCTGCAGTCATAAAACCCTACAGAGTTTTTTACCGGCCCATAGTCGATCTCTGTTTACTTTTGAAAAAACGGATTGTTTTGAGTAGTACCCTTGAAGATTCCACCCCAATTATCAAGCTTGCAACCCACCTAAAACTTTTTGATGAACCTTTGGGTATTGACGTAGAAAAGTACAAAGTAAAAGTCTCAAGGTGCCCTTTAGCCTCTACAGATCCTAAAAAGATTGCGATCAAAACGAAAACAAAAGACATCACCTACGGGGAATTAAATTGTCTGATAAAAGGGGAGCTGGAAAATAGAGAAGATATACTCCAATTGGACCTGCGTATTGAGCTCATAGCAAAATTTTTCTGGCTACTGAGGGCTGGAAACCCGATCCATTTTCCCCTTGAGTGCTCTTTTACGCCCCAAAATCTTGAGTCCATCCCTTTAGATACAAAAATCTTCATGAAAAGTTCGGGAACAACAGGAGTACCAAAGACCATATGCTGGTCTTGGGAGGATTTGGCTCTCAATATAGATCTGCAATACAAAACATTCCCAACATTTAAAGGAGCCTCCTTTAAGGCCTCTTTGGATTTAACCCGCATGGGGGGGTTGGTGGGTTTTTTAAGACCATTACTTGGAGAGGGGTTTTTAGTCTTAGACGATAAGGTGGAGGCCTCTTTTGAAAGTGTTGTTCCGACGCAAATATCCAAAAGAGTCGAACTACAAGATACGTTTAGAGCACAAAATCTATTGATAGGAGGAGCTCGATGCTCCGATTCTCTTCTAAAAGTAGTAGAAAAATGGAATATAAAACCTATTATAATTTACTCCTCAACAGAACTAGGCACATGTCTCATTGATGGGATGCCTGTGGGGAATTGTGTTGTAAAGAGGGATCATAGGGGGTGCTTTATGATCCAAAAAAAGGGGGTATCCTCATCGGTAGTTGCTGACTCTGAGGGTTTTTTCTCCACAAATGATCTTATAGAGATACAAAATGGTCTTTATACTATAACGGGCAGGCATGACCGTGTAATCAATTCTGGCGGGGAAAAAATTCACCTCGATACCCTAGAAGAGGCACTACATAAATTTATCCATAAGGGATCATTTTTTCTCTTTGGTGTAGAGGATTCTGTTTGGGGAGAAGCTCTTTGCATCGCTCACGATTCTTTAGAAGAAAAAGAGATCGAAACTCTGAAAAGCTTTCTTAAAGAAACTTTCCCAAAGCACATGATCCCAAAAAAATGGGTGAAGCTTCCAGACAAAACCCCTGCCAAACCCCCACTCATCTTCCTAAGAAAACTTATAGAAGCAAAAGAAATCCCTAAGTAGCTAACCCTTATCCCAGTACGAATCTAAAAAATCCTGACTCGATTTAGAAACAACAAAGGTAATGTCTACTTTGATAGCTAGCTTCTCTTCTTTAAAAATCTCCCCTCTTATATCAAAAGAGCGATTACCAACCCTTTGGATAGTCAGCTCCATTTTATAGGGATCAAACCAGGTGAGAGGGAAAAAAAACTCTACCCCTGCTTTCACTATTGCAACATCAGAATCCTTTTGCCCTTTTTTTAAACAAACCCTTTCAAAGGCCTCAATAACCCATTCTATAGGCCTTGGGCAAAATACTCTGGCTGTTGCATCGGTTTCACGGATAAAAACTACCCCCTCAAAACAAAATTTTTTCCACATAATTTACCCAAAAAATTGAAAAATTGCACTTAAACAGCAACAAAATAAAATAAAAAACCTTACAAAAATAGGCGAAACAATTGATTATATTGGTCGTCTAGCTATTTTCTGAAACCCTCCTAAAGGTCACCAAAAAGGGAAAATATAATAAAATTTTATTTTTTATTCGAGGAAAAAAAATCGAAAAAAAAATCCCACAAACAAAATTGACAAGACCCCCCTCCATGCCTATACTGAGCTCAAAAGCCCCGGAGGTGAACTATGACTCCGTTCAGGAAAACAGGTCAACTTTTCCATGCTATCTCCAGGGGTAAACCTGGAAAGCTGATCGAAAAAGCCCTATCCGTTCTCAAAAATTACCAACCTAAACAAGAAGAAGAGCTTGCGCATACCTCTTTACTCGCATCTGCCTATGCTTTGACCTCTTTATACTCTCTAGAGATCACAGATGCTCTGACATCGATCAGATTCTACGATAAACTTTTGAAAGAAAAGTATCCTCTCAAAAAAGAGGACTGGCTAAAGCTCACAGGTGTCTATCAGCTTATCTATGAAAAGACCCGCTCAATAGATAGTCTTGAAAAGGCTGTTTTTAGCGCTAAGTTGTCTGAAGACCCTCATGTTATCTCTGAAACGCTACTGGAGCTTTATCGCAGAGTAAGAGATGAAGAAACTTTTCATTTGTCTTTAGAAAAAACCAGTCGATTTCTGCAAGAAAATCCCCAGGATACAGATCTTCTTTTTGTCAGAGCCGATCTGTATCAAGAGTATGGCAGAAGAAATAAGGAGCCTAAATTTCTACAACTGGCACAAGAACAATATGAAAAAATTGTTCTCATCGATTCAAAAAATCAAAAAGCCAAGGCTCAAAGTATAGTGTCTAGCGCTTTTTTTGCTCTTTTTCATGAAGACGCCGACAAAATTTCGGAATCGATTTATAAAAGTCAGCTTCTTTCAGAGCACCTTCCTATTGAACTTTATGCTAAAGGGATAGCGCTGCTTTGCTATGCTATCTATTCCTCCGATCTAGAGGAGATCCAAAATGCGATTTATTATTTCCAACGCTCTACCTCTATCGATAGAAGCTTCTCGTTAGGTTGGCACTACCTTGGAATTTCGTTTTTTCTCCTCTTTGAAGCTATTGAGGACGAGAGGCATTTGCGCTTATCTATCAAATTTTTCCAAAAATCGATCCAACATAATCCGGATGCAGAAACATTTATTCAGCTTGCCATAGCAAATGCAAGATTGTTTGAATTGGATCATGCCATAGAACATCTCGAGCAATCTAAAGTTTGGTTTGAAACCGCTTTTTCAATAGAAAAAAGCTCACCCTTCCCCCCTGCCGAGTGGATTTTTGAATACGGACTTCTTCTTGATGCATTAGGTGAGGCTAAAGATGATGAGTCACTTCTTGTACACGCTGTAGAACAGTTTAATCGTGTTTTGATTCTTGATCCCTCGATCCCTGATGTGCACCATCGGATCGGATTGACTATTTCGCACCTTGCTTGCATAACAAGCGATGCCAATCACTTCATGCGTGCTTTTTGCCATTTTCGATTAGCCCATCGAAATAATCCCGATCATGAGTTTGTTTTGCTGGATTGGGCACTTACTTTGATCCATTACAATGACTGTATACAAGAAACCGAACGTTCTGATGCAATCATGCGAGAGGCAGAAGAGAAGCTTTTGGGCAGTGCAAAGCAGGGTAACAATCAAGCCTACTATCAAATTGCTTGTTTTTACTCGTTGCGTAACCAAAAAAATCTTGCTCTCGAATGGATGAAAAAAGCTCGAGCTATCGGCGCTTTGCCACCCGTGCAAGAGCTTCTGGAAGACACCTGGCTTGAAAATCTAAGAAAAACTGATGAGTTCCACCACCTACTCACATTGTGGAACAATCATAGTATAGACTCATAAAAATTCTCTTTAAAAAGAGGGCTTAAAAAGCCCTCTTTTTTTATCCTTGGATCTTCTTTGGTTTCTTTTTCGTTTAGAGGAATTCCCTCACCTTTATTGCCCAAAAGATTTGTCAATTTTCCTTTTTACCAAGCACATTCAGTATGTACACGTTAATCGAAAGTTGGTACTATTTTTGAAAAAAAAGGTTAAAACTCCATGGATAAACGATCATTTGTTTTTATATTGGTTCTTTCGATCGTTCTTTTCTTCGTTAATGTTTGGATTTTACCCCCCGTTGCTCCCCCGCAAACGGTGGAAATTGCTCCCCTAAAGGTAAATCCCAGCGAAAGATTTTATGTTCTCGAAAATGATACACAGCAAATTGTTTTTTCAAATCTTGGAGGAGCAATCAACGAAATCAATCTTCCCTTCATTTCAAATAAAGACAATATAAGCATTGTCCGCCCCATAGAATTTGATCGAGAAATAGAAAAAGAGTCTCCACAAAATGCACAATACCCATTAATGGCAGCAACCTTTTTTGACAAAAAGTCAGACACTATCGAGCCTTATCTTCCAAAGCAAGGGGGTTATACTCCACTTTTAAGGCGTGCCACAAAAGGGAAAAACGGAGGCTATAGCTATCTTATTTCTCCTAAATTTTACATGGGACAGCTTCTAAACGAAGAAGGGGAATATGAGGGGGGGACTTTTCAAATGACCAAGCTCACGGCCGATTCAATAGAATTTAGCGGAACCGTCAATGGCCAAAAAATCGTCAAAAGTTACGAGTTAGTCTCTCCTTACGGATTTAAAATGTCGATCAGTTTTGGAAATGCCCAAAACCTCCCGCTTTTTCTATCTAATGGAATTAGCGAGGTTGAGCTCATCTCTGGCGCCTACGACCCTATGATCCAGACTTTGCAAGTAAGAGGAGATAAAACCTACCTAGAGAAAACGGCTCTTCCCTCAAAAGATTTAGGCTTTTACCCTGCACAAAATCCTTTATGGATTTCCAGTTCGAACGGATTTTTTGGAACAATTTTAAGTCCCGATTTTAAACCATCGCAAACAGGTTTTGTGGCTCGAAAAATTGAAGGGGAAAACTGCCCGACTCGATTACATTTAATCGATCAAAAATACGATCTTTATCCTGTAAAATCCTATCCTGCCTATCAAGTTTCTAAGCAGATAATACCCCAAAATGGGACCTTCACCTTCCGTTTTTATGCTGGCCCTTATGAAGAAAAAATGCTCTCAAAGGCCTCAGAGAACTATGCGCAAAATCCCCAATTTGAACAAGCACAAGCCGTACAGGGTTGGTTTAGCTTTATATCGGCTCCGTTTGTCCGTTTTATGTTTTTCATCATGAAAATCTGCTACATGTTCACAAATTCTTGGGGTGTTTCGATTTTAGCATTCACATTAGTCTTGAGATTAATAACTTTTCCGTTGAATAACTACTCAACCAAAGCGATGCAAGCTCAGGCGCAAATTCAGCCAGAAATCAAAGCTTTGGAGGCACGCTACAAAAAAGATCCTGCCAAATATCGTGCAGAGATCATGAGACTCTACTCAGAAAAAAAGATCAATCCTTTATCGGGATGTTTACCTCACCTGGTACAAATCCCCTTTTTGATTGGTATTTTTGATTTGCTCAAAACGAATTTTGAACTAAGGGGTGTCTCCTTTTTAATTCCGGCTTGGATTCCCAATTTAGCCGCGCCTGACATTCTTTTTAGCTGGGGATATCCACTCCCTTTTATTGGTAATGAGTTTCACCTGTTGCCAATCTTGGTCGGTCTGATTATGTTTATTCAAAGTAAAATGACAGCACCTAAAATGACTGCAGCTACCGAGGAGAGTCAAAGACAGGCAGCGACCATGCAAACTATTGCGCCTATCATCCTATCGCTAATTTTCTACAATTTGGCTGCAGGTCTCAACATTTATTTTGCTTTCTCAAATTTCTTAGGAGTGGCTCAACAATTTTTGATGATGAAAATTTCAGGAAAATCTAAGATACAAATCCTAAAGAAATGATACCGCGTATTTGGGAAGAATTCCTCTTGGAACAAGAAAGCCACCTCTCTAAAGAGGTGGTTGATAGGTGGTTGCGTCCTCTAAAGATTGTAAACTTTAATTCTTGCAATCTCTATTTAGAAGCTGACGATGCTCTCCAGATCAACTGGTATAAAGAGCATATTGAGTCTCGAATAGACAAAAGTCTGTTGAACAATAACGGCCGAAAAATCCAAGTCCATATCAAAATAAGCCAATCCGAGGGTTCTTTAAAAAAAGAGGATCTACAAAAAACAACTCATGAAACAGGCCAGAAAATTCTTTCATTTGTCTCAGATCCGGTAGATCCAGATCAGACATTTGAAACTTTTGCCGCAAACAGTACAACCGATATGACGGTTAAGCTTCTCAAAAGTGCCCTTTTACAAACATTTGAATTTTTGAATCCCATCTATTTGTATGGGCCCAGCGGATCGGGAAAAACACACCTTTTACAGGGGGCAAAAAAGCTTTTAGAGGGGCTAGGACAAAATGTTCTTTATATCTCTGCTGAGACATTCACTCAGCATGTTGTGGGCGCTATCCGCTCCTCCCGCATGGAGGATTTTCGTAACTGTTACAGAAAAATAGATACTCTAATAATTGATGATGTGCATCTTTTCTCCAAAAGATTTGCGACGCAAGAAGAGCTCTTTCATACCTTCAATCATTTACACATCCATGAGAAACAAATTATACTCGCCTCAAGCTCCCCCCCTGCACTCTTAGAGGAGATTGAAGAGCGTTTGATCAGCCGATTCGAATGGGGAATTGTCCTCTCAGTAGAACGACTCCAAACCCAAGACGAGCTTCTTCAAGTTCTGAAACTCAAAATGCAACGCTTTAAGCTACACCTCGATGAAGAGCTTGTGGATAAAGTAATTGTTGAGATGAAAACACCTAAATCTATAGAAAAGGTGGTGCAGTCCCTCTCTTTAGCTCATAATCAGATGAAATCGAACCAAGAGATCAAGAAAATGATCGACCAGCTGATTGTCCAAGAGACCAAAGAGGTTCTTAATGCAGAAAAAATTCTCGATATCGTATCACAGTCATTTGGTATACAGCCGGACGATTTGCTCAATAAATCCCAAACACGAGAGTCGGTACTTCCTAGGCAGATCTCTATGTATCTTTTGAGATCTTTATTAAAAATGCCCTATTTGAAAATTGGAAAATATTTTGATAAAGACCACTCTACGGTAATGTCCAGTATACGCCAAGTAACTAAAGGGTTAGAAAAACAGAGCCAAGATCTTATGTTCCACATGGGGCAAATTCAACGAAAAATTGTCTCTCTAGGCTAAAAAGAGGCAAAAAAAATTGGCTAGTCTAATAAAACAAAAAAGGCTCATTTTATAAATTTTATTTATAAACTGAACCATTTTTGTGTTTGTAAATGAGTGGGGTATAATTAGACTCTTTTGAAGAGATCTCCAGGCTTGCCTTGGTGACTTTGACCCTGAGTGGGTTGTTGGGATCCACCAGGTCCTTGGTGATAAGGTCTAAGAGCTTCGCGCTCTTTTTTCTCATCGTAGCGACTTTCGCAGATTCTTTTTGCAATATCACGCCATTTTTCAACGGCTTCTACAAATACGGGAGCAAATCTTCTCAAGCTTGAAGTATCGGCTGCTACCATTTCAATCACGGCATGCATCAAAATAAGTTCCTCTTTGACGGCAACACCAACGCCGCCACCCGCCATTTGGCCACCTAGCATCGAGCCCTCTAAAAGCACTTCGTAAAGCAAACAAAGTGTCTCTTTATCTTTGGGAAGCCCATCTAAAATAGGGGCATAGAGATAAAGGCGTTGAGAATTTGGTTCATAGGTTAAGTGTAATGAAAAAACATTGTCTATGCCAAGAATGCAGGTATGGTTTTCATCAAAAGCGAGCCCTTCGAGGTTCAGTTCTTTTCCGAACTCCTTAAGATTTGCAGTAGCGTTTTCCAAAGACATGTCTGTCGTCCTCCTTAAGAGATTGGGATACAGAGATTATAGCTCAAACCATTTATGAAAATCAAACAATTGTTGCTTGTTTTAACGAATTCTTGATTTGAGCGACTGTAAACCTAGCTTTTTGTTTTCTATACTTAATTCACTTAAAATAAATTGTTTACGAATTCTTTTATTGAAGTCCTTTTTTTTCACAAGGAGAATTTAATAAAGAATCTTAAAACCTAATTTTTTATTAACAAAAAATCTTTTTTTATCCTAGTCAAAATCTAATATTTTTGATTAATAGAGATTTAAGGATGAAACAAGATTCTACTGAGCATTGTGGGTTTGGGGTGATCGCCGAGGCGGGGGGCTTTCGTTTTCTGGTTTATGCAGAAAATATAGATACAATCACCCTCACCCTCAATGATATCGAGTATCCAATGGAAAAGGCGCCCGTTCGTCTCCATACCTATACCCTCTTTTTTGAAAAATTGACCCCCCCATTTCATTACGTCTATAACATTTTTAAAGGGAAAGATTTTTTTTGTGATCTTTTAGATCCGTTCTGTCCGTTTACAGACCCAACAGGAACAAAAAGCGTTTATAAGTTAGAGGAACCTTATTCATTTGATTCCTCTCATCCCCACCATTGTCCCGATAAACTTGTGATTTATGAATTGTGTGTTCGTTCGTTCACAAACGATCCCTCGTCAAAAGTAAAACATCCGGGGACACTGGAAGGGCTCATCGAAAAACTTGACTACCTGGAATGGTTGGGTGTGAATGCTATTGAACTTCTGCCTGTGACTTTATTTCATCCCCCACAGCTTTGGGGGTATATGCCACGCCATTTTATGGCTTTAGCCCCCCATCTTTCCTATGACAAAAAACCTGACATCAGCTTAAAAAAACTTGTCGATGCTGCACACAAAAAAGGGATCGAGATATATCTTGATCTTGTATTCAACCATACTGATAGTATGGAGTCTGTCCTTTTCCCATTCTGTGAGAATTTTTATCTCAAAAACTACGATGCTACCGGTTGTGGCAATACGTTAAACGCAAATCACCCCATTGTAACAACCCTTTTACTTCAAGCGGTAAAAAGGTTTGTAGAGGTCTACAATATAGATGGGATCCGTTTCGATCTGGGATTAGCCCTTTGCCGCGATGAAAACGGCGAAATTTACTCCAACCCCCCGTTTATTCATCAGTTTGAAAATCTCTACAAAAAAAAGATCAAAATTTTCTATGAACCTTGGGATACAGCCGGCTACAGGCTCGATAATTTCCCGTCAAAAAACGGGTTTGTTTGGGATGATCTTATTCGAGATACGATCCGTAGATTTGCAAGGATGGATGACGGGCAACTCCCCCTAATTTTTGAGAGATTTCATAGCCCAAATGCGGTAAAAATGGTGAGCTGCCACGACGGGTTTACACTCTTTGATCTAGTGAGTTACGAGCAAAAACATAATCTCTTCAACGGCTATAAAAACCGGGACGGTCATACCGGTAATTTTAGCTCCAACTGTGGTTTTGAGGGGGAAACAACCGATGAAGGAATCCTCACAAAAAGAATACGACGAGCAGAGACGATTTTTACGATGCTTTTTTGTTTTAGTGGTCCCATTTTGATCAATGCTGGGGATGAATTCTTAAGTACCCACTACGGGAACAACAATCCATTCAATCAAGATAACCGTATCAGTTATATCGAGTGGAATCGACAGATCTATCCGAGTTTCAAAGATTTTACAAAAAAACTCATCGATATCTATAAAAATAGCCCGCTATCCAATCCGCATGCTTTGGTGCAATTTCATGGTCAAAACCCTTACCAATTAAGGCTCCAACACAGCGACCATCTTTTCGTTATTACAAAAACAGACGAGAAATGTTCTATTTTTATCGCCGCAAATAGCTGGAAAGACCCCGTCGAGATCTCTCTACCAGCTTTGGAATTCGGCAAATGGGATATCCTAGTTTCAACAGCTAAAAACCCACTTATCCTGGAACATAATACGGTGTTGATCGCAAAAACCGTTTTTTGATCCTAAAATGTTCTCTTTTTTTTTAAAATGCATCTCTTTGAGGAATTTGTTGGAAACATTTTTATCAAGAGGTTATTGTAAAAAATATGTTTTTGTCCCAGCGTATTTTCACAATTTTTAGGTGCCTATTTTTCTCTCTTTTTTTTATAAGCTGCTCACAAATGCACTTTCAAGACCAGACCGCATATCATGATGATGGGAGAAAAAAACCGATCGTCTGCTTACTTGGGGTATTTGACTCCTCAATGTCGGAGCTCCCCTGGAGTCTATCAGAGGAATTTACCACCCAGATTCAACAAAAAATCATGCAATCTAGACAGCTCTTTCTTGTTCAGGATTATCCTTTAGTCAATTATCTGCTATCTCAAGACAGAAATTATAAACCTTTTTTACAAGACCTAAATGTGCTACACAACCTCCCCTTGCAGTCGGAATATGTCGTATTCATGGAGCTCATAAGACATGACCTGAAAAAATCGACAGAGTCGGTCTCTTTAACCGAAAAGCTCGATATGGCAATCCGCGTTCGAATCATAGATTTAAGGGGAAAATCCCCCAGGATCATTCTTCAGGAACTTTTTGAGAAAAAAACCGATATTTTAGGATCATTGTCTCTTATAGATTACAGAAGCAACACCTGGGGATCAGCCTCTTTCTCTGTACTCCCTTTGGGAATTGCCCATAATGACTTTTGCAATACTCTTGCCGAGAGAATTGAAGAATATATTCTTGTAGCTAAGTATAAATAGGAGCTTTTTATGGATGAGCTGAGCTTTATAACTCAAGGGCTCTTTTTGATTGTTTTGTCGGTTTTTACCCACTGGGTAGGCTACAAAAAAGATCTATTTAGCATTTTGAAAATAAGCTACCAAACCAAACCCTACCCTGTTTTAGCCGGAATTCTTAGCCTATTATCCATATTTTTTTATCTTTTTCCTTTCCCCTACATAGCCTGGTATGCCCCTTTAATTCTTTTGCTATTTTACTTTGCCCTTAAAAGTAAGGAGCAGTTCATTTCTATTTTAAAAGATAAAATGATGCTACCGAAAACCTCCTTGCTATGGGATGTGACAATCGGTTTGACAATTTTTATCGTTTCTCTCCCCTTCCTCTCTTTTTTACAGAATTCTCTGGAATGGATTTTGACCTATTTTTTTCAAATGGAGGTGCCTAGACAGTTCTTTATCGATTTTATCCGTCAAATCAAAGAAAATAAGCCCTTGCTCACATTTTTTTTCGTGCTGGTATGTATTTTAGTTCCCGCTTACGAGGAGTTCCTTTACCGCGCTAATATCCAAACCTGGCTAAAAAATTATCTCTCCCCTTTTTGGGCAATTTTTGTTACTTCCCTTTTTTTTGCTGTATCCCATTTTTTTACCATTGATACTGTTCCAGGAAAAATAATTGTCATAATTACCACCTTTGCCGCCTCAATGTACCTGGGTTTTTCCTATGAGAGGCAGCGCTCCTTGATAACCTCTATAACCTATCACTCGATGATCAACACTTTGACTTTTGTTCAAGTGCTTTTGGGGAGTTAAGCTAAAAAATTATCGGTTATTGAAAATTCTTTCTGAAAAATTTTTAAACCTCTAAAAAGTTCTGTCTTAACAAAAGATTGTTAAAAAAAGATCTTTACAAAATAAAATCCTCGTGTCTAATCTGGGCTTTATGATGGATGCAGGCTTTGGGCTCAGCGCTTTTGGTCATACGGATAAAGGATTGTTTAGACAAAATAACGAAGATTATTTTGCAATCTTTCATGATTTATTCATTGTCGCAGATGGGCTTGGAGGGCATAACGCAGGTGAAGTCGCTTCAAAATTGGCCGTCGAAACAATAGCTCACAAAATAGAGAGCATGCGGCTGAAAATTACTGAAGGGCAAGAAGAGCTTAAAGATAACATCCAATCGATTATAAAAGAGACCTCTCAACATATTTACGAAACTTCTCTTAAAAGCCCTCAGCAGAAAGGCATGGGAACGACTATTGCCTCGCTTTGGATTCGAAATAACCAGTTCACTGCTTTTCACGTAGGAGACAGCCGCATCTATCGTTACCGCAACGGGATGCTTACACTCATGACAAATGATCATGCAAATGAGGTGAGTGTCGATGAGGATCAACTTGGAAGAATCCGACGAAGATATCTGACTCAAGCGATTGGTACTTCTATTGAGTGCGAGGCACGGGTAATTTCTGAAGATTTAGAGCCGATGGATCGATTTATCGTTTGTTCAGATGGTTTGACCGACTATGTCACAACAAAAGAGATGGAGCTCTTATTGCTTAAGAATAACGATGCAAAAGAGGCAACACACGCTCTTATCAATGCTGCTTTAAGTCGTGGGGGTCGCGATAACATTACAGCTATAGTACTGAACATCTCTATACCGACAAAATCTGCAAGTGATCTATAAGACTAAAAAAATCTAATTCGCTTTTCTCCTCATGAAATAGAGCTAATGCTAAAACTTGCTTTTTTTTTGATTGGATTACCCTTGCAACAAAAATCCAAGGAAATAAAAAAGGATCCGTATAGGTCCCAACTTTCAAAAGTCTTCCAGTAGCCATTTTTACTTTTGCAAACTTTAAAGGGGCCAAAGCATTTTCAAGTTTTTCTAAGATCTTCTCTGCTTCCTCAAGATCTTCGAGCTTACGCATCACAAGTAAAGACCATTTTTTCTCAAATACATAGGCTGCTCCCCTTTCATTTTTTTTTAGTAAAGTCGGCTGAAAGCATGTTTCAAGGCATATGCCGCCAACCTCCATTTTTCCAAAAAGGGAAACCCAAAAAAACAAAAAAAACCAAAATTTCACAGATGAATATTAATCAAATCTTGTTTTAAGCAAAATATAATTTTATTTTACTCTTCATCTATCGGATTTCTAAAAGTTCCAAAACGTTTCTCACATCCTCTTTTTGCTGGGGTTGATGAATGACAGCCACAAGAGTGGTTCTCCCCTCAAAATAGTCCACTTTTAACGTGATCGGATTGAGGTTGCAAGATTTACATTTGCATTTGTGACTATCTTTTTCAAAAATTAAATAGTAACCATTTGCTGTAGAAATTTCCTCTGCTAAATAATGTTTTTTTCCAAATAAAGGGTAATTTGCAATCTCTTTAGGTGTTAGATGTAGACCTGCTGAAGCCAGATAGACCAGGGTAAGGCTTTGGGGATCTCTAAATACTTTTACGCTTACACTCTTATCAAAAAGATTCGGGTAGTTCATTTCTAAAAGGACCGTTTCCCAGGCGGGCAGGCTAAATGTCGTGTTTGCGACAGATATTTCCCCAAAAATGGTCGCAGATAATAATAAACATAAAAGCCTTTTCATATGTAAAAACCTCTTTCTTTAAATACCACCGAAAATAGCAGGGGCATTCATTTTTTAAAATTTTTAATCGCTACTTTCGTCTTAAATACTGATTTTTAATACCCTATGAGACTCTCATATTTTTTTTGTTTTAAAGTACTGCAAAGTTTAAAATAGCCACACTATGATCTACTTGGATAATAATGCCACTACCCCTATCGACTTTGTGGTCGAAGAGGCAATGCACCAGATTTATGCTTTAGGCCCTTTAAACCCCTCCTCTATTCACAGACAAGGGAAGAAGGGTAAGGAGATTCTTTTAAGCTCAAGGGATAAAATTGCCGATATTTTCCAAGTGCATCCAAACGAGCTCTATTTCACCTCTTCTAGCACAGAATCTTTGTCTACAATAATTCTAGGTCATGTACGGGCTAAAAATGTAAAAAGGATTTTGTCGACAAAAATTGAACACAATGCGGTTGACGCCTGCCTAAAATTTCTTATCAACGAAGGGATTCAGGTCGACACCATTCCTGTCGGATTGGAAGGGGCGCCTAGTTTAGAATCTCTTGAGAAGGCCTTAGATCCCAAAGTGGAGCTTGTTATTCTCTCAAGTGTCTACAGCGAAACAGGAGCCATGCTCGATTTAAAACAGATCAGCGAATTCCTCTATCAAAGGAAAATTCCCCTTATTGTTGATGCAACAGCTCATATCGGGAAAGCTCCTTTCACTGTATATAGGGGGATAAGTGCTTTTACTCTTTCAGCGCATAAATTCCATGGTCCGCAAGGAGCTGGCCTTCTGTTTAGCAGAAAAAACTTTCCGTTTCTTCCGCTTCTTTTAGGTGGGCATCAAGAGATGCAGCATCGTGCCGGGACCGAAAATTTAGCCGCAATCGTCGGTTTGACAAAAGCTCTTGAACTGATTGAACCCAGCCATTTTATTATCATGGAAGATTTAAAAAACACCCTTTTAAGAGAATTACTCCCTTTTGGGGTTTTAAATGGTACCGTCGAGATCATATCCAATACCTTCAACATCGCATTTGATGCGCATGACGCAGAAAGCCTGATGATTCGATTAGATCAAAAAGGGGTATTAGCCTCTATGGGGTCAGCCTGTTCAAGCGGATCCATCGAGCCTTCAAGAGTGCTACTTGAAATGGGTTTACAAAGAAGTAGAGCTCGCTCAAGCCTGCGATTTTCAGTTAGCAGAAAAAACACCATGGATGAGATGCAAAAAGCGGCTCTGCTTATTAAGGAAGAATTGTGCGGATGTGCACTCTAGAATCGCCAAGCAAGTCCCCCTCTTTGTAGGTGAGCTCAAGATTTTTCAATCGGACAATTTCATTTGTCTGGGGGCGATGTCTAAGAACCTCTTCCATCATTTCGATAAGCGTATCCCCATATTCGGTCGGCAGATCTAGATTGAACTCCAAATTGATTTTAGAAACCTCTTTGTAGGGATCAAAGGAACGATCAATTAATATATGGCCGATTGAACCCAGATCTTTTTCAGATAAGAACATAGCTTGCAAAATCTGATCCAAATGGATTACACCCACAGATAATCCGGTAATATCGACAACAATAGCTAAGGGTTGACCATTTTTTCGAAAACCTTCAATTACTTTAAAAAGGGACTCGTTTTCCGGAATAAACCATGCGTCTTGCATGTAAAGATCACAGCGGGCATCGTCTTGGGATTTCAAAAGGTTTCTAGTGCTTACAATTCCCACAATCGTGTGACGCTGATGGTAAAAAACGGGTAAGTGTTCGATGTTTTTATCCCGAATCAACCTTTTGATATCTTTGATTCTGGTGCCTGTAGGAATCATCTCCACGTGATTTAAAGGGGTCATAAAATCCCTGGGCGTTCTTGATTTTAGACCAAAAATCGCATGAATCAGATGATTGAATTCCTCCTTTTCGCTGACAGCATGCTTTTCCTCAAGCGACTCAATCGCTTTTTGAAGCTCTTCTTTAGAAATGAAGGGGGCATGCCCCTTATCTTTTCCAAAAATAGTATCAATAAGCTGAAGAAATTTCCCTAACACCCATGTTAAAGGTCGCATCACCATAGAGAGTAAATATAAAGGACCAATTCCCAGCATCGCTACCGATTCAGGGTGCCTCCTTGCTGCAAAAAGTGGGGCTAATTCTGCAAAAATCAATACAAACAAAATCTGTGTCAACGGGGCTAAGTCGGGGTCTAAACCGTAAGACGCATATACGCGTCTTGAGCACTCAGATCCAATCTGCAAAGCGGTATTCACTCCAACAAGAGTTGTAGCAAATAGACGGGTCGGATCAAGAAGCATCCTGCTGATCCATTTCGCTTTTTTACTCCCTCTAACAAGGAAGTACTGTAATCTCACACGATTGAAGGAGACGATTGCCATCTCCATCATGGCAAAAAAAGCCTGGAACACAAGACATAGGATTGTGAAAACTAAAAAGGGATTCATCAACTTTCTCCCCGAGTAGGCAATTTTCTGATGTATACCTTTTGCACCGCTTTTTCATCAGCAGCTAGGATGTGAAATAGCAACGGCTCTACAATCAATCTATCCCCAATTTTCGGAATATCTCCCAGTTTTTCAGTTAACCAACCCCCAATCGTAACCATATTTGAGGGGCTCTCCAGGTCTACATCGAAACGATTCTCAATTTCTACAATCTCTAATTGGCCATTCGAGATCAAAATATCCTCTGAAGATTCCAGCAAAGGATTAGGCGGATCTATTTTATCTTGTATAGGTCCAACCACCACCTCCATCAAATCTTCGAGCGTGATAAGGCCTGCCACTGAGCCATACTCGTCCACAACTATCGCAATCTCCTCCTTACGAAAATGGAATTGTTGCATCAAATGTCTAGCCGAGACAGACTCTGGAACGTAAAAAGCTTTTCTTAATAAAGGGACGACATCGAGCCCTTTTTTAAAACCTCGGTTATGTAAAAAAAGGTCTCTAGAAAATATAAAGCCCAAAATCTTTTCAAGGCTACCGTCATAAACAGGCATTTTCGAACACTC